>NZ_LZMF01000117.1:0-11122 GCF_001673565.1 Mycolicibacter sinensis
GGGACGGCCGCCGCCGCACACCAGCCGGGCACCCTCCTCGATGCCCTTGGCGATGTAGCCCTCGACCCGCTCGCGCTGCTTCTCGCTGATCAACGCGCCGACCTGCGCGCCCGGATCACTGGGCACCCCGACCGGCATGGCGGTGACGAAGTTCTTGACCGCCTCCACGATCTCCTCGTAGCGCGAGCGCGGCGCCAGGATGCGGGTCTGGGCCACGCAGGCCTGGCCGGTGTTCATGATCCCGGAGAACACCAGCATCGGGACCGCCGACGCCAGGTCGACGTCTTCGAGCACGATGGCCGCCGACTTGCCGCCGAGCTCCAGGGTGCACGGCTTGAGCATCTCGGCGGCGCGCTTGCCGATCTCCTTGCCGACGGCCGAGCTGCCGGTGAAGGAGAAGACATCCACATCGGCGTTGGAGGTCAGCGCCTGGCCGGTCTCCACGCCACCCGGCACCACCGACAGCACCCCTTCGGGCAGGCCCGCGTCGGCGAACGCCTGCGCCAACAGGTTGGCGCTCAACGGGGTCTCGGCGGCCGGCTTGAGCACCACCGTGCAACCGGCCAGCAGCGCCGGCCCCAGCTTGTTGACCGCCAGGAACAGCGGCACGTTCCAGGCCACGATCGCACCGACCACACCCAGCGGTTCCCGGCGCACGATCGTCTGGCCGTAGGCGCCGGTGCGGACCTCTTCCCAGCTGACCTCGTCGACGGCGGGGCCGGCGAAGAAGTTCAGTGCCCCCAGCGAGCTCATCCAGTGCATGGTCTCAACGCCCATCGGCGGCTGCCCGGTCTCGGCGGCCAGCAGCGAGGTGAACTGCTCTTTGCGCTCCTCCATGAGCTTGATAGCGGCGGCGATGACGGCGGCCCGCTCAGCCGGCGGGGTCGACGGCCAGGGCCCGGAGTCGAAGGCGGCGCGCGCGCCCGCCACTGCCGCATCCACATCGGCCTTGGCCGCCAGCGGCACCTTGCCGACGTACTCGCCGGTGGCCGGACAGTGCACCTCGATGACCTGGTCGGTGGACGGGGCGGTCCACTTGCCGCCGATGAAGAGGGAGTCGTATTCGGTGATGCTGGAGTCGCTCATGGGCGTCACCCTACCTAGCCGACGGACGGATTAGAACACGTTGCAGTCAATCCGTCATCGGGGTTGCAGAACCAGCACCAGATTGCTCACCAACAACTCCCGCAGGCCCGGCGCCGAGGTCATCCACCACGCCCATCGCGGGTGATAACGGGGAAAAGCCGCGACCAGTGCGCCGGTGTGGCGGCCCCACTGCAGCCCCTCGGCCGCCGACACCGCAAACAGCGACGAACCGTAGTTGTTCTTGGGTGGATGGCCATGCTTGCGGGTGTAGCGCGCGGCGGCGCGCACGCCGCCCAGATAGTGGGTCAGTCCCATCTCATGGCCGCCGAACGGACCCAGCCAGACCGTGTAGGACAGCACCACCAGCCCGCCCGGCCTGGTGACCCGCAGCATCTCGTTGCCGAGTCGCCAGGGCCGCGGCACATGCTCGGCGACGTTGGACGACAGGCAGATGTCCACGCTGTCATCGGCGAACGGCAACGCCATCCCGGAGGCCCGCACGAAGGCACCCGGGGAAGAAACGGGGTTGGCCGCCTGCATCGCGTGCATCTCCCCGGGGTCCGGCTCCACCCCGATGTAGCGCAGGCCGGCCTCGGCGAATGCGGTCGCGAAGTATCCCGGCCCGCCGCCGACGTCGAGCAGGGTTCTGCCGGCCGGGTCGTCCCCGTTGACGCCCCGCCACAGGTCGGTGACCAGGGTGGCGGTGTCCGCGGCCAGCGCACCGTAGAACCGGGCCGGGTCGCTCTGTTCGTAGCGGAACTGTCCCAGCAGGCGCATTGAGCGGCCCAGCGTCGCGCGTCGTGCGAACAGCTCGGTGGCGGCCACCGGGCCAAGCCTAGGCGGACTACCCTGTAGTCCTGTGTCCGCTGTGCGCTCCGTCCTGCTGTTGTGCTGGCGTGACACCGGACATCCCCAGGGCGGCGGCAGCGAGACCTATCTGCAGCGCATCGGCGCCGAGCTGGCCGCCGCCGGAGTCGCGGTCACACTGCGCACCGCCCGCTACCCCGGCGCACCCAAACACGAGGTCGTCGACGGGGTGCGGATCAGCCGCCGCGGCGGCCCCTACACGGTGTATCTGTGGGCGCTGGCGGTGATGGCGGCGGCGCGCGTCGGTCTGGGACCGCTGCGGCGAGTGCGGCCGGACGCGGTGATCGACACCCAGAACGGGCTGCCGTTTTTGGCGCGGCTGATCTACGGGCGCCGGGTGGCGATGCTGGTGCACCACTGCCACCGGGAGCAGTGGCCGGTGGCCGGGCCGGTGTTGAGCCGGATCGGCTGGCTGGTGGAGTCGAGGTTGTCGCCGTGGCTGAACCGGCGCAACCAGTACCTGACGGTGTCGTTGCCGTCGGCGCGCGATCTGATCGAACTGGGGGTGAGCGCCGAACGCATCGCGGTGGTGCGCAACGGGCTCGACGAGGCGCCGCCGCCGACGCTGACCGGTCCGCGGGCCGACGCGCCCCGGGTGGTGGTGCTGTCGCGGCTGGTGCCGCACAAGCAGATCGAGGATGCGCTGGACGCGGTCGCCGCCCTGCACACCCGGGTGCCCGGCCTGCGCCTCGACGTTATCGGCGGCGGCTGGTGGGCCGACCGGCTGGTGCAGCACGCCGCGGCGCTGGGGATCACCGACGCGGTCACCTTCCACGGCCATGTCGACGAGGACACCAAACATCGGCTGGTGCAACAGGCGTGGGTGCATGTGCTGCCGTCCCGCAAGGAGGGCTGGGGCCTGGCCGTCATCGAGGCCGGCCAGCACGGCGTGCCTACCATCGGCTACCGGGATTCCGGGGGGCTGTCCGATTCCATCGTCGACGGCGTGACCGGCCTGCTGGTCGACGACCGCGACCAGCTCGTCGAGCAGCTGCACCGACTGCTGGCCGACCCGGTGTTGCGCGAACAGCTCGGCGGCAAGGCGCAGGACCGCAGCGCCGAATTCTCTTGGCGGCAAAGCGCTGACGGGTTCCGCGAGGTCTTGGCGGCGGTCTGCGAACGGCGCTACGTCAGCGGGGTGGTCTGAACGACGTGGAGGTGCACCGATGACGAACGACCATGCTGCTCCGGTGCTGCTCTACGACGGCGTCTGTGGGGTCTGCAACCGATCGGTCCAGACCATCCTTCGCCACGACCGGCACGGCACCCTGCGATTCGCCGCCCTGGACAGCGACTTCGCCCGCGCGGTCATCGAGCGCCATCCGGATCTGCAGGACATCGACTCCATGGTGTTCGTCGACAACCCAGGTCGACCCGATGAGCGAGTCAGTGTCCGATCAGCCGGGGCCCTGGAGATGGTGCGCTATCTGGCCGGGCCGTTCCGGCTACTCCTGGCGGCCCGCATCATTCCCGCCGGAATCCGCGACCGGCTCTACGACCGTTTCGCCGCCATCCGTTACCGAATCGGCGGCAAGCACGACACCTGTCCGGTGCCGGCGCCGGAAGTGCGCGCCCGCTTCCTGGGTTGAGGGTCCCCCCGGTCAGGATGGCGGGGGTCGGGTGTTGAGGGCGCGTTCGGCGATGATCGCCCGGGTGCGGTTCTGGGCCCGAGTCCGCCGTCGGGTGGGCATCATCAGGGTTCGGCCGGCCGAATCCGATTGTCGGTCAGTCGGTGCGGGTAGGCGGCCGGTCGGTTCACAGAGGGCGGGGAACAGCAGTCGACTGCCGGGGCGGGTGGTGTAGGTCTGGCCGGTCGGACTGAGCCAGTCGATGGTACCGTCGGCATGTTGCTGGTCGCGCCAGCCGTGAAACGTCTTGAGTAAGTGATGCTTTCGGCACAGGCAACGCAGGTTCGACGGATGTGTCGGCCCGCCGAGAGCATAGGCGATCGCATGGTCGAGGTCGCAGAATTCCGCCGGCCGGTCACAGCCGGGCCACCGGCACGTCATGTCCCGGCAGCGCACAAACTCATCCAATGCGGTCGAGGGCCGGTACCTCGGCTCGGGGGCACTATCGGGTCCGGGGTGTCGCACCGGTTTGACGGTGGCGCCGGCGGCGATCAGTTCGGCCAGCATGGGTGCTGGGATCAGCGGTCCGCCCAGCAGCAGCGCCGGCGGAACCTTCGGGGGCGGGTCGGGCTCGGTGGGGCGCTCTACTGGCGCAAACAGGTTCCGGCGGTTGATCGGCGGCGGCGGTGGGTCTTCACCGTTGCGGTGCGCGTCGACGCCGGTGGCCATGCTTTCGGCGCTGGCGACCACGTGGATCAGCACCGAGCTTGCCGGACGGTCCTGGGCGCCGGGGCAGTCCTCGTTGCCGCACCCGCAGACCAGGATCTGCTCGCCGGCGGCCAGCGCGCCGAGGGCGTCGGCGCGGCGTTGGGCGATGGTGCGCGGATCGTCGTCGCACACGCTGTGCGCCATTGCCATCAGCCGCCGGTCGAGGGCTTCGGCGTCGTGGGCGTGCAGCCGGCCCCACAGCGGGGTGGTGGCATGGTCGGTGTTGCGTTTGTCGACCACCAGGTCCCGGGAGCGGGCATGTTGACGGCTGCGGCGCAGGGCTTCCGGGTCGTGCGCCTCGATGATCGCGTCGATGGCCTGCCCGGTCTTGAACGCCGACAGTGGCCCGTAGTGCAGGGCGTCGGCTGCTAGTGCGGTATCGACGGCGGCAAGGGCCCGACGGTCTTGGATCAAGGTGGTGTGCCAGGAGATGGTCGACACCAGGGCGGCGTTGAGCTGTCCGGCGGCGAACAGTGCCGCCACCTTGGGAAGGCGTTCGCGCAGCGCTGAAGCCAAATACATCTGCCCGGATGCTTTCCCGTGGCTGGTATCGCAAGCCGCACCGACTTCGGCCGCCACCGCGTCCCAGCCGTCGCAGGCCCATTTTGAATGCGCTGGGTCCTCGTATAGTTTCCGGCCCACCAGCTCGGCGATCGCCGCGAGGCGGCGGGAGGCCGCGACGGACTCCGCTTGGGCCCACCCTCCGATCGCTGCCACCAGCGCGGCCTCGTCGAGCTCGGCGAGGGCGTCGGGGTCGGGCAGGTCGGTAACTTCGAACATACGTTCGATTGTACGCCTCATCGGCGACACGGGGGCGCGCCCTGATGCGACGCGACGGCGAGCTGCCGGGCGTTGCTGGTCTCCAAATCCGCAAAGCCCACTGAACTAGGACCTAGTCGCTCCGGATGGCGCTGCCATCAGGCCTGCGGAACCATGCTGCGCAGGGTACTGGTCACGAATTTCTTCAGTGCCACATCGCGCTCCGCCTGGGATTCGCCCACCGTCGTCAGCAACGCGTAGACGCCGAGGAGAAAGAACGCCGCGCTGTGGTAGGCGTCCACGTCGTCGTAGAGCTCACCGCGAACGCGTGCCCGTTCGATCTCGGCGGCCAGCAGCACGAAGGTCGGGTGACTGGCCCACTGCTCCGGTTCGGGTCGGTTGGGCGAGAAGTAGAGACTCAAGACATCGCGGAACAATGCTGCGCCCCAGCGGCTTTCGAGGGCCAGGACCAGCTCCACGATCACCTTCAGCACCGCCGCCAGCGAGCGGCGGGTGTCGAGGAATTGCGCGAGTTCTTCGGCGAGGCGCATCTCGTCTCGCCGGATCAGCTCGAGCAGCACGTGCTCCTTGGTGGGGAAGTGGAAGTAGAAAGTACTGCGCGCCACCCCCGCCGCCTTGGCGATGGCGTTGATGTCTGCCGCATTGGTGCCGGCCCGCTGAAACTCCACGATCGCGGCGTCGAGCACTCGAGCACGTGTTTTGCGGCGTTGGGTCTCACGCTGGGTCGCAGCCTCGGGCACGCGCCCATTGTGCCGCAACCCAGCCAATCGCTGACGGATGTCACCCGAAAATGTCACTGAACTCGAGATCTGCACGCGCAGAAGCCATCAACCCTCTCATTTTCGTTGTCATTTGTCAGTGAGTGTGTTAGACCTAGCAACCGAGCGGGTGGTGGCAGACCAGGCAGGGGTGGGCGATGACGACAGCGACGGCGATGAACACCAGGGGCCAGCGCATCCTGCTGTGGACGGTGCCGCCGTCGGCGGCCTTGTTCGCACTGGCCTATCTGTTGTTCCCGGTGTTCTCGCCGCCGCTCTCGCCGACGCTGACCCCCGAACAAGTCGCGGCCTTCTTCGCCGAGAACGTCACCGGCATATTGGGCGTCACGATCCTGTGCAATCTCATCGCCTGCTCGCTGGTTCCGCTGTTCGCGGTGACCGCGGTGCAGATCTCGCGGACCGCAACATCGAGCAGCGTCTTCACCTACGCCTACCTGCTCTGTGTCGGGGTGGGCCTGACGGCGTTCATCCTCGCGGACTACTGCTGGGCGCTGGCGGCGTTCCGGCCCGAACGCGACCCGCAACTCATCAGCCTGCTCAACGACATGGCGTGGTTCTTCTTCATCGCACCCGTCGGCACCATCATCGTGCAGAATCTCTGCCTGGCCGTCAGCATCTACCTGGACGTCCGGCCAGACCCGGTCTTCCCGCGCTGGGTGGCGCACTTCAACATCGCGGTGGCCGCTCTGCTGGTTCCGAGCGCGTTTTCGCTGCTGTACAAAACCGGGCCGCTGGCCTGGGACGGTTCGCTCTCGTTCACCCTGCGGCTCAGCGTTTTCGCCGCCTATCTCGTGGTCATGTTCGCGGTTCTGCGCGATGTGGTGAATCGCCAGGGTGACGAGCGCGAGGCGCTGGCATGACCAAGGCCGCGAAACGGGATCAGTGGATCGCCTTCTGGTCGGTCCCGGTCTTCTTCGCGCTGTTCGGGCTGGTCTTCGTCCCCTTGAGCTGGATGATGCCGCCCCGCTCGCCGAGCGCCTCGCAGCCACAGGTCCTCGACTTCATGCAGTCGCACAATCTGCTGATCGCCTGCACCGTGCTGACACTGGCGTTCGGCCTGGCGCCGGTATCGAATGCGTGCTATCTCATCCAGATCAAGCGGATGTCGGTCAGCCCGGTGTTCCGGTACACCGTCATGATGGGTGCGATGACCGGCACCATCGTCGGCATGCTGTTCGGCATGTTCTGCTTCGGGCTCGGCGCATTCCGTCCCGGCTACGACCCGGCGATCCTGGCGATGCTTTACGACTTCGGCTACCTGGCGTTCATCGGTTCGCTGGGATGCTTCTGCATCATGTGGATGGCATTCGGCCTGGCGATCATTCTCGACGAGAACAATATCCTACCGAAATGGCTGGGCTACTACACCGTTTGGCAATACGTGACCGAGTTGATGGCCGCGCCGGTGTGGATCACCAAGTCCGGGCCCTTCGCCTGGAACGGTCTGATGACCTTCTGGCTCGCCATGACGCTGTACGTGTCATGGCAGTTCATCGTGTACGTGTGCATCTACCGATCGATCAAGAACCAGCCCGAGGCCGAACTCGAAAACGCTTGGGTTGCACTTGAATCCGTGGGAGACGCGTCCCGCGGAGTCGTCGCATGACCGAAGTCGAAGCGGGGCCCGGCATCGGTACCAGCGAGATGACGCCAAGCCCCCGTGCACGCGGTCACCTCCCCGGTGAATCGAGCATGTGGTTCTTCGTCATCGGCGACCTGCTCATCTTCGCCGCCTACTTCGTGTCCTACATGTACTTCCGCGGCCAAGACCATGTCATGTTCCTGGCGAGTCAGGCCAAGGTGAACCTGAACATCGGCATTGTCAACACCGTTGTGCTGCTGACCAGTTCGCTCTTCGTGGCACTCGGCACTTCGGCGGCCCGAGCCGGCAAGACCACCGATGCACACCGGTTGTTCTGCGGCGCCCTGGCCTGCGGGGCCGCTTTCCCGCTGCTCAAGATGTTCGAATACATCCCGGAGATCACCGCGGGGCTGACGCCGGGAACCAATCTGTTCTTCATGTACTACTTCGTGATGACGGGAATGCACCTGTGTCACGTGTTCCTGGGGCTGGTGATCCTGTGCTTCGTCATCCGCAGCCTGCGCGGACCGGCGAAACCCCGAATGTCCTTGGTGGAGACGGGCGCAACCTACTGGCACATGGTCGACGTGTTGTGGCTGATCTTGTTCGCGCTGCTCTACTTGATGAGGTGATCGCTCTGACCGCGTACCGCCGCAATCCGCTGATCTTCGTGTGGGCGCTGCTGACGGTGGTGACCATAGCGTCCTGGCAGACCGCCCGCGATGGGGGCGAGGCACACCACCTCAACGCCACCGTCACCGTCATCGTGCTGTCGATCGCCGCGATCAAGACTCAGCTGGTGATCTGGCATTTCATGGAGGTCCGGCACGCGCCTACTTGGCTCAAGGTGACCACGAACGGGTGGCTGCTGGGACTGTTCGGGCTGCTGTTCGGCTTCTACTTCGCCGCCGGATAGCATCGCCGAACCAGCGGCGCCGCCAGCCCGCCCGCGCCTGCCACCAGCATCGCCAGCCACACCAGATGGGCCGCCAGCACGGCCCGGCGCGGCCCGCCGGAAACCTTCGGTGCATGGCCACCGACCCGGTACACGGTGAAGTCTGAGTCGCGGTAGGAAATCGGCAAGCGCGTCAGAGTTTTTGCGGCAGCGCCGGTTTCGCCGTCCGTGCCGGACTCGCTGACCACCCAGCCCACGCCGTGGACGCCGAGCGTGGCCGGTTCGGCGCCCGACAGCAGCGCCCGCTGCACCGCCCGGGCGTGGCCGCCCTCACCGCGCACGGTCTGTCCGCCCACCCTCAGATCGCCGGTGGCCAGCACCTCGGCGCGCACCCAACGGGGCAGTGGGTCGAGCACCGCGGCCGGCCCGGCCCAGGAGAAGTGCCGCATGGTGTCGGCCGGCAGCACCGCCACCGGCCGCGGATCGGCGTTGATCTTCGCCGCCACCGCCGCCCAACCGGGCGGGTAGTGCACCGGTTGGACCCGCCCGGCCACCCCCCAGGCCAGGTCCGGCAGCACAACGATCAGCGCGACGCAGCACACCAACGCTGCCCGCGCCGGCGGCAGTCGGTCCCGCAGGCCCGCCACCGCCCCGGCCCCGGCCAGGGCGTAGCCGGGCATCGCCAATGCCACCCACTTCTGCCCGTCGCGCAGCATGCCCAGGCCGGGGATCACATCGACCGCCCAGCGCAACACCGCCAGTCCCGGCCCGGTAGCCAATACGGCGAACACCAGCACCGTCGCGCCCGCCAGCATCAGCAGTGGTCGCGCGGCGGGCCGGTCCCGTACCGTCGACAAGCCCAAAGCCACGACGCCGACGAAGACCGCGGTGGCCAGCACAGCGAAAACCGTGGTCCGCGAACTCGGCACCGCCTCGGCGTTCCAGATCCCGCCCAGCCCGGCGAGGCTGCCCAGGGTGCCCAGACCCGGCTCGGCGCGGGCCGCGAACGCCGCCACCCCGGCCGACTCGCCGCGAACAGATCCCGAACCCACCACCACGGCCATCAGCCAGGGCAGCGCGGCGGTCGCCGCGATCGCCATCGCAGTGGTCGCACACCACCACCTCGGCGCGCCGGAACCCGGCACCGCGACGCACGCCAACGCCACGACCGCGGCCAGCAGCAGCCCGGTCGGGGTCAACCCGGCCAGCGCCACGAAGAACACCAACCCGAACAGCCCGCCGCCACCGGATCGCAGCCTCAGCATCGCCACTGCCACCCACGGCAGGCACCCGTAGCCGACCAGCAGGCTCCAATGGCCCTGCAACAACCGTTCGGCCACATAGGGATTCCAGATCGCGACGGTGACCGCAACCAGCCGGCCGGGCAGGCCGGCCTCCGGCAGTACCGTCGCCGCCAGCCGCGCCGCGCCGCAGCCGGCCAGCCACAGGCCCGCGATCAGCAGCGCCTTGACCACGATGCCGCCATCGACCAGCCGGGAAGCCAGCGCCACCGCGAAGTCCTGCGGTACCGCCCGGGGTGCCGCCTCACCCAGACCGAGGGCGGATGCGGTCAGGTAGGACCGCGGCGTCGACACCGCATCGCGCAGCAGCAGATAGCCCGGCCGCAGCAGTGGCGCCGCGATGAGCAGCGTCAACCCCAGTGCGTAGCACGGCGCGATCCAGCGCCCGGCTCGCACCACCGCGAGGTCAGAGCTGATCGGGTGTGGGATCCGGGGGGCCCGGCTCCGGTGGCGTCGCCGGACGGTCCAGTTGGGGACGTTGCGTCGGCAGCTTCTCCGTCTCGGCCTCGGCCCCGGAAGCATGCTCGGTCACCGGTGACTTCGGCGCGAAGCCGCCGAAGAACCCGCCGTCGGAGCCGCGGCCCGGCCGACCCAGGGCGGTCTCGGCGGGCAGGCTGAACCAGCCGACCAGGACGCCGCCGATCAAACAGATCAGCCCCGCGGCGGTGAAGGTGATCGGCAGGACCCGTGACCACAGGGCCACCCGGTCCCGTTCGTTGCGGGCCGCGTCGACCTGCGCCTCGATGGTCTCCTCGGAGCTGGTGACCGTGTAGTCGGCCAGTGCCACCTCCGGCTTCAGCGGATCGCGGGCGTAGTAGTGGTTGGCGTGCACCTTCGACTTGACGACGGTGCCCGAAACCGGATCCACCCACATCGTCTTCTGTGCGGCGTAGTACCGCGTCATGGTGACGTCTTCCTCAGGGTCGACGCCCTCGATGTTCCACATCCGGGCCGGAGCGGTGATCTCCCCGTCCTCGTCGTGGCCGTACAGCGACGGGTAGCGCACCGGTTCTTTCAAGCTGCCGTCCGGGTCGTAGCCGACGTTCTGCACGAACCGGTAGGTGGTCAGCCCGTTGACGTCGTCTTCGCCCTCGTAGTTGGCCTCGTAGGCCTTCTGCGCGATCGGATCGAAGTACTGATAGGACTGCTTCTGGGTGTCGAAGGGGAACCGGTAGGACAGCCCCTCGTGCGGCAGCGCGATGTTGGTCGGCGGGCTGTCGTCGTCGTAATTGCGCGGCCGCTGCACCGAGCCGCCTGGGTGGTCGTCATCCGAAACCGCTTCGGCGGAGGTGCGATTCAGCGTCACTGTGTCGACGATGGCCAGCAGCAGACCGGTGTCCTTCTGCCGGTCCGCCCGCCGCAGCGACGAGCCGGCCTGCAGGGTGACCACGTCGGCGTTGGCGGGCGCCTCCACCCCGATCTGCTGCTGGGCGACCAGCGGCACATCCTGATCGACGACGGCATGTTCGCCGCCGAGGGACTCCGGGTCCAGCGCT
>NZ_LZMF01000118.1:0-749 GCF_001673565.1 Mycolicibacter sinensis
GTGCTGTTCGAGGAGTTATCCGAGCTGACCGGTCAACGCAACGCCATCGATGGGCGCATCGTGGAGATCGTCGCCGAGATCGACCGCGACGGCCTGTGGGGCGCCACGGGCGTCCGCTCGATCCCGGCACTGGTGGCCTGGAAGACCGGGGTGTCCCCGAGCAACGCCCACACCATCGCCACCATCGCCCACCGGCTCGACGAATTCCCCCGCTGCGCCGAAGGCCTGCGCGAAGGCCGCTTCTCCCTCGATCAGGTCGGCGTGATCGCCCAGCGCGCCGCCGACGGATCCGATGAGCACTACGCGCATCTGGTCGGGGTCGCCACCGTCACCCAACTGCGCACCGCCGTCAAGCTCGAACCACGCCCCGACCCCGACCCCCGAGCCGAACCGGAACGCTCGATCACCAAGACCAGCGACGAACACGGCAGCTGCTGGCGCATCACACTCAACCCCCTCGATGCGGCAAAGTTCGACGCCGCCCTACAGTCCCATCTCGATGCGCTGATGGCTGAATGGAAGCGCGATCACGAGGATGGCGGCGGTGCCTCAGAGCAGCGGCCGCCGTTGCCGAGCACCGCCGATGCGTTCCTGCGCTTGATCGAAACCGGCTGGGACACCGAAGCCGCCCGCCGCCCCCACGGCCACCACACCACCGTGGTGATGCACCTCGACGTTGAAAACAACGCCGCGCAGCTGCACCTGGGCCCGCTGCTCACCGACGCCGAACGCCAATACCTGACCTGCGA
>NZ_LZMF01000119.1:0-828 GCF_001673565.1 Mycolicibacter sinensis
AAGGTGTCGGCGAGGACTTCTGGCCGGCCGCCTACGACCCGAAGGTCCCCGACGAGATCATCGCGGTGTCCGACGCGGACTCGTTCGACATGACCCGACGGCTGGCCCGGGAGGAAGCGCTGCTGGTCGGCGGATCCTGCGGGATGGCCGTAGTGGCGGCCGTGGAAGCGGCCGTCAAAGCCGGACCCGACGCGCTCGTTGTCGTTCTGCTGCCCGACGGCGGCCGCGGCTACATGTCAAAGCTCTTCAACGACTCCTGGATGTCGTCCTATGGGTTCCTGCGCTCGCGGCTGGACGGCTCGACGGTGCAGCCGACCGTCGCCGACGTGCTGCGGGCGAAGTCCGGGGTGTTGCCCGACCTGGTGCACACCCACCCGTCGGAGACGCTGCGCGACGCCATCGGGATCCTGCGCGAGTACGGGGTCTCGCAGATGCCCGTCGTCGGCGCGGAGCCGCCGGTGATGGCGGGGGAGGTGGCCGGCAGTGTGTCCGAGCGCGACCTGCTCTCGGCGGTCTTCGAGGGCCGCGCCAAGCTGGCCGACGCGGTGTCGCAGCACATGGGACCGCCGCTGCCGCTGATCGGCTCCGGCGAGGTGGTCGACGTCGCCGCGACCGCCCTGGCCGAGGTCGACGCGGTGATGGTGGTCGAGGACGGTAAGCCGGTCGGCGTCATCACCCGCCACGACCTGTTGGGCTTCCTGTCCGACGGGCCGCGTCGCAGGTAGCCACAGCGAGAGCGCCTTGCGGTAGCGTGGCAGTCCGCATCAATCGACACCAAGGGTGCCCATGACTGACTTCCCGCCTCCGCCCCAGGGCAATTACCCGCCC
>NZ_LZMF01000120.1:0-8558 GCF_001673565.1 Mycolicibacter sinensis
GACATTCTTGCACGGCGCTCTGCGCTAGGCTGGCCGCCGTCTCGTGGTGTCAGGAACCCGGTGGAGAGCCGGGGCGGGCGCCGGGACCGGTGGCGTGGGCGCCACCGTCAGACCGGCGAACGGCGGCGGCGCCGGGATCAGCGGCACCGGCACGGCGTGCAGGGCGGCCAGACCGGACAGCCCCGCCAGCCCGGCCAGCGGCGCCCCGGCCAGCGGCGCCAGCGCCGCGGTCATCATCGGCAGCATGACCGGGATCAGCACGAGGGCCTGCTCCAGCAGCGTTTTGAGCAGGGCGATCACGTCGGTGATGATGGTGCCGATCGCCTCCACGGCGGTGAACAACAGCGTCGCGGCGATGGTGCCCGGGTTGCCGGAGGCGAACGCCGCGGTGAGGTCGGCGGCGATGAAGGCGAACGTCTGCGACAGGTAGGCGGCGAACGACCCGAAGTCCATCGGGTAGCCCAGCGCGAACGCGATGTTGTAGGGGCTGAAGAAGCTCAGCGGGTTGCCCAGGACGGGCAGCCAGGGATCGAAGCCGGCGAAAATCGACTGGAAGTAAGGGTTGGCCGCCAGTTCGTTGATCATCGGCTGCAACACATTGTTGTAGAAATCGGTGTAGCCGCTGTTCTGCAGCCACTCCATGATGTCGTTCTGCCGGTCCGGCGGCAGCTGCGGTTGGCTGGCGTCGGCCGATTCGGCCTTGACGATCTGCGGCGCCGCCACCGTCTGCGGACTCGATGCCACCGCCCCTCCGGCGACAGCCTGATAGGTGGACATCACCGCGGCGGCCTGGAACCACATCCGGCCGTAGTCGGCCTCATTCAGCGCGATCGGGATGGTGTTGACACCGAAGAAGTTGGTGCCCACCAGCACCGCGTGGGTGGCGTGATTGGCCGCCAGCTCCGCCAGCGTCGGCATCGCCGCCAATGCGCTGCTGTAGGCGGTCGCCGCGGTCTGCTGCTGCGCGGCCATCGCCGCCCCGGCGGCACCGGCCTGGATCAGCCAGGCCAGATACGGCGCATTGGCCGCCACATACGCCTCAGCGGACGGGCCCTGCCACGCCCCGGTCTGCACCGCAGCCAGCAGCCCCGCCAGTTCGTCGGCAATCTCGGCGTACTCGGTGCTCAGCGCGATCCACGCCGCCGCCGACGCCAACAGCGGACCGGGACCGGGGCCGGCCGACAGCAATGTGGAATGGACTTCCGGTGGAGACGCTATCCAAATCGGCGTCGTCACGGTTGCCAGCTCTCTGGGGTCCCCGCCCCGAATCGCAGGATGCGACGACGTGAGTATCTGGCTCTCGGGGTGAATTCACGCCCGATCACAGTGGCGGGACCGCTCCGGAATTGAAGCGGCGGTCCCAGCTTCGGCTCGCCTTCGCCGACCCTTGGGGCCAACTCCGACGAGCCTCGCTGAACCGCCGGATTCGCACCGGCTTCCTACATCGTCATCGCCTTACCGGCGCATTGTCGCACGTCGCGCGTTAGCAAAACCCGCCGAGCGTGAAATTGTCTTCACGTTCGACCGGGAACGTCAGGCCTTGCCGTCGATCGCGGCGTTCAGCGTCGGGCTGGGCCGCATCACCGCCGCCGTCATGTCGTGGTCCGGCGCGTAGTAGCCGCCGATGTCCACCGGCTTGCCCTGCACCACGGTCAGCTCGTCGAGAATGACGTCCTGGTTCTTGTCCAGGGCGTCGGCCACCGCGGCGAAGTGCTTGGCCAGCTCGGGGACCTCGGTCTGCGCGGCGAGTTCCTCCGCCCAGTATTTGGCGAGGAAGTACTGGCTGCCGCGGTTGTCCAGCTCACCGGTCTTGCGCGACGGGCTCTTGTTGGCGTCGAGCAGTTTGCCGATCGCCGCGTCCAGCGTCGCCCCCAGGACCTTGGCGCCCACATTGTCGGCCTTGACGCCCAGGTCGTCGAAACTGGCTGCCAGCGCCAGGAATTCGCCGAGCGAGTCCCAGCGCAGGTGGTTCTCCTCCACCAGCTGCTTGACGTGCTTGGGCGCCGAACCGCCCGCGCCGGTTTCATACATGCCGCCGCCGGCCATCAGCGGCACGATCGACAGCATCTTGGCGCTGGTGCCCAGCTCCAGAATCGGGAACAGGTCGGTGAGGTAGTCGCGCAGGATGTTGCCGGTGGCGGCGATGGTGTCCTGGCCGCGGATCAGCCGCTCCAGGGTGTAGCGCATGGCCCACACCTGCGGCATGATCTGGATCTCCAGGCCCTCGGTGTCGCTCTCGGCCAGGTAGGCCTTGACCTTCTTGCGCAGCCCCGCCTCGTGCGGACGCTCGGTGTCGAGCCAGAACACCACCGTCATGCCCGAGGCCCGGGCCCGCTGGACGGCCAGCTTCACCCAGTCCTGGATGGCGGCGTCGGTGACCCGGCACAGCCGCCAGATGTCGCCGGCTTCCACGTTCTGGGTCAGCAGCACCTCACCGGTGGCCAAATCGACGATGTCGGCGACACCGGCATCGGGCACCTCGAACGTCTTGTCGTGGCTGCCGTACTCCTCGGCCTTCTGCGCCATCAACCCGACGTTGGGGACGGTTCCCATGGTGGCCGGGTCGAATTGGCCGTGCGTCTTGCAGAAGTTGATCAGCTCCTGATAGATGCGGGCGAAGGTCGACTCGGGGTTGACGGCCTTGGTGTCCTTCTGCCGCCCGTCGGCGCCGTACATCTTGCCGCCGGCCCGGATCATCGCCGGCATCGAGGCGTCCACGATCACATCCGAGGGCGAGTGGAAGTTGGTGATGCCGTTGGCCGAATCCACCATCGCCAGCTCGGGGCGGTGCTCGTGGCAGGCGTGCATGTCCTCGATGATCTCCTCGCGTTGCGAGGCCGGCAGCGTCTCGATCTTGCTGTAGAGGTCGGACAGGCCGTTGTTGACGTTGACACCCAAGTCGTCGAAGAGCTTCTGGTGCTTGGCGAATGCGTCCTTGTAGAACACCTTGATGGCGTGGCCGAACACGATCGGGTGGCTGACCTTCATCATGGTCGCCTTGACGTGCAGGGAGAACATCACGCCGGTCTTGCGGGCGTCCTCCATCTCGGCTTCGTAGAACTCGCGCAGCGCGGCCACACTCATGAACATCGAGTCGATGATGTCGCCGGCCAGCAGCGGCACCTTCTCCTTGAGCACAATCGTCTTGCCGCTCTTGGTCTTCAGCTCCATCTTGATGTCGCGGTCGCGGTCCAGCGTCATCGACTTCTCGCCGTGGTAGAAGTCACCGCCGCGCATGGTGGCCACATGCGTGCGCGACGCCATCGACCACTCCCCCATGCTGTGCGGGTGCTTGCGCGCGTACTCCTTGACCGCCTTGGGTGCGCGCCGGTCCGAGTTGCCTTCCCGCAGAACCGGGTTCACCGCGCTGCCCAGGCACTTGGCGTAGCGGTCGTGAATGTCGCGCTCGTCGTCGGTCTTCGGGTCCTCGGGATAGTCCGGCAGGTTGAATCCCTTGCCCTGCAGTTCCCTGATGGCGGCGACCAGCTGCGGCACCGAGGCGCTGATGTTGGGCAGCTTGATGATCGTGGTGTCGGGCAGGTGGGTGAGCCGACCGAGTTCGGCGAGGTTGTCGGGCACCTGCTGGGCCTCGGTCAGGACGTCGGGGAACTGGGCCAGGATGCGCGCCGCCAGCGAGATGTCACTGGGCTTGACGTCGATTCCCGCCGGCCCGGTGAAGGCCTGCACGATCGGCAGGAACGAATACGTCGCCAGCAGCGGCGCCTCGTCGGTCAGCGTGTAGATGATGGTCGGCTGGTCGGCGCACATGGCTGTTCTCCCGGCGTCAGGGTTCGTGTGTGGTTGTGCTCCGCGTTGTACACGGCGGCCTCAGTATCTCGCACCGCGCAACGGCGGCCACCGGCGGTGAGCAGGTGGCGGCACCTCCACGGGATGAGATAGGCTGCGAAGCGGTCATGAGTGCCAGCGCTAAGCCCCGGCTTGCTGGCCGGCAACCCTCCAACCGCGGTGGGGTGCCCCGGGTGATTGACCGGGTTGAGTAGCCAGCACCGGCTACGCGGCAAGCGCGGGTCCGCCACCACGGGCCCCCCGAGTAGACAGGGGAACCTGATGCGTGCCTCCTTGTGCCCGCTCGCCCGTTGCTGTTGTCACTGACTCCACCTCTGCGCCAGCGATAACAACTCACGGAAGAAAGCATTCACACATGACCGCCGGTAACAACTGGTCGTTCGAGACCAAGCAGATCCACGTCGGCCACGCCGGTGACCCGGAGACCGGGTCGCGCGCCCTGCCGATCTACCAGACCACGTCGTACCTGTTCCGCGACACCGACGAGGCCGCGGCCCGCTTCGCGCTGGCCGAGCCGGGCAACATCTACACCCGGCTGACCAACCCGACCAGCGCGGTCATCGAGGAGCGCATCGCCGCGCTGGAGGGGGGGGTGGCCGCGACGCTGCTGTCCTCGGGACAGTCCGCCAGCACGTTCGCGATCTTGGCCCTGGCCGAGACCGGCGACCACGTCGTGGCCAGCCCGCGGCTGTACGGCGGCACTTACAACCTGTTCCGCTACTCGCTGCCCAAGCTGGGCATCGAGGTCAGCTTCGTCGAGGACCCCGACAGCCTGGAGTCCTGGGCCTCAGCGGTACGGCCGAACACCAAAGCGTTCTACGCCGAGACCATCTCCAACCCGAAGATCGACATCCTCGACACCCCGGGGGTCTCGAAGGTGGCCCACGACCACGGTGTGCCGCTGATCGTCGACAACACCATCGCCACCCCGTATCTGATCCAGCCGATCAGCCAGGGCGCCGACATCGTGGTGCACTCGTGCACCAAGTTCCTGGGCGGGCACGGGACCGCGATCGCCGGCGTGGTCGTCGACAGCGGCAACTTCGACTGGACCCAGGGCCGCCATTCGAGCTTCACCACCCCCGACCCCAGCTACAACGGCCTGGTCTACGCCGATCTGGGCCCGCCGGCGTACGCGATCAAGATCCGTGCCCAGCTGATGCGCGACTACGGGTCGGTGGCCTCGCCGTTCAACGCCTTCCTGATCGCCCAGGGGCTGGAGACGCTGAGCCTGCGCATCGAGCGCCACGTCGCCAACGCCCAGCGGGTCGCGGAGTTCCTGGCCACCCGCGACGACGTGCTGAGCGTCAACTACGCCGGGCTGGCCGACTCGCCGTGGCACCACCTGGCGCAGCGACTGGCGCCCAAGGGCGTCGGCGGTGTGCTGTCCTTCGAGGTGGCCGGCGGTGTCGAGGCCGGCAAGGCCTTCGTCAACGCGCTGAAGCTGCACAGCCACGTCGCCAACATCGGCGACGTGCGCTCACTGGTGATCCACCCGGCGTCCACCACCCACAGCCAGCTGTCCGGGGACGAACTGCTGAGCACCGGGGTCACCCCGGGCCTGGTGCGGCTGTCGGTCGGCATCGAGGGCATCGAGGACATCCTGGCCGACCTGGAGCTCGGGTTCGCCGCGGCCTCGGCCGAGCTCCGCAAGTCGTCGGCGCTGGCGGCGCGTTGAGGCGGTCGGCCATGACGATCTCCGACGTGTCCAGGCAGGTGCTGCCCGCCGAAGGCGAGACCGGGGTGGTCGGCATCGGCTCGCTGCGCTTGGAGAGCGGCGCGGTGCTCGACGACGTCAGCATCGCCGTGCAGCGCTGGGGCGAGCTGTCGCCGCAGCGCGACAACGTCGTCATGGTGCTGCACGCGCTGACCGGGGACTCCCACGTCACCGGGCCCGCCGGGCCCGGGCATCCCACCGCGGGCTGGTGGGACGGGATCGTCGGGCCGGGCGCCCCGATCGACACCGACCGCTGGTGCGCGGTGGCCACCAACGTGCTGGGCGGCTGCCGCGGCTCGACCGGCCCCAGCTCGCTGGCCCGGAACGGAAAGCCGTGGGGCTCACGGTTTCCCGCCATCTCCATTCGCGACCAGGTGGAAGCCGACATCGCCACGCTGGCCGCGCTGGGCATTACCGAGGTGGCCGCGGTGCTGGGCGGTTCGATGGGCGGCGCTCGCGGCCTGGAGTGGATGATCGGCCACCCGGACAAGGTGGGCGCGGGCCTGCTGCTGGCGGTCGGCGCGCGCGCGACCGCCGACCAGATCGGCACCCAGAGCACTCAGATCGCCGCGATCAAGGCCGACCCGGACTGGTGCGGCGGCGACTATCACGGCACCGGCCGCAGTCCCGAGGCCGGGCTGGCGGTCGCGCGGCGCATCGCGCACCTGACCTACCGCGGCGAGGCCGAGCTGGACCGGCGGTTCGCCAATGCCGCCCAGGAGGGCGAGGACCCCGCTGCCGGCGGCCGCTATGCGGTGGAGAGCTACCTGGGCTACCAGGGCGGCAAGCTGGTGTCCCGCTTCGACGCCGGCAGTTATGTGACGCTGACCGATTCGCTGTCCTCCCACGACGTGGGCCGCGGCCGGGGTGGCGTTGCGGCGGCGTTGCGCGGCTGCCCGGTGCCGGCGGTGGTCGCCGGGATCACCTCCGACCGGCTGTATCCGCTGCGCCTGCAGGCCGAGCTGGCCGACCTGCTGCCCGGCTGCGACGGCCTGCAGGTGCTCGACTCCGAGTACGGGCACGACGGCTTCCTGCTCGAGACCGATCGCGTCGGCGCGCTGATCCGTCAGACTCTGGACTTGGTGGGCCCGGCCGGGGACCGCCGGCGGTGAGCCCCGAGGCGCGGCACGACCGATCGCTGTCGTTCGGCTCGCAGGCCGCCGCCTACGAGCGGGGCCGCCCGTCCTATCCCCCGGAGGCCATCGACTGGCTGCTGCCGCCGGGCGCCCGCGACGTCCTCGACCTGGGCGCCGGCACCGGAAAGCTGACCGCCCGGCTGGTGGAGCGCGGCCTGGACGTGGTGGCCGTGGACCCGATCGCCGAGATGCTCGAGGTGCTGGCCGCGGCGCTGCCGGGGACCCCGGCCCTGCTCGGGACGGCCGAGCAGATTCCGTTGCCGGACAACAGCGTCGACGCCGTGCTGGTGGCCCAGGCCTGGCACTGGTTCGATGCGGCGCGGGCCATCCCCGAACTCGTGCGGGTGCTGCGGCCCGGCGGCCGGCTGGGCCTGGTGTGGAACACCCGCGACGAACGGCTGGGCTGGGTCAAGGAGCTGGGCACGATCATCGGCCGCGAGGACGCCCGCGACGCGGTGGATGCCGGCGTGCACCTGCCCGAACCGTTCGGCGACATAGAGGGCCACCAGGTGGAGTGGACCAACTACCTGACACCGCAGGCGCTGATCGACCTGGTCGCCTCCCGCAGCTACTGCATCACCTCACCGGACGCCGTGCGCACCAAGACGCTGGACCAGGTCCGCGCGCTGCTGGCCACCCACCCGGCGCTGGTCGGTGCGACCGGTCTGGCGCTGCCCTACATCACGGTGTGCGTGCGGGCAACGCTGTCGGACTCCTGAAAACCAGTCGACGCTCCGCACTGTGCACCAAGCGTGACCTGCCCGTGTCACCGTCGTGACTGCGCTGCTGCAGTGTTCTTACCGACGGGCGGCCATCGAGCCGCCCGCAACCGCAACGGATGGGGGACCGACATGGAGTACAGCCGGGCGAGGACGGCGGTGCCGACGGCGACGGCGATGACCGCGGCCGGGGCGGTATGGGCGGGCCTGATCGCCTCCGTGTGGCTGGCGGCGCCGGCGCAGGGCAGTCCGGTGGACACGTCGTTCCTGTCCGATCTGACCGGGGCGGGCGTCCCGGTCGGCGACCCGGCCGCGACCGCGGCGCTGGGCCAGTCCGTCTGCCCGATGCTCACCGAACCCGCCGGCACGGCCGCCTCGGTGGCGGCGCCGGTCGCCGGCCTGGGCGGCGGTCCCGCGATGTCACCGGAGATGGCGCAGCTGTTCACCGAGATCGCGGTGCAGGTCTACTGCCCGCAGATGCTGTCGCAGCTGGCCAGCGGCCAGGTGCCGGAGCTGCCGATGGTCCCGGGCATGCCGGGCGGCGGCATTCCGGGGCTTCCCGGCGGGATTCCCGGGCTGCCCGGCGGGATCCCGGCCATCCCGGTCGCTTAGCCGGTAGCGCCGGCGAGGGGCCGGCGCTGCCGTTGGTGGCAGCGTTGTTTTACGCGAGCTGTTGTTTACCCGGGACGACAGCGGGTATGCGGGTTCGGCCGACTGGGGAGGGACGGCCTTCGGGCGGCACTGGCAAGCCCCCGACGGACCGAAAGGCCACCCCTCATGAGCGACCGGCTGACCCCGCATTTCGAAGACGTACAAGCCCATTACGACCTGTCCGACGACTTCTATCGGCTCTTCCTCGATCCGTCCCAGACCTACAGCTGCGCCTACTTCCGGCACTACGACATGACGCTGGAGGAAGCCCAGCTCGCCAAGATCGACCTTTCGCTCGGCAAACTGGGACTGCAGCCGGGCATGACGCTGCTCGACATCGGCTGCGGCTGGGGCGCCACCATGCGCCGGGCCATCGAGAAGTACAACGTGAACGTGATCGGCCTGACGCTGAGCAAGAACCAGGCCGTCCATGTGGAGTCGACCTTCGCCGCGATGGACACGATCCGGTCGACCGGCTCGTCGAACTCCTCCCAACCGGCCAGCAGCACTCGTCTGCTGCACGAGGTG
>NZ_LZMF01000121.1:0-1507 GCF_001673565.1 Mycolicibacter sinensis
CGATGACCGTTTTCGCACGCCCGGGGTCCGCGGGGGCACTGATGAGTTACGAGTCCCGCTACGGGAACTTCATCGGCGGGCAGTGGGAGGCGCCGGCCTCCGGTGAGTACTTCGAGAACGCCACCCCGGTCACCGGCGAGGTGTTCTGCGAGGTCCCGCGCTCCACGGCGGCCGATATCGACAAGGCGCTGGATGCCGCGCAGGCGGCGGCGCCGGCCTGGGGCAAGACGTCGCCGGCCGATCGCGCGGCGATCCTCAACAAGATCGCCGACCGCATCGACGAGCACCGCGAAGAGTTGGCGGTGGCCGAGGTGTGGGACAACGGTAAGCCGATCCGGGAGTGCCTGGCCGCCGACATTCCGCTGGCCGCCGATCATTTCCGGTACTTCGCGGCGGCGATCCGGGCCCAGGAGGGCGCGCTGAGCCAGCTCGACGACGACACCGTCGCCTATCACTTCCAGGAGCCGCTGGGTGTGGTCGGGCAGATCATCCCGTGGAACTTTCCGCTGCTGATGGCGGCCTGGAAGCTGGCGCCGGCGCTGGCCGCCGGTAACGCGGTGGTGCTCAAGCCCGCCGAGCAGACCCCGGCGTCGATCCTGTTCTTGATGAGCCTGATCGGTGACCTGCTGCCCGACGGAGTCGTCAACGTGGTCAACGGATTCGGGGTGGAGGCCGGCAAGCCCCTGGCGTCCAGTAACCGGATCGCCAAGATCGGCTTCACCGGCGAGACCACCACCGGGCGGCTGATCATGCAGTACGCCAGTCACAACATCATCCCGGTCACCCTGGAGCTGGGCGGCAAGAGTCCCAACATCTTCTTCTCCGACGTGCTGGCGGCCGGCGACGACTTCTGCGACAAGGCTCTGGAAGGCTTCGCGGGCTTTGCCCTCAATCAGGGTGAGGTGTGCACCTGCCCGTCGCGGTCGCTGATCCAGGCCGACATCTACGACGAGTTTTTGGAGCTGGCCGCGATCCGCACCAAGGCGATCCGCCAAGGCGACCCGCTGGATGCGGCCACCATGATCGGCGCGCAGGCCTCCAACGACCAGCTGGAAAAGATCTTGTCCTACATCGAGATCGGCAAGGGGGAGGGCGCCAAGGTCATCACCGGCGGCGAGCGCGCCGAACTCGGCGGCGATCTGTCCGGCGGCTTCTACGTGCAGCCGACGATCTTTGGCGGGCACAACAAGATGCGGATCTTCCAGGAGGAGATCTTCGGCCCGGTGGTCTCGGTGACGTCGTTCAGCGACTACGACGACGCGATCGGCATCGCCAACGACACCCTCTACGGGCTGGCCGCCGGAGTGTGGAGCCGCGACGGCAACACCGCCTACCGGGCCGGCCGCGACATCCAGGCCGGCCGGGTGTGGATCAACTGCTACCACGCCTATCCGGCGCATGCTGCGTTCGGCGGCTACAAGCAGTCCGGCATCGGCCGGGAGAACCACAAGATGGCGCTCGCCCACTACCAGCAGACCAAGAACCTGCTGGTGTCCTACTCCCAGAC
>NZ_LZMF01000122.1:0-16264 GCF_001673565.1 Mycolicibacter sinensis
CACCGAAGGCCGCACCTGAGGGTCGCGTAACGTGACGGCCATGGCTTTCCGACTCGCCGACACACCTGACCAGCACGGCCGCACCTTTGTGGTGACCGGGGCCAACGGCGGACTGGGCGAGGTCGTCACCCGCACCCTGGCCGCCAAGGGCGCCACCGTGGTGATGGCCTGCCGCAACACCGCCAAGGCCCAGCAGATCGCCGACAGCATCACCGGCGACGTCACGGTGGCGGCGCTGGACCTGGGCAGCCTGGCCTCGGTGCGCGATTTCGCCGCGCAGCAACGCGGCTTCGACGTGCTGGTCAGGTGTGTCGGCGAGTCGGAAAGCCATGGCCGTCACGTTACGCGACCCTCAGGTGCGGCCTTCGGTGGTCAGGACCACACCCCGGTGGGTGATCACCCGCAGCTGCCCGGTGGGTCGGCGCCCGCTCATGGCTTCCAGATAGCTGCACCGCAGGGTGACGCGGACGCCGCCGGTCAGGCCCGGGATCGCGAAGTGCACCGACCGGCCGGGCGCTTCGTGCAGCAGGGCCACCGGGGGGTAGCGCAGCAGCATGCGCAGGTCGTGATCGCGGCAGCCGTCGAAGAGCTGCGCGGTGCGCAGAGTGCCATCGATCGCCCACTCCAGGTTGGCGTCGAGGGCGCGGATTCGCTCGGCCGACAGCGGCGACGGCGGTGGAGCCAGCAGGGTTAGCAGCGCCGGCGGGTGCCCGGCGTCGTCGGCGATGTCGCACGCGGTGAAGCCCCGCGCGTCGCGCTGGCAGCGCAGCGCGCCGCGATCGAGCAGCGCGGCAATGGTTTTCGTCGGTGCGCCGTGGCGGGCGGCCTGGTGCAACGGGGCGAGCCATTCGGGGCTGCCGGGCCGGCACTGGTTGACGCTGAGCGCCGGCGTGGCATCCAGCAGATCGAACAGTGCCGGCCAGTCGCCGGATTCGGCCGCATCGGCCAGTTGGTGCCCGGTCGTGATGGCATCCTTCGGCAGCAATGAAGGTTCCAGCACGCCGGGCCAATCTAGGGGTGGTTCGTCCATAGCGGTGAAGGTAGCGGCGGGTACCGACAACGGTCCGTCGCCGAAGTCGGCAGCCAGAACTTGTCGGTGGTCGCCGATACATTCCTTTCACCAGCACTTCCCCACGGGGGCTTGATAAATCGGGAGGTATCGATGCCGCACTCCACACCGGTCATTCTGCTCGGAGACCGTGACACGGCGGCCCATCGCGGCGACCTGGCCTCCGACGCCGGCGAGCGGGGCTACACCATCGTCGACACCTTCGGATTCGACGACGGGGCGGCCGCCCGGGAACACGACTTGACCCAGGTCGAGGCCGTCGTCGACGCACTGAGCCGTGCCATCGCCGGCCGGATCGACATCTGGGTGCCATTTCCGGGCCCGGACTTCCTGCGCGAGCAGCACCTACGACGGCTCAGCCTGGTGCTGCAGCGCCACGGCCTGAACCTGCTGATTTACCGGGAGCTTTTCCGGGTGCCCACCGACGGCGGAATCAGCGAGATCGACCAGGCGCTGCGGCTGGAGGTGCAGGCCGTCGACGAGCTCGACCGCGCGGCGCTGGCGGTGGCCGGTGTCAAGAGTCTGAGCCGGGAAATCGAGCTGGTGCTGGCCAAAACAGGTGCCACACCGGCGGTACGGAGACTTCCGGACCGCGGTACTACAGCGGCACACTCGCTGCCGCCGGTGCTGCCGCCGCCGTCGGTGCCGTGGCCGCAGCGCAAGCGGCTGCTCAAGTTCTATGCGAGCTGGCTGGTGTACGGCTGTGGTGTCACCCAGGCCGCCACCGCGCGGGTGCTGAACTCGGCGGGGCAGCGCACCCCGACCGGCCGGCACTGGAAGCCGGCCACGGTGTCCAAGCTGCTCACCGGCAAGTACGACGATCCGCGGCGGCCCGGCGACTTCAGGCCAGATGCAGTAGCTGGGTGATCAAGGCAGTCATGCGTGCGGGTCCATGATCGGCAGAAAGATCAGCGCGTAGACCAAGCCGCTGGCCGACGCTGCTATGCCTGACCCGCCTATGGCCAGGCCCAGCCCACGGCGGCGAGGCGTCTCGGCACGCAACAACACCCCGCCGACGACGAGCGCCCCGACGGTCGTCAGAACCGACGCCGTCGCCACCAGGATGCGGAACCCGGCGTGATTATCGAGCGGCAGTCGCCCCAGCAGCCAACCGATCCCGAACAGCGCCGCCCACACGAATTGGACAACCACCGGGGCTGACCGGGTCGCGATCCGCCAGACATCAGCGTCTTGCGCGCGGATTCGGATGAGCATCGTGTTGAGCATGTTCGAGCACCTTTCAGTGCATGACTTCAGGCCAGATGCAGTAGCTGGGTGATCACCAGGGTCGGGATGACGGTGACGGCGATGGTCAGCGGGGTCGCGAGGTACCCGAGCAGTATTCCGCGACCGACTTGCCCGGAATCATCGGGCAACTCGCGCAGGAACAACCCGGCCGGCACCACCACCGCCGTTGCCACCGCGAAGAAGAACAGGTTGGCGAACCAGTACGGAAGCCACACCCACGTCGCAGTCTCGACAATGGCGATGGCTGTCAACGCGGCGATGAAACCACGTGGTCCGTAAGGAGTTGCCGGGGAAGGGGTGGTCATGGGTGGTCATTCTCCGTTCCGCGCAGCGCCCCATCGCTGGTGTTGAACGGCGAAGATACCGGTACCGACGGCGGCGAATACCTTGGCCCGAAATCGGTTGCCGTCCCGGGGTCGAACTGATCGAAGAGGAAACTACCCAACCCGATCTCGTGGTGGAACGGCAGATTGAACACCGGTCCGGTGCTCCGTCCCGACTGCGCGGGGTCGATCAATACCGTTCGAGCGGTGCCGTTGGGCAGGTCTTGGTAAACCTCAAGGGAGGGGTAGTCCGTGCGGGTGCCGTCGACATGCACACCGCCCGAGCCGGGGGTAAAGACCAAGTCGCCGTTGACGCTCAACCGGTGGTCATTGAGAGGTCCGTTTCGGTCAGTGGCGAGACCCGGGACGAGCGGATTGCCCGCGTCGTATTTGATTCGCACCGACCCGTCGGGGGCCTGCATGATGCTGCCTTGGGGCACACCGCATTTCACCTGGCCCGGTGAGCCGTCGGAGTTCACCGCGACGGACGGGTTCTGACGCATCACCACGATCCCGTTGTCGTAATCGATGTAGGTGGTGACCTTGGTGTCCTCGGGATCGAAGCGCGAGTCAGGGCCTCTGCCGTTACCGAAGTCGCGTTTGGGAGGCGGGTAGCTGGTGACGTCGCGCTGCGCAATCCACTGCGACGCGCGCACGACGCCCTGCCCGGGCACCGGCTCGATCCGGGCCACCCGCACCTCGGACTCCACGCCCTGAAACTTCGGGTCGTAGGTGTGCGAGTCCAGTGCCGCGGCTGTCGTCCAGTCGGAGGCCGACACCGGATCGCGGCCGCAGACCTCGCGGAAGGCGTCGATCTGATTCTGCCGGCGCCCGTCGCCCGAGGCGGGGGACCGTTTGACGGTGTGGTCGACGGCCTGGATCTCCGGTCGGTGCGGCTTGTCGGCCGTGTAACCACCGGCCAGGTATCGCAGCAGGTCCGCCTTCTGTGCGCTGTCGGCGGCGGCGTCGTTGATGACGGTGAGAATGTCGCGGGTCTTGGCGGTCAGGAACCGCTGGAACTGGCGGGCGCCCGCCGGAGTGTCCAACGCCAGTGACTGCCGGTTGCCCACGACACTGCGGATCTCGCCTTCGATCGCGTCCAACCGCTTGCGGCCGGCCAGCGCCGTCCGGTAGGCGTCGTGCAGCGTCGCCGCGAAGGCTCGGTCGGTGGCCGCGGAGGTATGCAGGCGCCGCACCAGGACGGCCTCGCGGGCGCGCGCCGCGTCGGCGTGGGCGCCGGTCTCCGCTGGCATATTCGGGAGGCTAACGCAGCGGCGCCCGCTGGGGTATTCACTCCGGTGCCGGTACGCATGTGGTGGGTGTGAATACCAGGGCCCCTGATATCACCAGCGCTATCGTTTTCCGACATCACACATACCAACTCTCCGGGTACAGATGTGGCGGATGTGAAAGCCAACGCCATCTCCGGCTCGCCACGGCGGCCACGGCAGTGACAGCGCGAGACCCGTAGGCTGGTCAGGTGTCACCCCCGGACCTGACCGCCGAGTTCGCCCGCGGTTTCCCAGAACTGTCGGTGCGCTGGCAGGCCGAAACGCCGCCGGAGCCAAAACTGCTGGTGCTCAACGAGGCGCTGGCCACCGACCTGAAACTCGACCCGCAGTGGCTGCGCAGCCCGGCGGGTATCGGGCTGCTGACCGGCACCGAGGTTCCCGACGACGCGACCCCGGTGGCGCAGGCCTACGCCGGACACCAGTTCGGCAACTACGTTCCGCTGCTCGGCGACGGCCGGGCGCTGCTGCTGGGCGAACTCATCGACAACGACGGTCACCACCGCGACCTGGCCCTCAAGGGCTCCGGGCGCACTTCGTTCGCCCGCGGCGGCGACGGCCTGGCGGTGGTCGGCCCGATGCTGCGCGAGTACGTGATCAGCGAGGCCATGCACGCCCTGGGTATTCCGACCACCCGCTCGCTGTCGGTGGTGGCCACCGGGCGCGACGTGCAGCGCGAGGGCATGCTGCCCGGGGCGGTGCTGGCCCGGGTAGCCGCCGGCCACCTGCGGGTGGGCAGCTTCCAGCTCGTCGCCCAGCAGGCCCGCGCCAGCGGTGACCTCGGGCTGCTGCGCCGGCTGGCCGAGCACGCCATCACCCGCCACCACCCGGAGGCCGCGCAAGCCGAAAACCCTTACCTGGCCCTGTTTCAGGCGGTGGTTGAGGCCCAGGCGTCGCTGGTGGCGCAGTGGATGTTGGTCGGGTTCGTGCACGGGGTGATGAACACCGACAACATGACGATCTCCGGGGAGACCATCGATTACGGGCCGTGCGCGTTCATGGAGGCCTACGACCCGGCCACGGTGTTCAGCTCCATCGACTATGCCGGGCGCTACGCCTACGGCAACCAGCCACTGGTCGCGCAGTGGAACCTGGCCCGCTTCGCCGAGACGCTGCTGCCGCTGTTCGACGACGTCGAAGATAAGGCCCTCAACGTAGCGGTAGAGACCCTGGAGGGGTTCATGCCGCGCTATCACGGCTACTGGTCGGCTGGGATGCTGGACAAGTTCGGGCTGACCGGCAGCGTGGAGGCCGCCGCGCTGATCGATCAAGCGCTCGCACTGCTCAAGGACAACACCGTCGACTACACCTCGTTCTTCCGGGCGTTGAGCAAGGCCGGCCGGGGAGAAGAAACCTTGCCGGGCAAGGTCTTTGACGACTGGCTGGCGCACTGGCGTTCACTGGATCCGGATGTCGACGCGATGGACCGGGTCAACCCGGTCTACATCCCGCGCAACCACCTGGTGGAGCAGGCGCTGACCGCGGGGATGCGCGGCGATCTCGCGCCGGTGCAGAAGCTGCTCGAGGTGCTCGCCGAGCCGTACCGGGAACGCGACGGGTTGGAGGCCTACGCCGCGCCGGCGCCGCCGGAGTTCGGGGATTATCGGACGTTCTGCGGGACGTGACGGTGCTCAGCCCGGATTGACCGCGGTGACCACCCAGGTGCGGCCCGGGAATTTCACCACACCGTCGACCCGGCGCCGGCGCAGTTCGTCGCGCAGTTCCTCGATGACAGCGGCCCAGCCGTCCGCGCCCAGCCGCTCCGGTAGCTCGGCGCGGGCCTGCCGCCCGGTGGTGTTGGCCAGGATCAGGCTCAGGCGCTCCTCGACGCCGTCGCTGCCGTCGATACCGAAGTCGCAGACCCCGTCGAAGGCCGCCACGTCAACGTCGCGCCAGCCGGCGTCGGCCAGAATGGCTCGCACCCGCTCGGCGTTGCCGAAGGCCAGCGGTCCGGGTGCGTCGGGATCGGCAGCGGCAGGCGGTGTTTCAAGGCGATCCGCGAGAATGTCGACACCCAGGGTGAACATCGGGTTGTCGCCTTCTCGCCAGCACACGAACGTCAGCTGGGCTCCCGGCGCGGCGGCGTTGCGGATGTTGGCGAATGCGGCCACCGGGTCCTCGAAGAACATCACCCCGAATCGCGAGATGATCCGGTCGAATGCCTCGCCGGTGGCCGGCCGCAGGGCGAGTGTCTGGGCGTCACCGAGCGCGACCGTGGCCCCCGGCACCCGGCGGCGTGCCGCCTGCACCATCGGCTCGGAGATGTCGACGCCGAACGGGACGGCCCCCAGCGCTGCCGCCCGATGCAACAGAGTCCCTGAGCCGCAACCGATGTCGAGCACCCGCGCACCGCGGCCGATGTCGGCGGCCTGCAGCACCGCGTCGGCGAACGGCGCCAATACCGCCTCGAAGATCGCCGCATGGTCTACCCAGTCGATGCCCTGCGCCGCCCACGCCTGCTGCTGTTCCTCGTTGGCCATGACCGACAGCGTAGGCGTCGCCGGGGCGCGGGGCTATCGGACGTCCTGCGGGACGTGATGCAGCTCGTGGCGCCCGGAGGTGCGGGTGGCGAAACCCGGCGGCGCGGCATGCCTGCCCGCGGAACCGTTTTCGCTGAGCTCGAACCGTTGCGCCACCCACGCCAGGGGTTTGGGCGCCCACCAGTTCCACCGGCCCATCACATGCATGAATGCGGGTACCAGCACCATCCGGACCAGCGTGGCATCCACCAACACGGCCAGGGTCAGGCCGAGGCCGAGCATCCGCATGAACGACACCTGCGCGGCGATCAATGCGGCGAACGAGATCGACATCACCAGCGCCGCGGCGGTGATCACCCGAGCGGTCCGGGCCACGCCCAGCGACACGCTCTCGTCGTTGTCGGCGCGAGTTTGCCCCGACGCCAGCCAGTACTCCCGGATCCGGGACACCAGGAACACCTCGTAGTCCATCGACAGCCCGAACGCGATGCAGAACAACAACACCGGCACGTTGGCCACCAACGTCCCGGTCGGCGTTGTGCCGAACGCACCGAGATGGCCGTCCTGAAATATCCATACCAATGCCCCGAACGCGGCGACCAGCGACAAGACATTGAGGATCAGGGCCTTGGCCGGCAGTACCACACTGCCGGTGAGCAGGAACAGCAGCACGAACGTGATGGCGGCGATCAGCCCCAGCACCAACGGCAACCGGTCGGTGATGGCCTGCACGCTGTCGCGGTTGATCTGCGCCAGCCCGGCCAGCTGCACCGGCCGATCGCCCGGGCCGGGGACCTGATGCAGGTTGTCGAGCTGGGTCTCGGACCGCTGCGAGAACAGCGGTGCTTCGCTGGCGACCGTGAAAAACGCACTGTCCTCGGCGATCCCGGTCGCCGCGGCCGGCTCGCCCACCCGAGCGCCGCCGACGAAGGTGCCGGTGGGGGCCGACACCGACGACACGTCGGGGACTCGGGACAGATCGGCGGCGTAGCGGTTGAGCTCGTCGGCCGGTATGCCGCGGATGTCGGGCAGGACTACCGGCACTGCCCGGTCCGAGTCATCGGCAAAGTCGTTGCGCAGTGCGTCACCGACCTGGTGCGCCGACGCCGACGTCGGCAGCACCCGGTCATCGGGGAAGCCCCATTTCACCCCGAAGAACGGCAGCCCCACCGCCACCAGCAGCGCGACCACTGCCAGACCGATCGGTACCGCGCCGCGGGTCACGAATTTCGTTGCCCGGTACCAGAAACCCAGCTCGATGGGCCGCGCGGTGGGTGCCGGGCGGCGCAGCAGCCGGCGTGCCGGCCGGCGCACATCCAGCGCGTCGAGTCGGGGCCCCAGGAATGCGATCGCCGCCGGGGTGACCACGATCGCCGCGAGCGCAACAAAGCTCACCGTCGCCACGCCGGCGTAGGCGAACGACTTCAGGAAGTACATCGGGAACAACGCCATGACCACCATCGACAACGCGACCGTGCTCGCCGAGAACAGCACGGTGCGCCCGGCGGTGCTCATGGTCGCGATCAGCGCCCGATCGGGGGCCACACCGTCGGCCAGCTCGTCGCGGTAGCGGTTGATGATCAGCAGCGTGTAGTCGATCGCCAGGGCCAGGCCCATCGCGGTGGTGAGATTCAGCGCGAAGATCGAGACATCGGTGGCCAGCGTGATCAACCGCAACACCGCCATCGACCCGACGATCGCCAGCCCACCCAGCGCGACCGGCAGCGCCGCCGCCAGCAGGCCACCGAACACCCACACCAGCACGAGAAAGCTCAGCGGGATCGCGATCGACTCCATCAGCAGCAGGTCGTGCTGGTTCTGGTGGTTGATCTGCGCGTAGACCATCGCCCCGCCGCCGGCGCGGACGCTGACCCCGTCGCGGTCGTGCGCCACCTGATCGGCCAGAGCGCGGGCGTACTTCTGGGCGTCGTTCTCGCCACCCCTGAGGTTGGCCACGATCACACCGGAGGAACCGTCGGCGCTGATCAGCCGGGAGGTGGCCGACGGTGGTCCGGTCCACGGTGAGGTGACGTTGTAGATGAACGGCGACTGCTGCAGCTTCCCGGCGATGTCGGTGCCGACGGAGCGAGCCGGCTCGCTGTTGGCACCGCCGGGGGCGCTGATCAGGATCAGCAGCTGCTGCTCGCTCTGGCCGAATCGGTCGGTCAGCAACCGGGTGGCCTGGGCGGACTCGGAGTTGGGGTCCTGGAAGCCGCCCGCGGACAGTTTATCGGCCACCGGGATGCCGAAGACAGCCGCGGCGATCATCACCAGGAAGGCCAGCGCGAGCACACGTCGCGGAGCGGCGAGGGCCAGCAAAGCCATCCGGTGCAGCACGTCTAGCTACCTTCCGCCGAAATGGTCGACGAGAGGTGCCGCTGGCACCCCCACCGGCCTTGACACGAGTCCGGGTTCTGCGAGGTTCACCGCGTTGATTCGCTCCAGCCTACCGGCCGAAAGCAAAGCGCCGGGCACCAAACCACACCGCCGAGACTGGTGGATCGAAGCGACCGATCAACACAACGTTTACCTGCCAGGCTTGAACCGCGGCCCCGGTGACTCCGTGACCTCGACATGGACAACACCGCGATCAATACCCCGACAGTGGCCGCTGTGGCCGTTGAATTCCCGTCCCACCGGCACAGCCAGGCCCAGGTGATGGCGGCCCTGTCCGACTTCGCCGGACCGGAGTTCGCGCGGTTCGCCGCCAGCAGCGGCGTCGCCAAACGCCAGCTGGCACTGCCGTTGACGCGCTACCCCAAGCTCAGTGGCTTCACCGAAGCCAACGACGCCTACCTCGACATCGCGCTCGACTTGAGCGAACGAGCGCTGCAGTCGGCCCTGGATCAGGCCGGACTTACCGCCTCCGATGTCGACGTGGTGTTTTCGACGACGGTGACCGGGCTGGCCGTTCCCTCCCTGGAAGGGCGGCTGGTGACGCGGATGGGACTGCGCGCCGACGTCAAACGCATCCCGATGTTCGGCCTGGGCTGTGTCGCCGGTGCCGCCGGCCTGGCCCGGGTACATGACTACCTGCGCGCCTTCCCGGGTGATGTGGCGGTGCTGCTGGCGGTCGAGCTGTGCTCGCTGACGGTGCAGCGCAAGGATCATTCGATCGGAAACCTGGTGGCATCCAGCCTGTTCGGTGACGGCGCCGGCGCGGTCATCGCGACCGGGCCCAGCCGGGCACCGGCCGGACCGAAGGTGCTGGCGACGCGAAGCCGCACCTATCCCGATACCGAGGAGATCTTGGGCTGGGACATCGGCAGTGACGGCTTCCGCATCGTCTTGTCCGTCGAGATCGCCACCGTCGTCGAGAAATACCTCGGTGACGACGTCCGCGACTTCCTGGCCGATCATGGATTGGTGACCGACGACATCTCGACGTGGATCGTGCATGCCGCCGGCCCAAAAGTGATCGACGCGGTCGAAGCCGTGCTGGATCTGCCCCCGGATGCACTCGATCGTACCCGAAAGTCGTTGCGCGAGCACGGTAACTTGTCGTCCGTTTCGGTGCTCGACATCCTGCACGACACCGAGGCCGACCCGCCGACGCCGGGATCGATCGGCCTGATGATCGCGATGGGACCGGGGTTCTCCGCCGAACTCGTGCTGATGAGTTGGTAACCATGTACTACCTGCTGATCCTGGCCGTCGGCGTAGAACGACTGGCCGAACTGGCGGTGGCCCGCCGCAACGCCCGCTGGGCATTCGCCAACGGCGGCACCGAATTCGGGCATCGCCATTATCCGGTGATGGTCAGCATCCATGCGGCGCTGCTGCTCAACTGTGTGGTCGAGGTGGGGCTGTTGCACCGGCCCTTCATTCCGGTGCTGGGCTGGCCGATGCTCACGTTGACGCTGGCCAGCCAAGGGCTTCGGTGGTGGTGCATCGCGACACTCGGCCGGCGATGGAACACGCTGGTGATCGTGATGCCGCAAGCTCCGCTGGTCCGCCGCGGACCGTATCGATGGTTGCATCATCCCAACTATGTGGCAGTGGTGGTCGAGGGGTTCGCGCTGCCGCTCGTGCACACCGCCTGGGTGACCGCGATCGGGTTCACCCTCGCCAACGCGGCGGTGTTGCGGGTGCGTATCCGGGTGGAGAACGCCGCCCTGGGGTACCGGTGAGCACCATCGATGTCGACCTTCTGGTCGTCGGCGGCGGACCAGCGGGCCTCGCTTCCGCGTTATACGCACGGCAGCAAGGCCTTTCGGTAATCGTCGCCGAGCCGCGCGACAACCCGATCGACAAGGCCTGCGGTGAGGGTCTGATGCCGGGCGGGCTGGCCGCTCTGGCGTCGCTGGGGGTGGACCCGGCGGGTACGCCGTTGCGGGGCATCGCCTACCTGGACGAGCAGCGTCGGGTCGAAGCGCCTTTCCGCGACGGGCCCGGGCGCGGGGTGCGCCGCACCACCCTGCATGCCGCGCTGGCCGACCAGGCCAAGCAGCACGACGTCGACTGGGTCTGCAAGCGGGTCGGCGCCGTCGACCAGGATGCCCACGGCGTGACGGCGGGCGGGATCAGGGCCAACTGGTTGATCGCCGCCGACGGGCTGCACTCCACGGTGCGCCGCACCGTCGGGATCCCGGCCGTGGCCGGCACGCCGCGGCGCTACGGGGTGCGATGGCACTACCGGATTCCGGCCTGGTCGGAGTTCGTCGAGGTGCACTGGTCCCGGTGGGGTGAGGCGTATGTGACGCCGGTAGAACCGGATCTGGTGGGTGTGGCGATCCTGTCGCCGCAGCGCCCCGACCTCGACTGGTTCCCGCAGTTGGCAGCCCGCGTCGCCGGCGTCCAACGCGGGCCGGCCCGCGGTTGCGGCCCGATGCGCCAAGTGGTTTCACGCCGCGTCGAAGGCCGGGTGCTGCTGGTTGGTGACGCAGCCGGTTACGAGGATGCGCTGACCGGTGAGGGTGTCAGCTTGGCCGTCAAGCAGGCCGCTGCCGCCGTCGCGGCGATCCTCGACGACAATCCCGCGGCCTACGAGCGGGCCTGGCCGGCGATCACGCGGCGCTATCGACTGCTCACCCGAGCGCTGGTATTGGCCAGCGCTCCGCAGCCGACCCGGCGGGCCTTGATCCCGGCGTGTGAGCTGCTGCCCGGAGTGTTCGAACGCGCGGTGCATCTGCTGGCGCACTGAGCATCCGCTCGACCGCGGACACCACCAACCGGGTCGAGGCGCGAGTGCCCACCGTGATGCGCACCGCGCCGTCGGGGTAGTGCCGAGCCCGCAGCCCGGTGCCGGCGAAGATCTCACGCCACGACCGACCGGCAGCGGGCAGGTACACGAAGTTCGCATGCGAGTCGGTGCAGTAGACACCTGCGGCCTGCAGCCGTGCCCGCAGGTACTGGCGTTCGGCGGTGATCTGCTCGATGCGTTGCTGCAGCTGCGCTTCGGCAGCATAGGAAGCCGCCACCGCCACCATGCAGCTGGTGGGGACGCCGAACGGCATCTGCATGGCCCACAGCGCGGCCGCCGGCACCGGCGCCGCGACGCCGTAGCCGATCCGTAGCGCGGCCAGTCCGTAGGCTTTGGAGAAGGTCCGCAGCACAACCACATTCGGGAACCGCTGGATGAGGTCGGCCGGGTCGATGCGCTGGTGGGGTGCGACGAACTCGATGTAGGCCTCGTCGAGCAGCACGATGGTGTCCCCGGGGATGCTCGTCAGGAACCGCTCGACGTCGGCGACGGGCTCCAGCGTCCCGGTCGGGTTGTGCGGCCGGCACAAGACCACGACGCGGGCGTCGGCGGCGGCGCGGGCCATCGCGGGCAGGTCATGACGGCCATATCGGTCCAGCGGGATGTCGACCGTCGTCAGCCGCGCGATCTCGGCGAAGATCGGATAGCCGTCGAAAGTGGGCTGGCTCAGCACAATCCGATCACCCGGGTGCGTCATCGCGTGCAGCACCTGGATGGCCAGCCCGGATGCGCCGGGCCCCAGCACCACGCTCTCCTCGGGCACGCCTGCGTGGTCGGCCACCAGCCGGCGCAACCGGGTCGGCAGGAAATCCGGATAGCGGTTGGCCGCCCCCACGGCGTGCATCAGTGCCGCACGTACCGCCGGCAGCGGCGGGAACGGATTCTCATTGAGTGCCAGCGCACACGGATCGACGGCCGACGTCATGTGCCCCGTCCGCCCCACCGGATCGCCGCGGCGCCGGCGAAGTCACCGGCGTGCGCAAACCCGGCCATCACCACTACCTCGCCCGGGTGGAGTCGCTGCGCGGTGATGGCGCGATCCAGGTTGATCGGGATACCGGCTCCAAACAGGTTGCCGCACGCGTCGAAGGTGTCGAAGTGCCGTGATTCGGGCAGTTCGAGTGCTTCGCGCCAATTGCGCAAAAACACCCGGTTGGGCTGATTGGTGACCAGCAGGGCGATATCGGCAGGGGACAGGCCGAGTCGGTGGCAGACCGCCAGCGCGACCTCGGGTACCTGCCGGTTGCCGCGTGCCATCACCTTGGTGATCTTGTCTTCGGTGAAGCCGATATAGCCGGACCCGGGCCCGGGCTGCCACCACTTGCGGGGCGGGTCGATGGTGTAGGTCATGTCCCCGGCGTACTGCCCGTAGGTGCGGCACTCGACGTCGAGAATCGGCGAGTGATCGGTCAAGGTGACCAGGCCGACCGCCGCACCGTCACCGGGTACCGACGCCTGCGACTTGCCTCGGACTCCCGCCTGGTCGAAGACCTGGCCGGCGGCGTTCTGGGCGATCGCGATCAACGCGGTGCGCCCCGCGCCGGCGGTCAGCAATTGCCGGGCGACGTTGAGTCCCAGCACGAATGCGGCACATCCGCCGTTGTGCAGATCCAGCACCGACGACGGGCGCATACCCAACCGGTGGGCGATGGCACCGCCCGCGCCGCAGAACGGGATGTCGGGCAACTGGGTGTGGGTGATCAAGACGTCGACGCTTTCGATGACGTCGCGGCTGTGCCGGTCGATCAGGCCTTGTGCTGCCTGCTCGATCATGTCGGCCGCGGACTCGTCGGCGCCGACGTGGTGGCGGAACACCGGCGCCCGGAACATCACGTTGTCGCGGAGCTCGTCGGATTCGGCGAACTGGGCGTAGTACTGCGCGGTAATCGGTTCGCCGGGAAGGTAACTGGAGACGTCGGTCAAGCTGATGGCGGGTTGGCCCATGGTCGGCTCATCTCATCCAGGACGGTGTGATGGGCAGGCCGTTGTGGTGGCGGTACTCCGCAATCGCCTTCAGGTTCTTCAGTTCCAGCAGATGGCCGGCGCTGAACATGTCCCAGAAGTCACCGACCCAGACCGGGCGCTGCGGTGGTGCGGTCTCCGGATAGGGGTTGTGGTCGTAGAACGGGTGGTGACAGTTGGTCCACAGCACCACCGATCCGGGCTTGTTCAGCACCACCTGGGCGTCGACGACTCGCAGCAGATAGATCATCCACAGGTGGTGGCCCTGATCCCACGCACAGTGGTAGTCCACGGTGCGCGAGCGGCTGTCGGCGACGGTGCGGGTGTAGATCCGGGTCTCCGAACCGAGCCGGTCGTAGGCGAGCCACAGGCCGGGCTCCTCGGTGGGGGTGAAGCCACGCAGACTGTAGGTCCACTCTTCGAGGCAGCGGGTGTCGGCCAGGTAGTCGAACAGTTCGTCGGGCGGGCAGTCGATGTAGTCGTTCACGGTGCAGTAGTCGCCGAAGACCACATCGTGCGGGTAGACCGACCGCATCATCTCCATGATGATCGGGGTGGCCACCTTGCGGGGGCTGGTCTCTACCCGGATCAGTCCGTCGATGGGCTCGCTGATATCAGCGAGCGCTGGAAGCGACATAGCGGTGGTCCTCCCTACGTGTCGGTGCGGAAACGCCGGCGGACAGGAACGGTGCGAACGGTGGTATCTCGTCGGCGGCGCAGTCGACGCTGATCACCGACGGCCCGTTGTGGGCCAGCGCGGTGCGCAACGCGGCGCCGAATCCTTCGGCGTCGGCTGTCTCGATGGCGTTGAGGCCGGGCAACATCGACGCCAGGCCGGCGCCCAGGTGGCTGGGGGTGTAACGGTTGTAGCTGTGCCAGCCGTGGTAAAACAGCTGCTCGCGGGTCACGCACATGCCGTGCGCGTTGTTGTTGAGCAACACGAACAGCACCGGGAGCCGGTATTGCACGGCGGTGTGGATCTCCATGCCGTGCATGAAGAATGCGCCGTCGCCGGCGATCACCACGGTGCGCCGGCCGCGAGCGAACGCCGTGCCGATGCCGGCGCCGAAGCTGTAGCCCATCCCGCCCATACCCAGGGCAACCAGGAAGCGGCCGTCACAGCGCGGCGCAAGGTAGTGAACGGCCGCAGCGCCGGTGTTGCCGGCGTCGACGACGATGTCGAGACCGTCGGGCAGTTCATGGTCGAGTAGTCGCATCGTGTCGCGGTAGCGCACTCCCGGCCCGGAGTAGGACGGCGGCCGCAACTCGGTGCGTGACACGGTGTCGGGCACGCGCAGCCACCGCGGGCGCCCGGGCCCGGCCAGCGCCCGGCAGAGCATTCGCAGCATCGCCCGCAGATCGGCGGTCTGCACGTGTGTGCACGGCAGATACGGGGGCGCCGAACCCATCGACACGGTGCGGACGCCGGCCAGTGCTGCATCAAGACCGGCACGCGCGGTCTGCGACAGCCGGGTGCCCACCACCAGGCACAGCGCACTGGCCGCCACCGCGTCGGCAACCGAGGGGTTGCCCATCACACCGGAGACGCCCAGCGCCGACGACGCACCCAAACCCGGTGTGCCGGCCACATCCTTGGCGTCGGGAACACACACCACGCGCGCCTGCAGCAGCGCGCGCAGTTCCTCGAGTTCGGTGCGGGCGTCGTCGCGGGCCACCTGTTCGCCCGCGATGATCGTGACCGGGCCATGGGCGTCGCGCAGCGCGTGCAGGATCGGTTGTGGGCTACCCACCGGTGGCGGCTCAGGACGGCGTACACCGTTGCGCAGGCAGGCGCCGATCGTGACGGTCCCTTGCTGAACGTCCTTGGGCAACAACAGCACCGCCGGCCCGCCGCGGCGGGCTGCGGCGATGGCGCGCGGCAATGCCGAGACGATGTCGTCGGGGTCGAGCACCCGTTCGCAGAAGATCGATACGCCGGCGAACAACGCTTCGGCGTCCAGTGCACCGTTGCGGCCGCTGGTGTCCTGAAAGCTGCCGCGGCCGTCCATCGCGCGTGGGGCCTGGCCGACCAGCGCCAACACCGGGACCCGGCTGGCCAATGATTCCCCCAGTCCCGGAATCAGGTTCAGCGCGCCGCCGCCCGATGTCGCGGCGACCACACCCAGACCGGCGCCGCTGCGGCTATATCCATCGGCCATGGTGGCGGCCCCGAACTCGTGCTTGGCCAGCACCGCCGTGATGTCGGGCCGGAAATACGCCGCGTCGTAAAGGTCTTCGATGTTCGCGCCGTCGACGCCGAAGATGTGCCGCACTCCCGCTGCCGGCAGCTGGGCCACGATGTGGTCGACGGCTGAGTAGTTCCTGGACATGCCAGTGACACGGCGGGTGACCGGCATTGGTTCACATTGCGCGTTCCAGCAGAACTTTGCCGTTGTCGGCGGAAACCACTTGTACCGAGGCGATTTGGTCGCTTGGCGTGGAGATGCTGGCGGCCGGTGTGGCGGTGTGGCCGGGTTCGGCCACCCAGGTCGCCAGTCGGGTCTGGGTGCCGTCGCGGTCGACGATCACCAGCGCCAGGGTGTCGTGGTGCGCGGTCACCGGAGCCAGGCAGACGCAGCTCAAGTCGATGATGCTGCCCCAGGGCTGGCTGCTGACCGCGACGGTCGAGGCCAGCGCGGTGGTGCCCACCTGCGCCATCGGCAGCGCGGCTTGCTGCGCCGGCGGCGTCG
>NZ_LZMF01000123.1:0-105589 GCF_001673565.1 Mycolicibacter sinensis
TCGCCGTGCCGGATCACCGTGACCCCGTCGCACTGGCCCCACTGCTGGGAGAACTTCTCGAACAGCGCGTCGGCGTCGGCGGCACTGGCCAGTGCGATCACGGCCTCGCCCACCCCGGTCAGCGACGAGTCGCCGGCGGCCGAAGTGCTGTCCCAGAACTCGTGGGCGACGTCTTGGACGCCGGCCGCGCCGTAGACACTTTTCTGGCCGCCCACCGCGGCGCCGACGCAGTCCTCCGGTTCGGCTTCATCCCAGGCGTCGGGCAGCTCGTCGACGCCGCCGAACCGCGGCGGCAGGGAGGGGTCGCTGCGGAAGGGCTGACCGACCAGCTTCGACAGCTCGGCGTCGTCGAGTAACACCTGCCGGACCGCCATTCCGGTGACCGGTGTCGGCGCCAATCCCGGTGCGGGCCTGACCGTTCCGGACACCACCGTGGTGCAACCGCCGGCCAGCAGCACGACCGCCGCCGCGCCGGCTGCGATTGCGCCTGCCCGGGCGGCCACTACTTCTTGGCCTTCTCCCCGGCAGCACCGCCGCTATCGGTGGACAGTGCCGCGACGAACGCCTCCTGCGGCACGTCGACGCGGCCGATGGTCTTCATCCGCTTCTTGCCTTCCTTCTGCTTCTCGAGCAGCTTGCGCTTCCGGCTGATGTCACCGCCGTAGCACTTGGACAGCACGTCCTTGCGGATGGCCCGAATATTTTCGCGGGCAATAATTTTCGACCCGATCGCGGCCTGTACCGGCACCTCGAACTGCTGGCGCGGGATCAGCTCCTTGAGTTTGGTGGTCATCTTGTTGCCGTAGGCCGAGGCCGAATCCTTGTGCACGATCGCACTGAAGGCGTCGACGGCCTCGCCCTGCAGCAGGATGTCGACCTTGACCAGGTCGGCCTCCTGCTCGCCGGCCTCCTCGTAGTCCAGGCTGGCGTAGCCGCGGGTGCGCGATTTCAGCGAGTCGAAGAAGTCGAAGATGATCTCGCCCAGCGGCATCGTGTAGCGCAGCTCGACGCGTTCGGGCGAGAGGTAGTCCATGCCGCCCAGCTCGCCGCGCCGGGACTGGCACAGTTCCATGATGGTTCCGACGAACTCGCTCGGGGCGATGATGGTGGTCTTGACGACGGGCTCGAAGACGTTGCGGATCTTGCCTTCCGGCCAGTCCGAGGGGTTGGTGACGATGATTTCGGTGTTGTCCTCGCGGATCACGCGGTAGACGACGTTGGGCGAGGTGGAGATCAGGTCCAGGTTGAATTCGCGCTCGAGGCGTTCCCGGGTGATCTCCATGTGCAGCAGGCCCAGGAAGCCGCAGCGGAATCCGAAGCCCAGTGCCACCGAGGTTTCCGGCTCGTAGGTCAGGGCGGCGTCGTTGAGCTGCAGCTTGTCCAGGGCGTCGCGCAGGTTCGGGTAGTCCGAGCCGTCCACCGGGTAGAGCCCGGAGTAGACCATCGGCTTGGGTTCGCGGTAGCCGGTGAGCGCCTCGGTGGCGCCGTGTCGGGAGGTGGTGACGGTGTCGCCGACCTTGGATTGACGCACATCCTTCACGCCGGTGATCAGGTAGCCGACCTCGCCGACGCCGAGCCCTTTGGTGGCTTTGGGTTCCGGGGAGACGATGCCGACTTCCAGCAGCTCGTGGGTGGCGCCGGTGGACATCATCGCGATCTTCTCGCGCGGGGTGATCTTGCCGTCGACGACACGGACGTAGGTGACCACGCCGCGGTAGATGTCGTAGACGGAGTCGAAGATCATCGCCCGGGTGGGCGCGTCGGCATCGCCGGTGGGCGGCGGCACCTGCTTGACGACTTCGTCGAGCAGCTCGGCCACGCCTTCGCCGGTCTTGCCGGACACCTTCAGCACATCCTCGGGTTCGCAGCCGATGATGTGGGCCAGTTCGGCGGCGTAGCGCTCCGGATCGGCGGCGGGCAGGTCGATCTTGTTGAGCACCGGGATGATGGTCAGATCGCGATCCAGCGCCAAATACAGGTTGGCCAGGGTCTGGGCTTCGATGCCCTGGGCGGCGTCGACCAGCAGGATGGCGCCCTCACAGGCCTCCAGCGCGCGGGACACCTCGTAGGTGAAGTCGACGTGGCCGGGGGTGTCGATCAGGTGCAGGACGTACTGCTCGTCGTTGGCCGTCCACGGCAGCCGCACATTCTGGGCCTTGATGGTGATGCCGCGTTCGCGCTCGATGTCCATCCGGTCCAGGTACTGGGCCCGCATCGACCGGTCGTCGACGACGCCGGTGAGCTGCAGCATCCGGTCGGCCAGCGTGGATTTGCCGTGGTCGATGTGGGCGATGATGCAGAAGTTCCGTATCTGCGCCGGCGCGGTGAAGGTCTGGTCGGCGAAACTGCTGATGGGAATCTCCTGGTGAGCGGGTGGTGCGGCGGTGCTGCCTACTGTCTACTCAGGGTAGCGAGGCAGCGGCTGCAAAACGAAACCCCCGGAGGCGCCGGGGGCCTCCGGGGGTTTGCGTACTTACGGCGATCTAGACCTCGATCGCGCCCATGCCGAAGTAGCCCAGGAGGTCGTTGAACCCGAGCTCGAAGTAGTCACCGGCCTGAGCCCAGCCGTCGCCGGATGCGACGGCAGCGGTGGCGATGGCCTCCGCGGCATTCCCACCGAACAGCGCACCGCTGTCCCAGTCGAGGTTGTCGCCGTCGTTCATCAGCGCCCACAAGGCGGTGTTGCTGCCGTTGTTGAACTCCATCAGCGCGCCGTTGAGCAGGCTGAAGGAACCCGAGTCGCTTGACGACATCTCGTCTGCCCAGTTCGGGCCGTAGAGCAGCGCGGCGAATGCCTTCTGCTCCAGCAAATCGTCGTGCGAGATGGTCGCGAACGGGTAGGTTTCGGTGGGCGCGACGATGTCGGCCGCCGGGACACCAGTGAGGGTAGCCCCGGTGTTGAAGAGCCAGTTCATCGACGCGTGCTGGCTGTCGACGATGCTGCTCCAGTCAAAGGGGTCGGTGTCCTCGGGCGCGGCGGCCGCCAGCGGCGCGAATGCGAATGCCGCTCCCGCGGCGAAGCTGCCGATGATGCCGATCTTGCGAATGTTCATGGTTTCTATGCCTTTCAGATGTCCCACCGGCGAGCGGGTGGCCCCACCGGATGCTCCCCCAGCACCGTCCGCTGCAAAGCTCCCCAAAGCTAACAGATACCTGTGATCAAGCGCAAGCGAACATTCACTTCACCATCGAGAATGAGATGGTTTGGCGAAGTTTTCCCAGGTGATTGCGGTCCAGAGCAGCATTCCGTCGGTTCTTAGGGGGCCTAAGCCAGCGCGTCACAAACCCTGCGTTGCGTGGCGCCTTCCCGGCCGGAGCACGAAAGGACAGTGCCAAGACGAATCCCCCGGAAGGGACCTCCCAGGGATTCGATTCTCAGCTGTGACTACGAGCCGAAGATACCGAAGTATCCCAACAGGTCACCCCAACCGAAGTTGAAGTAGTTCGCGGCCTCTTCCCATCCACTGGTGGCGTTGTTGGCAATGTCCATCGCGCTGCTCCCACCGAACAGGTCACCGCTATCCCAGTCGAGCACACCGCCGTTGTTCGCCAGCGCGAACAGCAGCGAGTTGATGCCGTCGTCGAATTGGACCATCGAGCCGTTGAACACGTTGTACGCACCGGGGTCGGAGGCGAGCCCGGCCGTTATCGGGTTCAACCCGTAGACCAGGAAATCGAAGGGGGTAGGAGTTACACCGTCACCCTGCACCGTCGCTACGTCCTCCGGCTTGATGAAGTCGAAGCCCTGCGTATTGGTATCGACGTCGCTGGAGGGGACCCCAGCGAGAAAGGTATCGGTCCCGAAGAGGAAGTTCATCGACCCGATCTCACTAGCCACGATGGGGTCCAGCGGGTCGGTTACGGCAGATGCCAAGGGCGCCAATGCGAATGCGGCGCCGGCCGCGAGGCCGCCGACCACGGCGATTTTGCGGATGCTCATAATCAATGCCTTTCAGATGTCTACTGCGACCGGAAACCTACCGCGGATTCCCCTCAGCGCTGCGGCTGAAATCCCAAGGGGCCATGCCGGTTTCACTAGTGCCGTTGCCGGCCGAACTCTGCGTCAAGATGCGTAACCCCATATACCTCTTGATAGCCGTGGCTGGACGGCGGAGGGCGACAGATCGGACGCAGGATGAATAACTAATCCCCTCCCCAAATCACTCCTCGGGGACCGACAACCAGCATCAAATCAACCCGGACGGTGGAAACCCCTCGTCACCACAACATCCCACCGTCCAGAAGCCCCCGTGTTAACGAATATTCTCGAACCGTACGCCGCTACGCTTCACGGGACAACACAAGTGGCACATCAGTTTTCGTACAGGTTCCTGTGCGCTTTGTTTACCCCCGCGTCAAGAAAATTCAGGCCTGGCCGGGCCGCCAACCGTCCGGCACACGGCTGTTCCAACCCTGATTCGCCTATGCTGCGATCATGGCTTCCCCGCGGAAGAGCCCCTGGCAGACGGTGCAGCGTTTCGCGGAAAACCTGGTGTTCAACGAAGCTCCACGGTTCATCCGCCAACTCGAGCAGGCTCCGCTGGTGCAACAGCGCATCCAGCGGGGCATCGAGCAGGGCATCAAGATCGGCCTCGAGGTGCTCAGCGGCGCGGCGTCGGAGCCGTCGCCGGCGATCCCGGCGGGCCGGCCGGTCACCAACAGCAGCGTTCCCAGCGCGCACCGCGCGCGGCGCCTGGTCTACGCGCCTGACCTCAACGGCCGGGCCGACCCGGGCGAAATCGTCTGGACCTGGGTGGCCTACGAGGATGACCCGGACCAAGGCAAGGACCGGCCGGTGCTGGTTGTCGGACGCGACCGCAGCATGTTGCTGGGGCTGATGTTGTCCAGCCAGCCGCGCCACGCCGACGACACCAACTGGCTGGGCATCGGCGCGGGCAGCTGGGATGAGGCCCACCGGCTCAGCTGGGTGCGGCTGGACCGGGTGCTCGACGTGCCTGAGGAGTCGATCCGGCGTGAGGGCGCCATCCTGGAACGCACGGTGTTCGAGGTCGTGGCCGCCCGGCTGCGCAGCGACTACTCCTGGAGCTGACCGGCCTGACGATCGCCGCTAGCCCTGGCTGATGTAGGAGCGCAGCTGCGCGTGCTCGGCCTGCAGCTCCTCCATCCGCGACTTCACCACGTCACCGATGCTGACGATCCCGGCCAGCCGGCCGTCTTCGAGCACCGGTATGTGCCGCGCCCGGTGCTCGGTCATCAGCATGCTGACTTCGTCGGCGGTGTCGGATTTGGTGCAGGTCGCCACCAACTGGGTCATGATCGCCGACACCGGCCGCGCCAGCATGCTCGCGCCGTGGACGTGCAATTGGCGGACCACATCCCGCTCGGAGGCCACCCCCTCCAGGCCGTTGGGTCCGATCACCACCATGGCGCCGATGTTGTGCTCGGCCAGACCCGCCAGCAACTCCATGACGGTGGCATCCGGATGGATGGTCACCACCGCCGCGCCCTTGTTCCGCAATACATCCGCGATCCGCATAAAAGCCTCCCGCCGCAGTGATCTGCTTCACACCAGGCTAGGCCATTTGCCGCGGATGCGGGGCGGTGATGTTGAAACTCCACCGCGGCGTGCGCATCTGTGGCATATGTGGCCTCATGACCATCGAGATCACCCTGCTGGGCACCGGAAGCCCGATCCCCGACCCGAACCGCGCCGGACCGTCGACCCTGATCCGGGCCGGAGGCCAGGCACTGCTGGTGGACTGCGGACGCGGGGTGCTGCAGCGGTTGGCCGCTGCCGGTGCGTCGGCCAACACGCTGTCGGCGTTGCTACTCACCCATCTGCACAGTGACCACATCGCCGACCTCGGCGACCTGCTGATCACCCGGTGGGTCACCACGTTCACCCCCGACCCCGCGCCGTTGCCGATCATCGGCCCGCCGGGAACAGCGGAGGTGGTGGAGGCCACGCTGCACGCCTTCGGACACGACATCGGCTACCGGATCGCCCACCACGACGACCTGACGGGCCCGCCCCCGGTCGAGGTGCACGAACACACCACCGGCCCGGTGTGGGATCGCGACGGGGTGCAGATCACCGTGGCGCCCACCGATCATCGGCCGGTGGCGCCCACGATCGGATTCCGGATCGAATACGCCGACGAATCCGGGACCGCCTCGGTGGTGCTGGCCGGCGACACCGTGCCTTGTGACAGCCTCGATGAGCTGGCCGCCGGAGCCGGCGCGCTGGTCCACACCGTGATCCGCAAGGACCTCATCGACGCGCTCCCCCAGCAGCGGATCCGCGACATCTGCGACTACCACTCGTCGGTGGCCGAAGCCGCCGCGACCGCCCGGCGCGCCGGAGTCGGCACACTGGTGCTGACCCATTACGTGCCTGCCATCGCGCCCGGGCAGGAGGAGCAGTGGCGGAAGCTGGCGGCCGCGGAGTTCGACGGGCCGATCGAGCTCGGCGACGACCTGCACCGGGTCGACGTGCACCCGGGAGGCTGAGCGCAGAGCGCCGTGGTTGAGCCAAGTTGGGGAGTTGACCGGGCAGCTGGTAATCTGAACAGCCGTTGCCCCCACGTCGGGAGGCGAACCCAACGCAAGCTTTTAAGAAGGAACTACTTCGTGGCCAACATCAAGTCGCAGGTGAAGCGCAACCGGACCAACGAGCGCGCCCGGCTGCGCAACCAGTCGGTGAAGTCGGCGGTGCGCACCGCGATCCGCGCCTTCCGTGAGGCCGCCGAGGCCGGCGACAAGGACAAGGCCGGCGAACTGCTGGTGTCGACCAGCCGCAAGCTGGACAAGGCCGCGAGCAAGGGCGTGATCCACAAGAACCAGGCCGCCAACAAGAAGTCGGCGCTGGCGCAAACGCTCAACAAGCTCTGATCCACCCGGGAGCAGTCGCCCGCAAGCGGGAGATGCCCCCAGCCAAGGCCCCCATTCCGGTTGGAATTTGGGGGCTTTTGCGTCTGCTCGGGACCAGTTAGCGCGCGGCCAGCTCGGCGACTTTGCGGACCGCGGCTTCCAGTGCGTAGTCGGCGTCGGCGGCAGCGCCCTTGACGTCGGCGTTGAGGCCGGCCACCAGCCGCACCGCGACAGCCACCGAGTCGCGCGACCAATAGCGGGACTGTTTCTGCGCCTTCTGCACCCGCCACGGCGGCATGCCCAATTCGCCGGCCAGCCGGTAGGGGTCACCGGACTTGGGGCCGACCCTGGCGATGGTGTGGATCGCCTCGGCCAGCGCGTCGGCCAGCACCACGTGCGGTTCACCACGGATCATCGCCCAGCGCAGCGCCTCGGTGGCGCCCTCGACATCGCCGACGACGGCCCGATCGGCGACGTCGAAGCCTTTCACCTCGGCTTTTCCGCTGTGGTAGCGGCGCACCGCGAGGGCGTCGACCTGGCCGCCGGTATCGGCGACGAGCTGCGAGCAGGCCGAGGCCAGCTCACGGATATCGGAGCCCACCGCATCCAGCAGCGCCGTGACGCAGGCGTCGTCGACCCGGACCTTGAGCCGGCGAAACTCGGAGCGAATGAAGTCGGCGCGTTCGGCGGCCTTGGTGATCTTGGCGCACGGGTGCACCTGGGCGCCGAGTTCCCGCAGCTGGCCGGCCAGCGCCTTGGCTCGCCCGGCGCCGGAGTGCACCACCACCAGCACGGTGCCCGCCGGCACATCGGCGGCCGTCGACCCGATCAGGGTCACGGCATCTTTGCCGGCCTCGCCGGCGGCGTCGAGCACCACCACCCGTTCGTCGGCGAACAACGACGGGCTCAGCAGCTCGGCAAGCTCACCCGCCTCGACTTCGCCGGCCCGCAACCGGTCCACCGGGACGTCGGTGCTGCCGGCCTGGGCCCGTACCGCCGCCAGTACCTGCGCGACCGCCCGCTCGACCAGCAGTTCCTCATCACCGAGGAGCAGATGCAGCGGCGAAACCGGTTGGCTCACCCGCCAATCGTGTCACGCAGTCCCGACGCCCGCCCAGCCGGTCAACACCTCCGAGACCGACCAGGCCAGTAGGCCCAGCGCCAGGGCGGCCAGCACCCACCGGCCACCTCGCCAACGCCAGCAGACCACGCCCAGCACCGCGGCGGCGCCCACACCGACCACCCCGGCCATCCCCGCGGGCACCGGCACGGTGGCGGCAGGAACCCCGCCGGCCCAGTGCGCGACGTGGCAGACCCACCACAGTTCGGGCCCGGTGAAGCGGATCAACAGCTCGGCGGCCGCCGGCCACCACCCGCACAGCACCGCCGCCGCGCTGCCCAGCACGGTGATCGGCGCGACCAGCACCGCCACCGCGAGGTTGGCGAGCGGGCTGACCAGGCTGAGCCGCCCGGAGATCCCGGCGATCAGCGGCGCGGTGACCAAGTTGGCGGCCCACGCCACGGCGACCGCAACTGCCACCGGTTTCGGCCAGCCGCGAGCCACCAGCCGCGCCGACCAGACCGGTGCGATCAGCACCAGCGCCGCGGTGGCGACCACCGACAGCGCGAAGCCGACATCGACGGCCAGATGCGGGGCCAGCGCCAGCAGCACCAACACGCTGGCGGCCAGGCTCGGAATCGCCTGGCGCCGGCGCGCTGAGAGCACCCCCAGCAAAGCGATCGCCCCCATCACCGCCGCCCGCAACACACTGGCCGTCGGCTGCACGACGATCACGAACGCCACCAAGGCGAAACCGGCCAATACCGCCGCCGCGCGCGGCCCGACCAGACGCGCCGAAAACAACATCGCGCCGCAGACGATGGTCACATTGGCACCCGAGACCGCCATCAGGTGCGTCAGGCCTGCGGCCCGAAACTCGCGCCCGGTCGCCGCAGTGATCCCCGAGGTGTCGCCGAGGACCAGCGCGGGCAGCATCCGGGCCTGCTCGCCGGGCAGCACCCGCCCGGCGGCCGCCGCAAACCGGGCACGCACCTGATGGGCTGATCGCGCGATGAGTCCGGGCCGGCCCCGGGTGGGTTCGCCCGCGGCGGTCAGCGTCGCGACCGTCAGGTCACGCCGGGCCGGGCGGGCGACTTTGGCGGGGAACGCCATCGACTGGCCGACCATCACCTCGTCGAATTCCATGCCTGAGGCGAAAACCATTACGCGGCCGGAGGATCCGGCGCCGTCAAGTTGCTGCAGCGTGGCCCGGAACATCACCCGGCGGGCACCGGCGGCCATCGGGCTCTCACTCGGGGTGACCGTCACCGCCGCGGTGCGGCCGAACGCCGCGGTGATCGGATGATGGACGACCGAGTCGGTGCGCAGCGCAACGGCGCAGCCGAACCCGGCCCCCACGGTTGCCGCCGCTGCCAGTGCCGCACCGGCCAGCCGCCACCCGGGCCGCCGCGTCTCCGTGCCGTACCAGCACGCTGCCCCGCACAATGCACCGAGCAGGGCGCACAGCAGCGCCAGCGCGGCGCCGATCTGCCACTGGATGCCCGCAGCGGTGACCAGCCAGCCGGTGAGCGCCGCCGGCACCAGCCGAACATCCAGCCGGGCCGCCGGCGCAGCCTCAGGCGGGGTCACGGTCAGACGCGGACCAGGGCACGCAGCTTCTCCAGGCGCGCCGGACCGATGCCGTCGACCTCGCCGAGCTGGTCCACCTGGGCGAATTTGCCGTGGCTTTCGCGCCACGCGACGATGGCGGCGGCAGTCACCGGGCCGACCCCGGGCAGCGCGTCGAGCTGCTCGACGGTCGCGGTGTTGAGGTTGACCGGTTCACCGGATTTGGACTCCGGTTTAGCCGGCGCGGTGCTGGTCCGCGGCGCCTCCGGTGCCCGCGAGGGGGCGCCGACCGAGCTGCCGAGCACCGGCGGACCCGACGGCGGCGCCAGCCCGACCACGATCTGTTCGCCGTCGACCAGGGGCCGCGCCAGGTTCAGCCCGATGGTGTCGGCGCCATCGAGGGCCCCGCCGGCGGCGGTGAGCGCGTCGGCGATCCGCGAGCCGGGCGCCAGCGTCGCCAGCCCCGGCTTGTGCACCAACCCGACCACGCTGACCACCACCTGATCGGCGTCGGATGCCGCCGGCGCCGCAGCGGGTTCGTCGGCACGCGGGCTGGCGGTCGAAACCATCTCTACCGGAGGCAGTTTGGCGCTGCGCACCGGCGCAGGCTGGTCGCGGAGCACGGTGAACACGGTGATGAGCACCGCGACCGCGGCGATCACCGCCAGGGCGACCGTGCCGGCCCGTCCCGGGTCGGCCCGCACCTTGGCGAGCCAACCGGCGTCAGCCGTCCCGTCGGGTAGCCAGCGCGGCAGCAATGAGTTCGGGCCGGCCTCGTCATCGGGCTCGGCTGTGTCGTCGCTGCGGTCGGGTTCGGGCAGCAGGCCGAGGCGACGCTGCAGCCGCTCGCCGGGAAGTTCTGGTGCCATGCGCCGACGGTAGGCCGCGGTTCTGGCAGTGACACTCGCTCGCAACACGATTCGAGCCAGTTCTGTGGATCAATGCCCGGTTGGGGAGAACGCCGGTGGTCGCGGCCGACGATAGGCGGGCCGAACGACCGCGTCCCTAGAATCGACCGTCATCACCGATCACATCTACGTCGACGAGACCAAGCAACGCGACTACCTACTTGTCGCCACTCTGCATACCACCAGCGACCTCGCTGATTTGCGAGCGGTCGTCCGCGGACTGTTGCTGCCAGGTCAGCGTTACCTGCATATGAAGGATGAGAAGAACGGACGCAAACGAACCATCGCGGACACTCTCGTCGCCGCAGGAGTTCAAGCCACCGTCTACCGCGCCGCATCCCCCGCGCACCGCAACGACCGGGAACGTCGGGCCGCATGCCTGTGGTCACTTGTGCGCGATCATGCTGCCAGCAATGACACCCGCGTCATCTTTGACCAAGACGACAGCATGCTCAGTTGGGACAACCAACGGCTTATCGAGTACACGCGCGCGGCTGACTGTCGCCATACCCTCCACTATGAACACAAGCGCTCGCATGCCGACGCATTGCTGGCGGTCCCCGATGCCGTCGCATGGTGCTGGGCTAAGGGTGGGCGCTGGCGACAGCTGATCACGCCGGCCGTCTCGGCTGTTCGCGACGTATGAACCCGTGGAAAACGCGAAGCCCGAGCGCCGCGGTCGTCCGGCCGGGTCTCGGGCTCACTTCCAGAGGCTCAACGCCCCAGGCGACACCCATCCTAAACCACGTCAGGCGTATGACGACAAACCATCAACGCGCGGTTGTGCAGAAACCCAACTACGGGTTCACCCATTCCCCGATGTCACGGGAGATGCCCGAGGACGGTGAGTAGCGGACTTTCGTCGCGGTGACCCCCGCGGGCAGCGCGAACACGACGCAGCCGGTGCTCGAGGAGCCGGCGGCGAGCAGGAACCAGCCGTAGGCGAAGTCCTGGCACTCGGTCACGGTGGCGAAATCGGCCTGGTAGTTCTGGTCGTCGGAGCCGACCACCGAGACGTCGCTGTTGCTGTTGCCGACGACGGTCGTCGTTCCGGCGTTCTCGATACGCAGTTTGGTCGCGATGTAGGTCTTGCCGGCCTCGCCCCAGCCGTTGGGCACGGTGGCGGGGTCGATGACCTCCGTCAACGTCACCGCGATCTTCTGCCCGCCGATCCGCATCAGGTCCAGTGTCTGGCCGAGGTGGGCGGCCGGCCGGGCGGGCGGGGGCTGCTGCGCCGAAGCCGACGACGCGGGCCGCGCCTCCCCGGCCGGCTCCGCCGAACACGACACCGCACAAAAGAGCAGGACACATAGTGCGACGAGCGACCGTCTCATAAATTCATAGCCTACAAAAACGCATACCAGCGCCTGCGTTAACCGGTTCCGATCGGTTTCCAGGTCCGGGACCGCACCTTTGCCGCGCCGCGCGGCGGGTTCCGATTAGGGTGCATACCAACCGTGAGTTCACCCAACCAACCGGGAGGTCGACGTGAGACTGGCACTGACCGCCGAGGAGGCCGCATTCCGCGACGAGATGCGCACCTTCTTCACCACCGAGATCCCCGCGGATATCCGGGAGCGCGGCCGGCTGGGCCAGTCGATATTTCCCGACGACATCGTGGCCACGCAGAAGATCCTCAATGCGAACGGTCTCGCGGTGCCCAACTGGCCGGTCGAGTGGGGCGGCAAGGACTGGACGCTGACCCAGCACCAGATCTGGCTCGACGAAATGCAACTGGCGTCGGTGCCCGAGCCGCTGACCTTCAACGCCAAGATGGTGGGCCCGGTGATCGCCGAATTCGGTTCCCAGGCCATCAAGGAACGCTTCCTGCCGGCCACCGCCAACCTGGATATCTGGTGGTGCCAAGGGTTTTCCGAGCCGGACGCCGGCTCCGACCTGGCGTCGCTGCGCACCACCGCGATACGCGACGGCGACAGCTACATCGTCAACGGGCAGAAGACCTGGACCACACTCGGGCAGTACGCGGACTGGATTTTCTGCCTGGTGCGCACCGACCCGCAGGCCCCCAAAAAGCAGGCCGGCATCTCGTTCCTGCTGTTCGAGGTGAACACGCCGGGCGTCACCATGCGGCCGATCAAGCTGATCGACGGCGGCTACGAGGTCAACGAGGTCTTCTTCTCCGACGTGCGGGTGCCCGCCGATCAGCTGGTCGGCGAGGAGAACCACGGCTGGACCTACGCGAAGTTCCTGCTGGGCAACGAGCGCACCGGGATCGCCGGGGTAACCCGCACCAAGGTGCGGCTCGCCGAGGTCAAGGAGCGCGCCAAGGAGCTCGGCGCACTCGATGACCCGCTGTTCGCGGCACGGCTGGCCGAGGCCGAAAACGACTTGCTGGCACTGGAACTCACCCAGATGCGGGTGTCGAGTGACTCCGCCGACGGCAAGCCCAACCCGGCGTCGTCGGTGCTCAAGCTGCGCGGCAGCCAACTGCAGCAGGCCGTCACCGAACTGTTCGTCGAACTCGCCGGTCCCGACGTGCTGCCGTTCGAGGCGGGCGAGGGCATCGCCACTCCGGAGTGGGCGCAGCACGCCGCCCCGACCTACCTGAACTACCGCAAAACATCGATCTACGGCGGCAGCAACGAGGTGCAACGCACCATCATCGCGTCCACCATTCTGGGCCTGTAGGAGGTACGACGGTCATGGACTTTCAACTCAGCGACGAGCAGGTTCTGCTCCGCGACACCACCCGTTCGATGTTGTCGGGCTACGACACCGAGACCCGCAACACGGTCGTCGACGCCGACCCCGGCTACAACACTCAGGTGTGGAAACAGCTGGCCGACACCGGAATTCTCGGTCTCGGTTTCGAACCGGAGGAGTCCGGACCGCTAGAGATCATGGTGGTGCTCACCGAGATCGGCCGGCGGGTTGCCCCCGAGCCCGTCGTGCACGGAGCACTCGGGCCGGGTGCGCTGATCGCCGAACACGGCGATGCCGAGCAGCGCAAACTGCTCGACGCCGTCGCCGAGGGCGAGCAGATCCTGGCGTTCGCCCACACCGAGCCGAGTATGCGCGGTGGGAACGCCAAAGTGACCACTGCGGCTGCGCAGCATGGTGATTCGTGGCGCCTCAGTGGACGCAAGAACCCGGTGTTGACCGGCGACCGCGCCGACACCCTGGTGGTCAGCGCCGCCCTGCCCGATGGGGGAACCGGACTATTTCTGGTCGACGGAGACGCCGACGGCCTGACCCGGTCGCCCTACCGAACCTTTGACGGCCGGCGCGGCGCCCAGATCGACTTGGACAACACCCCGGGTGCTCCGCTCGGTGAGGCCGCTGACGCCACCGGTGCCATCGAGCACGCGCTCATCCGCATCTCCTCGGCGCTGTGCGCCGAGGCGGTCGGGGCGATGGAAGAGGCACTACGGCTGACCACCGACTACCTCAAGACCCGCAAGCAGTTCGGCGTCACGCTCAACACCTTCCAGACCCTGACTCAGCGCGCCGCCGACATGTACGTCTCGCTGGAGTTGGCCCGCAGCATGAGCATGTACGCGGCCATGTCGATCGCCGACGGCAACCTCGACCCGGTGATCGCGGCACGCGCCAAGCTGCAGATCGGCCGCTCCGGGCGGCACATCGCTCAGGAGGCCATCCAGCTGCACGGCGGGATCGGGATGACCTGGGAGTATCCGGTCGGTCACCTCGCGGCCCGGCTCACCGCGATCGAGCACACCCTGGGCTCTGCGCAGGATCAGGTGCACGTGCTGATGGACAACCTGGACCGCTACGGCCTGGCCAAGCTGTAGCCGCTTTAGAAGAAGAAGCCGAGCTGAGCCGGCACCGCGCTGGCGAACGCCGCATCGAGCCGCTGCGCGAGCCCGCCCTGACAACGCAACCGGTTCGCCGCGGCCAGCGCCGACACCCGGTGAGTTCCCAGGTAAAGGCTGCCTAGCACGTCGAGATCCAGTTCGGCGTCCGCGGGTGCGTCGCAGCGGGTGCACTGCGCCCGGCCGTCGCGGATTTCCAGCGCGAATCGGCCACCGTCGCCGCGGAACCGGTCGGACACCTCCAGGACCACACTCAGGTCTGCGGCGTAGTCGCGGGCCGCCAATGCGGTCGGGATGTCCATCAACCGCAGCCAGCCCTCGTCGGTGCGTGCGGTGGTGCGGGCCAACCGGGTGTCGGTCAACAGATAGGGCAGCGGATCGTCCGGGTAGGTGCCGATGACGACGGTCTGCATCAGATCCATGCCCAGCAGCGCCCGCCACAACGCGGCGTGCGCCTCCGGCGTGACGGCCCGCAGCTCCGCCACCCGCACCGTCTTGGGCTTCGCCCCGTGCACCCGGTACAGGGCGTAACCGTCCGGGTGCAGCAGCGCCATCCAAGCGGTGCCGCCGTCGCGGTCGCCTTCCCGGTCGGCGAGCAGGTCGTCCCAGAGCGGGATCGGGCGTACCAACCCACCGGGGGTGCGCTCGCGGCAACGGTCGTAGATCGCGGCGAACTCGTCGCGGTGGTCACCGGCCCGGACCAGCCGGACCCCGCCGGGGTCGGGTGCGTCGGGGTGGAACACCGCGAACCGCCGGTCGATGGTCAGCTCCTGGTCGACGGTGGCCGGGCCGTAACCGAATCGCCCGTAGATGCCGCCTTCGCTGGCGGTCAGCGCCGCCACCGGATATCCGGAATCGGCGATGCGCCGGTGCAATTCGACGTACATGGCGCGCAGCACGCCGCGCCGGCGGTGGGTGGGCGCAACGACCACGCCGCTGATGCCTGCGGCCGGCAGCACCGCCCCGCCGGGAACCGTGAGCCGCAGGTCGAGGTAGAACGCCACGCCGATCACCTCGCCGCCTTCGCAGGCCACCACCGCGCCGCCGGGCGGGACCAGGGTCCGAATGGCCTCGACCTGGTCCGGGTGGGTGAACGACCCGAAGCCGGCGGCCTCCAACAGCGAGATCGCCGCCCAGTCGTCGTCCTGCGCGGTCCGCACGGTCACATCGGTCACGGACTTCGACGGTGCCACAACCGGCGGCGCGCCGCATCCCAATAAGGTGTGGAGCCATGAGCACACCGCTGCGCGTCATCCAATGGACCACCGGCAACATCGGACAGCGCTCGCTGCACGCCATCATCGGCCGTCCCGACATGGAGTTGGTCGGCGTCTACGCCCACGGCAAGAACAAGGTCGGAGTGGACGCTGCCGAGTTGGCCGGCTGGCCGGAACCGACCGGGATCACCGCCACCGACGACATCGACGCCTTGATCGCGCTGAAGCCCGACGCCTGTTGCTACAACCCGCTGTGGCCGAGCATCGACGAATTGGTCCGGCTGCTGGAAGCCGGCATCAACGTGTGCTCCACGGCCGCCTGGATCACCGGCGGCAAGCAGACCCCGGAAGACCGCACCCGCATCGAGGATGCCTGCCGGGCCGGGAACTCGACGATGTTCGGCAGTGGTGCGCACCCCGGGCTGACCAACATGGTCGGCATGGTGCTGTCGGGGGCGTGTGAGCGGGTCGACGAGATCCGGATCACCGAATCGGTGGACTGCTCGACGTACGAGTCCGCGGCCACCATGGCGGCGATGGGCTTCGGCCAGGACCCCGAGACCCCGGGGCTAGCCGAGAGTGTCCGCCGCGAATGCGAGGTGTTCGCCGAGTCCGCGGCGATGATGGCCGACGCGATCGGCGCGCAGCTGGACAGGATGACTTTCGACGTGCAGTTCACCGCCGCGACCGGTGACAGCGATCTGGGCTTCATGAAGATCCCCGCCGGAACCGTGGGCAGTGTCTTCGGCTACCACCGCGGTTGGGTCGGTGAGCGCAACGTGGTCAGCGTGGGATTCAACTGGATCATGGGCAGCCACGTCACGCCGCCCAAGCCGGTGGCGCACGGCCACGTGATCCAGGTGTTCGGAGTGCCGAACATGCGCACCGTCATCAACTGCCTGCCGCCCAAGGACTGGAGCGAGCCGAACTTCAACGGATTGGGTTCGATCTACACCGCCATGCCGGTGACCAATGCGGTGCCCGCGGTGGTCGCGGCCGCGCCGGGCATCGTCACCCTGGCCGACCTGCCGCCGATCACCGGCCGCGCCGCGAGCTGATCAAACCGGGCGGTTGGTGGTGATCGCCCCCGACGCGGCATCGATGGTGACGTCGTGTTCGACCAGCTCGGTGTCCCACACGTCGGCGTCCCACACCACGGTGCCGTTCATGTCGAGCAGGCTCAACTCGGTCACCGAGCCGTCGGGCACCGCGCTCAGCACCTTCTTCACCGCGGCCCGGTAGTCCAGGTGGGCGCCGTCCAGATTGGCGCGTCGTTTGGCCTTGTCGGCGTCGCTGTCCTCGGTGACGGTCGGGCCGACCAGCACCGACTCACCGTCGGATTCGATCTTGAGCTGCCGTTCGGCGCCGTCGGGGGTGACCACCCGCGCCTTCCAGCTGCCGGAATCGTTGGTTTCGCTCTCGATGAAGATCAGCACGCTGGCCGGCACCTGCGAAACGGCCAGGTCCCCCGCGCGCAGCAGGGTGTGCGGATCAGGCGGCGCATCCGGGCGCGACCAGGACGCCCCGGGCGTGGTCGACTCCGACGATTTCGCGCCTGACCTGCCGTTGCCGCTGCAACCGGCCAGCGCCAGCGCTACCACGATGACCACTGCGCCGACTCGGACGCCATTCACCAGACCGTGCATCAGCGGCCATGCTACTGAAAGGCCGGCGACACTGCCGACCTACCGGGGACTTCTGCAGTCGGCACACCCAGCGTGCGCACCCGTTGCGATCGTTAGCCAAGCGAAGGTTTATGCTGCCCGAGGACGATATTCGTGGCAGCCTTCGACGATTCCGGCGAGGCCGGAACACACCCTGTCCGCTGCCGGCGTTCGACCGCACTATCGACCAGCGGAAGGCGGTGATATGAGGAAGATTCCGATCGCCGCAATAGTCAAAAGGCATTGGATTCCGCTGGTCTTCATCGTGGTCGTCTTCATATCCGCCGTGATCGTCACCCGGCTGCACAAGGTGTTCGCCTCCCAGGACCTCAACCCCCACGCCGGCGCCGGCATCGAGATCGTGCAGTTCAACCCCAAGTACGTCGCCTACGAGGCATTCGGTCCTCCGGGCACCACCGCCGACATCAACTACTGGGACGCCGAGGCCAACGTCCATCAACTCAACAATGTGCCGCTGCCCTGGTCCTACACCGTCGTCACCGTGCTTCCCGCAGTGCAGGCCAACATGATCGTGCAGGGCAACACCGGTGAGATCGGCTGCCGGATCAAGATCGACGACCGGCTGCTCGACGAACGACGCGCCACCGGGCTGAACGCCCAGACCTTCTGCCTGGTGAAGTCCGGATGATCAAACGGATCCGAGCGCGGCTCGACGAGCACCAGGACCCGCACGTCAAACGGCCGTTCTTCGCACACATGCTGCGCATCTTCGCGGTGCCGATCATCATCGTCTGGATCGTGTTCACCGTCCTGGTCAATATCCTTGTGCCCCAGCTGGAAGTGATCTCCGAGGAACACTCGGCCCCGCTGGCGCCGATGGACGCGCCGTCGATGGTCGCCAGTCAGCTGGTCGGCGAGAACTTCCAGGAATACAAATCCAACAGCACCGTGATGATGGTGGTGGTCGGCGAGGACGAACTCGGCGAGGACGCCCACCGCTACTACGACGAAATCGTCAAGAAGTTGGTCGCCGACAAGGACCACGTCGAGCACGCGCAGGACTTCTGGCGTGACCGGTTGACCGCGGCCGGTGTGCAGAGCTCCGACGCCAAAGCGGCCTACATCATGCTCAACCTGGTCGGCAACCAGGGCATGACCGAAGCCAACGACTCGGTGCAAGCGGTCCGCAAGCACATCGACGACACTCCCGCCCCACCCGGCGTGCAGGCCTATGTCGCCGGTCCGGCAGCGCTGACCGCGGATCTGCGCGAGATCGGCGACGCCAGCCTGGTGAAGATCACCCTGTTCACCATCGCCGCGATCGCAATCATGCTGCTGATCGTCTTCCGGTCCATCTCGGCGATGCTGACGCAGCTGTTCCTGACGCTGCTGGAACTGATCTGCGCGCGCGGCGTCGTCGCGGTGCTCGGGTTCAACAACGTGATGGGTCTGACGACGTTCGCGGTCAACATCATGGTGATGCTGGCGATCGCCGCCGGTACCGATTACGGCATCTTCCTGATCGGCCGCTACCGCGAGGCCCGGCTGGCCGGCGAAGAGCGGGTCGACGCCTACTACACCACCGTGCGCAGCGTCACCCCCGTCGTGCTGGGGTCGGGCCTAACCATCGCGGGGGCGTCGGCGGTGTTGTACTTCACCCGGCTGCCCTACTTCCACACCATGGGCATCCCGGTCTCGGTGGGCATGATCGTCGTGGTCGCCGCCGCACTCACCCTGGGACCGGCGTTGCTGGTGGTGGTCACCAGCTTCGGGCTGCTGGAGCCCAAACCAGCCAAGCCGGGTGGGTTCTGGCGCCGCGCCGGGGTCTCGGTCGTGCGCTGGCCGGGTCCGATCGCGGTGGCCAGCCTGGCGGTCATCATGGTCGGACTGGTCGCCCTGCCGGGGTTCAAACCCGGATACGACGACCGGAAGTACCTGCCGAAGGAAACCCCGGTCAACGTCAGTTATGCCGCCGCCGAGAAGCACTTCTCGGCCGCCCGGATGGCCCCCGACATCACCATGGTGACCTCCGACCACGACATGCGGAACCCGGCCGACATGCTGGTGCTGGACCGGGTCGCCAAGAACATCATGCGGGTGCACGGCATCGCCATGATCCAGGACATCACCCGGCCGTTGGGAATCCCGTTGCAGCACAGCTCGGTTCCCTTCCAGCTCAGTGCGTCCAATCAGTTGATGATCCAGAACATGAAGACGCTCAAGGACCGGATCAAAGACATCGACACGATCTCCCAGCAGCTCGACAAGGACATCGAGTTGCTGATCCAGATGTACGGCTACCTGCAGGAGGTCGACCGGACCTTCGATGACACCGCCGAGGTCACCGAGCGCACCGTGGAGGTCTCCGACCGGATCCGCGACCATCTGGCCGACTTCGACGACCAGTTCCGGCCGCTGCGCAGCTACTTCTACTGGGAGCCGCACTGCTTCGACATCCCGATGTGCTGGGCGCTGCGGAGCACCTTCGACACCACCGACGGTGTCGACCAGCTCACCGAGCAATTGCACCACCTGTCAGCCGACATCACCAAGACGGCCCGCTTGCTGCCACAGGCGGTGGAGTTGCTGCCCGCCGTCGTCGACACCATGAGGATCATGCGCGGCCTGGTGCTGACCGTGCATTCCACCTTCTCGGCGTTCGTCAACCAGATGGAGGATCTGAGCAACACCCAGATCATGATGGGGCAGAGTTTCGACGACTCGAAGAACGACGACTTCTTCTACCTACCCGCGGAAGCATTCGATAACAAGGACTTCCAGACGGGGCTGCGCCTGTTCATGTCGCCGGACGGCAAGTCGGCGCGCTTCTTCGTCACCCACCAGACCTACCCGGCCACCGCGGAGGGCATTGCCCGCGTGGAGCCGGAGCGCATCGCCGCGCAGGAGGCACTCAAGCAGTCCTCGCTGTCGGACGCCAAGGTCTACGTCGGCGGGATGGCCGCCCTCTACGAAGACATGAGCAACGGCGCCAAGTACGACCTGATGATCGCGGTGGTCGCGTCGCTGACCCTGATCTTCTTGATCATGATGATGATCACCCGCAGCATGGTGGCCGCGCTGGTGATCCTGGGTACCGCTTCCAGTTCGATCGCGGCGTCCTTCGGCATCTCGGTGCTGATCTGGCAACACATCTTCGGCCAGCACATCTACTGGGTGACCCTGGTTTTGGCGGTGATCGTGCTACTGGCGGTGGGTTCGGACTACAACCTGCTGCTGGTCTCGCGGTTCGAAGAGGAGATCCACGCCGGGCTGAAGACCGGCTATATCCGGGCGATGGCCGGCAGCGGTGGCGTGGTGACCTCGGCGGGCATGGTGTTCGCCGCGACCATGGGCATCATGTTCTTCAGCGATCTCAAGGCGATCGGCATGTACGGCACAACCGTGGCCATCGGGTTGCTGCTGGACACCTTCGTGGTCCGGGCGTTCTTCATGCCGTCGATCGCGACGATGCTGGGCAAGTGGTTCTGGTGGCCTCAGGTGGTCCGCCCGTGGGGCCCCAACAAGAACATCCGTGGGATCGCGGCCCACACGCCCCACACCGATCCGGCCGCAGACACCGACAGGTTCGCCACGCAGTAGACGGCGGGTCAGACGCCGGCCGGAGCCTCTCCCGGATTCAGGTCCACGCACACCGCGACCGCGCCGGCCCCGACATGCAGGGCCAACGTCGGTCCCAGGTCGGTGATGATGGCCGGCTCGCAGGACGGCAACCGCTCCGCCAGCGCACCGGCCACCTCTTGTGCCCCGTGCGGATTGGCGACATGTTGCACGGCCAGCCCGGCGGGACGATCACCGACCGCATCGCAGACCCGATCGATCATCGATGCGACGGCCTTGTTGACGGTGCGGATCCGCTGGGCCAGTACGAGTTTCCCATCGTCCACCGCCAACAGCGGCTTGAGCGACAGTGCGGTTCCCAGCCAGGCCGCCGCACTGCCGATCCGGCCGCTGCGCCGCAGATTGTCCAGCCGCTGTACCACCAGGTAGGCGCGGCTGCGCTGCACGGCTGCCTCGGCGGCGGCCGCCACCCCGTCCAGATCGGCGCCGCCGGCGGCAGCGCGGGCGGCGGCGAGCGCCACGAATCCGGTGCCCATCGCCGCAGACCTCGAGTCGATAACCCGGACACCGGGGCCGATTTCGGCGGCGACGTGCTCGGCGGTGCCGAACGTGCCGGACAGTGCCGAGGAGATGTGGATCGCCACCACGCCGGCGCCGCCGCTGTCGGCCAACCCGTTCCGATAGGCCTCGGTCAGCTCCTCGGGGTTGCTTCCGGCCGTGCTTACGCCGTCCCGGGCGTAGATCTCCTCGGGCACATCATCGATGCCGTCGCGCAGGTCGGCGCCGTCGAGCAGAATGTGCAGCGGCACCACGCGGATGTCCCACCGATCACGCAGTTCCGTGGGTAGGCACGCCGACGAGTCGGTGACCACGACGACGGAGGGGCCGGTCATTCCGCCTGTCCGGGCACGCCGGCCTCGGCCAGCGCTTTGAGCATCAGTTCGGCGACACCCCGGTGCGCTTCGAAGTTCCAGTGGATGCCGTCCGGGTTGGCCCGCCCGCTCATGACCTCGTCGGCCACGCCCAACTTCAGATCGACCAGCCCGACGTCGTGCCGCTGCGCCCATTGCGTGATCGCCCGCACCGTCGGCTCTCGCCCATGGTGGGCGCGGCCATAGGTATCGGCGATGTGAACCGACGGCAGGCAGGCCACGATCGGGATCCCCGGCCGGTTGAAATCGATTGCACCACGGGTCATTTCAAGGTAATCGGCGGTCAGCCGCGGCGGCAGTGCCGCCCGGGCCAGCGGCGAGAGCCGGGGCTGCAGCCAACCGTAACCGTCGCGCACCCAGCGTCGCAGCCAGGGCGGCCGCACATACCGGATCAACTCGCGCAGCGCGGTCGGCCACACCGAGGGCAGCGAATCCATCCCGCTGGTGGCGATGATGACGGCCCCGGCCCGGGGCAGGGCGGCCCAGGCGCGCGGATCCTGGGTGGCCGCCCACCAAACGTCCCGACTGGTCCAGCCGATCCGTCCGATCAACTCGACATCCCAGCCCAGCTGCGCCCCAACGATGTTCGGCCAGATCCGCGGGTCGTCGGCCGGCAGCCCGCCGGTGGGCCCGTAGTACGACAGCGAATCGGCGAAGATCAACAGCGTCGGACGGGATGGCGAGGACATCGTCGGTTCAGAGGACATCGCCGGCTACCTGTGCTGACGCGTTCCAGACATCCAGGCGCCATCGGACGTCGGCCGGATCGGTCACTCCGGCCTCCGAGTACCCGCTGAGCTGGGTCCAGCTGGCGTTGGCCATTCCACCCAGCACCGGCCAGTTCTCGACCGGAAGACGCAGCAACGCCGCGGTCAGGGCGGCGATCAGGCCACCGTGGGCCACCAGCACCACCGGCCGGTCAGCGTCACCGCTCCCCCAGTCCGGCTCGCCGGCCACCAACTCGGCGACCAGCGGTTCACTGCGCGCGGCCACATCCACTCTGCTCTCGCCGCCGTGCGGAGCCCATCGGGCGTCGTCACGCCAGGCCAGCCGGGCACCCGGCGCCACGGCGTCAACCTCCTCATGGGTCAGGCCCTGCCAGTCGCCCAGGTGTGTTTCGCGCAGGCGGGTATCCACCCGGACCTGCAACCCGTTGTGCTCGGCCAGCACCGTGGCGGTGTCGTAGGCGCGCCACAGATCCGACGACACGATCAGCAGCGGATGGCGCTTGCGCAGCACCTCGGCGGCCGCCTCCGCTTGCGCGCGACCCAGATCGCTCAGGACGGTGTCCAATTGACCCTGCATCCTGCTGCCGGCATTGAACTCGGTCTGGCCGTGCCGCAACAGGATCAGTCGGCGGACCCTCACGTCGCATCCCCCGGCGCCGACTCGGCGGCCGAGCCCGCTAAGTCCACCGGTACCAGTGGGCAGTCCTTCCACAGCCGGTCCAGCGCGTAGAAGTCCCGCTCGTCCTGGTGCTGGATGTGCACCACGATGTCGACGTAGTCCAGCAGCGTCCAGCGCCCCTCCCGGGTGCCTTCGCGGCGCGCCGGCTTGTACCCGGCCAGCCGCATCTTCTCCTCCACCTCGTCGACGATGGCGTTGACCTGACGTTCGTTGGACGCCGAGGCGATCACGAAGCAGTCGGTGATGACCAAGTGGGCGGATACGTCGATGACGACGACGTCGGTGGCGAGCTTGGACGCGGCGGCCACCGCGGCCACCGTCGCCATATCGATCGCTTCGCTGGTCGCCGTCATGCGTTATTCCCGGCGGCCAGGCTGGTGGATCGGCCGACGGCCTTGCTGGCGTCCGGATCACTGCGGTAGAGCCGGCGCTTGGACACGTACTGCACGACGCCGTCGGGCATCAGGTACCACAGCGGCCGGCGCTGCTCGGCGCGTTGGCGGCAATCGGTCGACGAGATTGCCAACGCCGGGATCTCCACCAAGGTCAACGCGCTCTCCTCCAGTTCGCCCAGCACACCGGTGATGTGGTCATGCCGCAGCTCGAATCCGGGCCGGCTGACCCCGACGAAACGCGCCAAGTCGAACAGCTCCTCCCACCCCTGCCAGGACAATATCGACGCCAACGCGTCGGCGCCGGTGATGAAATAGAGCTCGGATTGCGGGTTCAGCGCGTGCAGGTCCCGCAACGTGTCGCGGGTGTAGGTGGGACCGGTGCGGTCGATGTCCACCCGGCTCACCGAAAAGCGCGGATTGGACGCCGTGGCGATCACCGTCATCAGGTACCGGTCCTCGGCCGCCGAGACGTGCCGTTCCTTTTGCCAGGGCTGACCGCTGGGTACGAACACGACCTCGTCCAGCGCGAACTTGTGGGCTACCTCGCTGGCTGCGACCAGGTGGCCGTAGTGGATGGGATCAAACGTCCCGCCCATCACCCCCAGCCTGCGCAGCCCGTCATGCATGGTTCGCCAGCTTACTGGACCAGCGGAAACGGCTGTCGCCAGACGGCCGCGGACAGCTCAGCGCGATTGCCGAGGCAAAGCGATCCACGATCGTGTAGAAGAGGGCTGTGGAGAATTCGCCGTCGTCATCGGTTGATCGAGCGCAGGCCGCCAAGGACGCCATGTTGCGGCGTTTCTATACGCGCGCGCGGATCAGTGGCCAGGTCGTACTGCCGGCCGTCCCGAGCATGCTCGACGAATACGTGTCGATGTGCGACACGGTGTTCGCCGGCCTGGGCAAGCGTTTCAACGACGCCGAACTCGCCCATCTGCGCGAGGTGTTGGAGGGCCAACTAACCGCCGCCTACACGGCATCGCCGCGCTCGAACATCGTCATCTCCTACGAGGCCCCGATCGGTCTCACCCTGAACTACACGGTCCGCGCCGAATGGACCTCGATCGCCGAGGCGTACGAGCGCTGGCTGGCGACGCGGGAGCCGCCGCTGTTCGGCACCGAGCCCGATGCCCGGGTCTGGCAACTCGCTTCCGAAGCCGATGATCCTGCCGCGCATCGCGTGCTCGAGATCGGCGCCGGCACCGGGCGCAATGCCCTGGCGCTGGCACGACGCGGGCATCCGGTCGACGTCGTGGAGATGACCCCGAAGTTCGCCGAGATACTCACGCATGAGGCGAACCGGGAATTGTTGGACGTGCGCGTCATCGTGCGTGACGTATTCGTCGACGCCGACGACCTGCGCGACGACTACCAGCTGATCGTGCTCTCGGAGGTGTTGACCGATTTCCGGTCGACGCAACAGGTGCGCAGCCTCTTCGAACTCGCCGCTCGCTGTCTGGCGCCCGGCGGCCGGCTGGTATTCAACGCGTTCCTGGCCGGTGCGGGCTACGAGCCCGACGATGCCGCCCGCGAATTCTGCCAGCAGGTGTACTCGAGCCTGTTCACTCGCGATGAAATCTCAGCCGCGGCAGCCGGCTTGCCGCTGGGGCTGGTTGCCGACGACTCCGTCTACGAGTACGAGAAGGCTCATTTGCCCGATGGCGCCTGGCCGCCCACCAGCTGGTACGTCGACTGGGTAAGCGGGCTGGATGCGTTCCGCACGTCGAGGGAGAACAGCCCGATCGAGTTGCGCTGGCTGGTTTTCGAGCGCACCCACTGAGCGATCGGCGAGGTAGCCGCGCTGGTGAGCGGCACTTTTTGACGCGTTCGTCAACGTTTGTTTTTCGGCTGCGGAAATATGTACACCCCCGATACCCGCGGCGTAGTTTTGCGCCAAACGCAGTTGGCCCCGGGGGAGGTCGGATCCTTTGCGCAGCAAGGCTGAAGCTGTTTCGGCGTGGCCGATCGTCGGCCGCGACGATGAGCTGCGCGAGGCCTTGGCGACTCTCGAACCGGATTCGGAGTTTCAGGGCGTCGCTCTGGTCGGCGACAGCGGTGTCGGCAAGTCGACGCTGGCTCGTGCGCTCGGAGCCCGTCTCAATGCGGCCGGGCGCACAGTCCGGTTTGTGCTGGGCACCCAGACCGGCCGCGATGTGCCGTTGGGGGCGTTCTCCCGGTCGGTGACCGTCGATGCATCGTGCGAGCCGGCAGCGATGTTGGCGATCGCGCACAAGAACCTCGAGGCCGCCGAGAACCCGGTGATCGTGGTCGATGACGCTCAACTGCTCGATCCGTTGTCGGCCACCCTGGTCTACCAGCTGGCCGCCGAAGGCACGGCGCAGGTGATCGTGGTGATCCGGGCCGGCGAAACGCTTCTCGATGCGGTCACCGCACTGCTCAAAGAACAGTTGCTGTTGAACATGCGCATCAATCCGTTCACCCGCGAACAGACCGGCGAACTCGCCCGCCGGGTACTCGGTGGTGTCGTGAGCCCCCAGGCAATCAACCGGTTGCACGACCGAAGCGGCGGAAGTCCGCTGTATCTGCGCGGACTGCTGCGGGCCGGCCGCGATGACGGCGTCCTGGTGCAAGACGAGTACGGCTGGCAGCTCAAAGGTTCCCTGCACGCCGACCAGGAACTGTCTGTCCTACTCGGCTTCCGGCTCCAGGCGCTCACCCCTGAAGAGCTCGAGGCACTTGAGATCCTGGCGACCGCCGAGTTGCTGGACTGGGAGGTCTTCCGCGAGCTCTGTTCTCCCGAAGCCGTTTCCGGGCTGGAGCGTCACCGGTTGATTCATCTGACTTCCGATGCCGGGGGAACCCTGGTCCAGGTGACTCACCCCATCATCTGTGAAGCGGTGCTTGAGCGTGTCGGGGTGGTGCGCGCCCGCCGACTCAACGGTGTGCTGTTCAACGCCTTCGACAAGTACCTTCTTGGTGGCGGGCGGCGCTTGCGGTTGCCCGACGTGCGCGGCAAGATCCGGATGGCCCAATTCATGATCTGCAGCGACTTGGATCCCGACTTCAAGCTGATCATCGGCGCGGCGGTGCGGGCGGCGGCGATGTCCAACCTCGGCCATGCAGAAGAGTTGGCCCGCTTCGCCTTTGACCGCGACGGTGGCCTACCGGCGGCCCTCGTTCTCGGAGACGCACTGTTGTGGCAAGGCCGAGGCGACGACGCCGAGTCGGTGTTGACCGATGTCAGCCTCGACGGCGCCGACGACGCGTTAATAGTTCAATGGGGTTGTCTTCGCGCGTCGAACCTATTCTGGAACTGCGGTGAGATCGATTCCGCATGGGCGGTTCTCGCCGAGGTGCAAGGTCGCGCCCACTCGGAGGTGAGCGCCGCTCTGTGCCGCGCCCTCGAGGTTGCTTTCACGTTCTTCACCGGCAACCTCGCAAAAACGGTTCGTTCCGGACCGCCGTTCTGCGCGGCGGACGTCTGGCCGGCCGCGACCGCCTTGGCTGCGTTGCCCACTGCGCACGCATTGACCGCAGCGGGGCGCTTCGGCGAGGTCTACGGAATCGCTGACCTGGGACTGCGGGCGGCTGCGCACAGTCGCTCCGGGATGATCCGATTCGGGCTCGGTATCGCCGAGGTCATGGCACTGGTCACCGCCGGGGATTTGGCCGCGACCGAAATGGTCGCCGAACGCTATGCCACCATGGCTGCCGGCGTCCCGGAACCCGATTCGATGGTCGGGGTGCTGTTCGGCCTGGTACAACTGGCACGCGGTCAACTGACCTTGGCATGTTCGTCGTTTCAGGACTCGATGCCGGTGTTGTCGGGCGCTTCCCTATCGCTGTGGCCGATGCTGGCCAACGCGTGGGCCACCCAAGCCGAAGCGGCGCGAGGCAACGCTGCGTCGGCCTCCGCCGCATTGCGGCATTGCGAAGAAGCCTATGGAGCGCAAATCGCCGCGTTCTCACCGGAACTCGAGATGGCCCGGGCCTGGGAGCGGGCAGCGCACGGTCAGATCTCCGATGCGCGCGCCCACGCACTGCGGGCGGCGCAGAGCGCCCGCCGATCCGGGATGCACGCGGTCGAGATGCGGGCGCTGCACACCGCGGTCAGATTCGGCGACCGCTCGCATGCCGACCGGCTGGCAGAGCTCGCCGAGACACTGGACGCCCCGTTGCCCAATGCGGTTGCGGCGCATGCTCGCGGTCTGGCTGACCACAACGCCGACCTGTTGAGCATCGCGTCGGACAAGTTCGCGACCCTGGGCGCGTTCGCACTCGCCGCGGATGCGGCGGCCCAGGCATCCGCCGAATACGCGCGCAGCGGTCAACGCGGCAAGCAATTGGAGTCGTCGACGCGGACACAGTGGTTGGCCCGTCAAGGTGACATCCACACTCCGGCAGTCGCGGCGGTGACTCAGCCGCTGCCGATCACCGACCGGGAGCGCGAGATCGCGATGCTCGTCGCCGCCGGTCTGCCCAACCGTCAGATCGCCGACCGGCTCTCGGTGTCGGTACGCACCGTCGACGGGCATCTCTACCGGATGTTCGCCAAACTCGGCATCGAGCGGCGCGACCAGTTGGTCCGGTTGTTTGCCGAGGGCCGGCCCCGCGCCTGAGGCCCGAGCGTCAGAAAGGCCCGCGGTAGCGGGCCTTTCGTGGTTCTCCCGGCGACAACCGCACAACAACGAAGAGACCCGCCGAAGCGGGCCTCTCCGTTGTCGGGCTTGGCGACTCCCTACGTTCCGGGTGCTCCGATGCCCGGGGCGCCGCCGCTGCCACCCGAGCCGCCGGCCCCGCCGGCACCCGGGCCGGCGTGGCCGGGCTGACCGGGCTGACCAGGCGTCGGGCCGCCGGTGACGCCGAGCCCGGGAGCCACCCCGCCGGGGGTCCCGGCGCCGTTGGCGCCGCCGTTGCCGCCGATACCGCCGTCTTGGCCGTCGCCCCCGCCGCCGGTGGTGCCACCGGGAAGGCCAGCACTGCCGCCGCTGCCACCGGTGCCGCCGGACTGGCCGGCCGTGCCGTCGCCGCCCTTGCCGGCGCCGCCCGCCGTTCCGGCGCCGTTACCGCCGACCGCCGGTTGACCAGCCCCACCGGCCCCGCCGTTGCCACCGGCGCCACCGACGCCGGCGGTTCCGCCGTCGCCGCCCTGACCGCCGGTTCCGGTGGTGACAGAACCGCCGAGGCCGCCCTGTCCGCCGGCCACGGTCGTGCCGCCATTACCGCCGGGCCCGCCGGTGCCGCCGTCGCCGCCGCCGACCGCAGTGCTAGCCGCGCCGCCCGCGCCGCCGGTGCCCCCGTGACCGCCCGCGCTGGCGTTACCGCCGGCCCCGCCGGCCCCGCCGGTGCCGCCGGTGGCGTTGCCGCCGTCGCCGCCGCTGGCGGCCGCGCCCGGGGTGCTGGCATTGACGTTCCCGCCGGCGCCACCCTGACCGCCCTGGCCGCCGTTGGCTCCCGCGGCGTCGGCCTGGCCGCCGGCCCCGCCGGTGCCGCCGTTGCCGGCCGTACCTGTGTTTCCGGCGTTACCGCCGTCGCCCCCGGAGGCGCCGACGGCGCTGGTGCCGCCGCCATCGCCGCCGGCGCCTCCCGCCCCCGCGTTGCCGCCGGCGCCACCCTGGCCGCCTTGGCCGCCTGCCACCGCACCGGCCGCGTTGCCGCCGGTGCCGCCGGTGCCGCCGTCGGTGCCGTTGCCGCCGTTGCCGCCGACGCCTCCCGCGCCGCCGTTGCCGGCGGACCCGACGCCATGGCCGGTGGGGTTGTTGGTTTCGTTGCTGCCAGCGGCGCCGCCGCGACCGCCGCTGCCACCGGCGCCGCCCTGGCCGCCCTGAGCGCCCGCGCCGCTGGCGTTACCGCCGGCGGCACCATTGGTGACCGCGTTGCCGCCGGCCCCGCCATTACCGGCGTCGCCGCCGACGGTGCCGAAGCCGCCGTAACCACCCTGGGCGCCGTCGCCGCCGGTGCCACCGGAACCGCCGGTGCCGGCGGTGCCGTTCACCGAGTTGCCGCCCGCGCCGGCCGTCGCCCCGGCGTCGCCGCCGGCGCCGCCATTGCCGGCGTTGCCGCCGGCGCCGGCCGGTGCGGTGCCCGTGGCGTTCAGGCCGCCGTTCCCGCCGTTGCCGCCGTAGTTGCCGTCGCCGCCGGTTCCGGCGTTGCCACCGGTACCGCCGGTGCCGGTGGCCAGCGCGTTGCCGCCTGCCGCGCCGTTGCCGCCGACACCACCCTGGCCGCCGTCGGTACCGTCGCCGCCGGAACCGGTGCCCGCGCCGTGGCCGCCGTCGCCGCCGTAGCCGGCTTGACCGCCGGTGCCGCCGTTACCGGCGTTGCCGCCGTTCGCCGGGCCACCCACGTTCGTCGGGTCGTTGGCGTTGCTACCGGCCCCGGCGTTGCCGCCGGCGCCACCGTTCCCGGCCACGCCGCCGTCGCCGCCGTTGCCGGTCGCACCGGCGCCGGTTGCCAGCGCATTGCCGCCGTTGCCGGCGTGGCCGCCGGCGCCGCCCGTGCCGCCGCTACCGCCGTTGTGGCCCACAGAGGCGGACCCGACGGTGTTGCCGGTGTTCTGGAAGCCGGCTGTGCCGTTGCCTGCGGCACCGCCGTCGGCGCCGTTACCGCCGAGCCCGCCGTTGCCGCCGAATGCGCCGCTGTCGCCGCCGTTACCGCCATAGCCGCCGACGCCGCCGTTGCCGCCGGTGAAGCCGTCGACAGCGTTGACGCCATCGGGGGTGAAGCCGTCGCTACCCTTGCCGCCTTCAGCGCCGTTACCGCCGTTGCCGCCGTTTCCGGTGCCCAGGCCGGCCGGCCCGCCGCTACCGCCATTGCCGCCATAGCCGCCGGTGCCGCCGGTCATGCCTTCGCCGGTCATGACGTTGTAGCCGATGGCATTACCGCCGATCGCGCCGTTACCGCCGTCACCGCCGGAGCCGCCGTCCCCGGTGACACCCGCGTGGCCGGTGGCGCCACCGGCCAGGCCGCCAGCACCGGCTGCGCCCGCGGTGCCGCCGTTGCCGCCGTAGCCGCCGTCGCCGCCGTTGAGCCCGACCGTGTTCCCCACCAGGTCACCTTGGGTCGGGTTGTAGCCCTTACCGCCGTCACCGCCGTTGCCGCCGGTACCCGCCGAGCCCCCGTCACCGCCGTTGCCGTCGGTGCCCGCCGCGCCGTTGGTGGCGGTGCCCGCGACGCCGCCCTTGCCGCCGCTTCCGCCGCTGCCGGCCGAGCCTCCGTTACCGCCGTGCCCGCCGTTGGGGGCGTTGGCCGCCAGTCCATCGGCGCCGTTACCGCCGTTGCCGCCGCTGCCGGCGGTGCCGCCGGTGCCGCCCTGACCGCCGTTGCCGGCGTTGCCGCTGACCGTGCCCCCGGCGCCGCCGTTACCGCCCTGGCCGCCGCTGCCGCCGCTGCCACCGGTGAGGCCGTCGGTGCCGTTGCCGTCGGCGCCAGTGCCGCCGTTGGCGCCGGTGATGCCCTGGCCGCCCTGGCCGCCCTGGCCGCCGTCACCACCGTTGCCGGTGGTGCCGCCGGCGCCACCGTTGCCGGCCGTGCCGCCGGTACCGGCGGTCAGGTGGCCGACGGTGGCGTCGGCACCCGCACCGCCGTTACCACCGGTACCACCGGTGCCGCCGGGGCTGGCGACCCCGCCGTCGCCGCCGTGACCGCCCATGCCACCGTTGTGCGCCCAGTCGCCCGCGGCGCCCACGCCACCGTCTCCTGCCTGACCGATGGCACCCACGCTGCCGTCGGTACCGGCTTGACCGTTGCCTGCTCCGCCGGTCCCGGCCGTTCCGGCGTGACCGACCTCGGTGCCGCCGGCGCCACCGGCGCCACCGACCCCGCCCGAACCGTCGCCGTACTCTCCGTTCACGCCCCACTGCCCGGCCGCACCAGTACCGCCCTGGCCGCCGTCACCGGCGTCACCGCCGTTACCGGCATTGCCGCCATGGCCCTCCGACCCGCCGTTGCCGCCGTTGCCGCCGTCGCCGCCGGCCGCACCGGTGCCGCCGGCCTCACCGGTGTTACCGGTCTTGCCCGCAGCACCGTTGCCGCCGTTCCCGCCGTTACCCCCGTTACCGGTGGCGGTACCGGCGTTGCCGCCGTTGCCGCCGGTACCGCCAGCCGTGCCTGGGATAAGCGGGGTGAAGCCGTCCGCACCGTTACCGCCGTTGCCGCCGCCGGTGCCATCCGGCCCAGCAACGCCGGCCTTGCCACCACCGGCGCCCGCCGCACCACCGGCCCCGCCGTTGCCTTCGGCGCCGCCGTTACCACCGTTACCGCCGTTGAGGTGGGTGGCGTCGGCCGCTGCGCCGTTGCCGCCGTTGCCGGCCATGCCGCCGGCGCCGCCGTCACCGCCATTACCGCCGTGGCCGCCGAACAACGCGTTGAGGAAGCCGGTCCCGGCACCACCGGCACCACCGGCACCACCGTCAGCGCCGTTTCCGCCGTCCTGGCCGGCGCCGTCGGCGCCGCCGCTGCCGATCACGCCCCACACGCCGTTGGCGCCGTTGACGCCGTCCGCGCCGTCGTCGCCGTCACCGCCATTCCCGCCGTTGCCGAACCAGCTGCCACCGGCGCCACCGTCACCACCGGCAATGCCATCGTTGTTCGGGTCGAGGGCCGCGTCGCCACCGGCGCCGCCGCTGCCCCAGAGGTTCGCGTCACCACCGCTGCCGACGATCCAGTCGCCGTTCGCGTCCAGACCCGAGAAACCGGCACCACCGTTGCCGAAGAAGAGCCCGCCGTCTTGACCATTGGGATTGGCCGCGGTGCCGGCGGCGCCGTCACACCACAAACCACAGGAGTTGGCAAACGACCAGGCGCTGCCGGGCACCGAGCCGGCCGCGTCACCGGCCTGGCCGGAGCCGGTGAACCAGCTGTTGACCGTAGCCATGAGTGAGTTCCAGGTCGCATCCCAACCGACCTGGTCCGCGGTCGCGCTGCCCGCAGTCGCCGCGTCGAATGCCGAGGAGTCGAACAGGGCCGACCAGGCCGCCGGGTCGACAAAAGAATTCCAGTCGATGCCGTCGTAGGGCAGCGCCCACGCCGACGGGTCGAACAGATCACCCAAGTCGAAGTCATCGGCTTGGGCAGACGGCATGTGCGCCAATGGCCCCATCCCGAACGCCAAGAACGCACTTACCGCCGCGCCGGCACCGGCGACATGACGCGCCTTGCCTTTGGGCGTGGAATTCCGCTTCCCACTGCGGTTCCTGTCAGACATCACACAACCTCCCCATGAACACCGAGATGCTTAAAGCTCGCTAAGACGCCTTAGGTTATTTCGGTATTCGGCGGGGATCATAGAGTAATCAACTACCCTAGTTTTTTCGAGAAAGACCTCTTGCTTACTCGCCCCGGCGAGGGTGACTACCTGAAACACCCACTGCGGTGTGTCCGCGACACACCCGCTCGCCGGGAAAGGCCAGCTCAGAAGGTCCTCGCCGGGAAGGCTCAGACCGGCAGGAGCTGGTCGATTACCGCCGCCAATTGCTTGGCCGAGCGGCACTCATGCATGGCGATGACGTCCTCGTACCGCGGAACCGCGGAATCCCCGCTGCCCCAAAGGTGTCTGGGCTCGGGGTTGAGCCAGTGCGCGTGACGGCTCGCGGTCACCAAATGCGACAGCACGTCGGTGCCCGGGTCCCGGTAATTGGTGCGCCCGTCGCCGAGCACCAGCAGCGCGCTGCGCGGTGACACCACACTCGGGTACTTCTCCACGAACGAGACGAAGGCGTGGCCATAGTCGGAGTGACCGTCACGGGTGTACACCCCCGACTCTCGGGTGATCCGCTGAATGGCCACCGCCAGGTCGGCCTCCGGCCCGAACAGATGCGTCACCTCATCGGTGGTGTCGATGAACGCAAAGACGCGAACCCGCGAGAACTGTTGCCGCAGTGCGTGTACCAGCAGCAGGGTGAAGTGACTGAACCCGGCGACCGACCCCGAGACGTCACAGAGCACCACCAGCTCGGGCCGGGCCGGACGCGGTTTGCGCAGTACCACGTCGATCGGCACGCCGCCGGTGGACATCGAGCGGCGCAACGTCTTTCGCAGGTCGATGGTGCCGGCGCGGGAACGCCGCCGGCGGGCGGCAAGCCGGGTGGCCAGGGTGCGGGCCAACGGCGCCACCACCCGGCGCATCTGGCGCAACTGTTCGCCGGAGGCACGCAGGAACTCGACGTTCTCCGACAGTTGCGGGATGCCGTACATCTGGACGTGCTCGCGGCCCAGCTGTTCGGCGGTGCGCCGCTTGGTCTCGGCGTCGACGAGCTTGCGCAACTGTGCGATCCGCTGCGCCGCGACGGCCTTGGCGATCTGCTCCTGCGTCGGACTGGGCTCATCCCCGTACGGGGTGAGTAGCCCGGCCAGCAGTCTGCCTTCGAGTTCGTCGAGCGCGAGCGCCTTGAGCGCCTGGTAGGCCGAGTAGGACGGGCCGCGGCTGGAACGGTACTGCCCGTAGGCCCCGACGATCGCGGCGATCATCGCCGACAACCGTGCGTCGGTATCGGCCAGATCGGGATTGGCGGTCAACAGGTCGACCAGCATGGCCCGCATGTCCTCGACGTCCTCGGGCAGCGGTGCGTCGTCGGCCGACTGCGGATCGTCGGAGACGATCACGGTGCGCCCACCCAGCGCGGCGGGGAACCACAGGTCGAACATGGCGTCGTAGGTGTCGCGATGATCGGGCCGGCGCAGCACCGCGCAGGCCAGCCCCTCGCGCAACACCTCCCGATCGCCCAGCCCGAGCGCGGCCAGCACCCGCCCGGCGTCGACGGTCTCCGAAGGCCCCACCGAAATCCCTTGTCCCCGTAGCGCTTCGACGAACTCCACCAGGTGCCCCGGGATACCGTGCGGGGCCAACGGCTGCGGCGGACGGGTTTTAGATCTCATCAGGGGACCAGGGCCATCAGTTGAGCCGGAGTTCCCCGGATGCGCGCACCTGATCGGACTGGTGCTTGAGAACCACCCCGAGGGTGGCGGCCACGGTGGCGTCATCGATGGTGTCCAGGCCCAGCGCCAGCAGCGTGCGGCCCCAGTCGATGGTCTCGGCCACCGAGGGCAGCTTCTTGAGCTGCATGCCGCGCAGCACGCCGATGATGCGCACCAGTTCGGCAGCAAGGTGTTCGGGCAGCTCCGGTACCCGAGACAGCAGGATGCGCCGTTCCAGGTCCGGGTCGGGGAAGTCGATGTGCAGGAACAGGCAGCGGCGCTTGAGCGCCTCGGACAGCTCGCGGGTGGCGTTGGAGGTCAGCACCGTGAACGGTGTGCGGGTCGCGGTGATGGTGCCCAGTTCCGGCACGGTGACCGCGAAGTCGGAGAGCACCTCCAGCAGCAGACCCTCGATCTCGATGTCGGCCTTGTCGGTCTCGTCGACCAGCAGCACGGTGGGATCGGTGCGCCGGATCGCGGTCAGCAGTGGACGCGACAGCAAGAACTCCTCGGAGAACACGTCCATCTTGGTGGCGTCCCAGTCACCGCCCGGACCGGCGGTGTTGCCGGACTGAATACGGAGTATCTGCTTGGCGTGATTCCACTCATACAGCGCTCGGGCCTCGTCGACGCCCTCGTAGCACTGCAGCCGCACCAGCCCGGCACCGGTGGCGGCGGCCACCGCGCGGGCCAGTTCGGTCTTGCCGACGCCGGCCGGTCCCTCCACCAGCAGCGGTTTGCCCAGCCGATCGGCCAGGAAGATCGCGGTGGTGGTGGCGGTGTCGGCCAGGTAGCCGGTCTCAGCCAGCCGCCGGGCGACGTCGTCGATGTCGGTGAACAGCGCGGCGTGCTGCGCGGGGGTGGCGGGAATGGCGGGCTTTTCCATGCGGGGGTATGGCTCCTTTAGACGGGACGAGTGTGGCCGTCACCCCACACGATCCATTTGGTCGAGGTCAGCTCCGGCAGGCCCATCGGTCCGCGCGCATGCAGTTTCTGGGTGGAGATGCCGATCTCGGCGCCGAAGCCGAACTGCTCGCCGTCGGTGAACGCCGTCGAGGCGTTGACCATGACAGCGGCGGCATCGACCTGCTCGCTGAACCGCTGGGCGGCGGCCATGTTGGTGGTGACGATGGCCTCGGTATGACCGGTGCCGTACTCGTTGATGTGGTCGATGGCGTCCTCGAGCCCGTCGACCACCGACAAGGCGATGTCCATCGCCAGGTACTCGCGGCGCAGATCGTCCTCGGCGGCGGCGTCATCGGCGTCGCCGTGCACGGTGACGCCGGCGGCGGTCAACGCATCGACCAGCCGCGGCAGCGCGGAGGCGGCGATGGCCCGGTCGATGAGCAGAGTCTCGGCAGCGTTGCAGACGCTGGGCCGCCGGGTCTTGGAGTTCAGCAGGACCTCTTCGGCGACGGCGAGGTCGGCGCCCTCATGGACGTAGACGTGGCAGTTGCCGACGCCGGTCTCGATGGTCGGCACCAGCGCATCGCGCACCACGGCCTCGATCAGCCCGGCACCCCCGCGCGGAATCACCACGTCGACCAGTCCGCGGGCCTGGATCAAATGGGTGACAGTGGAGCGGTCGACCGCCGAGAGCAGCTGCACGGCGTCGGCAGGCAGATCCTCACCGGTCAGCGCGCCCCGCAGGACGTCGACCAGAGCCTGGTTGGAGTGTGCCGCCGATGAGCTGCCGCGCAGCAGTGCGGCGTTGCCGGACTTCAGCGTCAGCCCGAAGGCGTCCACGGTGACGTTGGGCCGGCCCTCATAGACCATGCCCACCACGCCGAGCGGCACCCGCTGCTGACGCAGCTGCAACCCGTTGGGCAGGGTGTAGCCGCGCAGCACCTCACCGACCGGATCGGGCAGCCCGGCCACCTGGCGCAGTCCTGCGGCGATGCCCTCGACCCGGTGGGGGTTCAGCGCCAGCCGGTCCAGCATGGCCTCCGGGGTGCCGGCGGCCCGGGCGGCGGCCAGGTCTTCGGCGTTGGCCGCCAGGATGTCGTCGGAGTGGGCCAGCAGCGCGTCGGCGGCGGCGTTCAGGGCACTGTTCTTGGCCACGGTCGACAACGCCGTCAGCACGCGGGAGGCGATCCGGGCTCGGCGGGCGGCGTCGTGGACCTCTTGGCGCAGGTCGGGAAGCACGGGGACGCTCATCGTCCCAGCGTATCGGCGAACGCGGGATCCGGCGAAACGGCCCCGCTCTGGTGCCGACGGCGGCGCTGATCGATGATCCGGCCCAACTCCTGAAGCAACAGCGGCTTGGCCATCACCAGTTCTTCGATATGGTCGCGCTCGATCACCACCGCGGTCACTTCCTCCAGGGCATAGGCGTCGAACTGACTGGCTTGCCGGGTCAGCGTGGTGACGCCGAGGAAGGCGCCGTGCCGCAGCGTGGTGTCCGATACGGCCGGATCCGCGCCGGTGAGGCGGACGCTGCCTTCGGTCAGGAACGTCATCGCGGTCGGTACCTGACCGGCCTGTTCGAGTGCTTCGCCGGTGCCGTAGCGGACCACGGTGGTGTAGGGCGCCAGAGCCTGCCGGTCGGCGTCGGTGAGCCGCAGCGCGGGTGCCACCACCGTCCGCAACGCCTCGGCCACCCGCTGCGGCGTGGAGAACTCGTCGTCGGCGTCATCGAGGTGCAGGCCTTCGCGGCGGGCCGCATACCAGAGCCACTGGTTGAAGGTGGCCTGCGCCGCGCCGTCGTCGCCCGGGGAGTCCAGCGCGATGGTGGTCCGGTATTGGCCCCCGCCTAGAGCCACCGATTCGGGCGCCTCCCCGGTGGTGCGCAGCGGCAGTGCCGCGGCGACCCGCGACAGCAATGCGCAGACCCGGTCGGGTGGGTCGGCAACCGCGAACGTGGTCGTGACCGACACCCGGTGCAGCCCGCCGGATCGGCTGATGTTGGTGAACGAGGTGCCCGCCAGCACCGAGTTCGGCGTGACCTGCAGCCCCTCGGAGGTGCTGATGTGCACCGCGCGCCAGTTCACTTCGACGACCTGACCGCGCGCCGAGGGGGTGGACAGCCAGTCGCCGATCCGGAACGGCTGCTCGAACAGCATGAACAGACCCGAGACGATCTGTCCGACCGAATTCTGCAGCATCAGGCCGATGACCACCGACGTGACGCCCAGCGCGGTGAACAGCCCGCCGATCCGGGCGCCCCACACGTGCGACAGGATCAGCGCCAGGCCCAGTCCGATCAGCAGGAATCGGGCGACGTCGATGAAGATGGTCGGAATCCGGCCGCGCCACGAGCCCTTCGGGGCGCTCTGGAAGAAGGTGACGTTGAATCCGGACAGCACCAACACCAGCAGCATGAACCCGAACACGGTGAAGATCACCCGCACCGTCGGGTCTTGAGCCGGTACCCCGGCCACCGGCACCAGCAGCGCCAGCAACGCGCCCAGCGGCAACAGGTAATTGCGGATCAGCGCCACCGGTCGGGCCAGATAGCTGCCGCGGCGCACTAGGGCCACATGCCATTCGGTGAACAGGGTCAGGCCGGCGGGCAGTCCGACGGCGACGCCGAGCGCCCAGTAGAACCACGGCCCGAAGACGTTCACGGTTTCTCCGACAATCGCCAGGTCTGCTCTTCGACGTCCCCGATCAGCACGGTGCCGGCGGGGACGAATTCCTGGCTGTCGCCGAGCATGTCGCGCACCGCCTCGGTGGCATAGATGCCGGGTTCTGAGGTGGCCCTGCGCAACTGGTAGGTGAGATTGACCGCCGAGCCCCACAGGTCGTAGGTGACACCGGACCTGCCCACCAGACCGCTGACGACCTCCCCGGTGTTGACTCCGGCCCACAGGCTCAGCCGATGACCGGTCTTGACGTCGAACCGATCCACGATGCGCTGCATCTCGCACGCGAACTCGACGATACGGTGCACGCCGTCGAGCCGCGGGGTGGTCAAGCCGCAACCCGCGAGGTAGCCGTTGTACATGGTGCGGATTCGTTCGACGCCAACGACTTCGGCCGCCGCATCGAACTGCCTCACCAGCTCGTCGACCATCGTCACCAGTTCGTTCGCGGAGACGGCGGCAGACAGCTCATCGATGCCATGCAGTTCGGCGTAGACCACGCTGACGTTGTGATGCTCCTCGGCGATGGCCTGTTCGCCCCCGCGGTAACGCTGCACCACCGATTCGGGCATCAGTGACAACAGCAGCTCGTCGTTCTGCTTGCGCTGCTCGTTGAGCAACTCCTCCTTGATTCGCAGGCTGCGGCTCATGTCGTTGAATGCCCTGGTGAGATCGCCGATCTCATCGGCGGCCCGGGTCGCCACCGCAGCGCTGTAGTCGCCGGCGCTGATCCGCTGGGCGGCACTCTGTAACCGCCGGATCGGTCGCAGGAACAACCGGGCGAGCACCATCGCCAGTACGCAGATGGTGAAGATGACCGCGGTGGTGGCCAGCACCACCCTCCTGCTGAACGACGTGACCCCGGCGTAGGCGTCGGAGTAGTCCCGGGTCGCCAGGATCGACCACTGCAGGTCGGAATTGGGAATGGTCAGCGGCGCGTAGGCCACCAGCTCGCGGTTGCCCAGATAGTCGTATCCGGTGTTCAGCGTGCCGGTCTGGCCGCGCTGGGCGGCATGAAGTCCAGGTGCACCCACCGGCTGAACCAGGGTCGTGGTGCCCAGCTGCAGGGCCCTTTCCGCCGTCGCCACCGCGGTGCCTGCCGCCACCGCTTCGCGACGATAGGCCTCGGGGTCCTCCAGGAACAGTCGCGAATCGGAGCGCATCAGTTCGTCCGGACCGGCGAGATAGGTCTCGGTGGTGTGGCCCAGCCCCGCCTCTTTCCACTGCCGGTTGGCGGTCATGATCCGGTTGACCTTCGCGCTGGGCAGCGGCAGCGCCATCACACCCTCGACGGTGCCCTGGTTGCCCACCGGCGACACCAGCCAGGCGGTGGGCGTGTCCAGGTTGGGCTGATAGGGCTGGTAGTCGGTGATCCAGACGAAGTTGACGGCGTTGGACGCCAACGCTTTGCGGTAAGCGTCGCGCAGACTGGATTCGCGGTAGGGACCGGTCAGCACATTGGTGCCTAGGTCCACACCCTTGTTCACGCTGTAGACCACATTGCCGCGGGTGTCCAGCAACAATGCGTCGAGGTACTCGTTGCGATTGACGATCTCGGTGAAGAAGCTGTCGAACTGGGCGTTGGCCGCCGCCCAGACACCGGGGTCACCGGCATCGTCGGGTTTCTTGGGATCTCCGGCGAAACCGGCGGTGTACTGGGCTTGCAGGTAGCGCTGGGCGGTCGACGTCGGCAGCAGCGCGGCGATGTCAGCGTGTTCGCCGGTCCGTTTGGCCAGCTCGTTGACGAAGCGGTCACGGTAGTAACCCGTTATCGCCCGCTGCTGTTCGGGAGTGACTGCGGCGTGGGCAAGTTCGTCGAACCCCGCGGTGAATGCCTTGAGCGCGTTGGCCGCAGTCGCTCCCCCGCTGAAAACGACCAGCGAGTTCGTCATCTCGGCGAACAAGGTGCTCACCGCACGGCGCTGCGCCTCGCGGGCCTGCACCAGCTTGCTGGTCGCCGCACGCTGCAATTCGGCTGCGCCGTACTGGAACTCGACGAACCCGACCACCGCGACCGAGGCAATGCTGGTCAACAGCAAGATGAGCATCAGCTTGGTCTGAATGCTGATCCGGGATGGCAACCGCCGGCGCCGACGTTCATCGCTCTCGGTGCTGATCGTCGACGGTGCCGAGCCCACTCGGCCGCTCCCTTCGGTTAGGCGGACGATTTCCCAGCGTAGGGGATCTGGCGCATTCCGCGTTCGTGAATGGGAAGCTGGCAGCATGGCGACGCGAGTGTGCGTGGTGGGCAGCGTGAACCTGGATAGCGTGTTCACGGTGGCCGCGCTGCCGGCCCCGGGCGAGACGGTGCTCGGCTCGGCACCGAGCGCTCACCCCGGCGGCAAGGGCGCCAACCAGGCGGTCGCGGCCGCTCGGGCCGGTGCGGATGTCTCGTTCGTCGGCGCGGTCGGCGACGACGACGCGGGCGAACGGTTGCGCCGGCACCTGCAGGCCAACGGGGTCGGCACCGAAGGATTGACGACGGTGCCCGGGCCCAGCGGATCGGCGGTCATCACTGTGGACCCGGCCGGGGAGAACACCATCGTGGTGGCGCCGGGCGCGAACGCCTCGCTGACGGTCGATGCCGGCCTCGAGCTCATCACAGGATCCGACGTACTGCTGCTGCAGCTGGAGATCCCGCTCGCCACCGCGACCGCCGCCGCCCGAGCCGCTCACCAGGCGGGCGCGACCGTGATCGTCAACGTCTCCCCGATCCGCGGCGATGTGACCGAGCTGGCCGGGCTGATGGACGTCGCGGTGGTCAACGAGACCGAATCCGCACAGTTCGACCACCCGGTACCGCACCGGGTGGTCACGCTCGGCGCGCGCGGAGCGCGCTACACCGGTGACGGCGGCTCGGTTGTCGTATCTTCACCGAGGGTCGAGCCGGTGGACACCTCGGGCGCCGGAGACGTGTTCGCCGGCGTGCTGGCCGCCGGTTGGGCCGAGGGCATCGAATCCGCGCTGCGCCGCGCCTGTGTCGCCGGGGCGCTGGCGACGCTGGTGTCCGGAGCCGGCGAATGCGCTCCGGGTGGTGCGGAGATCGACGCAGCGGTCGCCGCGATGCGGCGCTGAGCAAGAACTATCAGCACCCGGCGGTGCTGTATCGGCTCACACCCGCACGTCGAAGCCCAGGTCGACGTCGGAGGTGGCCTGTCCGCCGCGGATTCCCCAGTTCTCCCGATCCACCTCGTGCAATGTGATCATCACATGGTCGCGCGGAATGCCCAGTGCGGCAAGGCGTTCGACGATTCCGGCGTAGAGCGCCCGCTTGGCGTCCAGGGACCGGCCGGTGAAGCAGTCGATGGAGACCAGGGTGCGGTACTCCGGTTGGCTCAACTCCTGCGAGACCGCGAACCGGTGCGGTTCGTGGGCGATCAACCGGACGTTCTTGTCCTTGGCCGGGATCTGGAAGGCCGCTACCAGCGCACCGTGCACGGCGTCGATGATCGCGACTTCCTCGGCTTGGGTGTAGCGGCGGCGAACCTCGATCAGGACGGTGGGCATGGCTTCTAGCGTGGCAGACGGTCAGGCCCGCTTGCCCCGCACCCACTGGATGGTGCCGACGTTCTTGACCCGCACGCTGGTGAAACCCTGGCTTTCCAAGGTGTCGGCGATCTCGTCGTCGCCGAACACCCGCGCACCGGCTTTGGGCAGCAGCCGCCACAGCCGGGCGGCCGAGCCGGCGGTGGGCACCATCAGCGCGATCCGCCCACCGGGTTTGAGCACCCGCGCCATCTCGCCCAGCGCCGCGGCCGGGTCCGGGATCAGCTGCAGCACCGCGATCGAGGTGATGGCGTCAACGGTGTTGTCGCGCAGCGGGAGCCGCTGGGCATCGGCGCGCAGGAATCCCGCCTGGGAGCCGGCCTGCACCCGTACCGCACGGGCCAGCATCGGCTCGGAGACGTCGACACCCAACGCCAACCCGTCGGCGCCGACGGCGCGGGCCAGCGAGGCGGTGATGCTGCCCGGACCGCAGCCGACGTCCAGCGCCACCCCGCCGACCGGGATGTCCAGCCAGTCGATCGGATGCTGCCAGGCCTCAAGGAGTCCGCGGGCCACGGCCTGGGCGTTGTCGTAGAACATCGACCCGAACGGCGAGGCCCACAGCTTCTGGATGGCACCGGTGTTCTGCTGCGCGGCGACGTCTCCTGGCCCGCCGAGCAGGTCGAGATAACCTCGGTCCACCTGCGGGTCCGACGGCGGATCGCTGAGCAACGTCATGGCCCGCTGCAACGCCGGTGACAACGGAAACCTGCGCACCTCGTTCATCGTCGGTGCTCCTTTCTAGCCGTGCGGAATCTCCCGTTCGATCTCGTCGAGCCAGACCCGCGCCGACATGTCCGCGGGGGCCCGCCACTCCCCCCGCGGCGACAGTGAGCCGCCGTGGGACACCTTCGGCCCGTTCGGCAATGCCGAGCGCTTGAATTGGCTGAACGAATAGAACCGCTGGGCAAAGACTTTCAGCCAGTGCCGGATGTCGGCCAGCGAATAGGCCTGCCGCTTGTCCGCCGGATACCCGGGCGGCCAGGACCCCGCTTCCACGTCGTGCCAGGCGTGCCAGGCCAAGAACGCGGTCTTGGCCGGCGTGAACCCGTGGCGCAGCGCTTGAAACAGCGCGAAGTCCTGCAGCGAGTACGGGCCCACCTTGTCCTCACTGCGCTGAATGTCCGCACCCTCGCTCGCCGGGACCAGCTCCGGGCTGATTTCAGTGTTGAGTACCGAGGCCAGCACCGCGCACACGTCGGTGTCGAACTCGCCGGAGTTGATCACCCACCGGATCAGGTGCTGGATCAGCGTTTTGGGCACTCCGCCGTTGACGTTGTAGTGCGACATCTGATCGCCCACCCCGTAGGTGGACCAACCCAGCGCCAGCTCCGACAGATCGCCGGTGCCCAGCACGATGCCGCCGCGCTGGTTGGCGATCCGGAACAGGTAGTCGGTGCGCAGGCCGGCCTGCACGTTCTCGAAGGTGACGTCGTAGACGGCTTCGCCGCGGGCGAACGGATGCTCCAGCTCGGTCAGCATCAGCTTCGCGCTGTCGCGGATGTCGATCTCGGTGAAGGTCACCCCCAGGGCCTTGCTCAGCGCGCCCGCGTTGGCCTTGGTGCGTTCGCCGGTGGCGAAGCCGGGCAGGGTGAACGCCAGAATGTCACTGCGCGGCCGGTTTTCACGGTCCATGGCTCGCGCGGCGACGATCAGGGCGTGGGTCGAGTCCAGCCCGCCCGACACCCCCAGCACCACCTTGGGATAGTTCAGCGCCCGCAGTCGCTGCTCCAGACCCGATACCTGGATGTTGTATGCCTCGTAGCAATCCTGTTGCAGCCGCTGCGGGTTCGACGGCACGAACGGGAACCGCTCGATCGCCCGGCGCAGCCCGATGTCCCCCGCCGGCGGATCCAGAACGAACTCCACCCACCTGAACGCCTGCACCGCATCCCGGTGCTGGCGGCGGTTGTCGTCGAAGGTGCCCATCCGCACCCGCTCCGAACGCAGCAGCCCGAGGTCGACGTCGGCGACCGACCGGCGAGAGCCGCTGGGGAACCGTTCGCTGTCATCGAGCAGCTTGCCGTTCTCCCAGATCATGGTCTGGCCGTCCCAGGCGAGGTCGGTGGTCGATTCGCCCTCCCCGGCGGCGGCATAGACGTAGGCCGCCAGACACCGCGCCGAGGCTGAGCGGGCCAGCAGGCAGCGGTCCTCGGCGCGCCCGACGGTGATGGGGCTGCCGGACAGGTTGGCCAGCACGGTCGCGCCGGCCAGGGCGGCCTGGGCGCTGGGCGGCACCGGCACGAACATGTCCTCGCACACCTCGGCGTGCAGCACGAACCCGGGCAGGTCGGTCGCGGTGAACAGCAGATCCGGGCCGAACGGGACCTCGGCATCACCCAGCCGGATCACGCCCCGCTCGCCGGCGCCGGCGGCCAGCTGGCGGCCCTCGTAGAACTCCCGGTAGGTGGGCAGATAGGACTTGGGCGCCACCCCCAGGATGCGCCCGCGGTGGATGACGACGGCGGTGTTGTAGATGCGATGCGCATAGCGCAGCGGCGCCCCGACCACCAGCACCGGCAACAGCTCCGCCGATGCCGCGACCACGTCGAGCAGCGCCGCCTCGACGGCCCGAAGCAGGCTGTCCTGCTGCACGATGTCGTCGATGGAGTATCCCGACAGTGTGAGCTCGGGAAAAACGGCGAGCGCGACGCCGTCGTCGTGGCACTCGCGCGCCAACCGCAGCACCGACTCGGCGTTGGCGGCCGGGTCGGCGAGCGTCGTGCGGTGCGTGCAGGCGGCGACCCGCGCGAATCCGTGCCGGTAGGCGTTGTAGAAGTCTCCAGAGCGGTCCATCGCTCCTCATTGTTGCCCGGCCCGTGTCAATACGCAGCTTTCGGGTATCACCAGGATCATGACCGAAACCGCGGTGGTCGTCGTCGACATGCTCAACGCCTACCGGCACGACGACGCAGAAGACTTGGCCGGCAACGTCGCGAACATCGTCGAACCGCTGGCCGACCTGGTCGAACGCAGCCGGGCCGATGACGACGTCGACCTGATCTACGTCAACGACAACTACGGCGACTTCACCGCGGGATTCGCCGAGATCGTCGACTCGGCGCTGCACGGTGCGCGCCCCGAACTGGTTCGACCCGTCGTCCCGGTGGCCGGCGATCGCCGGGTGACCAAGGTGCGCCACAGCGCCTTCTACGCCACTCCGCTGGAGTACATGCTCGGCCGGCTCGGCACCCGGCGTTTGATTCTGACCGGGCAGGTCACCGAGCAGTGCATTCTCTACACCGCCCTGGACGCCTACGTACGCCATATTCCGGTAGTGATCCCCGTCGATGCCGTCGCCCACATCGACGCCGAAATGGGCGCCGCGGCGCTGGAGATGATGTGCCGCAACATGGGAGCCGAGCGGTCGGCCGCCGGCAAGTGCCTACGCTAGGCCGATGGGCGACTCCGAGCCGACGGTCTGCGATCTGCTGGAGCTGATGGCGGGCCGGCGGGTCGCGGCGCTCACCGGTGCCGGCATCTCCACCGATTCGGGCATTCCGGACTATCGCGGCCCGGACTCGCCGCCGAGCAACCCGATGACGATCACACAGTTCACCGGCGATCCGGTCTTTCGGCAGCGGTACTGGGCCCGCAACCACGTCGGCTGGCGCCACATGGCCGACACCTCCCCCAACCTCGGGCACCTGGCGCTTTCAGCACTGGAAGCCGCCGGGGTGGTGACCGCGGTGATCACCCAGAACGTCGACCTGCTGCACACCAAAGCCGGCAGTCGTCGCGTCATCGATTTGCACGGCAACTATGCGACGGTGGTCTGCCTGAGCTGCGGGAACTCGTTGAGCCGCGCGGCGCTGGCCGAGCAGTTGGAGGAACTCAACCCCGGGTTTCTCGAACGGGCGGGCACACTCGGCGGCATCGCCGTGGCCCCCGACGCGGACGCCGTCGTCACCGACACCGCGTCATTCCGCTTTGCCGATTGCCACCACTGCGGCGGGATCCTCAAGCCCGACATCGTCTACTTCGGCGAAAGCGTCCCCAAAGACCGCGTCGCCCAGGCCTATTCGGTGCTCGATGAAGCCGACGCCCTGCTGGTGGCGGGCTCGTCGCTGACGGTGTTCTCCGGCTACCGCTTCGTCCGGCACGCCGCGGCCCGCGGTATCCCGGTCGCGATCGTCAACCGCGGTCCCACCCGCGGCGATGCGCTGGCGGCCGTCAAGATCGACGGCGGGTGTTCTGCGGTCCTGGCGCTGCTGGCTTCGGAGCTGACCCCGGCGGTTCAGCGAGGCTCGACGGAGGAGAGGCGAAGCTGGGACCGCCGCATGAACCCTGCGATTTCGGCGCGGTAATCCTCGCCGAGGCCACACGTAGGAGCGCCGAGTCCGGCACGATGTCTCTGGTGAAACAGCGCCTGGACGCCGATCAGCGCAACGCGTTTTTGGCCGCCTTCCTGGGCTGGTCGATGGACGCCTTCGACTACTTCATCGTGGTGTTCGTCTACGCCGATATCGCCAAGACCTTCGGCCACACCAAGACCGAGGTCGCGTTCTTGACCACCGCCACCCTGGTGATGCGTCCTGTGGGGGCGCTGTTGTTCGGCCTGTGGGCCGACCGGGTCGGCCGGCGACTGCCGCTGATGGTGGACGTGATCTTCTACTCGACGGTGGGGTTCTTGTGCGCGTTCGCGCCCAACTTCACGGTGCTGGTAATCCTGCGCCTGCTGTACGGGATCGGGATGGGAGGCGAATGGGGACTGGGCGCCGCGCTGGCCATGGAGAAGATCCCGCCCGAGCGACGCGGATTCTTCTCCGGGCTGCTGCAGGAGGGCTACCTGTTCGGTTATCTGGCGGCCACCCTGGCGTCCTTGCTGGTGACCGACTGGCTGGGACTGTCCTGGCGCTGGCTGTTCGGGCTGTCCATCCTGCCCGCCTTGATCAGCTTGCTCGTCCGCTACCGGGTGTCCGAATCCGAGGTGTGGCAGGCCACCCAGAATCGGATGCGGCTGACCCGCACCAGGATTCGTGATGTGTTCACCGACGCCAAGGTGATCCGCCGGTTCTGCTACCTGGTGTTGCTGATGACCGCGTTCAATTGGATGAGCCACGGCACCCAGGACATCTATCCGACGTTCTTGACGTCACCCGAGGGAGCCGGTCTGCCGCCGGTGACGGCCAAATGGATCGCGGTGATCTACAACATCGGCGGCATCATCGGCGGCCTGATCTTCGGTGCCCTGTCGCAACGATTGGGGCGTCGCTACGCGATCATCTGGTGCGCGGTGATGGGACTGCCGATCGTGCCGCTGTTCGCGCTGTCGCAGAGCGCGGCGATGCTGTGCCTGGGTTCGTTTCTCATCCAGTTCTGCGTGCAGGGCGCCTGGGGCGTGATCCCGGCGCACCTGACCGAGATGTCCCCCGACGCGATCCGCGGCTTCTATCCGGGCGTGACCTACCAGTTGGGCAACCTGCTGGCCGCGTTCAATCTGCCGATTCAGGAGCGCCTCGCCGCTTCGCACGGTTACCCGTTCGCGCTGGCTGTCACGTTGTTCCCGGTGCTGATCGCCGTCACGGTGCTGACCGCGGTCGGCAAGGACGCCACCGGCCGGCACTTCGGGCCTACCCGAACGGAAGCCAACGAGCTTGCTTGACAGGGGCTTTTGACCTGCCGTAAATTTCTAAAAATCTGCCGTGTTATAAACAATTGGACAGGTTAATAATGCATCGCCATCGGATCACTGCCATTCTCGGAGCCAGCCTGGGAGTCGCGCTCGGTACCGCGTTGTCCGCCAGCCCGCTCGCCGCCGCAGACGCCGTCGACGATGCCTGGCCATATCTCATACCGTCGTCACCGGTGTTCCCGTACTACTACGCGGCAGGACTTCCGACCGCTGACCCCGGGTCTGGTACGTGGTACACAGTCGACCACACATATTCCAGCGTCCCGTACCTGTACAACTACTTTCACGACGTGGTCACCGCCAACCTCGACGGCCCAGAGTATCCCCACGTCGGAACCGTTTCAGATGCCCTAATTCTGTTGCCGATCATCCCCGCGGTTGGGGGACTCGCAGGCGCTCCGGTGTTCACGAATTATTCGCTGGACGATCCAGTTCTCGGGTCCGCTGACGCCTTCACCGTGCTGAACGTATTGACCAACACCTACCTAAGTGACGCAGCGGGCGTGAAGGACGTGCTCAGCATTTATGGCCTGCCGCCTGTGACCCTGTTCGAATTCCCCACCGTCGATGCCGGCGGGGCGGCATCGGAATCGGGTGACGGGTTCGCGCAGCTGCTGGCAGAACTCGCAGGCATCACTCCGAGCGGGTGAAGATCAGAAGAACCCGGCGCCCCGATCAGAACGTGCAAGGCATGGCGCGGATGCCGTGAATGAAGTTGCCGGCCAGATACTCCGGCTCGCCGGCCGCAATCTCGGGCAGCTGCCGCAGCAACTCGCCGAAGATCGCGCGCAGCTGGGCCCGTGCCACATGGGTGCCGAGGCAGTAATGCTGACCGCCGCCGCCGAACCCGACGTGCGGGTTGGGGTCGCGGCTCAGGTCGAATCGATCAGCCTGATCGAACACCGATTCATCGCGGTTGCCCGACGAGTAGAACATCGCCACCTTGTCACCCGCCCGGATGGTCTGGCCGCCAAGCTCGTAATCGGCTGCCGCGGTGCGCCGGAAAGTCATCACCGGGGTGGCGTAGCGAATGAATTCTTCGACGGCCATCCCGATACGACTGTCGAAATCCTCTAGCAGCCAAGCACGTTGGTCGCCGAAGTCGCTGAGCGCCTTGATCGCGTGACTGGTGGCCTGGCGGGTGGTGTCGTTGCCGGCCACCGCCAGCAGCACGAAGAACGCGGCCACATCGTCGTCGGTGAGCCGGTCACCGTCGACCTCGGCGTTCACCAGCGAACTGAACAAGTCGTCGCCGGGCTTCTCCCGCCGTTCGGCGGCGAGGCGGCCGGCGACCTGATGCAAATACATGGTGTTGGTGAACATGACCTCCAGCGGGTTGCGGCCGTCGAGGTAGGTCGGGTCGTTGGTCGACACCAGCGCGTCCGCGGCGTGTGCGACCTGCTCGCGCTCGGATTCGGGAATGCCCATCATGTCCGCGAGCGTGCGAAGCGGCAGTTCCTTGGCGCAGTGCTCCACGAAGTCGCAGCCACTACCGGCGGCCGTGAGTCCTGCGACGATGTCCTTCGCACTGGCCTTGATCGAGTCCTCAATGCGGCGGACCTGTCTCGGGGTGAACGCAGCGGTGGCCAGCTTGCGCAGCCGGGTGTGCTTGGGCGGGTCCATCGCCAGAAACGACATCGTCGTCTCGAGGACTTCCTCGGGGAAGTTCTCGAACATGACGCCCTTGCCGGACAGGAACACGTCGTTGGCGCGGCTCACCGTGACGATGTCGGCATGCCGGGTGACCGCCCAATAACCGGGGTCATCGGGATCGTTGAGCATCGAGTCTTCGACCGGAGGGTGCCAGCTCACCGGGCGTTCGGCGCGCAGCACGGCGAACGATCTTTCCCGCTCGGCGGCGGTGGTCGACCAAAACGCCTGCGAGGACAGGTCGATCGGGTCGTAGCTACGGGCGGAAGCGGACGTCGCGGTCATGGTGGCCCCTTTGCGGTCTGTGACTTCGCCCACAAACCGTAATTTAGACACTACGTCTAGTCAATATGTCGATTGCCGTTTACCCTGGATCGCATGCCCTCCGTCACCCGGAAACCGCAAGCGGCCCGGCAGGCACGTCGGGAGCAGATCGAGCGCCGCCTGCTCGACGCCACCGAGCGGCTGATGAGCGCCGGCGCCAGCTTCACCGAACTGAGCGTGGACCGCCTCGCGACCGAGGCCGGCATCTCGCGCGCCAGCTTCTACATCTACTTCGAGGACAAGGGCCATCTGCTGCGCCGGCTCGCCGGCCAGGTGTTCAGCGATCTCGCATCGGGCGCCGAGCGCTGGTGGAATGTGGCCCATCGCCGTGATCCCGACGATGTGCGCGCCGCGATGGCCGCGATCATCGCCAGCTATCGGCGGCACCAACCGCTGCTGATCGCGCTGAGCGAGATGGCCGGCTACGACCCGCAGGTGGCAACCACCTACCGGGAGTTGCTGGCCGGCATCTCGGACCGGGTGGCCCACATCATCGAGGACGGCCAGGCCGGCGGCTCCATTCGCCGCGCGTTACCGGCCACGGCCACGGCCAGTGCACTGACCTGGATGGTGGAGCGGGCCTGTCAGCAGAACCTGCCGGCCCGGGATGCGGATTACGATCCCGAGCTCGCCACCGCGCTGACTGAAATCGTTTGGGGCGCGCTCTATCTCAAACCCACCGATCAGTAACCCCAGGCCGAGCGATCATAACTGCGCTCGATCCGCAGACGCCTCTTACGCCGGGTGGGACAGAAGACGTAGGTGAGGTTGCCGCGCCGAACCCAGATGTTGTCGGGGCTCTCAAGGTTGACCCGAAAGTAGTTGTTGTGCACGGTCACCAGGCCCAACAGCGCGTTTCGGACAGCCAACGAGTCGACGTGTGCGGCACGCAGATTGGGGAAATCGGCCATGCCGTCGTACTGGCGACACAGGTCCGTCACCGCGAAGGGCGTGTTCTGCGGCACACCGACGCCGCCGTAGTCGGGCAGCTTCATGAACCAGACCAGTTTGGGGTCGGCCCGGTAGATGCCGTGGAAGGGCTGTTCCGGGTTGGCCAGCAGCAGAAATGACACTTTGCCGGTGGGGACCGAGGAGGCCGCCCCGTAGTCGCGCAGCCATTTGCAGGCCACCTGCGACCCCATGCTCACCGCGTAGACCAGCACGTCGTCGGCATCGGGGTTCCCGTTGAAGTGGGCGACCAACATGTCGTCGAGGGCTTTGGCGCCGCGTTCCACCGCTTTGACCGCGGGCACATAGCGCAGGCCGTCAAAGTAGGTGTTGGGGTACTTGACGCTTCGGATGGTCTTGCCCTTGGTGACAGCGCCCCGGCACATGAACCGCAGAAACCCGCTCCAACCCGCCCCGTCGATGGTGAATACCGTGCTCACGCAGGCAGGTCCTACACCGCGACCAAATCGTCGGCATGCACCACCGGGCGGCGGGCATCCGATGACAACTCGGCGGAGGAATGGCCGATCATCCCGGCCAGCTCCACCGCGTCGTAACCCACGACGCCGCGCGCCACCACCGAGCCGTCCGGGCCGCACAAGTCGACCACGTCGCCGCCGTGGAACCGTCCTGATGCGCCGGTGACCCCCGCGGCCAGCAGCGAGCCACGCCGGCTCAGCACCGCCTCGACGGCCCCGGCGTCCAGCGTCAGCCTCCCCGCCGCGTCGGCGGCATGGCGCACCCAGAACTTGCGCGCCGACAACCGCTGCGCCCGCGGCGCAAAGACGGTGCCCACCGAAGCGTCACCCAGGGCCGCGCCGGCTGCACTGGCGGCGGCCAACAGCACCGGAACGCCCGCGTCGGCGGCCAGCAGCGCCGAGGACAGTTTCGACACCATGCCGCCGGTGCCCAGGTGACTGCCCTCGCTGGCCACCACGTCGGCGAGATCCTCCGGTCCGGACACCTCGGGGACCAGCCGGGCCGGGCCCTTGCGCGGATCGGAGTCGTAGAGGCCGTCGATGTCGGAAAGCAGCACCAGCGCATCGGCGCCCACCAGGTGGGCCACCAGCGCCGAGAGCCGGTCGTTGTCGCCGAACCGGATCTCGCTGGTGGCCACCGTGTCGTTCTCGTTGACGATCGCGACCGCGTGCAGGGCCCGCAACCGGTCCAGGGTACGAGCGGCATTGGTGTGCGATACCCGCATCGACACGTCCTGCGCGGTGAGCAGCACCTGCCCGACGGTTCGACCGAACCGGCCGAAGGCGGCACTCCAGGCATTGACCAACGCCACCTGGCCCACGCTGGCGGCAGCCTGTTTGGTGGCCAGATCGGTGGGCCGCTTGGTCAACCCGAGCGGCTCCAGGCCGGCGGCGATGGCCCCGGACGACACGATCACCACATCCGACCCGGACTTCATCCGGGCTTCGATCGCCTCGGCGAGACCGGCCAGCCGGGCCGCGTCGAACATACCGTTCTCGGCGGTCAGTGCGGTGGTGCCGATCTTGACCACGACGCGGCGCGCGTGCCGAATCGCTTCGCGCGCACCGCCGCCCGTCACGGCTCCTCCGAGTGCTCTCGGCGCTGTTTGCGCGCGACCTTGCGTTCGGCGGCCCCGACCCGATCAGTGCGCTCCAGCCTGCTGTCGGTGCCTCGACCGGACAGCGTCATATCGACTCCGGCCGGTGTGGTCGGCTCCCAGTCGAAGGTCATCTCCCCGATCGTCACCGCGCAGCCCGGCGTGGCGCCCAGCCGCAGCAGCTCATCTTCGACGCCCAGGCGCGCCAGTCGGTCACCCAGGTAGCCGACCGCCTCGTCGTTGTCGAAGTTGGTCTGGTGCACCCAGCGCTCAGGCTGGGTCCCGCGCACGATAAACCCGCCGTCACCGTCGGTTTCCACGGTGAACCCAGTCTCTCCTGCGGGTATCGGCCGGATCACCGGCCGGCGCGCCACCGGCTCAGGCTGCGCCGCACGATAGGCCGATACCATGTCGGCCAGCGCGAACGTCAACGGGCGCAAGCCTTCCCGGCTCACCGTCGACACTTCGAACACCGGCCAGCCGCGCTCGGCCGCGATGTCGTCGCGGACGAATTCGGCCATCTCTCGCGCTTCGGGTACGTCGATCTTGTTGAGCACCACCGCGCGCGGCCGGTCCACCAGGTCGCCCAGCGCTGAGTCCCCTTGCATGGTGGGCGTATAGGCGGCCAGCTCGGCTTCGATGGCCTCGATGTCGGAGATCGGGTCGCGGCCCGGTTCCGCAGTCGCACAGTCGATGACGTGCACCAGCACCGCGCAACGCTCGATGTGGCGCAGGAAGTCCAAACCCAGCCCGCGCCCGGCCGACGCACCCGGGATCAGACCCGGTACGTCGGCGGCGGTGAAAGTGTTGTCCCCGGCGGAGACCACCCCCAGGTTCGGCGCCAGCGTGGTGAACGGGTAGTCGGCGATCTTGGGTTTGGCCGCCGAGATCACTGACACCAGTGCGGATTTGCCCGCCGACGGGAATCCGATCAGCCCGATGTCGGCGACCGTCTTGAGTTCCAGGGTGAGATCGCGGGCTTCGCCCTTCTCCCCCAGCAGCGCGAACCCCGGCGCCTTGCGGGCCCGCGACACCAGTGCGGCGTTGCCCAGTCCGCCGCGGCCACCCGCGGCGGCTTCGAAGCGGGCGCCGGAGCCCACCAGGTCGGCCAGCAGCCGCCCGTGTTCGTCGAGCACGACGGTGCCGTCCGGCACCTTGATCTCCAGGTCGGACCCGGCGGCGCCGTCCTTGTTGCTGCCCTGCCCCTGTTTTCCGGACGCGGCGTTGATGTGCGGCCGGAAGTGGAAGTCCAACAGGGTGTGCACTTGCGGGTCGACAACCAGCACGACGCTGCCGCCGCGACCACCGTTGCCCCCGTCCGGACCGCCAAGCGGCTTGAACTTCTCCCGGTGAATCGACGCGCAGCCGTTACCCCCGTCGCCCGCGCGCACATGGATGACGACGCGGTCGACGAACCGGGACATCGGGCTTCCTCTCACCCGTCCCACGCGTCGAGCGTGTAACCACTGCGAGTTTCGTCGCTCTTCTTCGCAGTCAGTGCACGCTCGCGACGCAGGGCCGGTTGGTTAACTCTCCGCGCGGGCGACCGGCACGATGTTGACGGTCTTGCGGCCGCGCTTCTGGCCGAACTCGACCGAACCCGGTGCCGTGGCGAACAGCGTGTCGTCGCCGCCGCGCCCGACGTTGATGCCCGGGTGGAAGTGGGTACCGCGCTGGCGGACCAGGATCTCGCCGGCCTTGACGACCTGGCCGCCGAACCGCTTGACGCCGAGTCGCTGCGCGTTTGAATCGCGCCCGTTCCGTGAGCTGGAAGCGCCCTTCTTGTGTGCCATCTCGTTCGCTCCCCTTACTTGATTCCGGTGACCTTGAGCACGGTCAACTGCTGACGGTGACCCTGCCGCTTGTGGTAGCCGGTCTTGTTCTTGAACTTGTGGATGCGGATCTTGGGGCCCTTGGTGTGCTCGAGCACCTCGCCGGTGACCGCGACCTTCGCCAGCTTGGCGGCGTCGGTGGTGACCGTGGTGCCGTCCACCACCAGCGCGACCGGCAGCGATACCGATGCACCCGGCTCGGACTCGAGCTTTTCCACCTTGAGCACGTCGCCGACGGCAACCTTGTACTGCTTGCCGCCGGTTTTGACGATTGCGTACGTCGCCATCGTTGGTGTCTTCCTCTTCTTTCGGAGCGCGCGCTATCGAGGCTCGCGTACAGCTGGGGTTTGTCGGCCGAGTCCACCGGCCTGGTGACAACTGGTCTAGGGTACTTGACCAGCGACTAAGGGGTCAAACCGGCCCTTCTCAGCTGGGTGGCCCGGCCGGGCGGGCCGCCGCCCGCCGCCGCCGGGGACGTTCGTAGGGCGCCGCGGCGGCCAGAGTGTCCTGGTCGGACTCGTCGGCCTCATCCGAATCGTCCGACTCGTCGATGACATCCAGGTCGTCGTCGTAGTCGTCGTCATCGTCATCCAGATCGACCTCGACGTCATCCTCATCGGAGTCGTCGTCGGAGTCCTCGGTGTCCTCGTCGGCGTCCTCGTCGGAGTCCTCGGTGTCCTCATCGGCGACGTCGTCAGCCGCCTCCTCGACGGCCTCCACCGGCAGCTGCTCCTCGGTCTCGACGTCGGGCTGCTCGTCGGTGTCGGTCGCGTCCTGCGGCTCTTCCGCCTCGTCGTCGTGGCGGTCGCTGGCCGCGGCCATCGCCTTGAACATCGGATGGTCACCGGGGGTGTGCACCGGAACCTTGGCCACCACCGGTTCGTCGACCTTGGGCTTCTTCGACCGCTTGCTGCGACGGCTGGTCGGCTCGGACTTGCGCCCCGGCGCGGCCGAGTCGACCGGGTCGGCGTGCACCAAGATGCCGCGCCCGGCGCAGTGCTGACACGACGTCGAGAACGCCTCGATCAGCCCGGTGCCCAGCCGCTTGCGGGTCAGCTGGATCAACCCGAGCGATGTCACCTCCGAGACCTGGTGGCGGGTGCGGTCCCGTCCCAGCGCCTCGGTCAGCCGGCGCAACACCAGGTCCCGGTTGGACTCCAGCACCATGTCGATGAAGTCGATGACGATGATGCCGCCGATGTCGCGAAGGCGCAGTTGCCGCACGATCTCCTCGGCGGCCTCCAGGTTGTTCTTGGTCACCGTCTCCTCGAGGTTGCCCCCGGACCCGGTGAACTTGCCGGTGTTGACGTCGACGACGGTCATCGCCTCGGTCCGGTCGATGACCAGCGTCCCACCCGAGGGCAGCCAGACCTTGCGGTCCATCGCCTTGGCCAGTTGCTCGTCGATGCGGTGCACGGCGAAAACGTCCGGCCCGGCCTGCCCCTCCGGTCCCTCCGGTGCCTGGTAGCGGGTCAGCTTCGCCATCAGCTCCGGCGCCACCGACCCCACGTACTCGTTGATCGTCGCCCAGGCGTCGTCACCGGAGACCACCAGCTCGGAGAAGTCCTCGTTGAACAGGTCGCGGATCACCTTGACCAGGACATCGGGCTCTTCGTAGAGCGCCACCGCCGCACCGGCGGCTTTGGCCTTGGTCTCGGCCGCGGTCGCCTCGATCTGGTTCCAGCGTTCCTGCAGGCGTTCCACGTCGGCGCGGATGTCCTCTTCTTTGACACCCTCCGACGCGGTGCGGATGATCACGCCTGCATCGGCGGGCACCACCTCGCGCAGGATCTCCTTGAGCCGCTGGCGCTCGGTGTCGGGCAGCTTGCGGCTGATCCCGGTCGACGACGCTCCCGGCACGTACACCAGGTAGCGGCCGGCCAGCGACACCTGTGTGGTCAGCCGGGCCCCCTTGTGCCCGATCGGATCCTTGCTGACCTGGACGACGACGTAGTCACCCGGCTTGAGGGCCTGCTCGATCTTGCGGTTGGCGCCGCCCAGGCCGGCCGCCTCCCAGTTCACCTCACCGGCGTAGAGCACGCCGTTGCGGCCGCGACCGATGTCGACGAACGCGGCCTCCATCGAGGGCAGCACGTTCTGCACGATGCCCAGGTAGACGTTGCCGACCAACGACGTGGAGGCAGCCGACGTCACGAAGTGTTCGACCATCACGCCGTCTTCGAGCACGGCGATCTGGGTGTAGCGGGCGCCGATGTGCGGCGGTTCGGTGCGGACGCGGTCCCGGACCACCATCCGGCGTTCGACGGCCTCGCGGCGGGCCAGGAACTCGGCCTCGCTCAGGATCGGCGGACGGCGGCGCCCGGCGTCGCGGCCGTCGCGGCGACGCTGACGTTTGGCCTCCAGTCGCGTCGAGCCGGTGATGCCCTGGATCCCGTCGTCCGAGGAGCTCTTCTCGTTCTTGGCGTTCCTGGCGGTCTTGGCGCGCGGCGTCCGTTCGTGCACGACGGTGTTGGGCGGGTCATCGGCGGACCCGGTGTCGTCGTCATCACCGTTACCGGTCTTGCGGCGACGGCGGCGGCGCCGGCGCCGGCTGCCCGTCTCGTCGGCGGAATCGGTCTCGTCGTCGCCGCTCTCGTCGGTATCGGTGGTCTCGTCGGATTCCGCGGCCGAATCGTCGTCCTCGGTGTCATCGTCGGAGTCGGCGGTGTCGGCCGTGTCGTCTGGGGCGCCCCCCTCGGAGCCGCGGCCCCGACCGCGTCCGCGCCGGCCGCGACGGCGGCGACGGCTGGCGGGACGGTCCCCGTTCTCGTCGTCGGCGTCGGCGTCGGCGTCGGGGCCGAGGTCGTCGTCATCGTCGGACCCGTCGTCGCTGTCGTCGGACGCCGGGGGCTCGAAGGTGACCGGCTGCGGCGCCACGAACAGCGGCATGTAGTCGACGACCCGGGCGCTGGCGGCCTCCGGGGCGGTCTCCAGCAGCAGCCGGGACTCGGGCTCCTCGGCAACCTCACCGGTCTCCTCGGCCACCTCGGCGGTCGGCTTCTCGATCGAATCCAGCAGGTCACGCACGCGGACCGCCTCGACGCGGTCCACGCTGGAGTGGGCGCTGCGCGCCCGGCCATCCAGCTCGATGAGGGCATCCAGCACCCGCTTGCTGGTGGTTCCCAGTACCCGGGCCAGGGAGTGGACCCTCAGCCGGTCGGGCAACTCCTCCTGCTCGGCCGGCACCGCCGGTGCGTCTGAAAAAGGGCCCTTAAAAAGAGAGGGGTCTGCCACGTACGTCTCCTCAAGCCCCCGGGCGCGTAACTACGACGCGGCCACGCGAGGGCTTCTCGTTATTCGCCCGGCTCACTTCCCCCGGGCTTGTGGTGGTCTCGCTCCGAGGGGCTCGGGTGGAACCGACTCGGTGCCTGGCTGAATGAGGACCCGCGATCGGCGCCGCATCACATATCGCGACCGTCGCACTCGCTAAGTCTTCATTCGGGTGTCCGACACCGGTCCGGTGACGTTCACCCGTTCGTCAGTATCCCACACAACCGGAGCAACCCGGGCCAAAGGCATTAACTGCGACGTCAGGCCAGTGTCATGGGTGAGGTCGGCGCCGACGGCTTCAGGTCGGGGAACCACAGCGCGATCTCGCGTTCGGCCGACTCCGGCGAGTCGGAGCCGTGCACCAGGTTGTACTGGGTCTCCAGTCCGAAGTCACCCCGGATGGTGCCGGGGGTGGCCTTGGCCACCGGGTCGGTACCGCCGGCGAGCTGCCGGAACGCCTCGATGGCCCGCGGTCCCTCCACCACGGCGGCGACCACCGGGCCGGAGGTGATGAAGTCCAGCAAGGAGGCGAAGAACGCCTTGCCCTCGTGTTCGCCGTAGTGCTGCCGGGCGACCGCCTGCTGCACCGGCCGCAGTTCCAGCGCCGCCAGCGTCAGGCCCTTCTTCTCGATCCGGCTGATGATCTCGCCCACCAGCCGACGGTTCACGCCGTCCGGCTTGATCAGCACCAAAGTCCGCTCAGTCACCGCGTCAGCGTACCGAATAGCCGCCCCGCTACGACCGGCGCAACACCTCGGCCCGGAAGTAGGCGATCAGCGCCCACACGCCGGTGAACACCAGGCCCATCACTCCGACGCCCGGATAGACCGCGAACCCGGCGACCAACACCAGTTGCACCGCCAGGTTGGCCCAGATCGCCCAGGACCGGCCCTGGATTCCGGTGAACAGCACCAACACCAGCGCCAGACCGAGCAGGTAGGCCAGCGACGCCGGCGTCAGCCCGCCTCCGACCACGTGGACCACCGGCAGCGCCAACAGCACCACGATCGCCTCGAGGATCAGAGTCGCCGCCATCACGCCGCGGAAACCGCGCCACGGATCGGGCGCCGCGGTGTGGTCGGTCATGCCGGTTCCTTTCCGAACAAGGTGCGGGCGGCCCCGGCGGTGACCACCGAGCCGGTGATCACGATGCCGGTTCCGGCGAACGGTTGCTGTCCAGAGCCCTCGGAGTCGAACTCGTCGACGAGCGCGGTCGCGGTGTCGATGGCGTCCCCGAGCGTCTCGGTGGTCACCACCCGGTCTTCTCCGAACCACCGCACCGCTGCCGCGGTCAGCGTCTCGACGTCCACGGCCCGCGGAGAGCCGTTGTGGGTCACCACGATTCGGTCGAAGACCGGTTCCAGGGCGGCGAGGATTCCGCTGACGTCCTTGTCGGCGAGCACGCTGACCACCCCGACCAGGAACCGGAAATCGAACTCGTCGGTCAGCGCCTGGGCCAGGGCGGCCGCGCCGGCCGGGTTGTGCGCGGCGTCGACGAAGACGGTCGGCGAACTGCGCATCCGCTCCAGCCGCCCGGGGCTCGTCGCCGCGGCGAAGCCGGCCCGGACCGTGTCTACGTCGAGCTGACGCTCGGCACCGGCACCGAAGAACGCCTCGACTGCCGCCAACGCCACCACCGCATTGTGGGCCTGGTGCTCACCGTGCAGCGGCAGAAAGATATCGGCGTACACCCCGCCCAGGCCCTGCAGCTCCAACAGCTGGCCACCGACCGCCAGCCGGCGGCTGCGCACCGCGAACTCGGAGTTCTCCCGCGCCACCGCGGCATCCGCGCGCACCGACTGGGCCAGCAGCACCTCCATCGCCTCGGGCGCCTGACGGGCGATCACCGCCACGGTGTCGACGAGCTCATCGGAGGAACGGTGGATGATGCCGGCCTTCTCCGCGGCGATCCCGGCGATGTCGTCGCCCAGGTAGTCGACGTGGTCGATGCCGATCGGGGTGATCACCGCAACCGGGGCGTCGACGACATTGGTCGCGTCCCAGCGGCCGCCCATGCCGACCTCCACGACCGCGACGTCGATCGGGGCGTCGGCGAACGCCGCGAACGCCATCGCGGTGAGCACTTCGAATTTGCTCATCGCCGGTCCGTCTTCGGCCTGTGACGAGGCGTCGACCATCTGCACGAACGGCTCGATCTCGGCGTAGGTCTCCACGTATTTGGCCGGGGTGATCGGGACTCCGTCGATGGCGATGCGCTCGACCGCCGATTGCAGATGCGGGCTGGTGGTGCGACCGGTACGACGGCTGAACGCCGTCAGGAGCGCATCGATCATCCGGACCACCGAGGTCTTGCCGTTGGTACCCGCCACGTGAATCGAGGGATAGCCGCGCTGCGGGGAGCCGAGCAGCTCCAGCAAGGCGTTGATCCGGGTCAGGCTCGGCTCGATCTTGGTCTCGCCCCACCGCTGGTCGAGTAGGTGCTCGACCTGCAGCAGGGCCGCGATCTCATCCGGGGTCGGTTCGGTGGTGCCGACCGGGTGATCGCTCATGTCAGTCCTGCGAGACGCACGGTGATCCGGTCCACTTCATCGCGGGCCGACTGCTGACGGGCCCGGATCTTGTCGACCACCGCTTCGGGCGCCTTGGCCAGGAAGGCCTCGTTGTCGAGCTTCGCCGCGGTGGCCACCAGCTCCTTCTCCGCGGCCGCCAGGTCCTTTTCCAGGCGGCGCCGTTCGGCGGCGACATCGACGGTCCCGGAGGTGTCCAGTTCGACCACGACGGTGCTTCCACCGCCCGTGGGGCCCAGTCGCACCTCGACGGTGGCCGACGGCGCGAAGTCCTCCCCCGGCTCGGTCAGCCAGGCCTGCGAGGTCACCGCGGCCACCTGGGTGGCCAGATCGGCGTCGTCGACACCGGTCAACCGGGCCGGTACCTTCTGCCGGTCGCGCAGGCCCTGATCGCTGCGGAACCGGCGCACCTCGGTCACCAGCTTCTGCATGTCGGCGATTCGTTGCGCGGCAACCTGGTCCAGACCGATTCCGGACGACTCCGGCCAGTCGGCGATCACCAGGGACTCTGCTCCGGTGAGTTCCTGCCACAGGGTTTCGGTGACGAACGGGATCACCGGATGCAGCAGTCGCAGCAGCGTATCGAGCACCGCGGCCAGCACCGCGGTGGTGTGCGAGAGCCCCTCGCCCAGCTGCGTTTTGGCCAACTCCACATACCAGTCGCAGAATTCATCCCAGGCGAAGTGGTACAGCGCCTCGCAGGCCCGGCCGAACTCGTAGCCGTCGAAGGCCGAATCCACTTCGGCGCGAACCTCTTCCAGCCGCCCCAGGATCCAGCGGTCGGCATCGGTCAGCTCCTCGAGCGACGGCAGTGGCGCGGGCCGGGCGCCGTTGAGCAGCGCGAACCGGGTGGCGTTGAACAGCTTGGTGACGAAGTTGCGCGACGCCCGGGCATGGTCCTCGCCGATCGACAGGTCACCGCCGGGGCTGGCGCCGCGGGCCAGGGTGAACCGCAGGGCGTCGGCGCCGAAGGTCTCGACCCAGTCCAGCGGGTCGATGCCGTTGCCGCGGGACTTGCTCATCTTGCGGCCGTGCTCATCGCGAATCAGGCCGTGCAGGAACACGTTGTGGAAGGGAACTTTGCCACCGTGCAGGGCGTCGTCATCGCCGACGAAGGTGCCGAACATCATCATCCGGGCCACCCAGAAGAACAGGATGTCGTAGCCGGTCACCAACACGGTGGTGGGATAGAACTTCGCCAACTCCGGCGTGGCCTCGGGCCAGCCCATCGTGGAGAACGGCCACAGTGCCGAGGAGAACCAGGTGTCGAGCACGTCGGGGTCCTGCTCCCAGCCTTCCGGCGGGGTGTCATCCGGTCCGACGCAGACCTTCTCGCCATTCGGCCCGTGCCAGATCGGGATGCGGTGACCCCACCACAGCTGGCGGGAGATGCACCAGTCGTGCATGTCGTCGACCCAGCTGAACCAGCGCGGTTCCAGGCTTTTGGGGTGAATGACGGTGTCGCCGTTACGGACCGCGTCACCGGCCGCCTTGGCCAGCGAGGACACATCGACCCACCACTGCATCGACAACCGCGGCTCGATGACCTCGCCGCTGCGTTCGGAATGTCCGACGCTGTGCAGATACGGCCGTTTCTCGGCGACGATGCGTCCCTGGGCGGCCAGTGCTTCGCGCACCGCGACCCGCGCCTCGAAGCGGTCCATGCCGTCGAACTGCGTTCCGGTGCCGGTGATCCGGCCCTTGGTGTCCAAGATCGTCGGCATCGCAAGCTGGTGGCGCAGGCCGATCTCGAAGTCGTTCGGGTCGTGGGCGGGAGTGACCTTGACGGCGCCGGTGCCGAATTCGGGGTCGACGTGGGCGTCGGCGACCACGGCGATCTGCCGCTCCAGGAACGGGTGCGCCAGGCTGGTCCCGACCAGGTCTCGGTACCGGTCGTCGTCGGGGTGCACCGCGATCGCGGTGTCGCCGAGCATGGTCTCGAGCCGGGTGGTGGCGACCACCAGGTGCGGCTGTGCGTCGTCTAATGAGCCGTATCGGAACGACACCAGCTCGCCTTCGATGTCCTCGTATTTGACCTCGAGGTCGCTGATCGCGGTCTCCAGCACCGGCGACCAGTTGACCAGCCGCTCGGCCTGGTAGATCAGCCCGGCGTCGTAGAGCCGCTTGAAGATGGTGCGAACGGCGCGTGACAGGTGCTCGTCCATGGTGAACCGCTCACGGCTCCAGTCCACGCCGTCGCCGATCCGGCGCATCTGGGTGCCGATGGTGCCGCCGGAGTCGCGTTTCCACTCCCACACCTTCTCGATGAAGGCCGCGCGGCCGAGGTCCTCTTTGGTCTTGCCCTCGGCCGCCAGACGCCGCTCCACGACGCTCTGGGTCGCGATACCGGCGTGGTCCATGCCCGGCAGCCACAGCACCTCATAACCCTGCATCCGCTTGCGGCGGGTCAGCGCGTCCATCAGGGTGTGGTCGAGTGCATGGCCCATGTGCAGGCTGCCGGTGACATTCGGCGGGGGCAGCACGATCGAGTAGCCGGGCTTGGTGCTGGCCGGATCCGCGGTGAAGTAGCCGGCATCCACCCAGCGCTGGTAGATCGCGTCCTCGACCGCACCCGGCTCCCAGGATTTGGGCAGGTGATCGGTGTTGGCGGCATCGGGGGTCACGGTCACCGCTCAATTCTAGGAACGACGGCCCAGCACAGGCCAAAGCCCCCGGACCGGCATCGTTCCGGGGGCTGGTGAAGACTGGCTACTTCTTGCCGCCGAGCAGTCCGCCGAGGATGTCGCCGATGGCGCCGCCGGTCTTGCCGCCGAGCATGTTGCCCAGGATGCTGCCCATCGACTGGTTCTTGGCGCCGCCGCCCCCGGCCATGCCACCCAGGATGCTGCCCAGGACGTCACCGAGGCCGCCGCCGGAAGCCTGCTGCTGGGCCGGCTCCTCCTTCTGGCCGCTCAGTTGCTTGCCGATGTAGGCGAGCACGATCGGCGCGATGATCGGAAGCAGCTTTTGCAACAGGTCGTTGTTACCCGCGCCGGCGCCCGACAGCGCCGAGGCGACCTGGCTGGTGTCGTTGCCGCCGAAGATGCTCGAGATCACCTGCTGGCCGTCGGCCTGGTTGCTGCCGAGCGCGTTGCCCAAAAAGCCCTGGGCCGCGAAGCTGTTGGCCGTGCTGGCGATGTTGTCGGCCTGGCCCGGGTCTTGGGCGTTGTGGTTCAGTCCGCTGACCAGCACCGGCACCAGGGTGCGGATGGCGCTGTCCACCTCACCCGAGTCGGCACCGAGCTGGTTGGCAATGTCCTGGATGGGAATCTGCGCGAAGAGATCGTCAAGGCCGGCCATGGGAGTATTCGTCCACCTTCGTTGCTGGGTGCTGACGTAAGAGCGGTCGAGCAAAAACACTAGCGGAAACAGCAGCTCGGCACCGGTCGATTCAACACCGGTCAGCGCAGCCGCGACACTTCTAACGTCACGCCCGCCGCGGGCAGCCGGGCCAGCAGGGCGTCGCCCATCGCGGCCGCCGGGGTGAGCACCCCATAGTGATCGGACAGGGCGTCGCGATCGAGGGCCAGCGCCAGCGCGCTCTCGGCCAGCAGCACCGAGGTGGCCTGGTAGCCGGGGTCGCCCTGCTGCGCCATGACCGCCAGGTAGCGAGCTCCGCTGGTCGTTTTCGTGTAGGTCTCGAGGCGGTAGTAGCCATTTTCGCGAGTGCTTTGGCTTGGCCCGGTGCCCGGCTTGGGCAACACCCGCTCGACCAATGCGGGCGGCAGCAGCCGGAAGAGGTGGCCACCGAGTCCAAAGGTCGCTTTGCCCAGCGCGGTCGCGATTGCCGAGAGCACAGGTGCCGCGGCCGACGAACCGACACTCATGTGTTCGGCGTAGCGGAACCGGCGCCCATAGGCCCAGTCCAGCAACCCGTTGCTACGCCGCACGATGCGGGTGTTGTAGGGCGCCATGGCGAAGCCGGCGGTCCAGATTCCCTCCAACTCCGGCGCGATGTCACGGCCCCGGCGCCAGGCCAGGTCGGGTTCGCGGCCCAGCCGGGGTTCCGCCGGCCGGTCGACGCTGAGCGTATGGGGATCGAACAGCTGACGCCGGGCCTCCGGGTCGCCGGCGACGGTGCTCAGGACCTCGACCATCGAGGCGAGGGTGCCGCCGGACACACCGCCGGAGAAGCCCCGCACGATCAGGTCGGTGTCGAGTAGATCTCCGGTGCCCTCGGCGCGGGCCGTCCGGTAGAGCGCATAGACGCTTAGATCCGAGGGAATGGAGTCGAAGCCGCAGGCGTGCACGATGCGCGCTCGGTTGTCTGCGGCCTGCTTGTGGTAGAGGTCGATGCTCTCCCGCACGAACGTCGCCTCGCCGGTGAGGTCGACGTAGTCGGTGCCCGCGGCAGCGCAGGCGGCGACCATGGGCATGCCGTAACGGGTGTAGGGGCCGACGGTGGTGATCACCACTCGGGTGCGGGCCGCCATCGCCTCCAGCGTCGCGGGGTCGTCGGCGTCGGCGACCACGATCGGCCAGTCCTGCGCGGCGGCACCGAGCTCATCGCGCACCGCCTGCAGTCGCTCCGCCGAGCGTCCGGCCAGCCCGATACGCGCGGCGCCGCCGGCGCGCGACAGGTACTGGGCGGTCAGCTTGCCGGCGAAGCCGGTGGCCCCGTAGACGATGACATCGAGCTCACGTGGCGTTTCGGACATGGTCCCGACGCTACCGGGCGCATTGCGCCGCCGACGACGACGGCGCCGGGCTCATCGCCCGGCGCCGTGTCATATGGAGGTCAGCCGCGACGGCCGCAGACCGGCCACGCGCCGATCCCCTGGCTGCGCAGCACGTTCTCGGCCACCCGGATCTGCTCGTCCCGGCTGGCGTTGTGCGGCATACCGCTGCCGCCGTTGGCACGCCAGGTGCCCGCATTGAACTGCAGGCCGCCGTAGTAGCCGTTACCGGTGTTGATCGACCAGTTACCGCCGGACTCGCAGGCCGCGATGGCATCCCAGTTGACGCCGTCCGCCTTGGCGGTGGCCTCGGACAGGGCGACCGCGCCGGTGATCAGCGCGCCGGCGATCGCGGCCAGGGTGAGGGGCTTCCGGACGTTCTTCAACATCGTTCCTTTCGCTGTGCGCGCGCCGACGAGCGCCCACGGAGTGGGCTGGCGAGCCTGGTGGTCCAGGCGGAGTGGTCTTCGAGACGTGCCGTCTTGGTCAGGCACGACAGCGGGGGCAGGGTCTGCCCGCCGGGGATGACACCCGGCACCGCGGAAGCATTCATGGGGCCGCCCGCGGCCCCGCTCACACGCGGTTCCGTGGATTCAATTTGTTTGCCCTGCATTCGGGCGAAGGGAAATTTACGAAACGCTCATACGGCCCGTCCAATCGCATGTCGCGAGCATTTCGGGCAGATAACGAAACCATCACAGCGACGGTTCGAATGGTTACAGCAGGTCAGCAATAACTTTGCGCTTCCCGACGGGCCGGCGGCCCACCCGATTTTCGTGAGTCAAATCACGGCTATTTTGTGGGCTGGGCCACGAAAAACGGATGCGGTTTCCCGCGCATTTGCCCGCCGGCGCGAGCGACAGCACCATCTCACGGGCCCCAACGGCATCGTCTGCCCCACCCGGTGCAGGTCAGAACGTCATCGACCGGTATGCCCGCCGGTTCGGTCCCGCCCCGCCCGCCGCTCGCCGGGTCGCGGCTTCACCAATTCGCCGAACATCGAGATTATTTCTTCTCGGTGCGAACTATCGGGCCGTTGCGGACCGGCATTTCAGCCGATCGGTGCCGGCAGCGTCCAATCCGTCGCAGGCGACCGAAACCCGCTCTCGGACAGGCGCTTTCGCCGTCCGAGCGCAAGCGCGCTCGCCGCGGCGCCACGGCCGTCCCCACAACGATAATCGCCGTATGTCGGCGCGATAACAAAAGGATTTATGTACACCAATCGCGGCACCGCGAAACCCGTTATCAGAATCGCCCAGCGATATTTGCTGTCAACAGCTCAAGGCACGGAGCTTCGCGGGTGCGCTCACGACAGTCCGGCCACATCGTCCGGAGAGTTGAGGTTGGTCAGCGAGGCCGCATCGGTCACCACGATGCGCCGGACCTCGACCAGATCGACCAGCGCCCCCACGCGCCGCTCCCCTGCGGCGACCAGCGCGTCGACGGTCTCGGCCAGCCTCGTGCGGTAGATCCCGGCCAGGTAGTGGTCGCGCCCCGCCCGCGGCAGCACGATGTCGGCCACGTCAGGGGCGTCCTGAGGCCGGGTGGAATCCGCCAACCGGTCGATCAACTCGGGCGTCAGAAACGGCATGTCGACCGCGCAGACGAAGGCGCGATCGGCGCCCGCGCGCGCCGCGGCCCGCAGGCCCAGTCCGACGGCCGGCAGCGGCCCCAGGCCGGGCACCTCGTCGCGCAGCACCTGGGCGGCAAGAACCGGTAACGCCTGGTCCTGGGCGGCCACCACGAAGACCGGATCGCAGCGCCGGGAGACCACCGATACCAGGTGCTCCACCAGGGTGCGGCCGTCGAACATCCCGGCCACGGTCAGGGTGGCCTTGTCGCGGCCCATCCGGCGCGATGCGCCGCCCGCCAGTACAACCCCGGCCAACCGGCCGGTCATGGCGTCAGGCTCGCCTTAGTCCACGGTCCAGGTGTCGCGGCCACGCAGCAGCGCCTGGAGTGCGGCGGAGTCGTGGGCGCTTGCCTGCCGCGCCTCGGCGACCTGCGCGCGAGCCAGGTCGTCGTAGGTGGGCTTGGTGACCTTGCGGAAGATGCCCATCGGGAAGTGCGACAGGTCCTGCTCGGACAGCCGCGACAGCGCGAACGCGTAGGACGAGTTGGCCAGGGTGGCGTCGTGCACGACGATCTGGTCGGCCGACACGTTGGCGGTCTTGGCGACCTCCAGCCCGTAGCCGTTCTTGATCACGCAGTACTCGCCCTCGGCGCCGAAGATGATCCGCTCGCCCTGGCGAACGTTGATGAGGCGGTTCTCCGCACCCTCCTTGCGCAACAGGTCGAAGGAGCCGTCGTTGAACACCGGGCAGTCCTGCAGGATCTCCACTAACGCCGACCCGCGGTGCTCCATCGCCCCGCGCAGCACCTCGGTGAGGCCCTTGCGGTCGGAGTCCAGGGCGCGCCCGACGAACGTCGCCTCGGCGCCGATCGCCAGCGAGACCGGGTTGAACGGGTTGTCCAACGACCCGAACGGCGTCGACTTGGTGATCTTGCCGGTTTCCGACGTCGGCGAGTACTGGCCCTTGGTCAGGCCGTAGATCCGGTTGTTGAACAACAGGATGGTGATGTTGACGTTACGGCGCAAGGTGTGGATCAGGTGGTTGCCGCCGATCGACAGCGCGTCGCCGTCACCGGTGATCAGGAACACCTTCAGGTCTTCGCGGGCGGTCGCCAACCCCGTGGCGAACGTCGGACCGCGGCCGTGGATCGAGTGCACCCCGTAGGTGTTCATGTAGTACGGGAACCGGCTCGAGCAGCCGATCCCGCTGACGAACACCACGTTCTCCCGGCGCAGCCCCAGCTCGGGCAGGAAGTTGCGCATCGAGTTGAGGATGGCGTAGTCGCCACACCCCGGGCACCAGCGCACTTCCTGGTCGGAGGTGAAGTCCTTGGACTTCTGCGGCTCGTCGGTGGTGGGCACCCCGCTGAGGGCGGTCAGCCCCAGCTCGGCGCCGATCAGGGATTCGGTCGTCGGTTCTGCGGTCATGACTTCGCTCCTGCTGTACCCGCAATGGTGACCGCCGTGGCCTTGGCCAGCGACGCCTTCTCGTTCTCCCGCGCGGCCAGCGTCCCGGCCAGCGCGTCGTCGATGATCCCCTCCACCTCGTCGGCGAGGAACGCCTTTCCGGCCACCTTGGTCACCGACTGGATGTCGACCAGGTAGCGGCCGCGCAGCAGCAGCGCCAGCTGGCCCAGGTTCATCTCCGGCAGCACCACCTTCGGGTAGCGCCGCAGCACCTCGCCCAGGTTGGCCGGCAGCGGGTTGAGGTAGCGCAGGTGCGCCTGCGCGACCTTGACGCCGCCGCGCCGGACCCGCCGGCACGCCTCGGCGATCGGGCCGTAGGAACTGCCCCAGCCCAGCAGCAGCAGCTCGGCGTCACCGGTCGGGTCGTCGACGACCAGGTCGGGGATCTTGATGCCGTCGATCTTGGCTTGACGCAACCGCACCATCAGGTCGTGGTTGGCCGGCTCGTAGGAGATCTCCCCGGAGCCGTTGGCCTTCTCCAGCCCACCGATCCGGTGCTCGAGGCCGGGAGTGCCGGGAATGGCGAACTGCCGGGCCAGGGTGTCGGGGTCACGGGCGTAGGGCTGGAAGGGTTCGCCGGCCTTGGCCAGGTTGCGCTCGATGGGCTCCATCGAGGCGACGTCGGGGATGCGCCACGGCTCGGACCCGTTGGCGATCGCCCCGTCGGACAGCAGCACCACCGGCGTGCGGTAGGCCAGCGCGATCCGGACGGCCTCGATGGCAGCGTCGAAGCAGTCCGACGGCGTGCACGGCGCCACCACCGCGACCGGCGATTCACCGTTGCGGCCGTACAACGCCTGCAGCAGGTCCGCCTGCTCGGTCTTGGTCGGCAGGCCGGTCGACGGGCCGCCGCGCTGAACATTGATCAACAGCAGCGGCAGCTCGGTCATCACGGCCAAGCCCAGCGCTTCGGCCTTGAGCGCCAAGCCCGGGCCGGAGGTGCTGGTGACGCCCAGCGCGCCACCGTAGGAGGCGCCGATCGCCGCACCGATCCCGGCGATCTCGTCCTCGGCCTGGAAGGTCAGCACGTTGAAGTTCTTGTACTTGGACAGCTCGTGCAGGATGTCCGAGGCCGGGGTGATCGGGTAGGTCCCGAGCACCACCTGGGTGTCGGCCAACTGGCCGGCGGTGATGACGCCGTAGGCCAGTGCGGTGTTGCCCGAGATCTGGCGGTACTCGCCCGCCGGCAGCTTGGCCGGTGAGATCTCGTAGGTGGTGCCGAACGCCTCGGTGGTCTCGCCGTAGTTCCAGCCCGCCTTGAGCGCCAGCACGTTGGCCTCGGCGACGTCGGGCTTCTTGGCGAACTTCTCCCGGATGAAGCGTTCGCTGCTCTCCAGCTCCCGGCCGTACATCCAGGACAGCAGGCCCAGGGCGAACATGTTCTTAGCGCGCGCGCCGTCCTTCTTGGTCGCGCCGATCACCTCGACCGCGCCCAGCGTCAGCGAGGTCATCGCGACCGGGACCACGACGTAGTCGGAGAGTTCCTCGGTGTCCAGCGGGTTGTTCTCGTAACCGATCTTGGCCAGGTTGCGCTTGGTGAACTCGTCGGAGTTGACGATCACCATCCCGCCGCGGGGCAGGTCGCCGATGTTGGCCTTCAGGGCCGCGGGGTTCATCGCCACCAGTACGTCGGGGCGGTCGCCGGCGGTGAGGATGTCGAAGTCGGCGATCTGGATCTGGAACGACGACACCCCCGGCAGGGTGCCCTGAGGTGCGCGGATCTCGGCCGGGTAGTTGGGCTGGGTGGCCAGGTCATTGCCGAACAGCGCCGCCTCGGAGGTGAAGCGATCGCCGGTGAGCTGCATACCGTCACCGGAGTCCCCGGCAAAACGGATGACGACTTTCTCGAGTTTTTGGCGCCCGGGCGCCGACCCGGCTCCGTTACCGCTCGGACCCACGGCCCCGCCTTCCATCACTGTCTCCCCGGGCCCGCACAGCGCGACTGGCGCACCCACATTTTTTTCTGTCACTGGCGGTACCGATTATTGCACCGTTCTTAGAGACGATTCGACGCCACACCGTGTCGAAACCCTACCGACTTAGCGTTAAACGCCGACGTCATGGCCGGGTTCACGGTCATCTCGGGACCGAAATGTGGTTTTGGTCACGTTTGGCGGCGGCTCAACTTTAAGAAAGTTTTGCTACCCGCGGGTAACCCTCGGCGGCGCGGGCGGCGCCGCCGGCGATCAGGCGCTCTTGTCGCGACGCTCGGAGCGCGACGCCTTGCGCGGCACGATGGTCGGCAACACGTTGTCCTGCACCGTTTCCTTGGTCACCACGACCTTGGCGACGTCATTGCGGCTGGGGATGTCATACATCACCGGCAGCAACACTTCTTCCATGATCGCCCGCAGGCCACGCGCCCCGGTGCCGCGGTGGATGGCCTGATCGGCGATCGCCTCCAGCGCGTCCTGGCTGAACTCCAGCTCCACCCCGTCCATCTCGAACAGCCGGGTGTACTGCTTCACCAGAGCGTTCTTCGGCTCCGAGAGGATCTTGACCAACGACTCCATGTCCAGGTTGGTCACCGAGGCCACCACCGGCAGCCGGCCGATGAACTCCGGAATCAATCCGAACTTGATCAGGTCTTCGGGCATCACCTCGGAGAAGTGGTCGACGGTGTCGACCTCTGCCTTGGAGCGAACCTCGGCACCAAAACCCAAGCCGCGCTTGCCAACCCGGTCGGAGACGATCTTCTCCAGGCCGGCGAATGCCCCGGCGACGATGAACAACACGTTGGTGGTGTCGATCTGGATGAACTCCTGGTGCGGGTGCTTGCGCCCACCCTGCGGCGGAACCGACGCCTGGGTGCCCTCCAGGATCTTCAGCAGCGCCTGTTGTACGCCCTCGCCGGAGACGTCGCGGGTGATCGACGGGTTCTCGCTCTTCCGGGCGATCTTGTCGACCTCGTCGATGTAGACGATCCCGGTCTCGGCGCGCTTGACGTCATAGTCGGCGGCCTGAATCAGCTTGAGCAGAATGTTCTCCACGTCCTCACCCACGTAGCCCGCTTCGGTGAGCGCGGTGGCGTCGGCGATCGCGAACGGCACGTTGAGCATCTTGGCCAGGGTCTGGGCCAGGTAGGTCTTGCCGCAGCCGGTGGGACCCAGCATCAAGATGTTGGACTTGGTCAGCTCTACCGGCTCACCCGAGCGCGAATCGCGGCTCTTCTCGCCGGCCTGAATGCGCTTGTAGTGGTTGTAGACGGCCACCGCCAGTGTGCGTTTGGCCGTGTCCTGACCGATGACGTAGCCCTCCAGGAAGTCCCGGATCTCAGCGGGCTTGGGCAGCTCGTCGAGCTTGACGTCGTCGGCGTCGGCCAGCTCCTCTTCGATGATCTCGTTGCACAGGTCGATGCATTCATCGCAGATGTAGACGCCCGGACCCGCGATGAGCTTCTTGACCTGCTTCTGACTCTTTCCGCAGAACGAACATTTCAGCAAGTCACCGCCGTCTCCGATGCGCGCCATAGTGCGTTACGACCTACTTCCTGTTCGCCGTCCGTCGTCGGGGTATCGGTGTCTGCCCCGACGCTACCCGCTCATTCCGGTGCGAGGCGACCGATAAGGCCGAATCGCGTCGTTGGTATTTCGTTTGTGGGCCTGTACGTCTGCTCCAAGAAGATATCGCCCGTACCGCGATCCCGGCGTCTGACGCGCTGGCGCGTGTCGTCGGCGTTATCCAGCCGTGAGACGGCCGGCGCCCAGGAGCCCTACAGTGGCGAACGTGGGGTTCGCCGTGCCCGACGATACCGTGCTCGTCGCCGATGGGGGGCTGGCTACCGAGCTGGAAGCCCGCGGTGCCGACCTGGCGGATCCGCTGTGGTCGGCCCGACTGCTACTCGACGGCCCCGAAGAGGTTGCGGCCGTACACGCCGCGTTTTTCGCCGCGGGCGCGCAGATCGCGACCACCGCCAGCTATCAGGCGAGCTTCGACGGTCTCGCCGCCCGCGGGGTCGACCAGCCTGACGCGGTGGCGCTGCTGCGCCGCAGTGTGGAACTCGCCCGCGCGGCCGGCGGCGGCGCGCGTGGGCGCTGGGTGGCGGCCTCGATCGGGCCGTACGGCGCCGCCCGTGCTGATGGCTCGGAATACGTTGGCCGGTATGGGCTTTCGGTTGCCGAGCTGGCGGCGTGGCACCGCCCCCGGCTGGAGGTCCTGGCCGGCGCCGGGGCTGACGTGCTCGCGCTGGAAACCGTGCCCGACATCGACGAGGCCGAGGCCCTGGTGGGCCTGGTGCGCGAAGCGCAGGTACCGGCCTGGCTCAGCTACACCATCGACGGCACGGCGACTCGTGCGGGACAGCCGCTGACCGACGCCTTCGCGGTCGCGGCCGGGGTGCCACAGATCGTCGCGGTCGGGGTGAACTGCTGTGCACCCGAGGATGTGCTGCCGGCCATCGAGATCGCCCGCCGGGTCACCGGCAAGCCGGCGATCGCCTACCCCAACAGCGGGGAACGCTGGGGCGCCGGGGGCTGGGTGGGGCCGGCGCGCTTCTCCCCCGAGTTGGTACCGCGGTGGGTGGCCGCCGGTGCCCGCATCGTCGGTGGCTGTTGCCGAGTGCGCCCGGCCGACATCGCGGCGATTACAGCCTTGTTGCGCGAGAAGACGTGAAAGCCCCCTGTAGCGGTGCTACGAGGGGGCTTTCACGTCTGCTCGCGAGAAAATGCTCAGGCGGTCTGCGCCGAGAGCTTGCGGTACTCCAGCACGGTGTCGATGATCCCGTACTCCTTGGCCTCGTCGGCGGTGAGGATCTTGTCCCGGTCGGTGTCCTTGCGGACCTGCTCGGGATCCTTGCCGGTGTGGCGGGCCAGGGTGGACTCCATCAGGGTGCGCATCCGCTCGATCTCGGCGGCCTGGATCTCCAGGTCGGAGAACTGACCCTGGATCACCCCGGACAGCGACGGCTGGTGGATGAGCACCCGGGCGTTCGGCAGCGCCATCCGCTTGCCCGGCGTGCCCGCGGCCAGCAGCACCGCGGCAGCCGAGGCGGCCTGACCCAGACACACGGTCTGGATGTCGGCCCGCACGTACTGCATGGTGTCGTAGATCGCCATCAGCGACGTGAAGGAGCCGCCCGGAGAGTTGATGTACATGGTGATGTCGCGGTCCGGGTCCAGGGACTCCAACACCAGCAGCTGGGCCATGATGTCGTTGGCGGACGCGTCGTCGACCTGCACGCCGAGGAAGATGATCCGCTCCTCGAACAGCTTGTTGTACGGGTTGGACTCCTTGACGCCCCAGCTGGAGTGCTCGACGAACGACGGCAGGATGTAGCGCGCCTGCGGCTGGATTTCAGGGTTCATGATGCGGCTCCGTTGGTGTGGGCGCGGGTGATGATGTGGTCGACGAAGCCGTATTCCAGCGCTTCCTGAGCGGTGAACCAGCGGTCGCGGTCGGAGTCGGCCTCGATGCGCTCGATCGGCTGCCCGGTGAACTCGGCGTTGAGCCGGAACATCTCCTTCTTGATGACCGCGAACTGCTCGGCCTGGATCGCGATGTCGGCGGCACTGCCGGTCACCCCGCCCAGCGGCTGGTGCATCAGGATCCGGGCGTGCGGCAGCGCGTAACGCTTGCCCTTGGTGCCCGCCGCGAGCAGGAACTCGCCCATCGAGGCGGCCATGCCCATCGCGTAGGTGGCGACGTCACACGGCGCCAGCACCATGGTGTCGTAGATCGCCATCCCGGCGCTGATCGAACCACCCGGGGAGTTGATGTACAGCGAGATGTCCTTGGTGGGGTCCTCGGCGGCCAACAGCAGGATCTGGGCGCACAGCCGGTTGGCGATGTCGTCGTCCACCTGCGACCCCAGGAAGATGATGCGTTCTCGCAGTAGGCGCTCGTATACGGAGTCGACGAGATTCAGACCGGGCTGGCTCACAGTGGGATACCTGCTTTCTCGAGATTCATATGCACCGACCCTAACGAACCGGCGGCGCTGGGGGCGGTCCGAACCGGCTTCGTTCGCTTACAGCGTCACTCGTCGGATGCCGCCTCGGCTTCGGCCACCTCGTCTGCGGCCCCGTCCGTCTCCTCAGTCCCGACCGCCACGTCGTCCCCGGCGTCGGCGTCAGGGGCCTTGCCGGTACCGAAGAACTCGGCGGTGTCGATCTCGTTGCCGTCGGTGTCGGTGACCGAGGCGGCGCGCACCGCCGCTGCCAGCGCCATGCCCCGGCGCACGTCGGCGAAGACCGCGGGCAGCTGGTTGTTCTGCTGCAGGAACTGCATCAGCTGCTGGGGGGCGATACCGTACTGACGCGCCATCAGCACCAGGTGCTGGGTCAGGTCGTTCTGGCCCACCTGGATCTCCAGCTTGTCCCCGAGCGCGTCGAGCAACAGCTGCGTCTTGACCGACTTCTCGGCCTCGGTGCGGGTCTCGGCGTCGAACTCGGCCCGCGAGGACCCCTTGTCGGCCAGCGCCTCGGCGAACTTGTTCTCGTCGTGGTCGAGACCGTGCAGGGCGTTGTGCAGTGCATTGTCGACGTGCGCCTGCACCACTGCCTCGGGCAGCGGCATCTCCACCTGCTCGACCAGCGTCTCCAGCGTCGCCTCCCGCACCTTCTCGGCCTGCTGGATGCGCTTGGTCCGGGCGACCTGCTCGCTGAGGCTCTCCCGCAGCTCGACGATGGTGTCGAATTCGCTGGCCAATTGCGCGAACTCGTCGTCGGCCTCGGGCAACTCGCGTTCCTTGACCGACTGGACCGTCACGGTCACCTCGGCGTCCTTGCCGGCCTGCGGGCCGGCGGCCAGGGTGGTGGTGAAGGCCTTGCTCTCACCGGCCGAGAGCCCCACGATGGCGTCGTCGAGTCCCTCGATGAGCTGACCCGATCCGACCTGGTGCGACAGCCCTTCGGTGCTGGCCCCCTCAACGGCTTCCCCGTCGATGGTGGCGTCCAGGTCGATCGAGACGAAGTCGCCCTCGGCGGCCGGCCGGTCGACGCCGGTCAGCGTGCCGAACCGGGCACGCAGCGACTCCAGCTCGGCGTCGACCTCGTCGTCGCCGACCTCGATCGGGTCCACGCTGATCTTGAGCTGCTCGAGGTCGGGCAGCGCGATCTCCGGGCGCACGTCGACCTCGGCGGTGAAGGTGATCTGGTCACCGTCGTCGAGCTTGGTGACCTCGATGTCGGGCTGACCGAGGGGCTTGAGGTCCGAACTGGTCACCGCCTCGCTGTAGCGACTGGGCAGCGCCTCGTTGACCACCTGCTGCAGCACCGCGGCGCGGCCGAAGCGGGCCTCGATGAGCTTGGCCGGCGCCTTGCCCGGCCGGAAGCCCGGCATCCGCACCTGCTGGGCCAGCTGCTTGTAGGTCCGGTCGAAGTCCGGCTGCAGCTCGGTGAACGGCACCTCCACGTTGATGCGAACCCGGGTAGGGGTCAGCTGCTCGACGGTGCTCTTCACGGGCGTACTCCTCGATATCGTTGACGGTCAGTCGTGCCGGTGCGGCGCGCGCTGCTGGTCGGGGTGACAGGATTTGAACCTGCGGCCTTCCGCTCCCAAAGCGGATGCGCTACCAAGCTGCGCTACACCCCGCACTGACCAGGCGATCCTACGGCCCGGCGCCCACGGCAACACAGCCGCCCGCACCGCACGGCCGCACCGGGGTGCCAATTGGATTTGGAGTCGACCACGCCGGTACAGTCTGCCCTGGATATTGCGGGCGTAGCTCAATGGTAGAGCCCTAGTCTTCCAAACTAGCTACGCGGGTTCGATTCCCGTCGCCCGCTCGATACGGGGATTTTCCCTGGCAGGAAGGCACGCCTATGGGCGGCACACGGCACGTCCAGATTCACGGGTCGTGCTCGCCGCGCTTCGAACGGGTGCGGTATGAGTTCGAGCGTAATTTCACCCTGCGCGAGGAGCTCGGGGCCGCGGTCGCGGCGTACGTGGATGGCGAGCTCGTCGTCAATCTGTGGGCCGGGTCGACCGACGTCGAGGGCTTACACCCCTGGCAAAAAGACACGCTGAGCACCGTGCTGTCGGGCACCAAGGGACTGACCAGTACCTGCGTGCACCGACTCGCCGAATCCGGCGAACTGGATCTGCGCGTTCCGGTGGCGCACTACTGGCCGGCATTCGGCCAGGCCGGTAAGCAGGACATCTCGCTGGCCATGGTGCTGGCCCATCGCTCCGGGGCGATCGGGCCGCGCGAACCGATGCACTGGCGCGACGTCACCGACTGGGACCTGGTCTGTGAACGGCTGGCCGCCGCCGAGCCGTGGTGGCGGCCGGGCACCGCCCAGGGCTACCACATGACTACCTACGGCTTCATCATCGGCGAGGTCGTCAAACGAGTGACCGGTATGACGGTGGGCCAGTATCTGCACAGTGAGGTCGCCGGTCCGCTCGGCGCCGAGGTGCACATCGGTGTGCCGGCCGACCAGCAGCCCTACCGTTGCGCCGACCCGGTGGGCAAGCCGACGATCCGGGAGATGCTGGCCTCGGCCGGTGCACCGAAACGTCCGACCTCGCTGGACCAGCATTCCAAGGCGGGGCTGGCGGTGGCGATGGGGTTCGCTCCCGACGACGAGATCGCCACCAACGACCTGACGCTGTGGCGGCAGCTGGAGTTTCCCGGCACCAACGCCCAGGTCTCGGCGCTGGGCATGGCCACGTTCTACAACGCGCTGGTGCAGGAGAAGCTGCTCAGCCGTCCCGCCATGGACCGGCTTCGGGTGTTGCAGGGCGGCACCGAAACCGACCTGGTGCTCGGGCCGCGGGTCGCCGAGCACGGCTGGGGCCTGGGCTACATGCTCAACGCCCAGGGGGTCAACGGACCCAACCGCCGGATCTTCGGTCACGGCGGCCTGGGCGGCTCGTTCGCATTCGTCGATCTGGAGCACCGGATCGGCTACGGCTACGTGATGAACCGGTTCGACCACACCCAGGCCAACGCCGACCCACGCAGCGTGGTGCTGTCCAACGAGATCTACCGGGCGCTCGGCGTGCCGATCCGGCCCCGGCGCGAAAACGTCTACGACGACTGACGGTTTGGCGCCGGCCCGCTAGCCCGCCTGGCAGGACGGGCACCAGAACACGTTGCGGCCCTCCAGTTCCGCGGTGCGCACCGTAGTCGCGCACAGCCGGCACGGATCGCCGGCGCGGCGGTAGACGTAGGTGCGCGGCTTGCCGGTGGCATAGGCCGGTGCGCCATGATCGTGTTCCGGCCGGACCACGACGATGTTGCCGCGGCGCAGCCCGACCTTCATCAACGCCACCAGATCCGCCCAGATCGCGGCGAATTCCGCTTCGCCGATCTCGGTGCCGGGCCGGTACGGGTCGATCTGATGCCGGAACAGCACTTCGCTGCGGTAGACGTTGCCGACGCCGGCCAACACCGATTGATCCATCAGAAGCGCAGCTACCGCCTTGCGGGACTTGGTAATTCGCTTGAAGGCCAGCGCCGGGTCGGCGTCGCTGCGCAGCGGGTCGGGCCCGAGTCGCGCGATCACGTCGGCGACCTGCGCCTCGTCGATCACCTCACAGGCGGCCGGGCCGCGCAGGTCGGTGCCGTACTCGGCACCGATCATGCGCATCCGGACCTGGCCGACCGGTGCCGGCACGCCGTCGGCGAGGTGGAATTCGGTGAAGTGGCCGTAGATGCCCAAGTGGACGCGCACGATCGGGCCGCCGGCGTAATGGTGAAACAGGTGCTTGCCCCACGCCTCGGCGCGGGTCAGCCGCCGGCCGCTGACGGCTGCGGCGCCGGATTCGAACCGGCCCTGCGGACTCGACACCGCGACCGGGGCGCCGGCAAAGCGGCGCTGATGCAACCGGGCCAGCCGGTGCAGGATGTGCCCCTCGGGCATGCCGGACGGTCGCTTGGGTCAGACCGGGGCGCCGGGAACCGGCGGCGCCTCGTGCGTGCGCTCGTAGGCCGCCAGGATGTCGATGCGGCGCTGGTGGCGTTCGGCTTGCGACCACGGCGTGCTCAGGAACGCGTCGACGATCGCGAGCGCTTCAGCGGTGGAGTGCATCCGGCCGCCGATGCCGATCAGCTGGGCGTTGTTGTGCTCCCGCGCCAACTGCGCGGTTTCGGTGCTCCACGCCAGCGCACACCGCGCCCCGGGCACCTTGTTGGCGGCGATCTGTTCCCCGTTGCCGGATCCGCCGATCACGATGCCCAGGCTGTCCGGGTCCGCCACCGTGCGCGACGCCGCGGCGATGCAGAACGCCGGGTAGTCGTCCTCGGCGTCGTAGCTGTAGGCCCCGCAGTCGACCGGTTCGTGCCCGGCCTGCTTCAGGTGCTCGAGGATCTGCTCTTTGAGTTCGTAACCGGCGTGGTCGCAGCCGAGGTAGACGCGCATGGCGGCCATTGTCTCAGACCCGGTCGACTCCCAGCTCACGCCGGTATCAGTCGAATTCGGGCCCCTCAGCGCGGGAGCGCTTGAGCTCCCAGAAATGCGGGTAGGACGCGAACGTCACCGACGCGTCCCACAGCTCACCGGCCTGCTCGCCACGCGGGATGCGGGAGAGCACCGGCCCGAAGAACGCCACCCCGTTGACGTGGATGGTCGGGGTCCCGACGTCCTTGCCGACGGCGTCCATCCCGGCGTGGTGGCTCTTGCGTAGCGCCTCGTCGTAGCTGTCGGTGGTGGCGGCATCGGCCAGTTCGGCCGGCAGGCCCACCTCAGCCAGCGCACCGGTGATGACGTCGGGGAAGTCCTTGTTGTTCTGGTTGTGGATTCGGGTTCCCATCGCGGTGTACAGCGGGCGCAGGACCTCGTTGCCACGCTGCTGCTCGGCGGCGATCGCGACCCGCACCGGGCCCATCGCCTTCGTCAAGCCCTCGCGGTACTCCTCGGAGAGGTCGTCGCGGCCCTCGTTGAGGACGGCCAGACTCATCACGTGGAAGGTCACATCGATATCGCGAACCTTCTCGACCTCCAGGATCCACCGCGAGGTGATCCAGGCCCACGGGCACAGCGGGTCGAACCAGAACTCGGCTTGAGACCGTTCAGACATCGACCTTCCTCTCGAGCCGGTGCTCGTCGTCGGACACCACCATGGCCACCGTGTTCGGCGTTCTACTCTCCGCTGCCGGAGTTCTCAGCCGAGCGGTCATCGTATTTGGGGTTGCCTTCGTCATCGAGCCAATCGCTGACCGCGGTTCCGCTGACCGTCCCGCCGGTTCCCGGCATGACGACGGTCGGCCGATCATCATCCTGGGCGTCCAGCTGCTTAGTGGCTTCCTCGATTTGCTCCTGGGTGGGCTCGGGCTTTTCGGTTCTGGCGGCCTTCCCCTCGCCTGATTCCTGGCGCGGCTCTTCATCCTGTGCGCTCACCGCAGACCGTCCTTCGCCGAGATTCCCCTACGTTCGGAACTCTACCGCGAACGGCAGCTATGGGGCGTCGAGTGGCGCCCAGCGGCTACTGTTGGCGGGCGTGGCACTTCCCAACCTCACCCGCGACCAGGCCGCCGAACGCGCCGCCGCGGTCACTGTCGGCAACTACCGGATCACGCTCGATTTGACCGACGGCAACGGCCGGCCGGGCGAGCGCACCTTCCGCTCCACCACCACCGTCGCCTTCGACGCCCTGCCCGGCGCCGAGACGGTCATCGACCTCGCCGCCGCGACCGTCCGCAGCGCCACCCTCAATGGCCGCGCGCTCGACGTCTCGGCCTACGACGAGTCGACCGGCATCACCCTGCCCGGCCTGGACACCCACAACGTCGTCGAGATCGACGCCGACTGCTACTACTCGAACACCGGCGAGGGTCTGCACCGCTTCGTCGACCCGGTCGACGACGAGGTGTACCTGTACTCCCAATTCGAGACCGCCGACGCCAAGCGGATGTTCGCCTGTTTCGATCAGCCGGACCTCAAGGCCACCTTCGACATCACCGTCACCGCACCGGAGCACTGGCAGGTGGTCTCCAACGGCGCCACGGCCGCAATCGAGGCGGGTGTGCACACGTTCGCGACCACCCCGAAGATGAGCACCTACCTGGTGGCGCTGATCGCCGGACCGTACGCCAAATGGGACGACGTCTACCGCGACGAGCACGGCGAGATCCCGCTGGGCCTGTTCTGCCGGGCCTCGCTGGCACCGCACATGGACGCCGAGCGCCTGTTCACCGAGACCAAGCAGGGATTCGGCTTCTACCACCGCAACTTCGGCACGCCGTATGCGTTCGGCAAGTACGACCAGTTGTTCGTCCCGGAGTTCAACGCCGGGGCGATGGAGAACGCCGGGGCCGTAACCTTCCTGGAGGACTACGTCTTTCGCAGCAAGGTGACCCGGGCGTCCTACGAGCGACGCGCCGAGACCGTCCTGCACGAGATGGCGCACATGTGGTTCGGCGACCTGGTCACCATGCGCTGGTGGGATGACCTGTGGCTCAACGAGTCCTTCGCGACCTTCGCCTCCGTGCTATGTCAGAGCGAGGCGACCGAATACACCAGCGCCTGGACCACATTCGCCAACGCGGAGAAGTCGTGGGCCTACCGCCAGGACCAGCTGCCGTCGACGCATCCGATCGCCGCCGACATCCCCGATCTGGCCGCCGTCGAAGTCAATTTCGACGGGATCACCTACGCCAAGGGCGCATCCGTGCTCAAGCAACTGGTGGCCTACGTCGGGCTGGAACACTTCCTGGCCGGATTGCGCGACTACTTCGCCGCACACGCCTTCGGCAACGCGACCTTCGACGACCTGTTGGCCGCACTGGAGAAGGCATCCGGGCGCGACCTGTCCGACTGGGGCCGGCAGTGGCTCAAGACCACCGGCCTGAACACCCTGCGCGCCAACTTCGATCTCGACGACGCCGGGAAGTTCAGCCGGTTCGCCGTCACCCAGGACGGCGCCGCCCCGGGCGAAGGCGAGACCCGGGTGCACCGGCTGGCCATCGGTATCTACGACGACGACGGCACCGGACGCCTGGTGCGCACCCACCGCGAAGAACTCGACATCGAGGGTCCGGCGACGGCCGTGCCTGGGCTGGAAGGGGTTTCGCGCGGCAAGCTGATCCTGGTCAACGACGACGACCTGACCTACTGCGCGCTGCGGCTGGATGAGGAGTCGCTGGCGACCGCCCTGGAACGCATCGCCGATATCGCCGAGCCGTTGCCGCGCACGCTGGTGTGGTCGGCGGCCTGGGAGATGACCCGCGAGGCCGAGCTGCGCGCCCGGGATTTCCTGGCACTGGTGCAAGGCGGTATTCACGCCGAAACCGAGGTCGGGGTCGCTTCGCGGCTGCTGCTGCAGGCGCAGACCGCGCTGGGGTTCTACGCCGACCCCGGCTGGGCCGCGCAGCACGGTTGGCCGGCGTTCGCCGACCGGCTGCTGGAATTGGCCCGCGCGGCCGACGGCGGCTCCGATCACCAGCTGGCCTACGTCAACGCGCTGTGCACGTCGGTGCTGTCCGAGCGGCACACCGCGGTACTGGCCGCGCTGCTCGACGCCGACCCGGCAGATCAGGGGTTGGCCGGCCTGGCGGTCGACACCGATCTGCGCTGGCGGATCATGGTGGCCCTGGCCCGCAGCGGCGTGCTCGACGCCGAGGCGATCGACGCCGAGATTCGACGCGACCCCACCGCGGCCGGCCAGCGCCAGGGCGCCCAGGCCGCGGCGGCGCGACCGCAAGCAGCAGTCAAACAGGCGGCGTGGCAGCAGGTGATCGAGGACGACACGCTGGCCAATATCACCGGCCGGGCAATCATCGCCGGGATTGTCCAGCCTGGGCAGGGCGAACTGTTGGCGCCGTTCACCGAGAAGTACTTCGCCGCGATCTCCGGTGTCTGGGAACGGCGCTCCAGCGAGGTGGCGCAGACGGTGGTGATCGGCCTGTACCCGGGATGGGACGTCAGCCAGGCCGGGTTGGACGCCGCCGACACGTTCCTGGCCGATCCCACGGTGCCCTCGGCGCTGCGGCGATTGGTCCTGGAGGGCCGGGCCGGGGTGGAGCGGTCGCTGCGGGCACGCACGTTTGATCGCGCCTGAACAGAAGCCCTTGAACGACGGGCTTACCGGTATCCTCCGTCGGACAATCCGGCCTCCCGCTCAAAACTGTTGGTGCCGCGCAGGATCAGCGCCTTCGCCTCCTCGGCCAGATAGCGCGCGGGCATCTGTATCGGCCCCAGGGCGGCCCACTGCTGCGCGTGGATCTCCTCGTGATGCAGCACCCTGTCCAGATCGGGCCCACCGCTCGAGATCAGTCCGGATTCGACGATGTCACGCAACTGGTGAGCCGGGGCGGAGATCCGAGTGACGTTGACCATGAACAGGTCACCCCACATGGTGCCGGCGCGCCGGCTGAGCTGGGCGTGAAACCGGTTGCCTCCCAAGCCCATCAGTACGCCATTGGGAGTGGTGACCAAGCAACCGCCGGTGTTGCCGATACCCCGGACAGCCTCGTAGCTCCAGCGATTCGCGTGCTGGCGCGCGACGATCCGCCCCGCCTCGACGGCGCCGTACGGTGTCTCGGGAAAGTCGTTGCCGCTGCCGGCCCGGCCGTAGCCGGTGCCGGCGTTGAGGATGTAGGTCAGCAGTGTCGCGTGGCGGGCTTGCTTGGCGCCGGCACCCCGGGGAATCACGAAGAAGCTCTTACCGTCCGGGTCGGTGATGTGCTCCATCGCGTCGAGAGCCCGAAAGCTATCGCGGGTGATCCGCCGCTGACGGACGATGTCGGCCACGTCCTGCGGGGCGACGCCGCGCCGGTCGAGGTTGGCCAGCCAGCTGCGATGGGCCGGGGACGCGGTGATCGCGACAGCGCGACCTGAGCCGGGCACGCTTGCGACCGATGCGACGGCGACTAGGCCGGGGGGATGCCGGCGCTGAGCACCTGCACCGCGCTGACCAGGCCGCCGATCAGGTCGCCGTCGGTGAACGCCGCAGCGGCGGCGGCCACACCCTGGGGAGCCGCTGCCGGGGCGATGCGCGCACCCACGCCGGCGCCGTAGACCACCTCGATGGCCCGCTGGTCCGGCGATACCGCGACCAGCACCGCGTCATTAGGGGTGGGCACCTTTGCCAGGATCTCGCCGGCCCGCGCGGCGGAGTCTGAGCCCAGGTCGCCGATGTAGACGGCGAACCGGGCGCGCGACGCCCGGGACGCGTACGTCAAAGCGTCATCGAGGGCCACCAGCCCCTTGACCGGGAACGGATAGTGCAGCGACGCCTCGCCGGGCTCGGTGACCCCGGAGATCCGACCGCTGTAGGTGATCGCCGATCCGTACGGCAGGTCCGCCGGATCGATCGTCGCGACCTCACCAGTTGCCACTGGCTCCACCCCCCACGCTGAACTCGGACTTGCCGTGACCGTGCCCGCCACCGACGACCTCATCGGTCGCCGCCCACAGGATCGGTGGATGCGTCCAACGGTCGGACATCTTGTAGACGGCCGCACGCGGCCCCTTTTGCATCCAGATCCGCGATGACAGCACCAAGACCAGCACTACCGGAATGCCGACGAAGTAGCCGAGGAATGACAACACGCTCACGCCGTAGACCGTATCCCACCGCGGATTGATCGGTGCGGGAACCCGGGCCGACGCGACTACGCCGGCGATCCCGGCCGACTATGTTCGGCGGCATGGTTTTGGCAGCGGCAGTCCAGTTGGACGCGGTTCTCGGCGATGTTCCCACCAACCTCGCGGCCTGTGAACGGCTGGCCGACGAGGCGGGGCGAGCCGGCGCAGCGATCATCGCGCTTCCGGAGTTCTTCAGCACCGGGATCGGTTTCGAGCCCTCCCTGGCTACCGCTGCACTGCCCCCCGATGGTGCGGCCACCGAGTTGCTCACCGCCCTGGCCCACCGGCACCGAGCGCTGGTCGGCGGATCCTTCCTGTGCCGCGACGCCGACGGCCACGTCCGTAACGCCTACCTACTCGCCGATCCCGACGGCGTGGTGGGCCGCCACGACAAGGACCTGCCGACGATGTGGGAGAACTCCTTCTATACCGGCGGCGACGACGACGGCGTGCTCGACGCGGCCGATCACCCGGTGGGGGCGGCGGTGTGCTGGGAGCTGATGCGCACCCAGACCGTGCGCCGGCTGCGGGGCCGGGTGGACCTGGTGATGACGGGCTCGGGTTGGTGGTCGATTCCGCGGTGGCGCCCGCACGCACTGTTCGACCGCCTGGAACGCAATAACGCCGGCACCGCCCGGCACGCGGCGGCCTCGTTCGCCGGGTACGTCGGTGCGCCGGTGGTGCACGCCGCCCATGCCGGTGCGCTGTCCTGCGCAATGCCCTGGGTGCCGATGACCTATCGCGGCCACTTCGAAGGTGCGACGCTGATCGCCGCCGCGGACGGCACCGTCGTCGCCGAACGGCGCGCCGAGGAAGGCGAAGGGGTGGTACTCGGCGACATCACGCTGCAGCGCCAACCGCCCCGGCTCGAACCGCCGGCCGGCTTCTGGCTGCATGCCCGCGGGATGCTGCCCAGCGCGGTGTGGCACTACCAACGCTGGCACGGACGGCGCTGGTATGAGCACCACGTAGTGCAAGCCACCTAGCTCAGGCGGCGCCTTCACCGAGGTAGCGCATCCACACCGGATCGAGGTCGTTGATCACCGCCAGCAGCCGCCAATGCTGACCCTTCGGCGACGTCGGCACCAGCCGCAGCGTCCACCCGAGCTCGGTGAGCAACCGGTCCGCCTTGCGATGATTGCAGGCCGAACAGGCGGCCACACAGTTCTCCCAGGAGTGGTCGCCGCCGCGACTGCGCGGCACCACGTGATCGACGGTGTCGGCCTTGCCGCCGCAGTAGGCGCAGCTGTGCCGGTCACGGTGCATCAGCGCGGCGCGGGTCAACGGGATGCGGGCGCGGTAGGGCACCCGGACATACGACCGCAGCCGGATCACCGACGGCACCGTCACCGAGCGGGTCGCCGAATGGATGACCGGGCCGGTCGGGTCGTCGTGCACCACGTCGGCCTTCCCGCAGATCAGCATGACGATGGCGCGCCGCAGTGGAAGCGCCGTCAACGGCTCGAAGGTGGAGTTCAGCAGCAACACCCGCCGGCGGGTCCAGATCGACGCGGCATCAGTCGCGGGCACCGGGCCGGTAGTGGCGACCGAGTGCAGGCAGGGGGCAGCGGCAAGCCCGGACAGGCTCGCCGTGGGGGCACCGGGTCGGCGGTGGCCCCGGCGTTTCATATCCGGCTTCGGGGACGGTTTTTGTGCTGCACCATAAATCCTCCGCCGAACAGTTCACCATGATTCGGCGCTGGTCGCACGCCGATTTGCTGTGTGTTCATTGGCAGGAACGCCCGATGCCCCACAATGGTGGGCGATGCAGCCGATCCAAGAGCCCTCGTTTTATGACGCCGTCGGCGGTGCGGAAACCTTCCACGCCATCGTCGCGCGGTTTTATCAACTGGTCGCCCAGGACGCGATCCTGCGCCCGATGTACCCGGCCGACGACATGGACGGCGCCGAGGAACGCCTCCGGATGTTCCTCGAGCAGTACTGGGGCGGGCCTCGCACCTACACCGACCGTCGCGGCCACCCGCGGCTGCGGATGCGGCACATCCCCTACCGCATCGGCCCGCTGCAGCGCGACGCCTGGCTGCGCTGCATGGTCACCGCGGTCGACGAGATCGACTCCGAGACCCTCGGAGACGAACATCGCGCCGAACTGTTGCACTACCTGCACTCAGTGGCCGACTTCCTGGTCAACGCACCGATCTGATGGGCGCCGAGAACCCGTGGTGGGCCAGCAGTGTGTTCTACCAGGCCTACCCGCGCTCCTTCGCCGACAGCAACGGTGACGGGGTCGGCGACCTGGACGGGGTGATCGCCCACCTGGACTACCTGCAGGGTCTGGGGATCGACGCGATCTGGCTGAACCCGGTGACGGTGTCGCCGATGGCCGATCACGGCTACGACGTAGCCGATCCGCGCGACATCGATCCGCTCTTCGGCGACCTGGCGGCGCTGGACCGGCTGGTGACCGCCGCCCACGAACGTGGCATCAAGCTGACCATGGACCTGGTGCCCAACCACACCAGTTCGGCGCACCCGTGGTTCGTCGAGGCCCTGGCGTCCGCGCCCGGCGGTTCAGCGAGCCTCGACGAAGGAGAGGCGAAGCTGGGACCGGCGCATAAGCCGGGCAGTCGCGCACGGGCGCGCTACTTCTTCCGGGACGGCCGGGGGCCGAACGGGGAGCTGGCGCCCAACAACTGGCTGTCGGTGTTCGGCGGGCCGGCGTGGACCCGGGTCACCGGCCCCGATGGCCCGGGCCAGTGGTACCTGCACCTGTTCGACACCACCCAACCGGATCTGAACTGGGACAACCCAGAGGTGATGGGCGATTTCGAGCAGACCCTGCGGTTCTGGCTGGACCGCGGCGTGGACGGCTTCCGGATCGACGTCTCCCACGGCATGGCCAAGCCGCCCGGACTGCCCGACATGCCCGTCACCGACGTGGAACTGCTGGCGCATCAAGACGACGACCCACGGTTCAACCAGCCCGGGGTCCATCCGATCCACCGTGCGATTCGCGCCGTCTTCGACGACTACCCGGGCGCGGTGTCCGTCGGCGAGGTCTGGGTGCACGACAACGACCTGTTCGCCGAATACCTGCGTCCGGACGAACTGCACCTGGCCTTCAACTTCCGGCTGCTCCAAGCCGACTTCGATGCGGCCGAGATCCGCGACGCGATCGAGAACTCCCTGGCCGCGGTCGCATCGGTGGACGGCACCGCTACCTGGGCGCTGGAGAACCATGACGTGCAGCGGTCGGTCACCCGCTACGGCGGCGGGGCGGCCGGGCTGGCGCGGGCCCGGGCGATGGCCTTGGTGCTGCTCGCGCTGCCCGGGGCGGTGTTCGTCTACAACGGCCAGGAGCTGGGACTGCCGGAAGTCGAGTTGCCCGATGCGGCGCTGCAGGACCCGGTGTGGGAGCGCTCCGGGCACACCAAACGCGGCCGGGACGGCTGCCGGGTGCCGATGCCGTGGTCGGGCGACGCGCCGGCGTTCGGGTTCTCCGAGCGGACCGACACCTGGTTGCCGATGCCGGCGCAGTGGGCGCCGCTGACCGTCGAACGTCAAGCCGGTGACGCCGGCTCAACCCTGGCGCTCTACCGGCGAGCGATCGAATTGCGCAGCGCGCATGTCGGTTTCGATGCCCGCGTCGAATGGCTGCCCGCGCCGGACGGGGTGGTGATGTTCCGGTGCGGCGGGCTGGTGTGCGCGCTCAACGCCGGCGACGAACCAGTGGCACGGCCGGAGGGTCAGCTGATCTTGGCCAGCGCACCGGCGGCCGACGGTGTACTGCCGCCCGACACCGCGGCGTGGCTGGTCTGACGGCTTAGCGGCGACTGCGGCCCTCGTGCCCGCTTGTGGCGCCGGCGAATTCGGCCACCAGATCGGCCAGCTGGTCCGGTTGATCGATCATCGAGAAGGTGCGGGTGTTTTCGATGAGTTCCAGTCGGGCGTTCGGCAACGCATCGGCGAGGCGCTTGCCGTCGTCAATGGGGAAAAACCGGTCATCGGCCGACCACGCGATGAGCGCCGGCTTGGCGAACCCACCAAGCCGCGCTGCCGCGTCCAGGGTGGTCTGCTGGTGCAGCGACTTGGTGAGGTGGCGAAGATCCTCGGCGATTGCCGCATCGCGCAGACCCGGTTTCACCCACTCGGCCACCAGATGGTCGATGTCGCCGTGGGACAGCGCCCCGAAGCCGCGCCGGCGGAAGGTGCGCAGCCGCATGGGTTGTAGCGCGGCGCGGAAGGTGATGGGTGTCTTGGCGGCCAGCATGAACGGTTTGAGGATCGGTGGCGGGAAATGTTCGAAGGCGTCGCAGCTGGTGAGAACCAGCGCACCGAGTCGGTCTGGGTAGTGCACCGCTACCAGCTGAGTGATCACGCCTCCGGTGTCGTTGCCGACCAACACCACGTCGTCGAGCGCGAGTGCGGCCATGAAGGCGTTGACCATCGCCGCGATGCCCGGCAGTGACCGGTCTGCTGCGGGCCGCAACGCGGTCGGATGCGCGCCCAGCGGCCAGGTCGGGGCGATGCAACGCAGATTTCGCGCGGCCAGCCGTGCGCTCAGCGGCCCCCACAGGGACGAGCCCATGGCGTAGCCGTGGACGAACAACACCGGACGGCCGTCCGGCGGCCCTGCGGTGTCGTAGTGGACGGTTCCGGCGTCAATGTCAACGGTGGGCATTGGATGCTCCTAACATAGTTACGTGCAACCTGCCGATAACTTACCGACAGCCTGTACGGAAATCAAGCGTCGGACGCAGGCGGAGCGTTCGGCCGCCACCCGTGCGGCGCTGACCAGCGCTGCGCGCACGCTGTGGGGCGCGCGCGGCTTCGCCGCGGTGGGCACCCCCGAGATCGCCGAGGCCGCCGGAGTGACCCGCGGCGCGATGTATCACCAGTTCCCGGACAAGGCAGCGCTGTTCCGCGCGGTGGTGGAGGCCGTGGAAGCCGACGTGATGGCGCGGCTCGCCGAAGCCGTCGCCACCTCCGGGGCAAGCACTCCCGCCGCCGCGTTGCGGTCCGCGGCGGAAAGCTGGCTGGTGGTGGCCAACGACCCGGAGGTGCGCCAGCTCATCTTGCTCGAAGCGCCAAACGTCCTCGGCTGGGACGGTTTTCGCGATGTGGCCCAGCGCTACAGCCTGGGCATGACCGAGCAGTTGCTCAGCGAAGCGATGAAGGCCGGCCAACTCCCCCGGCAGCCGGTCCGCGCGCTGGCGCACGTTCTGATCGGCGCACTCGACGAGGCCGCGATGCTCGTCGCGACAGCCGAGGACCCCGACCAGACGCGCGACGAGGTGACCACGGTGGTGCGTCGGTTGCTGGACGCCATGTTGACCGAGGGCTGATCCCCCGGTAATCCCACCGGACTGTGACGATTACCGCACCCACTGCTCCAGGTAAGCCCGATGCTCCGGTGACAACCGCACCAGCTTCTGCTCGTCGATGCTGAACGCGGCCAACTGGGTCTCGGCGATCACCGCCGGTTTCGCATCGGGTTCGGCGCTCACTGAACGCACCTCGTAGCCGATGGTGAAGTCGACCGTGCGCAGCCGCGAGATCCACATCGTCACCTGCAGCGGCGAATCCATCAGCCGCAGTTGCCCTTTGTAGGCGACCCGGACCTCGGCGATCAGCAGGCCGACACTGGTGATGTCGACCGCGAACGCCGGTGACAGGAACGGCACCCGCGCTTCTTCGAGGATGGTGACCATGGTCGCGTGGTTGACGTGCTGATACATGTCGATGTCCGACCAACGCACTGGAATCGACGCGATGAAGCCCGGTTTACTCACGAGGTCGAGCCCCGGCCGCTGGCGCGGGTCATGCTGCGGATCTGTCGGGCCGCCACCGAGAGGGTGGCCAGGTCCCGCTGGTCGGACTCGTAGATCTGGGTCAGCGTGCGCCGCGCCCGGTCCACCCGTGAGCCGTTGGTCGATTCCCATTCGGTGATTTTCTGCATCCCGTCCTCATCCGGTTCGCCGACCGCCAGCACATCCAGGCACAGCGATCGCACCGAATTGTAGATGTCGTCGCGGATCGCCAACCGCGCCAAGGCATGCCAGCGGTCATCGCGGGGCAGTCGGGCCACCGCGGTCAGCAGCCCGTCGGTGCCGAGCCGATCCATCAACGCGAAGTAGGTGTCGGCGACTTCGGCGGGGTCGCGGTCGGTGATGTCGGCGACGTCGATGATGTCGAGCAGGCTGTAGCGGTACAGGCCCGTGGCGATGTCGGCGGCGAGGTCCTCCGGTACGCCCTGGGAGCGAAACTCCCCTATGTGCTTGGCCACGATGGCGGCGTCGTCGCCGCGCAGCCATTGCGACATCTGCGGCGTCAACTGGCTCATCTTTTCGGCGAACCGGTTGATCTCGGCGCCGACCGCCAGCGGCTGCGGACGATAGTTGAGCAGCCAGCGCCCGGCGCGGTCGATGAGCCGACGCAGATCCAGCGTCATCCGGTCGGTCACCGCTACCGGCAGCCCGTCGCGCTCACCGGCCGCCCGGATCCGGCGCCACAGCTCGCCCACCCCGAAGATCGCGTCGGTGGCGACGTAGGCCCGAACCGCGTCGATGAGGTCGACGCCCGCGTCCTCGGTGATCCGGAAGGCGTAGGTGATGCCGGCGGTATCGACCACGTCGTTGATCAGCATCGTGGTCACGATCTCGCGGCGCAGTTGATGCGAACGGATCTGGTGGGCGAAGCGCTGCTGCAGCTGCGAGGGAAAGTACTGCGGCAACCGGGCGGCGAAGACGTCCTGATCCGGCAGGTCAGTGGCCAGCACCGCCGCCTTGAGTGTCAGTTTGACGTGAGCCATCAGCGTCGCCAGCTCCGGTGAGGCCAGACCCAGCCCAGCCTCGGCGCGCCGGGCGATCTCCTTCTCCGAGGGCAGAGCTTCCAGCTCGCGGTTCAGGCCGCGGTCGGCGACCAGGTGCCGGATCTGGTCGGCGTGCACCGGCAACAGACTGGCGGCATTGGCGCGGCTGGTGCCCATCAAATCGTTCTGCGCGGTGTTGTCGGCCAGCACCAGCGCACTGACCTCGTCGGTCATCGAGGCCAGCAGCTGCGGCCGGTCGGCGACGTCGAGCTTGCCGACGGTGACCAGGGAGTCGATCAAAATCTTGATGTTGACCTCGTGGTCGGAGCAGTCGACGCCGGCCGAGTTGTCCAGCGCATCGGTGTTGATCCGGCCGCCGGACAGGTCGTACTCCACGCGGCCCAACTGGGTGACCCCGAGGTTGCCGCCTTCCCCGATCACCTTGGCGCGCACCTGGTTTCCGTTGACCCGCACCTGGTCGTTGGCGCGGTCGCCGACGTCGCTGTCGGATTCGTACTCGGCTTTGACGTAGGTGCCGATACCGCCGTTGAACAGCAAGTCCACCGGCGCCCGCAGAATCGCCCGGATCAGCGCAGGCGGTGTCAGCTCGCCGGTGTCCTCGTCGAGACCCAGCACCGCGCGCACCTGGGGGCTGATCGATATCGACTTCAGCTCCCGCGGATAGACACCGCCGCCCGGACTGATCAGCGACGTGTCGTAGTCGTCCCAGCTGGATCGCGGCAGGTCGAACATCCGCTGACGTTCGGCGAAGGACCGGGCCGGATCCGGGTCGGGGTCCAAGAAGATGTGCCGGTGGTCGAATGCGGCCACCAGGCGGATGTGTTCGCTGCGCAGCATTCCGTTGCCGAACACGTCGCCGCTCATGTCGCCGACGCCGACGACGGTGAAATCCTCGGTCTGCGTGTCGACGCCCATTTCCCGGAAGTGCCGCCGGACCGATTCCCAGGCACCCTTGGCGGTGATGCCCATCTCCTTGTGGTCGTAGCCGACCGATCCCCCGGAGGCGAACGCGTCGCCGAGCCAGTAGCCGTAGGACTGCGCGACCTCGTTGGCGATGTCGGAGAAGCTGGCGGTGCCCTTGTCGGCGGCCACCACCAGATAGGCGTCGTCGCCGTCGCGCCGCACCACCTGTGGTGGGGCGCTGACCGCGCGGGTGGCGTGGTCGACGTTGTCGGTGACGTCGAGCATGCCGGAGATCAGCAGCTTGTAGCAGGCGATCCCCTCGTCGCGGGTCGCTTCGCGGTCGGTGGCCGGGTCGCCGGTGGGCGCCGGCGGGCGTTTGACCACGAACCCGCCCTTGGCGCCGACCGGGACGATGACGGCGTTTTTGACCTCCTGGGCCTTGACCAGCCCGAGGATCTCGGTGCGGTAGTCCTCGCGGCGGTCCGACCAGCGCAGGCCGCCGCGGGACACGAAACCGAACCGCAGGTGCACCCCTTCGACGCGCGGCGAGTAGACGAAGATTTCGAATTTGGGGCGCGGCAGCGGCAACTCGTCGACCAGCCGGGCGTCCAGCTTGAGCGCCAAAACGTTCTGCGCACGAGCCGAATCCGCACGGGTGACAAAGTAGTTGGTGCGCAGCGTGGCCTGAATCAGCGAGGCGAACGCGCGCAGCACCCGGTCGGTGTCCAGGCTCACCACCGCATCGATGCCGGCCGCGACGTCCGCGGCCGCCGCTTGGGCCTCGCGGCTGCGGGATGCCTGGGACGGGTCGAACAGTGCCTCGAACAAGGCCACCAGGGCCCGCGCGGTGTCCGGATGCTCGTTGAGCACCGACGCGATGTGGTTCTCGCTGTAGGGAAAACGCGCCTGGCGCAGATATTTGGCGTAGCCGCGCAGCACCACCACCTGCTGCCAGGTCAGCCCGGCCCGCAGCACCAGCTCGTTGAACCGGTCGATCTCGACCCGGCCCTCCCAGATCGCGGTGACCCCGTCGGCGAATCGTCGCTGGGCCGCATCCCGTTCGGCGCCGGTTGCCGGGATCTCGATGCTGGCGTGCGGCGACACCTTGAACTTGTAGATCCAGACGGTCAGACCGTCGGCGCGGGCCACGGTGAACGGGCGCTCCTCGAGCACCACCACGCCCATGGACTGCAGCATCGGCAGCAGTTGACTCAGCGAGGCGCCGTGGCCGCCGAGGAACCAGGTCAGCGGGACCGCGTCGTCTTTGCCGTAGTCGGAGACCACCAAACGGACCGAGCCGTCGGCCAGTTCCTCGACGATCGCGATGTCGTCGACGGCCTCGGCCGGGGTGACGGCCTGCTTGTAGGTTTCGGCGAAGGCCGCCGCGTAGTGCTGCGCCTGGGTCGCTGCCGGGGTTCCGGCCGCAGCGCCGATCATCCGGTCCGCCCAGGTGCGGCTGGCCTCGGTCAACAGCGCCTGGATCCGCACCCGGTTGGCCTCGGAGGTGTCCACGGTGCGCGCCTTGGGATCTTCGGGCAGCCGGACCATGAAATGGATCAGCGCCCAGGGAGCTTCGCTGACCCGGGCGCTGTACTCCACACCGACACCACCGAATTCGGCGGCCAGGATGTCCTCCATCTGCAGCCGGACCGGCGTGGTGTAACGATCGCGCGGCAGGTAGACCAGGCAGGATACGAAGCGCCCGGTGCGGTCGCCGCGCAGGAACAGCAGCGCGCCGCGCCGCGAGCCCAGATCGGCGACGGCCATCGCCATGTTCAGCAGTTGCTCGGAGCTGATCGCGAAAAGCTCTGAGCGCGGGACGGTTTGGATGATGTCGAGCAGCAGCTGGCCCGGGTGGCCAGGCTCGCTCTCGGACAGGGCCAGCGCCTGACGCACGGTCCGGGAGATGACCGGGATCTCGAAGACGTCGGCGTTCATCGCCCCGGCGGTGAACAGGCCGACGAAGCGGTGCGCGACGATGTCGTCGCCGGTGTTCTCCCGGATCACCACGACGTAGGTGTGTGAACCGAACCGCATGTAGCTGGGCACGGTGGCCTGCGCCAGGGTCAGCAGATTGTCGCCGGTGAGCATGGGCCGCAAGGACTTACGCAGCCGCAGCACACCCATCCGGTCCGCGTCTTCGACCAGCACCTGCCCGTCGCGCACCACCCCGCGCTGGTAGCCCAGCAGTACGAAGTGCCCGTCGGCCAGCCAGCGCAGCAGCGCGGCCACATCGTCGCGGTCCGGCGCGGTGTAGTGACCGTGCGGGTCGGTTTCGACGTCGACGGCCAGCGCGTCGAGCGCATCGTGCATGGATTGGGAGTCGGCGGCGACCTGACGAACGTCGGCCATCACGTGCGGCAGCAGGTGTTCGGCCTCGGCCAACGCCTCGCGGCTGACCGACGGCGAGAGCTGGACGTGGATCCAGGTCTCCGAGCCGGCGGCGCCGTCCGGGGATCTCGGCTCCACACTGCGCAGTTCGCCGTCGGCATCCCGGTGCACGGTGAACACCGGCGTCATGATGCCGAGGTAGGCCACCCCCAGGCGGTGCAGCAGCACGGCGACGGAATCCACCAGCATGCCGGCATGCCCGGTGACCGCTTGCAGGGCCGGGCCGAATCCGGCCGGGTCGTCCGCGGTGTAGACGCCGACCCGGGTCTCGCCGGCCGGCCGATGTTGGGCCAGCCGGGCGTGGGCTGCCAGCAGCGCCGGGGCCACAGTCGCCGTGGCGCCGGCTCGGTCGGCGGACTCAGCGTCGGCGGCATCGTCGCCGCCCAGCGCATCGCTGTGCGGTCCGCGATGGGTGGCGAGATAGGCGGCTGCGACCCACTCGGGGATGTCGTGCGGCCGGGTGGGATCGGGAAACGTCGTCCATGCGGCTGATCGCCGCTCGGTGGATTCCGTCATCCCCACCCCTCCTGACCAAGTGTCAGTTCCGGCAGCGCCGCTACCGGACTTACCTTAATCGCGGGTGAGTCTGCGGTGGGTCACTCGATGCGGGCGCGCCGCCTCGGCCCCCAACCGTTCCACCTTGTTCTCCTCGTAGGCGCCGAAGTTGCCCTCGAACCAGAACCACTTGGCCTCTTCGTCGGCGTTGCCCTCCCAGGCCAGGATGTGGGTGCAGGTGCGGTCGAGGAACCAGCGGTCGTGGGAGATCACCACTGCACAGCCGGGGAAATTCACCAGCGCGTTCTCCAGCGACCCCAGGGTTTCGACGTCCAGGTCGTTGGTCGGCTCATCGAGCAGGATCAGGTTCCCGCCCTCTTTGAGGGTCAGCGCCAAATTCAGCCGGTTGCGTTCACCGCCGGAGAGCACACCGGCCGGCTTCTGCTGGTCAGGCCCCTTGAAGCCGAACGCCGACACGTAGGCCCGCGACGGGATCTCGTTCTGCCCGACCTGGATGTGGTCGAGCCCATCGGAGACCACCTCCCAAACCGTCTTCTTCGGGTCGATGCCCGCCCGAGACTGGTCGACGTAGCTCAGCTTGACCGTCTCGCCGACCTTGACCGTGCCGCTATCGGGTGCCTCCAGTCCGACGATGGTCTTGAACAGCGTGGTCTTGCCGACACCGTTGGGGCCGATCACGCCGACGATGCCGTTGCGGGGCAGGGTGAACGACAGATCCTTGATCAGAAGCCGCCCGCCGAACCCCTTGTCGAGGTGTTCGACCTCCACCACCTGGCTGCCCAGCCGCGGCCCCGTCGGGATCTGGATCTCTTCGAAGTCGAGCTTGCGGGTCTTCTCGGCCTCGACCACCATCTCCTCGTAGCGCTGCAGCCGGGCCTTGTTCTTGGCCTGGCGAGCCTTGGCGCCCGAGCGCACCCAGGCCAGTTCCTCTTGCAGCCGCTTCTGCAGCTTGGCGTCCTTGCGGCCCTGAACAGCGATCCGCTCGGCCTTCTTCTCCAGATACGTCGAGTAGTTGCCTTCGTAGGGGTAGGCCCGGCCGCGGTCGAGCTCCAAAATCCATTCCGCCACATTGTCGAGGAAGTAGCGGTCGTGGGTGACCGCCAGGATCGCCCCCGGATAGGCGGCCAGATGCGCTTCGAGCCACTGCACGCTCTCGGCGTCGAGGTGGTTGGTGGGCTCGTCGAGCAGCAGCAGGTCGGGCTTGGACAGCAGCAGCTTGCACAGCGCGACGCGGCGCCGCTCACCACCGGAGAGGTTGGTGACCGGCTCGTCGGGCGGCGGGCAGCGCAGCGCGTCCATGGCCTGCTCGAGCTGGGAGTCGATGTCCCACGCGTTGGCGTGGTCGAGTTCCTCCTGCAGCCGGCCCATCTCCTCCATCAGCTCGTCGGAGTAGTCGGTGGCCATCAGTTCGGCGACCTCGTTGAACCGGTCCAGCTTGACCTTGATGTCGCCTAGACCCTCCTCGACGTTGCCGCGGACGGTCTTCTCCTCGTTCAGCGGAGGCTCCTGCTGCAGGATGCCGACGCTGGCCCCGGGTGCCAGGAACGCGTCACCGTTGTTGGCGGTGTCCAGCCCCGCCATGATCCGCAAGACGCTCGACTTGCCGGCCCCGTTGGGGCCGACCACACCGATCTTGGCCCCCGGCAGGAAACTCAACGTGACGTCGTCGAGGATGACCTTGTCGCCGTGCGCCTTGCGGACCTTCCTCATCGTGTAGATGAACTCAGCCATACCGCGGTGTCGCCTCCTGGTCTCGCGAATTTGCTCGCCGACCATCCTAGGCGGTGGATTCACCCGCCTGTCGGCTGCGCTCAGGCCGTCAGCGCCATCCCCTCCTCGGCGTCGTCGTCGGCGCAGTCCGAACCGTCGGCCTCGTCGGCGTGCGGCGCGGCCGGCGGATTGTCCGGTCCGGCGGCGATGATCCTTTCCACCCGGGCTGCGCAGCGCGCCAGGTTGGGCCCGACCGCGGTCGCGCGCAGCTCCACCGACGATCGGCGATTGCCGTCCTTGTCCTCGTATTCACTGGTGTACACGTCCCCGACCACGATCACCGGCAACCCCTTGCTCAGCGACGCACCGACGCCGGTGACCAACCGGTCCCAGCAGGTGACCGTCAGGTACAGCGAGTTGCCGGGCTCCCAGTTCCCGTCGGCGCCGCGCTTGCGCGAATTGCTGGCCACCCGGAACTTGATCAGTTCGTGCTCCCCCACCCGGCGCCGGATCGGGTCGCTCGCGACGTTGCCGATGATGGTCAACGGAGTTTCATACATTGCACGTTTCCTTCCTGGTTGCGGCGGAGCTGACAGGCCCGCCGGTGCTGCACCCATTGAGCCCGGCGGACCCGACAACCAGGCCCGCGCAACCGTCGCGCGCAACGGCAACTGTGGAAGAAACGCGAACTGGGGACAACCTCGCGGCGAGCGGTTACACCCGCGGCTTGCCGACGCGCACCGGCGCATTCCAGTTCGAGAAGGTCATCTGCACGGCGTTGTCGGCTCCGGAGGCGAGCTCGAGCCGAACCAAGTGGTGATCGCCGGTTTCCTGGATCCAGACGGTGCACGGCGTCCGCTTGGCGGCGTGCAGTTGCGGCACGATCTTCTTCGCCGCCGCGGACGAAACCTCGCCGGTGACCCGCACGGTGTGCACGCCGTCGACCGTTTCCCGCCCACCGACCTCGGGATCGACGAAGTTGGTCAGCAGATCGGCGAGTCCGGTGTCCGGACTGAGGATTTTGGCCGCGTCGTAGAAGTTCTCCGCCGGTCCGTAGTCCACCCACTGGCGAGGCGACTGCGAGACGTAGAGATCACCGCCGAAGACCACGAACTCGACGTAGGCCGGGGCACCCCGGTAGGCGATCTTGGCGTAGCCCTTGGCCGCGGCGTCCGGCACCTTGGTCACGTCGCCGTCGAGGGCGGTGATCGCCATGTTGTCGATGTTTCCGGTCACCGACAGGCTCAGGCGCACGCTGGCGAGGCCGGCGGTGGTGACACTGGCCTCCTTGAGAATCGCCGCGGCGTCGGGCAGCGGCTCGCTGGCCTTCTTCGACGACGTGGGCGCGGCGGACGCCGAGGGCGCTGCCGGCGAGGATGTCCCCGGTGCCGCGGAGGGCGGCACGGTCGTCGAAGAGGTCGTCGCAGCAACCGATGACGACGACGGAGCCGACGGGGACGGGCTGGATGAGCAACCGGCAACCAGGGCAGCGGCGGCGCTCACAACGGTCAGGACGGCTGGGAGCCTGCGCATGCCCGTCATCGTAGAGGGCACCCCCGGGCCCGGGCAGGCCATCTCGTGTCAACGAGAACGACGGAACCTGTTGGTATACGTTGCTTGCGGTGGATACCAACGGCCAGTCCGGCAGCGGTGCACACACGAACCGCAGCACATGGGCACGCGACGACATCCGGGTCTCGGACCCGAAGGCCATGCAGCGGTCGATTGCCGGAACCGCTGTCGGCAACTTCATGGAGTGGTACGACTTCGGCATCTACGGCTTCCTCGCCACCACCGTCGCGCAGGTCTTCTACCCCACTGACAGCTCCAGCGCGGTGGGCCTGATCGCCACCTTCGGCACCCTGGCGGCGGCCTTCGCGGTGCGGCCGTTCGGCGGGATCGTCTTCGGCGCACTCGGTGACCGCATCGGCCGCAAACGGGTGCTGATCATGACCGTCACGCTGATGGCGATCGGCACCACGGTGACCGGGCTGCTGCCCTCCTATGAGGAGATCGGGGTCTGGGCTCCGATCCTGCTGATCGTCACGAAAATCATGCAGGGCTTCTCCACCGGCGGCGAGTACGTCGGCGCGATGACCTACGTCAGCGAACACGCCCCGGACCGCAGCCGGGGTGCGCTGACCGGCTACCTGCCACTGGGCACGCTGGGCGGCTACATCACCGGTGCCGCCGTGGTGACGCTGATGAAATCCCAACTGCCGGTCTCCGACATGCTGCACTGGGGCTGGCGGGTGCCCTTCCTGCTGGGCGTCCCGCTGGCCCTCATCACGCTCTACATGCGGTTGCGCATCGACGAATCACCGGCCTTCGAAGAGCTCGGGCAACTCAGCGAGGACGACACGGCCGCGGCCCGCAGCACCGGGTGGCAGCAGTTCCAGCAGACCGTGGTCGGCCAGCGCCGAGGCCTGCTGATCTGCATGGGCCTGGTACTGGCCGAGAACGTCACCAATTACATGCTCACCGGGTACATGCCGACGTACTTCAAACAGGTCGGTGGCATCAGCGGCAGTCGCGGGCTGACCATGATTGTGGTGGCGCTGCTGCTGATGCTGGTGGCGGTGATGCCGCTGGCCAAGCTGTCCGACCGGATCGGTCGCAAACCGATCCTGTGGACGGGCAGCGTAATGCTGATCGTCGGCTCTGTTCCGGCATTCCTGTTGATCCGGCACGGCGGAAACTATCCGCTGCGGCTCCTCGGCGTGCTGCTCATCGGCATGACGCTGGTCTGCTTCTACAGCACCACGCCGTCGACGCTGCCGGCCCTGTTCCCCACCCGGGTGCGGCTGTTCGCGGTGGCGATCGGATTCAACATCTCGGTCTCGACGTTCGGTGGCACCACTCCGCTGATCGCCGAGACGCTGGTGTCGGGAACCGGCAACGTGATGGTGCCGGCCTTCATCTTGGTGGGTGCGGGCATCGTCGGCGCAATCACGCTGTGGTTCACCCCGGAGGTCGCCGGCAAGCGGCTTCCGGGCTCGGGGCCGTCGGTGGCCACCGAACAGGAAGCCGACGCGATCGCCGAGGCCGGGCTACCCGATTGACGGCTCAGTGCTGCCCGAGCGCGTCACGGCGGGCCGCCTCGGCCAGCATCGCGTTGTAGGCGGCCAGCTCGGCGTCCTCGTCCCGGTCGGCGGAGCGGTCGAGCCGCTTGGCGGTGCGGCGGTCACTGCGATGCCACTGCACCAACAGCGCGATCATCACCAGCACCAGGGGCAGTTCGCCTCCCGCCCAGGTGATGCCGCCGCCCAGATGCTGATCTCCGGCCAGGTCGGTGTGCCAAGGCAGCCGCAGGCCGGCATAGAACCACTCGCCCAGCACCTTGTGCATGCCCATCAGGAACACCCCGAAGAAGCCGTGCAGCGGCAGCGAGGCGAACACCACTGCCAGCTTGGCCAGCGGGGAGATCGGCCGCGGGGTGGGATCCACGCCGATCACCACCCAATAGAAGAGGTATCCGCTGAGCAAAAAGTGCACGTTCATCGCGACGTGTCCCGCGTGGCTGCCGACGATCGAGTCGAAGAGGGTGGAGAAGTACAGCCCGTAGAAGCCGGCGACGAAGATCACCGCCGCGACGATCGGGTTGGTGAGAACCCGCGAGACCCGGCTGTGCAGCGCCGCCAGCAGCCATTCCCGCGGGCCGGGCGGCTCGCCGCGACCGGCGGCCGGCAGCGCCCGCAGGGCCAGCGTGGTCGGCCCGCCGAGCACCAGCAGGATCGGCACCAGCATCGACAGCATCATGTGCACGACCATGTGCATGCTGAACATCGCCGGCATGTAGCGCCCGGTTCCCGACGAGGTGGCGATCAGCAGGGTGGCACAGCCCAGCAGCCAGGCGGTGGTGCGGCCGGCCGGCCAGGCATCGCCGCGGCGGCGCAGTCGCAGCACCCCGGCCAGATAGACGGCCGCCAGCACCAACGCGGCGGTGCCGAAGATCACGTCGAACCGCCAGTCGAACAGGATTCGCGCCACGGTGGGCGGGCCGGTGAGGTCGTAGCCGATCTTGACCATCGGGATCGACGGGTTGAGCACCGGCGGCGGGGGCGGCGGGGTGCGGCCCAGGCCGACCGCGATACCGAACGTGACCGCGAAGACGGCGGCTTCGATCAAGGCCAGCCGGATCAGCGGTCCCCGCGCATCCGGTTCGGTCTGCAGCGCCGCTATTCCGCGGCGCCGCTGGCCCCAGCCGAGAACTCCGAGGGCGCACAGCGCGACGAACTTGGCCAGCACCAAGCGGCCGTACTCGGTGGTCAGCACATCGGAGGGGGCCAGCCGCACCAGCGCGTTGAGCACCCCGGACACGCCCATGGCCACAAAGCACCACAAAGCCACGGTGGAGAACCGCCGCGCCGCCAGATCGGCGTGCTCCCCGCCGCGCAGCGCGTGGACCAGCAGGGCGAGCAGACCGCCGGCCCACAGCCCCGCGGCGACCAGATGGATCAGCAGGCTGTTGGTGGCCAGGTCATGGGATCCGCCGGCCGCCGAATGCCCGGTCAAGCCCAACGGGACCAGCGTCAGCAACGAGCCGGCCAGCAGCGCCGGCGTCCAGGACCAGCGCAGCACCGGCAGGCTCGCCAGGGTCAGCGCCGCGGCCAGCAGCGCGGTCCAGCGCCACGCGGATGCGGTGTTGACCAGGCCGGCCAGCGACCACGTCCGCACCGGGTCGAGGAGCTCGGACATCGGGTGGCCGGAGACATCGGAGATGGTCAGCGGAACCAGCAGCGCCGCACACACCGCCCAGGTTCCCAACGCTTTGGTGCCCAGCCGCAGCGCGCGGTAGCCGGCGGCGTCGAGCACGCCGCTGGATTGCGGGGGCACCAGAAAGGCGGCGAGCAGAAACGAACCCACCGCCAGCACCGCGGCGATCTCGCCGGCGGCCCGCACGAACGGCAGCCCCAGCGTGGTCACCGGGCCGGGATCGGGCAGGCCGGTCGCGGTCAGCGCGTCGGCCAACGCCAGCGCGGCGATCCCGGCGGCGGTGCAGCCGGCCAGGATCGCCACCCCGGCCAGCACCGGCAGGTACCGGGCCGAGCGGGCGCGGGTCGGAATCGCCGTCATGGCCCCCAGCGTATGGCGTACGCGCGAATCACTACGTAGCGAGGCGCTGCCGGGCTACCGTTCGCCGCGCGCCCGCCGGAGTCGCCGTGCCTCGGCATCTCGGGCGAAGAACTCCCGGCGGGCGATTCGGGCGATGTGGTCGGAGTCCTTCAGGATGCGTCGCAATTCGCCACGGAACGCCCTACGGCGGTCCGCCAGATCCGGGGCGTCCTGCAGCAGTTGCTGGTCGGCGACCACTTGCCGTGCGGTGGCGAACAGCAGGGTGGACACCGACTCGCTGCTGCGGATCCGCCCCTGGGCCACGTATTGGCGGCCCACACCCAGCGCCAGCTGGGTCAGCTCCTTCTCACCGATGTCGGCCGGCGCATCGCAGAGGACGTCGGCGACGATCTCGTACGCCTCGAAGAACACCCGCAACATGACGTCGGACATCACCGGCTTCTTCTCCGACAAGATCCCGTCGATCTCGGCGCCGCCGGCGGCGACGCGGGCCTCCCAATCGGTGAACCAGGACATCTCCTCAGCGATGTTCTCGCGGAACGCCGCCGAGTCGGCGAAGTAGAAGTCAAACTTGAGCAGGTCGCGCAGCCGCATCGCCTGGTCCCAGAACGCGTCGAGCCGGTCGCCTTCACCGCGGCCGGCATGGGCCAGGGCCAGCTCGACGATCGAGGTCTCCAGGAAGGCGTGGATCACCGAGTTGCGGTAGAACGAGGCGGCGTGTTCGTCCTCGGGGGCGATCCGCCACACCGACTCGCGCCCGCCGTCGACCCGAGTGACCGGATGCGCGTTGGACAGCGCGTCCACTGCCGCTCGCACCCCATCCCGGGTGCGCAGCCGCAGCGCGCTGGTGGAGATCGGGGTCTGCTTGCGTTCCAGGTAGTCCAGACCCTCCTGCAGCGAATGGTGGATCTGCTCCAAGGTCAACGCCAGCCCGTGCGTGGTCAGCAGCAGCGCGGACACCAACCCGGTCGCGCTGATCGGGGTGACGCGCTGAATGCGCCAGGCCACTTCGATGGCCATCTTCTGCATCGCCAGTCGCTTGGCGTCCGGGTCGCTGGCCGCGGGCCCGTCGCGCGAACCGAGGTACTGGCGCATCGACACCGCCTCGGGGAAACGCACGTAGATCTTGCCGTAGTTGCGTTCGCCCTGTGCCTTGATGAATCGGTACAGCCAGCCGACTCCCTCCGGCGTCTTCTCTCCGCCGCGGGCATAGGCGGCGTATTCGGCCGTCTCGTGCAGCTGGTCGAAGCTGATCGAAACACCTTGCAGCAAAACATCATCAGTGCGATCGTCCAGGTAAGCGTCCGCGACGTAGGTCATCAGCCCCAGTTTGGGAGGCAGCATCTTGCCGGTGCGCGAGCGGGTGCCCTCGATGGACCAGCTCAGGTTGAACCGCTTCTCCATCACGTAGCCGACGTACTCCTTGAGCACGTACTTGTACAGCGGGTTGTTGCCGATGCTGCGCCGGATGAAGATGACCCCGGAGCGGCGCAGCAACGGCCCCATCAAGCCGAACGACAGATTGATTCCGGCGAACACGTGCACCGGCGGCAGGCGGTTCTCCTGCATGGCCACCGGCATGACCGCACCGTCGATGTAGGACCGGTGCGAGAACAACAGCACCGCGGGATGGTTTTCCAGCGCGGTACGCAGCGCGGCGACCTGGTACTCGTCGTAGTCGATGTCGGGGTCGAACCCGCGGCTGAGCATCCGGGTCAATACGCCGACCAGGTCGACCGAAACCCGACTCCAGCCGGTGGACAGTTCGTCGAGCATCTTGCCGGCCTCGTCGAGCGTGGCACCCGGAATGTTCTTCAGCCCATCACGAAACCGGGTGGACGCCAAGATCTCCGGCTTCACCAGCCGCGGCGACTTGTACTGCGGGCCCAGGATCCGGTACTCGGCGCGCTCCAGTGCCAGCACCGCCCGGCGGGTGACGAAATGCGCGAAGTCCCGCGGATTCTCACCGACGGTGTTCGCACTCCACTGCTCGCGCAATTCGGCGACGCTGGCCGGCTCACCGGCCACCACGCGGGCCAGCGACGATTCGCTGCTGACGATGCGCCGCTGCTGACGTTCATTGGGCCGGTAGGGGTTTCGGCCGGGGAGCAGCGCGATGACCCGGGACAGCGCGGAGGCCTCGGCACGTGGCATCCAGAACACCCGAACCGGCAGGACCGAGCGCTGTTCGTCGCGTTCGAGTTGCCCCACCAGCCGGGCCATGACCGCGGGCGGCCGGTCCGGGGAGATCTGCAGCAGTTCGGTACGAACATCCGGTTGCGCGTCGCGAAAACGGTCTAGCCACCCGCGGACCAGATCACCCTCCACCGGCGTCGAGACGAACGCCAGCACCAGCGTGTCGCCGGTGTCGTTGGACCCAGAGGAGTCAGCGGAGTCGGTGGCCGGTGATGTCGTCACTGCCTGCCTTTCGGGCCGGCGCTCTTCTTGGCTGGGGCCTTTTTGGCCGGGGTCTTTTTGGCTGGGGTCTTCTTGGCCGCTTTCTTGGCGGGCTTCGTCTTGACCGGCTTGAGCTCCGGCAACTGGTCGAGCGGCCAGTCAGCCAACGTGTCCAGGTAGAGCTGACGAACCTGCGCGATCCGATCGGCCAGATTGTCGACCGTCCAATCGTCGACCGGGATCGCCGGGAACACCGCGACATCCACGGTGCCGGGGTTGGCGCTCATCGAGTCTCGGGCGGCGACCACTTCGGCGTTGCGGATCACGATCGGCACGATCGGGATCCCGGCGGCCATCGCGATTCGAAACGGCCCCTTCTTGAACGGCCCCACCCCGGTGGTATCGACGCGGGTCCCCTCCGGGGCGATCACCACCGACAGTCCCCGCTTGGCGCGCTCTTCGACCTGGTGCAGGGACTCCACCGCTGCGGCCGCATCGTCCCGGTCGATGAACACCATCTCGGTGAGCTTGCCCAGCGGCCCGGCGATCGGGTCGCGTTCCAGCTCCCGCTTGCCGACGCTGATCCAGTTGTCGCGCACCAGTGATGCGGTGATCACCGGGTCGACCTGGTTGCGGTGGTTGAAGATGAACACCGCGGGCCGGGTTGCGGTGAGGTTCTCTTTGCCGATCACGTTGAGCCGCACGCCATTCAGGGTCAGCAGCAGGTGCGGAAAGTACGCGGTAAAGAAATTGACGCCGCGGCGCCGGCTGCCGCTGAGCAGTCCCAGCCCGATCGCCCCCGCGCCGACGGGCACCATCGATCCCAGACCGGCCAGGTTGCGCAGCTGGCCCACCACACCGCTGCCGCGGCTGCTGAACCGCAGGATGGGCCAGCCCCGCTTGCGGGCGACCGAGGCCATCTTGCCCTCGGGATTGGTCGGGCGCGGGTTGCCGACCAGATGCATCAGCGCGACGTCCTCGTCGCCGTCGGCGTAGAAGTAGCTGTCCTGCAGGTCGATGTCGTGCTCGGCGGCGAACTTCTGCACGGCGGCGGCCTTACCGGACCCCCACAGGATCGGTTCGGTCACCGCTCCGGTGAGCACGCCGTCCTCGTCGGTGACGAACGCGTTGGTGAGGGTGTTGGTGATGCCCAGGAAGCGGGCGACCGGCTCGACCTGAATGGTCAGCGCCGACGAGCTGAGCACCACGGTGTGCCCGCGGGCCTGGTGCGCCCGCACCAGCTCGCGCATCTCCGGGTAGATCCGCTTGGCGATCTTCTGGACGAACAGCCGCTCACCGATCTCGTCGAGATCAGTGATCGAGCGGCCCCGCAACGCCGACGACGCCTTGGTGATGAGCTGCTCGAATTCGATGCGCCCGAGTTGATGGTTGAGCCCGGCCTGGATCATCCCGAACAGCTCCAGCAGCCCCATGTCGCGGCTGCGGACTCGCTCCCGGGTCAGGATGACGGCGGTGAAACCGGCGACCAGGGTGCCGTCCAGGTCGAAGAAGGCGCCGATCTTGGGCCCGGGTGGGCTGGCGGCGATCTCGGCCACCGAACCGGGCAGCCGCATGTCCCGCGGTGGTGGCGCCTTGGTGTCGTCGGTCATGACTGGCCACCCGGATCGAACGAGGCCGGCACGCAGTGCGGCGCCGGGTCACCGGCGAGCGCCAGCACTTCGTCGAAACCCTCGACCAGGCAGCGGGTGAACAGCTTCTCGTCGCGGACCGCGGCCCGGTCGTAGCGGACCGTGATGGAGCATTCACCGCCGCGCGAGATCAGCACCACCATCATCGCCACCCCGGGCAGCGGCCCGATCCCGTAGTGCCGCAACACTTTGGCTCCGGCGATGTAGGTGTCGCCGGGATAGAACGCCACGTTGCTGGCTTGCACGTCCGCCGCGACCACCGACTCGGTCATCTTCTCCAGCACCGGGGACGGGAACACACTCAACAGTGGCGCGATGGAGCCGATCACGTCCATCGCGGGTTCTTCACGCCGCTGGGTCATCTGCGAGCGGATCCGCATCATCCGCTCCACCGGGTCGGCGACGCCGACCGGAGCGGCCAGGTTCACCCCGGTGAACCGGTTACCGCCGGCCGGATCGGCCTCGGCACGCAGATTCACCGGGATCGCCATCGGCAAGGTGGCGATCGGCACTCCCAGCGCCCGGTGATAGCGCCCCAACGCCCCCGACAGCGCGGCCAGGTAGGCGTCGTTGATCGATCCGCCGCCGGCCTTGGCGGCCCGGTGCAGATCCGAGAGCCGGATGTCGAGCGCCTGGGTGCGACTGGTCAGGCTGCGCCGACGCAGCAGCGGCGAGGGTTCGGCCGCCTGGCTCATCACCCGCGCACCCGAGCGGGCGTAGCCGATCACCCCGGCCACCGCCGACAGCGGGTCACGCACCGTGCGGGTCGCCATCGACAGCATCCCGACCAGCGCGTCGCGGGTGCCGCCGAGCACCGCGGCCGGCAGGTGGTTGATGCCGTCGCGCATCAGGTCGCCCGACGACAGATCCTGCGGCACCGGTTGCGGCGGCATCGCCCGAGCGGGCGGGTCGCGTTCCAGGTCGTAGATCTGACCGAACATCGCGGCGCTGCCCACGCCGTCGGTGACCGCGTGGCTCAGATGCAGCAGGGTGGCGGCCCGTCCGCCGGCCAGCCCCTCCACCAGTGTCGCCGCCCACAGCGGGCGCTGAATGTCCAGCGGTGATTGCAGGCTCACCTCGGCCAGGTCGAACACCTGGCGCAGCCCCCCGGGCTCGGGAACCCGAAGCCGCCGGACGTGGAAGTCCAGATTGAAATCGGGGTCCACCACCCAGCGCGGCGCGGCCGTGGGCAGCGTCGGCACCACCACCTTCTGGCGCAGCCGAAGCACCCGCCGGGAGACGTTCTCGAACAGGCCGCGGAAGCGATCCCAGTCCGGGGTGGTGTCGAGCAGTTCCAGGCCCATGATCCCCGAACGGGTGCGCGGATTCGCCTCGCCGCGGTGCAACAGATAGTCGACGGCGCCGAGTTCGGTCGGCAGACCCGCGGCGTCGACCAGGTCACCCACGTGCAGCTCCCGCGGGCTCGCGGCCCGGGTCTTCCCGGTGCACCAACGCTGCGACCACCACGTTCCCCTCCTGGCTCCCAGTCTTCACGAGCACCATTCAACGCTAATTGTTTGGCTATCGCGACGGGTGTCGATTCCGCAGATCGGGGCCATGGGCGGCAAAACGAAATACTCTGCTGGCCGGGTGAATTGGAAACCGCCGATCCACCCGGTCCGCGATATCGTTCGGTCGCCGCCGATCCGGCGTCGCCAGCCGATAAACTGGGCGCACTGCCTCCGTAGCTCAGGTGGATAGAGCACATGACTTCTAATCTTGTGGTCGCAGGTTCGAGTCCTGCCGGGGGCGCAGGCAGCCGTGTATTACGTCGGGTGATGCTTGACGTTTCGGCTTCGGGTGATGGCTGACAGTGTTTCGGCTGATGGTTGACAGTTACTTCGGTTGATCCTTGACACTCCCTGGATGAGGGAGTTGAGCGT
>NZ_LZMF01000124.1:0-1185 GCF_001673565.1 Mycolicibacter sinensis
GGCACGTCGGCGCCGGCGCCGGTCAACCACTGCGCCAGCACACCGGCGGTGGCCGCGATCCGCGCCGGCGACTTACCCGACACCACCAACGTCTGCACCACCGGCTCAGCAACCGGCCCGGCCGGCTCAACCGCCTCGACGACCGGGGCCTGCTCGATCACCACATGCGCATTGGTGCCCGACACCCCAAACGAAGACACCCCCGCCCGCCGCGGACGCGACACCGCCGGCCACGCCATCGCCTGCGCGGCGATCTGGAACTTCGACGCCCCCGCACCGGCATTGGGCGTCAACTCCGAAAAGTTCAGGTGCCGCGGAATGAAACCCTGCTGCACCGACAGCACCGTCTTGATGAAACCCGCGACACCCGAAGCCGATTCAAGATGCCCCAGATTCGTCTTCACCGAGCCCAGCACCAGCGGCGCCGAGGAACCACGCTCACCGAACACCGCCGCCAGCGCATCCAACTCGATCGGATCACCCAGCGCGGTGCCGGTGCCGTGCGCCTCGACGTAGTCGATATCACCCGGCTCCAACCGCGCCGCGGCCAACGCCGCGCGCACCACCTTCTGCTGCGCCGGACCCGACGGCACCGTCTGACCACTCGACGGCCCATCCTGATTCGCCGCCGAACCCCGCACCAGCGCCAGAATCCGGTCACCATCACGCTGAGCATCCGAAAGCCGCTTGAGCACCACCACCCCGGCGCCCTCGCCGCGCACGTAGCCGTCGGCGCCGGCGTCGAAGGTCTTGCACTGCCCGTCCGGCGCCAACATCCCCCACCGCGACGTCGCCACACTGTTCTGCGGACTCAGCATCAGGTTCACCCCGGCCGCCAGCGCCTGATCCGACTCGCGGCGCCGCAGGCTCGCGCACGCCAGATGAATCGTCACCAGCGACGACGAACACGCGGTGTCCACCATGATCGCCGGGCCGTGCACGCCAAGGAAATACGACAACCGGCCGGCGGCGAAGTTCGGGCCGTTGCCGAACGCCAGGTAGGGGTCGACGTCGCGGGGGCCCACCCTTTCGGCCGCCAGCAGGGCGTAGTCGTTGGTGGTGAGGCCGACGAAGACACCGGCCTGGGTGCCGCGGATCGCCTCCTTGGTGATCCCGGCGTTCTCCAGCGCTTCCCAGGCCACCTCCATCAGCAACCGCTGCTGAGGATCCATCGCGCCGGCCGCA
>NZ_LZMF01000125.1:0-1090 GCF_001673565.1 Mycolicibacter sinensis
CCGTCGCCGCCGTTGCCGAACAGACCGGCGTGCCCGCCGTCGCCGCCGGCCATGCCGGCCCCGGTCGCGTTCCAGCCGTCGCCACCATCGCCGAACCACAGGCCACCGGCCGCCGTCGACGGGGTCTGCGGTGCCGTCGGCACCGTTGCAGATCATCCCGCAAAAGCCCTCGGTGAACGGCGCGAACATCTGGTTCACCACACCGTTGACCTGCGACCCGAAGTCAGAATTGATCCAGTCCTGCAAGGCCGCGTGCAACGGCGTGTAGAACATGGTGTCCCACATCTGGGCGAAATCCGCATCCGCAGCCGCCGAACCCGGCAGATCCGAACCGGTGAACAGGTCGTCGAAGTGCCCGGACAGGTTGCCCCACGCGGTGGGATCAAACAGGTCGGAAAGGAAGTCATCGAAGTCGGCATTGGCCGCCGGCGCCGCCGCCAACGGCGCCATTCCAAAGGCCAGGAACGCGCCGACTGTCGACGCTGCGCCCACGATCCGCCGGCTCGAACCGCCCCTGCCTGAACTCCTGCTGACCGTGGCACCGCGCCGAACAACCATCATTGCCCCCGTTCCCCGTATAAGCCCTTAGCGCTGTAACGCCTTGTTAACATGCGCATTAGGAACAGCACAGTAGTTGCGCTAGCGTCAATTGTCTACCGGAAGCCTACAAACTGCGACTATCTCATTCGTTTGGTACGGTTTTTCGCACTAGCGGTTCCGCTAGAGTCGCCCAATATGCACCGAAGTCGCTAGTCAGCGCAGGGAGGTCGGTCCGATGTCTTATCTTCTGGGAAAGCCAGGGAAGCGCCGTGCGCGCGGGCGCCGCGGCGAACTGAGGACAGCACCTGCAGCGCTGGGGATCCTCACAGCCGTCGGCCTCGCAACGCTGACGTCGGTCCCGGCCGCCCGGGCCGACTTCGACGATCTGTGGGCCGACCTGTTTGACCCGAGCGCCTGGGGCAACCTGAGCGATGACTTCAACGGTCTGTTCGTCGCGTCGGATCTGTCCAGCGATGCGCTGGCCGGATCGGCCGCTGGTGCTGCCGCGTTCGACTTCTACACACCGCTGCACGCGGCCTTGCAGGACGCT
>NZ_LZMF01000126.1:0-177458 GCF_001673565.1 Mycolicibacter sinensis
TGACTGGTAGTGACACCCCCAGCATCCGCCGGGAACGTCACGAGGAGCGGAGGCCCCGCCCCTTCATCGCATCAACGGGGAAAGCGGAAGGTCACTCGTTCTGGAAGTAGCTGAGCAGACGCAGGATCTCCAGGTACAGCCAGACCAGCGTCACGGTCAGACCGAGGGCGATACCCCAGGCCGCCTTCTCCGGCGCACCGGCCCGGATCAGCTGATCCGCCGCGTCGAAGTCGATCAGGAAGCTGAACGCGGCGATGCCGATGCAGACCAGCGAGAACACGATCGACAGCGTGCCGCCGCTACGCAGGCCCAGGCCCTCACCCCCGCCGACGCCGAACAGCGACAGCACCAGGTTGCCGATCATCAGGGCCAGCACACCGAACATGCCGGCAACAAGCATCCGGGTGAACTTCGGGGTGACGCGGATGGCGCCGGTCTTGTAGACCACCAGCATGCCGCCGAACACCCCGAGGGTGCCCATCACGGCCTGTCCGATCATCGAGCCGGCGTTGCCGGTGCCCACCGTGAAGGCGGTCAGCACCCAGGAGATGGCGCCGAGGAACAGCCCCTCCAGCACCGCGTAGCCGAGCACCAGCGCCTTGCTGTCCTGCTTGCGCGCGAACATGGCCACCATGACCAGCGCCAGCCCGCCGAACGCGCCGACGAAGGTCAGCGGACCGGCCAGGGCCTGGTTGGCCGACACCAGGAAGAAGGACACGATCGCGGCGACGCTCAGCACCCCCAGCGTGATGCCGGTCTTGGTGACGACGTCGTCAATGGTGAGCGGGCGACTGACTTCCCGCCGGTAGTCGGTCTGCGGGCTCTGCAGACCGGGGTAACCCTGGCTCATCTGCTGCGTTGCCCCGGCAGCACCGAAGCCGGTTCCGAACTGCGCGTAACCGCCCTGTTTGGGCAACGAACGAAATACCGGGTTGCTGGTTTCCCGCACCTTCCCGATCCTCTCTAATGCTGTCTTGTGCTCTGACACGAAAGTTGTGCGAACAACTTGATCAACGATCCAGGATCCGCCGGGGTTCCCAACATCCGGGCCGTTCTTCCGCCAAACCTTACCCGCGGATCAGCGACAGCGGGAAGGGATCTACATTGCGAAGGCGTGACAGGTGAATCTGACGAGGTAGTGGCCCACGTCGAGCGCGGGGTCGGGGTGCTGACGCTCAACCGTCCGCAGGCGATCAACTCCCTGAACCTGCCGATGGTGACCGCGATGACCGCGACCCTTTCCGCGTGGGCCGATGACCCGGCGGTCAGCGCGGTGGTGCTGGCCGGGGCCGGCGAGCGCGGCCTGTGCGCCGGCGGTGACGTGGTCGCGATCTATCACAGCGCCAAAGCCGACGGCGCCGACGCGCGGCGCTTCTGGCACGACGAGTATCTGCTCAATGCCCAGATCGGCGAGTTTCCCAAGCCGTACGTGTCGCTGATGGACGGCATCGTGATGGGCGGCGGCGTCGGGGTCGGCGCGCACGCCAACACCCGGGTGGTCACCGACACCACGAAGATGGCCATGCCCGAAGTGGGTATCGGCTTCATTCCCGACGTCGGCGGCACCTACCTGTTGTCGCGCGCACCGGGCCACCTGGGTCTGCACGCGGCGCTGACCGGGGCACCGTTCTCCGGGGCCGATGCCATCGCGCTGGGCTTCGCCGACCACTTCGTTCCGCATGACCGATTGGGTGAGTTCACTTCGGCGGTGATCGCCGACGGGGTGGAGGCCGCGCTGGCCGCCCATGCGGTCGAGCCGCCGCCGAGCCCGCTTGCCGCAGACCGCGACTGGATCGACGAGTGCTATGCGCACGACACGGTCGCCGAGATCGTGGCGGCGCTGGCCGGCCATTCCAACCCGGCCGCCAATGCCGCCGCCGACCTGATCGGCACCCGCTCGCCGATCGCCTGCTCGGTGACGCTGGAATCGGTGCGCCGGGCGGGTGAGCTGGCCACACTGGAAGACGTTCTGGTCCAGGAGTTCCGGGTGTCGACCGCCTCGCTGCGTTCCCACGACCTGGTGGAGGGCATCCGCGCCCAACTGGTCGACAAGGACCGCAACCCGCAGTGGTCACCGGCCACCCTGGCCGAGGTGAGCGCCGCCGACATCGAAACCTATTTCGCCCCAGCCGAACCCGATCTAGCTTTTTAAGGAGAACCCCATGAGCTACGAGACCATCCTGGTCGACCGTGACGGACGCGTCGGAACCATCACGCTGAACCGGCCGCAGGCACTCAACGCCCTCAACAGCCAAGTGATGACCGAAGTCACCACCGCGGCAGCCGAATTCGACGCCGACCCGGGCATCGGCGCGATCATCATCACCGGCAGCGCCAAGGCGTTCGCCGCCGGTGCGGACATCAAGGAGATGGCCGATCTGAGCTTCGCCGAGGTGTTCGCCGCCGACTTCTTCGCCGCCTGGTCGAAGCTGGCCGCGGTCCGCACCCCGACCATCGCCGCGGTGGCCGGGCACGCGCTGGGCGGCGGTTGCGAACTGGCGATGATGTGCGACCTGCTGATCGCCGCCGACACCGCGAAGTTCGGCCAGCCGGAGATCAAGCTCGGCGTGCTGCCGGGTATGGGCGGCTCTCAGCGACTGACCCGCGCCATCGGCAAGGCCAAAGCGATGGATTTGATCCTGACCGGCCGCACCATCGATGCCGCCGAGGCCGAACGCAGCGGCCTGGTCTCCCGGGTGGTCCCCGCCGATGACCTGTTGGCCGAGGCCGGAAAGGTCGCTGCCACCATCGCGGGAATGAGCCTGTCGGCGGCCCGGATGGCCAAGGAAGCCGTCAACCGGGCATTCGAATCCACCCTGGCCGAGGGACTGCTCTACGAGCGCCGGCTCTTCCATTCGGCGTTCGCCACCGACGACCAGACCGAGGGCATGGCGGCGTTCACCGAGAAGCGCACACCGAATTTCACCCACCGCTAGCCGATGGCCCGGTCGGCCGAAACGCCTTGGTGGATCAGGCACTACACATTCACCGGCACCGCCACCGGACTGGTGTTCATCTGGCTGTCGATGACGCCGTCCCTGCTGCCCCGCGGGCCGCTGTTCCAGGGTCTGGTCAGCGGCGCATCCGGCGCCGCCGGTTACGGGCTCGGGGTACTGATCGTGTGGCTGGTGCGATACATGCGTTCCAAGGACACCAGCCCACCGGCGCCGGGTTGGGCCTGGGCGGTGCTGATCCCGGTCGCCGTCGTCACCCACGTGGTGATGATCGTCCGCTTCCACGACTGGCAGTGGCAGGTCCGCTCGCTGATGGGTGTGCCGCAACTGGCCTGGCACTGCTTCCCGATGGCGGCCGGACTGGCGGTGCTGACACTGTTCGTGCTGGTGGAACTGGGCCAACTGCTGCGCATACTGGTCCGGACCGGTGTGCGTCAGCTGAATCGCATTGCCCCGGCGCGGGTTTCCGTGGTCGTTGTGGTGGCGCTGCTGGTCGGATTGACCATCGCGCTGCTCAACGGCGTGGTGGTGAAGTTCAGCATGCGCGCGCTGAACAACACCTTCGCGGCGGTCAATGAAGAGATGGATCCCGACCGGGCGGCTCCGACGAGCCGGCTGCGGTCCGGGGGTCCCGAATCACTGGCCTCCTGGGAGACGCTGGGCCATCAGGGCCGCATCTTCGTGGCCGGCGGACCGAGCGTCGCGCAGCTCACCGCATTCAACGCCACACCGGCGACCGAGCCGATCCGGGCCTACGCCGGACTGAATTCCGCCGAAGGAATCAGCGCGACAGCCGAACTGGCCGCAGCGGAACTGGCCCGCACCGGTGGGCTGAACCGCGCCGTGGTGGCCGTGGCGACCACGACCGGCACCGGCTGGATCAACGAGGCGGAGGCCTCCGCCCTGGAGTACATGTTCAACGGCGACACCGCGATCGTGAGCATGCAGTATTCGTTTTTGCCCAGCTGGCTGTCCTTCCTGGTCGACAGGGAGAGCGCCCGCCAGGCCGGACAGGCATTGTTCGAGGCGGTCGACAAACAGGTGCGGGCCATGCCGGAGTCCGGGCGCCCCAAGCTGGTGGTGTTCGGCGAGAGTCTCGGCTCGTTCGGCGGCGAGGCCCCGTTCATGAGCCTCAACAATGTGCTGGCGCGCACCGACGGTGCGTTGTTCTCCGGCCCGACGTTTCAGAACACCATCTGGAAAGACTTGACGATCAGCCGCGATCCCGGTTCCCCGCAATGGCTTCCGACCTACGACGACGGCCGCAACGCTCGGTTCGTCGCCCGCGGCGGCGATCTGGCGCGCCCGGACGCCCCCTGGAGCACCCCGCGCGTGGTGTACCTGCAGCACGCCTCGGACCCGATCGCCTGGTGGAACCCGGACCTGCTGTTCCACAAACCGGATTGGTTGTCCGAGCCACGCGGCTACGACGTGCTGCCGCAGGTGCAGTGGAAACCGATCGTGACGTTCCTGCAGGTCTCCGCCGACATGGCAGTGGCTGTCGACGTGCCCGACGGGTACGGCCACCGCTACGTCGCCGACGTCGCCGATGCCTGGGCGGCGATATTACATCCAGCGGGGTGGACCGCAGACAAAACCGAGCGGCTCCGACCGCTGCTGCACTCGAACGCGTGATGGTTTCGACTCCACCAGCGCACCGGCGGCGACCAGGGCGTGATACCCGCCGATGACGTCGGTGGCGCGATGCAAGCCCAGGTCCACCAGCGCGGCCGCGGCCAGGCTCGAGGTGTAGCCCTCCGAGCACAGGATCACCCACTGCACGTCGTCGCCGACCGCCTGCGGCAGCCGGGCCTCGCTGGTCGGGTCGCAGCGCCACTCCAGCACATTGCGCTCGATCACCAAAGCGGCGGGCACCTGGCCCTCCTGCGCGCGCTGGGCCGCCGGCCGGATGTCGACCAGAATCGCGCCGTTGCGCAGCGCCGCGGGCACCTGCTCGGCGGTCATCCGGTTCAGCCGCGCCCGCGCCGCGGCGAGCATCCCGTCGATACGACTGGCCAGCTGGGTGGTGGTCACGATGCCTCCGGGTGTTCGGTGAGCTCGGTGCGTTGCCGGCGCAAGGTGTTGTCGTCCGCGACGTCGTAGTAGGACATCTGCACCAGCGGCGGCGAGTAGGCGTGCACGCTCAGCGTCGGCCCGGGATCGGACGGCGCCCAGACGACGTCATGCACCCAGCCACGCGAAAACGAGGCCTGGTCGCCGGCATTGAGCCGACGCTGCGCCAACTGTTCGCCGTCCCAATGGAATTCGTCCAGTGAGCCGGAAAGCACCGTCAGCGCGCCGAGCGAGTCGCCGTGGTCGTGCAGTTCGGTGGCGTGGCCGGGCGCCCAGCTGATCAGCCAGATGTCGAGCCGCTCGTCGCCGTGGATCCGGGTGAACCAGCGGCTGTCGGTGGGCAGGCCGGATGCCGGCAGCAGGTGCTGGTAGCGCCCGTCGAGCACCGCGTCGGCGGCCAGGTCGGTGGTTTGCAGGAGGTCGGGCAGGCGCAGCGAGCGGGGCCGGGAGGCCGAAGGCCGCAACGCGATGGGATCAGCGATAACCATGGGGAAAACTCCAGAACGGATGGGGTGGATTCAAGACAGGGGTCGGCGGCAGCGTTCAGCTGCGGCAACAACAGCCCTGGAATCCGACGTGCTCCATCACGCGACTCACACTACATCGCCAGGCAGCGTCAGTTCCGCGTCGCCGGCTCCTACCCCGCCAACGGCGACCGCCCTGACCAGCGATGATGTCCGTGATGAGCGAACCGCATGGGTTTTAATCAGCCGTGCGAAAAACTCGCCGGTGGCCCGCCCGTCACAATGGAGGCCGTGACATCTTCTGCTTCCAAGCGGGTGGCACTGACGCTCGGCAGCGGCGGCGCCCGCGGCTACGCCCATATCGGGGTTATCGACGAACTGACCGCGCGCGGCTACGAGATTGTCGGCATATCCGGCTCGTCGATGGGCGCGCTGGTCGGCGGTCTGCAGGCGGCCGGCCGGCTGCATGAATTCGCCGACTGGGCCCAGACGCTGACGCAGGGTGCGGTGCTGCGGTTGTTGGATCCGACCTTCACCGCGGCGGGGGTGCTGCGCGCCGGGAAGATCCTCGATGTCGTCCGCGACATCGTCGGCGACATCAACATCGAGGAACTGCCGATCCCCTATACCGCGGTGACGACGGATCTCATCTCGGGACGATCGGTGTGGCTGCAGCGCGGACCGCTGCACGCGGCGATCCGGGCGTCCATCGCCATCCCCGGCGTGATCTCCCCGCACGTCGTCGAAGGGCGGCTGCTGGCCGACGGGGGAATCCTCGATCCGGTGCCGATGGGACCGATCGCCGCCGTCAACGCCGATCTGACCGTCGCGGTCAACCTGAGCGGCGCCAACGCCGCCGACATCCTCGCGCCCGAGGACTGCGAGGACACCGACGCGGAGGCGAGCCGGGGCTCGACGCCGGCGTGGCTGACGCGAATGCTGCAGAGCACCTCTGCGCTGATGGACAGCAACGCGGCCCACGCGTTGTTCGGCCGTTTCGGCAACGGCGAGACCGAATCCGACGGCGAGACCGAGTCCGAGCCGGAGGTTCCCAAGCTCGGCAGCTTTGAGGTGATGAACCGCACTATCGATATCGCCCAGGCGGCGCTGACCCGCCACCATCTGGCCACACACCCGCCGGATCTCTTGATCGAGGTGCCCCGCACGACCTGCCGAAGCCTGGACTTCCATTGCGCCACAGAGATAATCGACATCGGCCGCAAGCTGACCGCCCAGGCCCTCGATTCCGAGAGACCGGACTAATCAAGGTATTCGGCGAGCGCGGCGGCATGTTGGCGGCCCTGCTCGCGTCCGGCCCACGCCGACGGCACCCGGCAGGCCGGGTCCAGCGGGTTGCTGCCGAAGGCCCGCAACGCCGCGCCGTCGGCGAACACCGGGTAGGCACGCCCGCCGAAGCCCGCGATCTCGGCGGCCGCACCGGCACTGAACGGCGACGGCGCCGATTCCCCGGACGGCACCAGAACTACGGCCACATCGCAATCGTCGGCGACGTCGAGGTTGACCGTGCTGCGCATTCCGCCGTCCATGTAGCGCCGCCCGTCGATCACGACCGGCGGCCAGACCCCCGGCACCGCGCAGCTGGCCGCCACCGCGTCGACGAGATCCACGCCTGAGTCCCGCTCGAACACCATCAGCTCACCGGTGTCGATATCGATCGCGGTGATGCGCAGACAACGATCCGGCCAGCGATGCGACGGCAGCCGACGCTCGATCACGCGCCGGCGCACCGCGACCGGGACCGTCTCGGCGGACAGCGCCACCGCACCGATGCTCTGCATCTTCTGCGCGGCAGTGGTGTTCGGTCTGGTCATGGCGGCCAGGAACAGCTCCGCGATCTCCTCGCCTCCGATCCCGGGGTCGAGTTCGGGCGAGGACTCGGCCACCTGACGGGCGAACAGCTCCTCAAAGCTCATTCCGCTACCGATCTGTGCGCTCACCGCCGAACCGGCCGAGGTGCCGACCAGCACATCGGATTCCAGCAGCGCCGCTGCGGTGGACGGCGACTCGTCTGCGATCCCGCACAGCACGCCGGTCTCCCAGGCGATGCCCGCCACTCCCCCGCCGGCCAGCACCAGGGCTCGCTTGCCTGTCACAACCACGGGTGTTGAGCCTCCTGCGTAGCAGCGGTCAGTTCCTCCCGGCGCAGTTGCCGGGAGGGCGGATCGGGGAAGGCCAGCTCGGTGCGCAGCTGCAGCCCGGCGTCGACGTGGACCAGTTCGCCCGGGGCGAGCAGCCGCCAGCGCGGATCGGTGTCCATCGGCTCGCTGGCGAAAACCACCGCCGGCCGGCCACGCAGCTGTTCGGACTGTGCCCGGATGCGCTGGGTGTACAGGTCCACCCCGAACGGCTCGGCGCCGTCGCGGCGGTCCAGCAGGTGCAGCTGGTGGGTGTCGGGATAGCGCAGCGCCCACATGTCGGTGGCGGTGGCCAGCAGGATGTTGAGCGCGTAGATCGGCACGTGGGCCGCCAGCCAACCGACCGCGTCGCGCAGGCCCGCGCCGACGTCGCCGTCGTGCGCCCGGACCGCGGCGGTGATCAGCGCGAAGACACGCTCGGAATCAGTCTGTCCGACAACCATATCGGCGGTGCCCAGCTCGCGGAGTCGGTCCTCGATGACATCGAGGCCGCGCAGCACGCCGTTGTGGGCGAAGATCCGGCCATCCTGCAGGAACGGGTGGGTGTTGGCGACGTCGCGGGCGCCGGTGGTGGCGTACCGCACGTGCGCGACGAAGGTGGTGCCGGTCAGTTCGTGTGCCTCCGTGGCGAAATCGCTGTCCTGCCAGGCGGCGACGGGTTCTTTGTGCAACTGCGGGCGACCGTCGCGGCCGAACACGCCCAGCCCGGTGCCGTCGGGGTTGCGCCGGCTCTGGGCGGCGAGGTTGTCCGGGGCGTTGAGCAACCAGAACGTGGCCGCGACGGCATCGGTGCCGGCGTGCAGTCCGAACAGGCGGCACATGGGTGCCTCAGCCCTCCAGCAGCGTGGCCAACTGCGCCAGGGCCCGCCGGGCGTAGCCCTTCCACAGTCGCCCGAGCACCGGCATCGCGACTGCGGCCGGCGCGGATCTCGGGTGGATGACCCACCGCCAGGTGACCGTGGTGCCCGCCGCGGTGGGAGTGAACTGCCATCGGCCCTCGACCAACTGAACCAGCGGCGCCAACGGGCCTTTGATCTCGGTCAGCCAGTAGCCGAACGAGCGCGGAGGGTCGACGCTGGTCAGCTCCTCGCGCATGCTGCCCCCGCCGGTCAGCCGCACGAGCCGGGTCTGGCCGACCGTCTCCCATGCCCCGGTCTGGCCCAGCACTTCTTTGATCGGGGGAATCGGCCCGTACCAGTGCCGAAACAGCTGCGGCAGCGGCAGCGGCAGGGTGCCGTCGAACGCGTCCTCGACGGCCACCGCTATCACGCGGGATTGCTCGACGGTGAAGGCCACTGTTCGAGGTTAGCGTTCAGCGCGCCAGTCGCGGGGCGGCCCGCCCGGTGATCAGCGGCAGGTCGAAGAACCCGGCGAACCCGGCCGGGGCCGCACAGGTCGCCGGAATCGCGTTGACGCAGTGCGCCGCGGTCGCCACGACACCAGGGTTGCTGATCAGGCCCTCCTCGACGGTCTCGGGCTGCCAGCCCTTGACGGTGACGAACGTGTCGGGGTTTCCCCGCACCTCCATCTCGTAGCGCTCGCCTGCCGGACCGAACGTCCATGGCGGGTCGAGGTTCTCCTGGCCCATCTGCCAGTTGACCGTGACCCGAGCCACCACCTCGTCGCCGACGGTCGCCTCCCAGTGGAACCGGCGCCCGGCCACCTGGCCGGGTTCGATGGAACCGATCGGCGAGTCGATCGGCGCGGTGGCCACCGCGACCTCCTGGGATGAGCGGACGTGCTCGTCGGCGGCGAAGCCCAATCGGTCGACGCACAGGCGTACCGATTGGCGGAACCCGCCGTCGAGCAGCTTCTGCATCGGGCCGCTCAACGCCTGGTCCGGGGTGCCGCCGAATCCCATCACATGGCGCAGCACGTCCGGCGCGTCATAAGTGCGCAGATCCGAATACTCTTCGCCGCGAATGAATGTCACGCCGGTGGACATCACCGACAGCAGCAGCGGGAACAGCTCGAAGGCCGCGCCCGGCCCGATACCGGCGCCGTGCAGGGTCACGCCACCTTCGCGCGCCGCAGCCTCCAACGGTCCCACCTCCTTCTCGGACGGGTAGAACCAGCCGACCGGGGTGACGACGTTCTTGCCGGAACGCAGCAGCGCGGCGACCTCATCGGGGTTGGGCAGCAGGGGCGCATAGATCACCGCGTCGGCATCGAGCGCCAAGATCTCCTCAACGCTGTCGGTGGCCGTCACGCCCAGTGGCTCGGCGCCGATGATCTCGCCGACGTCCTTGCCGCTCTTGGCTTTCGAGTGCACCCAGCAGCCGACCAATTCGAGGTCGGGATGCTCGAGCACACCCTTGATCGCGGCCACCCCCACCGATCCGGTCGCCCACTGGATCACCCGCAGTCTCATCAGTCACGCACCTCGCTCACCTGGTATTGATCTTCGGAGTATCGGGCCCGGATGGTCTTTTTGTCGTATTTGCCGACGCTGGTACGCGGAATGTCCTCGACGAATGTCCAGCGCTCCGGCAGCCACCAGCGGGCGACCTTGTCGGACAAGAAGCTTCGCAGTTCGGCCGCGCTCACCGAGGCGCCGTCGCGTGCCACCACGACGGCCAGCGGTCGTTCCTGCCAGCGTTCGTCGGGCACCCCCACCACAGCGGCTTCGACCACGTCCGGGTGGCCGATCAGTTCGTTCTCCAGCTCCACCGAGGAGATCCACTCCCCACCGGACTTGATCACGTCCTTGGCCCGGTCGGTCAAGGTGATGAAGCCTTGGGCGTCGATGCGGCCCACATCGCCGGTGCGCAGCCAGCCCGAGGAGAACTTGGACTCGTCCTGGCCGCGGTAGTAGGCGCCGGTGATCCACGGGCCCCGCACCTCCAGCTCGCCGACCGCTTCCCCGTCGTTGGGCAGCACCGCGCCGTCGTCGTCGACGATGCGTGCCTCGACCCCGCACACCGGCTGCCCTTGGGTGCCGCGCAGCGACCAGCGCTCCTCGGGCGGGGTGCCCGGCGGTGGCCAGGCCATGGTGGCCAGCGGCGAAGTCTCGGTCATGCCCCACAGTTGCCGCACCTGCACGCCGTAGCGCTCTTCGAACGCGCGCATCAGCGACACCGGGACCGCCGAACCGCCGCACGCCACCAGCCGCAGCGACGAGATGTCATGGCCGGGTTCGCGATCCAAGTAGTGCATGACGTCGTTCCAGATCGTCGGCACCGCGCCGGCCACCGTGGGTCGCTGCGTTTCGATGAGGGCGACCAGCGACGCGGCGTCCAGATGCCGGTCGGGCATCGCCAGATCCGCACCGGCCATCAGCGCCGAATAAGGCAGCCCCCACGCGTTGGCGTGAAACATCGGCACGATCGGCAGGACGCAGTCGCTTGAGCCGACTCCGATGCCGTTCGTGGTGCATCCCGCCATGGTGTGCAGGTAGCTGGACCGGTGGCTGTACACCACGCCCTTGGGGTTGCCGGTGGTGCCGCTGGTGTAGCACATGGCGGCCGCCGAATTCTCGTCGACGACCGGCCAGTCGAACTCGTCGGACTCGGCCGCCAGCACGTCGGAGTAGCGCAGCACGGTCTTACCGGAGGCCTCCAGCGCCGCGATGTCGCCCTCGCCGACCGCGATCACGGTGTGCACGGTGTCGAGCTGCGCCAACACCGGCGCCAGCAGTCCGGCCAGCGAGACGTCGACCAGGATCACCCGATCCTCGGCCTCGTTGGCGACGAACACGATCTGCTCGGCGAACAGCCGGATGTTGAGCGTGTGCAGCACCGCACCCATCGCCGGCACCGCCAGGTAAGCGGCCAGGTGCTCGGTGTTGTTCCACATGAACGTGGCAACCCGCTGGTCGCCGCTGATGCCGAGCCGCCGTAGGCCATTGGCCAGCCGCGCCACCTGGCCGCCCAGCTCGCGGTAGGTGGTGCTGCGAAAACCGTCGTCGGTCATGGTCGTCACGGTGCGGGCCCCGTGAATGCCGGTGGCGTGGTGCAGGATGGCACCGATCGTCAACGGCCAGTTCTGCATTGTGCTGCGCATCGACATATTCGACCATGCCGACGCGGGCCGTGTGACGGGGGCTACAAGGCGGGTTCGAGCTGAAGCATCCGCTTGACGGCGTCGTCGAGCGCCAGTTGCTCGTGCAGCGACGCCGACGGCGACGGCAGGCCGGCCAGCGAGGCGACGGTCACCGCGCCATCGAAGCCGGCGATGTACAGCCGGCTGCCATCCGGGCTCTCCACCGCGCAGGCCGGCGCCGTGGTCGCGGTCAGCGTGCCGAGGGCCTCGTTGGTGCGAGCGCACAGCACCAGCACACCGGCCGCGGTCACCAGGTAGGCGCGCTCGCCGTCGCGGCTCACGATCAGCTGGATCAGCTGAGTGTCGACGACGAACCCGGCGCCGACTGCGTGGGTGCGGGTGTCGATGGCGTGCACCGCCCCGCGACCATCAGACCCGCAAGTCGCCACGAACAGCCGGGCACCGTCCGGGCTGACGGCCACGTCGACGACGGTCGAGCCGACCTTGATGACGTCGACGACATTGAGTTCGCGGTCCAAGACGGTGACGGTGTCGCCGGCGGGCTGGCGGACCGCCACGTACAGCCGCCGGCCGTCGGGGCTGATCCGCAGGCCGGCTGCGCTGGCCACGGGACTGCTGGACACCTGGGCGACGCCGGCGGGACTCATGGTGGCATCGAGCGCGAGCACCTCGACGCCGGCCGAACCGGTACGGGTGACGTAGACGCGGCTGCCCATCGGGTCGGCGACCAGCTCACCGATGCCCAGGGCCACCGGGTAACACCCGGTGACCTCGGCGGAGTCGACGTCGATCGCCAGTACGGCATCGAGCGCCATGGAGCCGGCGGTGACGTAGGCCCGAGCGGTACCGGCGGGGCCGACGGCGACCGAGAACGGCTCGTCAGTGTGGAACACGGTGGCCACGACGGTGCCGCTGGCGGTGTCGATCACCGAGACGGTGTCGTCGCCGTAGTTGGTGGCCAGCAGCCGGCTGCCGTCCGCGGTGACCGCGAGGCCACCGATCGGGCCGCGCCCCAGCGTGACGGTGTCGATGGTGCGAGTCCTCGGGCCGGGCAATCCGTAAGCCACCACGTCGTCCACATCGCTCCCATCGATCACGTTTCGTATCGTCTTTGCACACACGCCCGCGTAGCTGCCGCAGCTTGGCCAGTACGACCGGGGTGCCAGGACGAGGTGTTCGGTCGATCCTAGCGGTGAATTCCGGGTAAAAGGAAAATGACGTAAGTATTGTGATTGACGTCGCAGGTTAATCCAGCGGACCTTGGGTCGCGGTGGGCGAAGCTCCTGCCTCTGGACATCGCCAGCAATGTATTGCGCTGCGCGTGAGGGGCTGTTATGCCCCTCTAGGCTAACTTGTGATCTGTATCGCAATTAGCATTGAATAAGAAACTAAGAAATCTCTACGGGCGAATTCCAGTTTTCTGGTCACATGATCTTGCAAAAAACCAGCTGGGCGGGTATGGAGGCACCGGGGTCTCGCCAGACAGGACGGCCGCGGGAAGAGATCCCCGAAACCCGAGGCGGCTCGGCTGGAAGGGAACTAACCTCGGCTCAGCTCTTGCCGAAGTCATGCCCGGGAGGTCTTGAATGATCCGTGCACTGTTGTTCGCTCTAGCGTTCGGGGCCGGCTTGTCCACCCTGACGATCCCGTCCATGCCCGCGGCCCACGCCGAAGTCCCGTACCGCAACTGCACCGAAGCAAGGGCAAACGGAGACTGCGACATTCCGGCAACATCCGATAAATACCAGTCCAAACTCGACCGCGACGGCGATGGCATCGGCTGTGAGTGCTAACCAGCCCTCCCAAGACGCGGTTTGATCATTCGCCGCGCGGCATCGGCAGTTCGGCATTCCGCCAGGCTCCGTAGCGGGCGGAGCATGCCGACCTCGGGCACACCGGGCATCTGTGGTGGCTGGACTACGAACCCAGTGCAGTGCGATGTGGTCACTCGGAAGTGCCGCCAGGTCACCACTTACCCCTGAATGCTGGCCGGCCAATGACAACCACCCAATACCGTGCGCAGGCGACGCCACCAGGCAGGAACAGCAGGCTGGCCGTTGCCTCACCACCGACGGCGATGTTTGCGTAGTAAACCACAGCTCTCACAAGAGTCACACGCGTTTCGCGTTACGGTTACGTGTAGCTTGCCTACATAATTGGATCGCACGCGACACGTCGGCACGCATACGCAACTCGTCTACGAACTCGTGTACTGTGCTCAGTATGAACGCAACGAGCGTCGAGCAAGTTCTTATTGAACTTCGACGTGAGTACGACCACGTGGGGTCTGAAGTCGAGGAGCTGCGGGTCCGACTGGAGACTGTGCAAACCCGTCGAGACCGCCTCGGCGATGCGATCCAAAAACTGGAGCTACTCACCGACGGTACCGAGACCGAGCCCGACTCCGTCAGGAACGACACGCCGGATACGCCGGATACGCCAGAAGAAGCCGCCCCAGGACCCGATGTGCTTTCGACCATGGTTGGTGACGAACCAGATACCGCAGTATTGCCACCGGATTCGCCTGTCGCGGAATATCTGCGTGGTGACGGGCATCGACTCCGCTCCACCGAAATGGTGGTTGACGTACTTAACGAAATCGACACAACCGTAAGTCGGAACGAGTTCAAGGCTGCCTTCTTCGCCAAGTTTCCCCGCGCGGACGTAGAGCTGATCTGGGAAAACGTGGACAACGCGATTTCGACGGCCTTGCGCCGGGCGGCGAAGGAAAACTTGATCACAAAGGGTCGTCGGAACGGCAAGATCGAGATCTACGCATCAAAACAGGTAGTTGCACGGATGGTGAAGGAACGGGAACAGCGCGAAGCCGCGTCGCCCAATCCTGTTACGGAGCAAAACGACCGGCGCACCGAACAGCCGGTCATGCACAGTGAAGAGGGCCACGACCAATGGCGATAAAGTTCCCGGCCGAATCCCACGAGTAGCCCACGGACGCGGGGTGGATAGGCCCGGGGTCTAGCAGGCGGCCACCTGCTAGACCCCCAACCTCCAGAGAGGGAGGAGACCGGATAGCGCATCCGGGGACCGCGTACATGCCCTGTACGTATCCTAGCCTGCCGGGCGACGGCCCGGCAGGCAAGCGTCGCGGCGGCACCCGTATCGAATTGTGATGGGGTGCCGCCGTCGTATTTGCGGCCCGGTCGTCTCGCCCGCTCGCCGGGGTGACGCCGGGGTGAAGCCCACCGGCGACCGGACCGACCGAACCAATAAGCGATCTACCAGCACAACCACCGTGCCCCCAGTCGGGCTCGAACCGACACTTGGCGGATTTTAAGAACGGGGCGGGGGCCGTTTTGACCTCGGCGTTAGCAACCCGATGTGACCCTAAACGGGCTGGTAATGAACATGTTTGGTCGATTCTAGCTACCTGACCTTTGGGTGCCCTTTCAGGGTTATCCCCTAGGGGTTGCGTAAAAGTTGCGTAACGGAACTCCGATTTTCCGTGTTTGCTGGCCCGGCGGCGACGGCTGGCGGGGGCGCCAGGACCGCGCCAGGTCAATTGAAGTAGATCGGTGTTCACCGTTGTGTACGATTGGACGTCTCTTGCTGCCGACTCCTGAAGGGAAACGTCTGTGGTGAAGTACCTCGTGGGAGTGTGCGCAGCCGTTTTTGCTGTGGCCGTTTTGGCAGCATGCGGTTCATCGCAAGACGACCCTGTCGCCAAGTCCAGACAGGCGTCGGCGTCGCAGATTGCACCGGCAGAAACGTTCCACGCTGATGTCTCGCCGGATGCGTCAGCAAACAACACGTCAGACTTGGCTATATACGAGAGGGCTCCACAGGAACAGATTCCTTCAGCCATGGCGTTAGCCGACCAAGTGTGGGAAAAATCTGCTCAGAACCCTCCAGCTAATACAGTGGGCACCATCATCGAGGGTATTAATCTGACCGACCTGCGGGATGGTGGACTGCAGAATTCCAAAGGTCTCACTGTGCATGGATACCCGGGCCGCTTCGGCAAGTGTGTCGGTGGTGTCTTGCTCTATACGGTGTTAGAGGGGTCGATGGGTCATCATCCGCCAGGCGATCGATACTTCGTCGTGAACCTCATGGGGCCTGTCACGCTCAAAGACCCAAGTGCGGCTGTCCCCGAATTCACTAACGCGGCAGACGCCAACGCCTTCTTGGCGGCAAATCACGCTCCCTGCTTCGACTGACCAGCACCCTTCCACACGCCACCACCGGTGCCGCGTGCCTCTCCTGCCGTCCCGAGGTTGTCGCCCCTCTACCCAAACAAGGGCACCACGTTCCCCACCACTGCCGGAACTGGCTTCGCCGGGGCCGGGGGCTCCGGCAGGGTGTTCAGCGCCCCGCCATCGGTCTGGGGGATGTAGTCGCCGTACACGTCCAGCGTCAGGGTGTAGGTGGAGTGACCAAGCCACTTGCTCACCTGCATGAAGTGGACCACGGCCGAGCTGCCGCCCCAAATCCCAGATTGGGCTTCGGTAACAATCATCGCCCCGCCGCAGTGCGGGCACCGCTCTGTCGGGTGCTCGTATGTCCTCAATGTTGACCCCGCTCCCGTTCTGGGTCCTGTTGCCTCACGTCAAGATGCGCGCGTAGGAGGATTCGTTGCCTCACGTACTCGTGCGCGTTTGTTGACCTGGGCCTCAGCGGTGGCGCCGGCCTTGGTGGTGGTGAGGGTGAGCAGTCGAGCAGTCAGAGCGTGGACCTGGCGCTGGGTGGCGGCGGGATTGATCAACGAGTAGGCGCGGGTCAGCGCGACGATGCGTTCCACCGTCGTGGTGGGGTGATCGATCACGCGGTGAAACGGGGTGGTGGCTTTGCCGTGCTTCTTGGATACCTTGGCGCCGGTGCGGACCCTGGAGATCAGTTTCTGTTGGGGGTAGAAGTAGTTGGTCAGCTTGGATTGCAGTTGCCAGATCTCGTTGAGTAGCAACACTTCTGCGGCGGTGTCGTAACGGTGGTAACCGACCAGCATGCGTACCACTGTCCAGTTCTTCTGCTCCACGTGACAACCGTCGTTCTTGTTGCCTGGACGTGCTCGGGTGAAGGTGATCTTGTGACGTTGACACCACCGAAACAGGTCGTCGTTGATGAACTCTGATCCGTTATCAGAGTCCACGCCCAGGATCGGGAACGGCATCACACAGGCGATGGCGTTGAGTGCCGCCAACACGCATGTGCTGGTCTTTTCCGGCACCGAGCGGTTCTCAGTCCAGCCCGTGGCAATGTCGGTGACCGTCAGCGTGAACGCGTGACCTCCGCCCCGAATACCGCCGTCATGCCAGACCAGGTCGATCTCCACGAACCCGGGCCGGGCATCGTCCCACTCGGCCCAGGTGCGCACCGGGATCTGACCTTTCAGCAGCGAACCCGGCTTCGTGCCAACACGCCCCCGCACCTGGCGTTTGGCTCGCTCATCGGCCAGCCGCCGGTCGATGGTGGCCGCCGACATCGACACCAGCAGTTCGACGGTGTCCTCGTCGATGGTCAGCTCCCGAAAATGACGCAGAACGCCGACCAGCTCCCCGAGCATCGGCGCCAGCCGCTTGCCGGCCGGCATGCCCAGCACCGTCCAGCACACCGTCAGCGCGGCGACGACATCGTCGCCATACTTCACCGGACGCGGACTGCGCGCAGTGACAATCTTGGGCTGCAGCGCCGACTTCAGCGCCTTACGGGCATGGTTGCGATGCCACCTCGTCGTGGCGCACAACTCGTCCAGAATCCGACTCTTCTCGCGCTTGCTCGCCAGGATGTAACGGACGGCGATCGCCTCCGTCACCGCCCTGCGCTCGGCCAAGGTCAACCCCATCAATCGGGCCTACGCGCGCATTTTTCCTCTTCCGGCGTCGAGATCTCGCCCGGCAATCGGCTCATCGGCCCGCCCCTCTTGTCGCCCGCGAGGGGAGTCCGCTCGCGGCAGTTGCGCCGCGTTCGTGCTGGTAGCCGAGGCCGAGCCGCCGAGTTTGCTACAGAGAACTTAGCGGGGCTAGGTTCCCGCACCATTGCGTAACGGTTGCGTAAGGGAAGTCCGGTGCCTAGCCGATCTAATAACCCAAAAACGCTTTGACCAGAGTAAATACGGTGCCCCCAGTCGGACTCGAACCGACACTGGGCGGATTTTAAGTCCGCTGCCTCTGCCAATTGGGCTATGGGGGCTCGCGGCGAATCTAACGCGGCGACGCCGACGGCAGCCCACCGGCACGGCGGTAGCGGACCCCGTAGCGACTCAGGCGTGCTGCGGGCAGTAGTTCTGCGCAGCGATGCGCGCGAACTCCGCGGCGCGCTGCAGGGTGAATCCCGGGTTGGTGGTCTGCACCGCGACGACGGTGTCCATCGGGGTCAGGCCGGCATCCATCAGCTGACACACGGAGTGACCGGCGGAGATCGCCACCTCGTCGGAGCCGCGGTGGCTCAGGCCAGCTCCGTTCAGCTGGGTCAGGAAGGCGGCGTCGCTACCGACCGGCTCGGCATGCGCGGGCACCGCCAGACCGACCATGGCGGTGAGGCCCGCCAGCAGCAGAAACCGTTTCATGGCTCGTAGTCTGCTGAGCGTTCGTTAAAAGCATGTTACGGAGCGTTTACTCCGCCGGATCAACATGTTAATTCCGCGTTACCGAGGGCTCACATCGTCAGCGAGTCGCATCACCGGCGTCATAACCGAGTCGGCTCGTCGTCGCTAAAGTCCTTGCGTACCAATAAATTTGGCGTGTGTGCGTCATTGGTAGAAATGCCGTCGTACGCACACTGCCGACACGCTGTGACCTGAACCACTTCGCGGGCAGCGACGAAAAGCTTGCCCTTGCCGCTCATAGCCGTCTTGCACGGCTTTTCGTTCCGAGGCCTCGCAAGCCCCGCGGGCTGCCCCGGTCCACCCCGCCTGTCAGAGCGCTGCGAAGGCGCTCGTAAAAAGTTGGGACACGCGGGTTAAGAAGCGGTTAACCAGCTTTCACAATCCCCCAGTGATACGGGACCGTGGTCGCAGGAATCCGGATAACGCTCGGATCCGTGAGGAGAAACCCAGATGTCTTTCGTGACCACGCAGCCGGAGGCCTTGGCGGCTGCCGCCGGCAACCTGCAAGCGATCGGTTCGTCGCTCAACGCCCAGAGCGCCGCTGCGTCCGCTCCGACTACCGGTGTCGTTCCGGCGGCCGCCGATGAAGTCTCGGCGCTGACCGCTGCGCAGTTCGCCGCCCACGCCAGCATGTACCAGTCGGTTGCCGCGCAGGCCGCGGCGATTCACGAGATGTTCGTGGCCACTTTGAACGGCAGCGCCGAGTCCTACGCGGCCACCGAAGCCGCCAACGCGCTCGCAGCGGGTTAGGCGGAATTCATGCTGGATTACGGAGCCCTGCCCCCCGAGATCAACTCCGGGCGGATGTACGCCGGCCCGGGGTCAGCGCCGATGATGTCGGCCGCCTCGGCCTGGCGCGCGATGGCCGGCGAACTCGCTTCTGCCGCACACTCTTACGAGACGGTGGTCTCCCAGCTGTCCAGTGAGGACTGGCTCGGGCCGGGTTCGGCGTCGATGTCTGCGGCGGCAACGCCCTACATCGCCTGGATGAACACCACCGCCGCGCAAGCCGAGCAGGCCGCCGCCCAGGCCACCGCCGCCGCGACCGTGTACGAGACGGCGCGGGCAGCGACGGTCCCTCCTGCGGCCGTCACCACCAACCGGGTGCAGCAGGCGGCACTGGTCGCAACCAACGTCCTGGGCATCAACACCCCGGCCATCGCAGCCCTCGATGCCCTCTACGCCGAGATGTGGGCCCAGGACGCCGCCGCGATGTACGGCTACGCCAGCGGATCGGCCGCCGCGTCGCAGGTGACCCCGTTCAGCGAACCCGCCCAGACCACCAACCCGGCAGGGCTGGCCGGACAGGCTGCTGCGGTCAGCCAGGCCGGCGGCAGCAGCACCGCCAACAGCACCGCACAGACGGCGCAGATGATCTCGGCGCTGCCGAATGCCCTGCAGTCCATGGCCGCCCCGGCAGCGTCGACCGACTGGATCGAGCAGATCATCGAATTCCTGTACAACGACCCGACCAACGGCTACGCGTACATGTTGGGCACCCCGCTGTACAACTTGTTCAACACCGCGGGTACCGGCGCGGCCTTCATTCCGTCTGCGCTGCTGCCAAGCCTCATCGGTTTCATGACCGGCGGGGGCTTCAACGGCGCCACCGGCAGTGCGCTCGGCAGTGGTCTGGGAGCGGCGTTGAGCCCCGGTGGCGCACTCGGCGCCCTGGGCGCGCTCGGCGGTGGCATGGCCAGCGGGGTCAGTAGCGCATTTGGGGTCAGTGCGGTCACCCCGGCGGTCACCGCCGGGATGGGTCAGGCCTCGCTGGTAGGAACGTCTTTCTCGGCGCCGGCCAGCTGGTCGGCCGCCACCCCCGGCGCCGCGGCCCTGACCGGGGGGCCCGGCGGTTGGGCGGTCCCCTCGGAGACCCACAACAACATGGCCTCCATGCCCCCTCCGGTGCCGACCGGCGTCGGTCGGGCCGGGATGAACTATGGCACCCCGCGTTACGGATTCCGGCCCAAATTCATGCCGAAGCCGATGGTGGTTTAGGAGCAACGATGATCGACTACGCACTCCTGCCACCCGAGGTCAACTCGGGGCGGCTGTACACCGGCCCCGGATCGACGCCGATGATGGCCGTCGCCTCCGCCTGGCGCGGCCTGGCCGCGGAGATCACCTCGGCCCTGACGTCCTACGAGACAACGTTCTCCCAGCTCGTCGACCAGGAATGGATGGGCCCGGCGTCGGCGTCGATGACCGCCGCCACCAAGCCGTATCTGGCGTGGATGGCCGACACCGCGGCGAAGGCCGAGGAGGCGGCCACCCAGGCCACGGCCGCAGCGGCCGCATTCGAGGCGGCCCACGCGGCCACCCCTCCCCCGGCAGTGATCGCCGCCAATCGCGCGCAGCAGAAGCAATTGGTGGCGACCAATGTCGTAGGGCAGAACTCCGCCGCGATCATGGCCAGCGACGCACAGTATCTCCAGATGTGGGCCCAGGCCACCGGTGTCATGTACAGCTACGCGGCGTCCTCGGCGGCGGCGACCAAGGTGACACCGTTCAGTGAGCCCACCCAGACCACGAATCCGGCCGGAACGGCCAACCAAGCGGCCGCCGTCAGTCAGGCCAACGGCACGGCCGCCGGCAATACCGCTCAGACGGCGCAAGCGATCTCGTCGCTGCCCAACGCGCTGCAGACCCTGACCTCGCCGGGTCCCGCCGACGCCGGCCTACCCCCGCCCACACTCGCCGGACTCCTCGAGGCCATCGGCAGGAACGCGTCGATCAATGGCGTCGTGTCGCTGTTCACCTACCCACTCAACGGCGGGATGAGCTTCGTCGGGACATCCGCAGCGTTCACCCCGGCGAGTTTGATCCCGACCATGACCACCTTCTTCTCCGGCGGGGGTTTCAACGCCTTCGGCGGTGGTTCGGCAGGTGCCGGCATCGGCGCCCTGCTGGCTCCCGGCGGCCCGCTGAGCAGCCTGGGCGCGCTCGGGGGTGAGGCGGGCGCCGCCTCAGCGGCGGCCGGAGCGTTCACTGCCGGCACCAGCGCGCCGACGGTCTCGGCGGGCGTGGGGCAGGCGACGCTGGTCGGCGAACTGTCCGCGCCGCCGGCGTGGGCCGCGGCAGCCCCAGCCGACGCCGCCGCGACCAGCGCACTCCAGGCCAGCAGTTGGGCTACCCCGGAGGAGATCGAGTCGATGGCGGCGGTGCCCGGCGGGATGCCGGTCGGCGCCGAGCGGGGCGGTTTCGGCCTCGGTACCCCCCGCTACGGCTTCAAGCCGACCGTGATGCCCCGTCCGGTCGTTGCCGGTTAACCTCTGCGACAACGAATTTCAGGTAAGGAGACACAGCGATGGCAACACGTTTTATGACCGATCCGGACGCGATGCGCAGCATGGCGGGGCGTTTCGATGTGCATGCTCAGACGGTGGAGGATGAGGCCCGGCGGATGTGGGCGTCGTCGACCAACATCTCGGGTGCGGGCTGGGGTGGTCTGGCCGAGCGGACCTCGATGGACACCATGGGTCAGATGCAGACGGCGTTTCGCAACATCGTGAACATGCTGCACGGGGTGCGTGATGGTCTGATTCGGGATGCGAACCACTACGAGCAGCAGGAAGCTGCTTCTCAGCAGATCCTGTCGAGCTAGAAGGAGAATCGCAGATGAGCATTAATTACCAGTTCGGTGACGTCAACGCCCACGGTGCGTTGATTCGTGCCCAGGCGGCGTCGTTGGAGGCCGAGCATCAGGCGATCGTGCATGACGTGCTGGCTGCCGGGGATTTCTGGGGTGGCGCGGGTTCGGTGGCCTGCCAGGAGTTCGTGGCGCAGTTGGGCCGCAACTTCGCGGTCATCTACGAGCAGGCCAACGCCCATGGTCAGAAGGTGCAGACCGCCGGCAACAACATGGCCAACACCGACGCTTCCGTCGGCTCCAGCTGGGCCTGACCAGGCCCTAACAAAGCAAACCGGCGCAGCGGAGGGGGCTGCGCCGGTTGTTTTGTCTTCGGCGACTTCACCATGCATCCGGTGGCGGCCGGCTGAGCGGGAAAAGCGGCGCCGGTCCGCATGACCTGCCAGGAATTCCTCACCCGGCTCGGACGAAACTTCCAGGTCATCGACGAACGGCCCAGCACCGACGCAGCGGTGGGAGTCCAGTCGGGCCTGCGCCGGGCCGCCCAGCGCTGTGAAGTACCTGTGCGAATAAACCGTCAAGAATCCTGGCAGGGGCGTTAAGAACCCGTAAACGACTTCTCCGATTCGGCCCTCGGCCGGAGACAGTGGACCCTGCATTCGGCCGAAGGCCGACCCCGTTTTCCACCAGGAGAAGTGATGTCCTTCGTGACCACCCAGCCCGAGGCGATGGCGGCGACCGCCAGCAACCTGCAGGCGATCGGCTCGGCGATGACCGCGCAGAGCGCCGCGGCCGCCGCACCCACCACCGGCATCGCCCCGGCGGGCGCCGACGAGGTCTCGGTCTTGCAGGCGACCCAGTTCGCCGCCTACGGGCAGCTCTACCAGCAGATCAGCGCACAGGCCGCGGCGATCCAGGAAATGTTCGTCAACACCTTGCGCACCAGCGCCGACTCCTACGGCAGCACCGAGACGGCCAACTCGGCCGCAGCCGGGCTGGGCACGGCAACCGCAGGACTGGGCGCCGGCTCGGGGGCCGCTGACCCGACGTTCGGGCTGGGCGGGATCGCCAGCAACAGCTCCATCCTGGCCGCCATGCAGGCCGGCACCATCGGCTCCGCCGCTTCGGAGTTCACCGGGTTGGGCAAGGGCTACATCACCTCCCCGTCCGGGGTGGTTCACCAAGTCGCACCCCCCGACATGCCCCAGGCGGGTCTCACCGGCCAGACCGCCCCGGCCGCCGCAGCAGCACCGGTCACCACGACCGCAGGTCAGGCCGCGGCACGGCCCCTCGGTGCGCCCACGCCACCGGCCTGGGCCGGCGAACCCGTGCCGGCGGGGGCCACGCCCGCGGCGCTCTCCGGCACGAATTCGGCAGCCGCCGCGCCCCGCGCCGCTACGGCGGCCGTGCCCGCTGGGCTGCCGGCGTCGTCTAGCGAGCAGGGCAGCCGCGGCCGGCTGCGCTATGGCATCAAGCCGAAGGTGATGCCGCGCCCACCGGTGGGCTGACGGCAGGCAATCGGTTACCAGCGAACGGAATTGACGAACATGGACTTTGGCGCGTTACCCCCGGAGATCAACTCCGGCCGCATGTACGCCGGCGCCGGTGCGGCCCCGATGATGGCGGCCGCTGCGGCGTGGAACAGTCTCGGCGCGGAGCTTTCCACGACCGCGACGTCCTACCAGTCGGCGATCGCGGCACTGACCGGCGAGGAGTGGCAGGGGCCGGCCTCGGCGTCGATGGCCGCGGCCGTGATGCCGTATGTCAACTGGCTCAACACCACCGCGGCCGCTGCCGAGCAGGCCGCCGCCCAGGCAACCGCGTCCGCGGCCGCATTCGAAGCGGCGTTTGCGATGATGGTGCCGCCCCCGGTGATCGCCGCCAACCGGGCGCAGCTGATGGCGCTGATCGCCTCGAACTTCCTGGGCATCAACACCCCGGCGATCGCGGCCACCGAGGCGCAGTACGCGGAGATGTGGGCGCAGGACGCCATCGCCATGTACGGCTATGCGGGTTCCTCGGCAAGCGCCGGAGTTCTGCAGCCGCTGTCCTCCCCCAATCCGATCAGCAACCCGCTCGGCACCGCCGGTCAGGCGGCCGCGGTCGCACAGGCATCGACCGGGAGCGCCCAGAACGGGTTGTCTCAGCTGGTTTCGGGGCTGCCCAACACCGTGCAGACCCTGTCCTCGCCGCTCAGCGCCGCGGCCGGTCCGGCCCAGGCGGGCGATTTCCTGACGAATTTCATCGATTCGACGCAGAACATCGGGATCTGGAACGCAATCCAGACCTACAGCACCTACGCGGTGACCGCCGGGTCTTGGCATCTGTTCGCCGGCATCGCCAGCGCGCTCGCCATCGCCTCACCCGGCGTGGGTGCCGCCGGTGGAGCGGTCCTGGTGGATTCGGTCGACGCCCCGGCCGGCGCGGCCGTCGCCGGCTCTGCGGCCACCGGCCGGACGCCGGTGCTGGCCGGCATGGCCCAGGCGGCCCCGGTCGGGGGACTGTCGGTGCCGTCGACCTGGCCGGGGGCACTGCCGGGCGGGACCGGTGCGGCGCCGTTGATCACCTCCGAGTGGATTCCCGGCGCGGTCGAGGAAGGGCAGTCGATGACCGCGGTGCCGGCCGGGATGGGTGCCGCCGGTGCGGCCGCAGCGCGCGGCGGTCGCGGTTTCAGCGATCCACACTACGGATTCAAACCCACTGTCATGGCACGCCCGGTCGCCGCTGGCTGAGAACGGCGGTTGCCGGGATGATGGTCGGGTGAGCGTCGTGAGTCAGCGCGGGGAACTCCGCATCTACCTCGGTGCCTCGCCCGGGGTCGGCAAGACCTACGCGATGCTCGGCGAAGCCCACCGGCGGGTCGAGCGCGGCACCGACGTGGTGGCCGCCGCCGTGGAAACCCACGGCCGCAGCAAGACCGCCGAACTGTTGCGGGGCATCGAGACCGTCGGCGCCCCCGACGCCGAACTCGACGGCCAACTCGATGTCGCCGCGGTGCTGGCCCGGCGCCCCGAGGTGGTCCTGGTCGACGATCTCGCGCACACCAACGCCGCCGGCAGCCGTAATCCGAAGCGCTGGCAGGACGTCGAGGAGTTGCTCGACGCCGGGATCACGGTGATCTCCACCGTCAACGTGCAGCAGCTGGAGAGCCTCAGCGACGTCGTCACCAAGATCACCGGCACCGTCCAGCACGACACCGTGCCCGACGCGGTCGTGCGCCAGGCGACTCAGATCGAACTCATCGATGTCGCCCCGGAAGCGCTGCGCCGCAGGCTCTCCCACGGCAACGTCTATCCGCCGGAGAAGGTCGACGCGGCGCTGGCCAACTACTTCCGCGGCGAGACGCTGACCGCGCTGCGCGAACTGGCGCTGCTGTGGCTGGCTGGACAGGTCGACGCGGCGCTGACGAAATACCGCGCCGACAAGAAGATCACCGAGACCTGGGAGGCCCGCGAACGCATCGTCGCCGCGGTCACCGGCGGCCCTGAGTCAGAGACCTTGGTACGTCGCGCCTCCCGGATCGCCTCCAAAGCCGGTGGCGAACTGCTGGTGCTGCATGTGCTGGGCGGCGACGGAATCTCCGGCGCACCGGCGCCCCGGGTGGGCAAGATCCGCCAGCTGGCGATCAGCCTGGGCGCCTCGCTGCACACGGTGATCGGCGACGACGTGCCGGCCGCGCTGCTGGAATTCGCCCGTGACGTCAACGCCACCCAACTGGTGATCGGCAGTTCGAGACGCTCCCGCTGGGCGCGCATCCTCGACGAGGGTGTCGGTGCGGCAGTGGTGCAGCAGTCCGGCGATATCGACGTGCACATCGTCACCGACGAGGACATCAAGCCGAGTTTCCGGGCATTCTCGGTCTCGCCGCGGGAACGGCGGGCGGTGTCCTGGCTGGCCGCGATCGTCGTTCCGTGCGTGATATGCGCAATCGTGGTCGGCTGGCTGGACCACTACCTCGAGACCGGCCAGAGTGCGCTGTTCGTCGTCGGTGTCCTGCTGGTGGCCCTGCTCGGCGGTATTGCCCCGGCGGTGCTCTCGGCGTTGCTGTCCGGGGTGCTGATGAACTACTTCCTGCTCACCCCGCGCCGCGACTTCACCATCGCCGAACACGACGCCGCGGTGACCGAGGTGGTGCTGCTGTTGGTGGCGGTCGCGGTGGCGGCCCTGGTCGACGGCGCCGCCAAACGGGCCCGAGAAGCCGGTCGCGCCTCCCGCGAGGCGGAATTGATGACGCTGTTCGCCGGGTCCGTGCTGCGCGGAGCGGACCTGGACACGCTGCTGGAGCGGGTTCGCGAGACCTACGCGCAGCGATCCGTCAGCCTGGTTCGCGTCCCGGCCGCAACGGCGAAGACCGCGGTCGCCCGCGCCACCAGGGTGGTGGCCTCGGTGGGCGAGCAGCCCTGCACCTCGGTGGATCTCGCCGACACCGCTATCGATGTCGGCGACGACGAGTTCTGGATGCTGATGGTCGGCCGGCAACTGGCCTCCCGGGACCGGCGGGTGCTGTCGGTGGTGGCCCGCCAAGCCGCCGGACTGGTCCGCCAGGAGGAGCTGGCGGCCGAGGCCAGCCGGGCCGACGCGGTGATGCGCACCGACGAATTACGCCGCTCCCTGCTCTCGGCGGTCAGCCACGACCTGCGCACCCCGCTGGCGGCGGCCAAGGCGGCGGTGTCGAGCCTGCGTGCCGACGACGTCGCCTTCTCACCGGACGACACCGCCGAACTGCTGGCCACCGTCGAGGAGTCCGTCGACCAGCTCACCGCCCTGGTGGGTAACCTGCTCGATTCCTCTCGACTGGCAGCCGGGGTGATCCGGCCCGCACTCACCAAGGTGTATCTGGAAGAGGTGGTCCAGCGCGCTTTGATCGGAATCGGCAAGCGCAGCAACGTCTTCGGGCGCGGCAGTTTGGAACAGGTGAAGGTCGAAGTGGGTCCGACAGTGGCTATGGCCGACGCCGGACTGTTGGAACGCGTGCTGGCCAACGTCATTGACAACGCGCTGCGCTACGCCTCGGACAGCGTGGTGCGCGTGACGGCGGGCCAAGTCGGCGACCGGGTGCTGATCAACGTCGCCGACGAGGGTTGTGGACTGCCGCGCGGTGGCGAACTGCACGCGTTCGATCCGTTCCAGCGACTCGGCGACCGCGACAACACCAGCGGTGTGGGACTTGGCTTGTCGGTGGCGCGGGGTTTCACTGAAGCGATGGGTGGCACCATCTCGGCGACGGAGACACCGGGTGGCGGGTTGACCATGGTGGTGGATCTGGCCGCACCGGCAGGAGAAGGCTGATGAGCACACGTGTTCTGGTAGTCGACGACGAGCCGCAGATCCTGCGTGCGCTGAAGATCAACTTGTCGGTGCGCGGCTACGCGGTCGTCACCGCGGCGACGGGTGCCGGTGCGCTGCGCGCCGCCGCCGAACAGCGCCCCGACGTGGTGATTCTCGACCTGGGACTACCTGACATCTCCGGCATCGAGGTGCTGGCCGGGCTGCGCGGCTGGCTGACCGTCCCGGTGATCGTGCTCTCGGCCCGCACCGACTCCGCTGACAAGGTCGAGGCGCTGGACGCCGGGGCCGACGACTACGTGACCAAACCGTTCGGCATGGACGAGTTTCTGGCCCGGCTCCGGGCAGCTGCACGCCGCAATGCCGCCACGGCCGAAATCGACCAGCCGATAGTGGAAACGGCATCGTTCACCGTTGATCTGGCCGCCAAGAAGGTCACCAAGAACGGCTGTGAGGTGCATCTGACCCCCACCGAGTGGGGCATGTTGGAGATGCTGGTGCGCAATCGCGGCAAACTGGTCGGCCGTGATGAGTTACTCACGCAGGTGTGGGGCCCGGCTTACGCCAAAGAAACCCAGTACCTGCGGGTTTATCTGGCGCAATTGCGGCGCAAACTCGAAGATGATCCGTCCAATCCCAAGCATCTGTTGACCGAAGCTGGCATGGGCTACCGTTTTGAGGTTTGAAAATCGCCCATGCGGATATGTATTTGGGACCTAGCGGAAGGAGTTTTACCGTGATGTTCTCCCAGATCGCCAAAAAGACGGCGGTGACAGCGGTCGGCCTCACAACGGCAGGAATGCTGGCGGTGGCACCGGCTTCTGCGGACCCGACAGTGGTCGGGTTCGGTCAAACACAGGAGATCCAAAGCCCAGGCGGTGCCATCGACTACACCGTCGAGAACCTGCAACCCAGCGGTCACAACGACGGAATCTGGTACTCCGACGTGACCGCGAGGGCGGTAAGCGGCTCTCCCACCCCGAACATCGCTGACTTCAACGCGCGCGCGGTCAACAGTTCGACGTTCGCGGTCATGAAGGGCAATGAGGTCGACGGCCTGCCCAACGGCCCGATCGCGCAGGGCAGCCAGACCAGCGGGCGGGTCTACTTCGACGTCAAGAACGGCACCGCGCCGGACAGCGTCGTCTACCGGGACGCCGGCGGCCAGGACAAAGTCGTCTGGAAGCAGGGCTAAGCCCGGCTAGTCGAAGTCGGTGATCGACAGCGCGATTCCGTCCAGGATGTCGTGTTCGCTGACCACCAGCTCCTCGATGCCGGCGTGGTCGGCCAAGGCGTGGGCGAGTTCCTGCACCACAATCGCCCCGCCGCCGATCACGTCGACACGTCCCGGGTGCATCGGCCCCAGCGCGGCGCGCTGCTCGCGGGTCATGCCGAGCAGCTGATCGCAGACCGCCAGTAGATCGCCGAAGCCAACCCGGGACAGGTGAATGACCCCCGGATCGTATTCGGTCAGGCGGTGGGCCAGCGCGGAGAGCGTTGTCATCGTTCCGGCCACCCCCACCCAGGTGCGGGCCTCCCGCACCGGCACCGCCCGCAGGGCCTCGCCGAGCAGTTCGCCGGCGAGGCCGCGGGCGGCGGCGATCTCTTCGGCGGTCGGCGGATCAGAATGCAGGCAGCGCTCGGTCAAACGGACGCACCCGATGTCGGCGGAGTAGCTGGCCCAGACCCCGCCCACCGGATCGCCCAGCACCACCTCGGTCGAGCCGCCACCGAGGTCGACGACAACGAACGGTCCATCCTCGCTGCCTAATTCGCCCACCGCCCCGCGAAAGGACAGCTCCGCCTCCTCGCGGCCGGTGATCACCTCGGCCACCGCACCGGGAACGGCTGCACCTAACACCTGCGCTGTCATGGCGAAGAACTCGTCGCGGTTGGCCGCATCGCGGCTCGCCGAGGTCGCCACCATCCGCACCCGCGAAACCTCATGTGCCGTCAGCAGTCCGGCGTAATCTGTCAACGCCGCGCGGGTGCGCTCCAACGCACCGGAGGCGAACCAACCGGTCGCATCGACCCCTTCACCCAACCGCACCACCCGCATCTCGCGGTGCACGTCATGCAGTCGGCCATCACGCGCATCGGCGATCAGCAGGCGAAGCGAGTTGGTGCCACAGTCGATTCCGGCGACCCGGCTCATTTGCGCGTCATAACCACTGCTCCGGTACCAAGATCCCGGCCATCCCCGGCTCGGCGGCCAGGATCGCCAACGCCTCGTCGCCAAACGGGTTGACGCCGCGCCCCTTGGCCAATGCGTGCGCGATCAGCACATGCAGGCACTTGACCCGGTCGGGCATGCCGCCGCCGGAAAAGGTGGTACCCAGCGGCTCGATCGCGTCCCGTTCGGCGAGAAAGGATTCGTGGGCGTCCCGGTAGCGCGCGGCGAGTTCGGCGTCATGCTGCAGTCGGGCGGTCATGTCAGCCATCAGCCCCGAGGACTCCAGCCGGCTGGCCGCGGCGGTCAACACCGGGTGCGTCAGGTAGTACAGCGTCGGAAACGGTGTGCCGTCAGGCAGTTTCGGCACCGTCTTCACCACGGCGGGCTCACCGTTGGGGCACCGGTAGGAGATCTCCAGGACACCGCGCGGTTCTCGGCCCAGCTGCCGGCCCACCACGTCCAGGTCGGCAGGGTCAACCACCGGGTGCACCCGGGACGGCAGGGGCGGGCAGGACGGCCGGGTTCGGCGGCAGAGCCGGGGCCGGCGGCGGATGCGGAACATCGGCGATGGTGTGCCACAGCGCGGTGTACCAGGGGTCACCACTGGGGCCCGCCTCCCCTTGCTCGACACCCGGTTCGCCGGGCTGCTCCGCGGCCCCCGGCAGCTGCACCTGATAGGGGATCTCCCCGGGCATAACGAAGCCGAGCCGCTGGCGGGCCTGCGCCCGGATATGCGCCGGGTCATCCATGTTGGCCTTCTGCTGCTGCAGGTCCGCGATCTGACCGCGCAGGGTGGCTTCCAGCTGGGACTGCTGCTTCATCTCCGCATGCTGGGCGAAGAAGGTGCGGACCGGGCCGGCGAGGGTCAAGGTGAGCACGCACATCACCGCCGCCAGGATGACCGCACGCCGCGCGGTGAAACCGACCCGCAGCTCCGAACGCTGCTCGGCCGCTGCCGATCGCTGGACCGGCTGGGCCGATGATTCCGGCGCGCTGCGCGAGGTGCCCGGTCCGCGGCGCACCGCCGGCGAGCGGCGTGGGCGGGCGCGTTCGGTTTCACCGGCCCGGCCCGGCCGCGACGTCGCGGAACGCCGCTTTTCGGGCCGTTTCGGATCGGACATGGCAGCGGCCCCGAAAGGCTATTTGCTCTCCGGCGCATAGCGGGGGAAGGCCAGGTCGCCGGCGTAGCGGGCGGCGTCGCCGAGTTCCTCCTCGATCCGCAGCAGCTGGTTGTACTTGGCCACCCGCTCACTGCGGGCCGGTGCACCGGTTTTGATCTGACCGCTGCTGACGGCCACCGCGAGGTCGGCGATGGTGGTGTCCTCGGTCTCGCCGCTGCGGTGGCTCATCATGGTGCGGTAGCCGCTGTGGTGGGCCAGTGTCACCGCATCCAGGGTTTCGGTCAGCGTGCCGATCTGGTTGACCTTGACCAGCAGCGCGTTCGCCGCACCGCGCTCGATGCCCTCCTCGAGACGCTCGGGGTTGGTGACGAACAGGTCGTCGCCGACGATCTGCACCCGGTCGCCGATCTCGGTGGTCAGCGCCACCCAGCCGTCCCAATCGTCTTCGGACAGCGGGTCTTCGATCGAGACCAGCGGATAGGAATCGAGCAGCTTGGCGTAGAACTCGGTCAACTGCGCAGCGGTACGGGTCTGCTTCTCGAACGCATACCCGCTGCCGTCGGTGTAGAACTCGGTGGCCGCGACATCGAGCGCCAACGCCACATCGGTGCCCAGCTTCAGTCCGGTGGACTCGATCGCCGAGCTGATCAGGTCCAGTGCCGCGGTGGTGCCCGCGACGTCGGGGGCGAAACCGCCCTCGTCCCCCAATCCGGTGGACAGCCCCTGCTTCTTGAGCACCGCCTTCAAGGCGTGGTAGACCTCGGCGCCCCAGCGCAGCGCCTCGGCGAAGCTGGGGGCGCCGATCGGGGCCACCATGAACTCCTGGACGTCGACGCCGGTGTCGGCGTGCGCGCCGCCGTTGAGGATGTTCATCATCGGCACCGGCAGGATGTGGGCGTTGGGGCCGCCGAGGTAGCGGTACAGCGGCAGCGCCGCGGAGTCCGCGGCGGCCTTGGCCACTGCCAGCGACACCCCGAGCATGGCGTTGGCGCCCAGCCGGGACTTGTCCGCGGTGCCGTCGAGGTCCACCAGGGCCTGGTCCACCAGCCGCTGGTCATCGGCGCTGATCCCGATGACCGCGGGCGCGATCTGGTCGAGTACCGCGGTGACCGCCTTCTGCACCCCCTTGCCGCCGTAGCGGGCGCCGCCGTCCCGCAGTTCGACGGCCTCGTGCTCACCGGTGGACGCCCCGGAGGGCACCGCGGCCCGGGCAAACGTCCCGTCCTCCAGCGCCACCTCGACCTCGACCGTGGGGTTGCCGCGGGAATCGAGGATCTCGCGGGCGCCGACCTGCTGGATGATGGGCACTGACTTCTCCTTGAGCTGGGTGGGGACGGGCCGTTGTCAGCCTATTGGGAGCCTAACGGTGGTCCCCGCCACCCACCTCACACACACCTCACAAGGGCCGCCCGGCCGCGTACGCGGCGGCCCAGTCCCGAACCGCGCGGGCGTAGATCTCCGACTCGTTGTAGGCCATCAACGCCGTCATCCAGCCTTTGGCGGTGGCGAGATCCTTTCCGCGCCAGCACAGATAGCCGGCCGCCGACAGCGCGGCGTCATCGATGTTGTCCGGGCTGACGATGCCGTCGTTGTTGGCGTCGACGCCGTAGAGACGCCAGGTCTCCGGGATGAACTGCATCGGGCCCATCGCGCGGACCACGCCGTCGTCGTCGGCCAGGTCCGGCTGCAGATTCTCGACGATGTGCAGCGTGCCGCCGGAGCCGTCGAGCCGCACGCCCCGGATCTTGGGGCGAACGTCGCCGTTGCGTGCCACCGTGGCGTGGTTGTAGCGACCGTGATGACTCTCGATCTGGCCGATGCCGGCCAGGGTGGTCCAGCCGAGGTGGCAGTTGGGGTTCTCCACCTCCGCGACGCGTGCCGCGTACGCGTAGGCCTCCAGCGCGGTGACCGGGATGTCGAGCACCGCGGCCCGCTCGGCGGCCCAGTGGTAGAGCTGGTCGGCCGGACGGCCCGCCACCAGCTCGGTGTCCACCGGCGGGACCGGGTCCCCGGGCGGCGGCGGCACACCCTGCGGGATGGGGTTACCGAGCTGCCAGCTGCAACTGGAAGCCAGCAGCACAGCCGTCGCAGCCACGACGGCGGTAGTCCGCAGCCAACGACGCGCCGACACCGCTCTCCCCAACCTCGAAACGCTGATCTGTGTCCATCGTTCCATGACCGCTGCGCCACTGACGGACGTCACCGGGCCGAGTCACGGCCTAACCGGTCAGCTCGTCGCGTTCCGAATCCGCGAGCAGCGCGTCCCGGGCGCGGGCGACCCGGGATCGGATGGTGCCCACCGGGCAGCCGCACACCGCGGCGGCGTCGCGGTAGGACAGCCCGAAGAGCTGAGTCAGCAGCAGCGCCTCGCGCTGTTCGGCCGAGAGCCCGGCAATCAGGGTGGTCACTTCGACGACGTCCTCGAAGCCGCGGCTGGGCCGGTCGCGGTCGAGCAGCAGCTCGGGGTCTGCGCCGGCCGCGGTGCGCGGACGCGACCGCAGATAGCGAATGTGGTCGGCGACCACCCGGCGTGCGATAGCCAGCAGCCAGGTCCGGGCACTGGAACGCCCGGAGAACCGCGGGATCGCGCCGATCGCCCGCAGGAAGGTCTCCTGCGTCAGGTCGTCGGCGTGGACACCGTCGAAGAGATAAGCCACGAACCGCCAGACATCGCGCTGGGTGGCCTTGATGAACGCCTCCAAAGCCCGGGCGTCCCCGTCGGCGGCGGCAAGAGCCAATGCGGTGACAGCTTCGTCGTCACCCCGGTCAGCTGCCGCCATGAACACCCACCTTAGACCCGGCGCCGGAACCGCCCTACGACGCATGGTCGTAGCCATATCCGGACCGTTCACCGACCGCAGGTGCCGGCCCCTCCGGCCGAACCCGCGGCGGTCGGTGTCCGCCGGCGGCAGCGCCTCGTCAGCATCGCCGTCAGCGGCCCGCGAGCCAGAGCCACCGGCCCGGTGACGCATCACCAGCAAAGCGAATACCAGCCCGATCAGGACCGGCAGATGGCTCGCGATCCGCGCGGCGGTCACCTGGCCATGGTAGGCGTCGATTGCCACGTACCCGGCCAAGGCCAGGGCGAACACCCCGGCGATCGCGGCGACGCCCGCCGCCACGCCGGGCCAGATGCCAGCCGCGATCATCGCCCCGCCCAGCGCCAACAGCCACGCGGTGGATTCGTGCAGCAAATGAGCCCCGGTGGCTGCCCCGTGGCCGTGCGCCGACACCATGCCGAAGTCGACGCCGACGATCTGGGCCAGCGCCATGGCCACCTGAAGCACCCCGACCGAGATCAGCGCCAGCCGCCGGTAACCCCAGCTCGACCAGCGTCCGCCGGCCGAGATTCCGCCGGTGACCGACGTCACCCCGGCGGCCGCCAGGATCTGTGCGGCCAGGTCAGGGCCGTCTCGGGAGTCGGCATCGCTGTCGATCGTGGTCAATCGGCGGGCCTGCGCGGCGGCACCGACCAGCCAGCGCCGGCAGCTGCGGCATGATGCCAGATGCGCGTCGACCTGTTGCGCCGGCAACTCCTGCTGCTCGCCGTCGAGCAGCGCCGACAGGGTTTCGCGCACCACCTCGCACCGCATGCCGACATAGTCGCCTATTCGGCGGCCTTTCACAAAGGTCACCGGCGCGGGAACCAAATCGGGCGCCGATGCGACCACTGGGTGTCGGAGACGAAATCACGATCGTTGGGAGAGGTGTTCCATGACCGCACCGGTCTGGCTGGCGTCGCCGCCGGAGGTGCACTCGGCGCTGCTGAGCGCCGGGCCCGGACCCGGTCCACTGCTGGAAGCGGCGTCGGCGTGGTCGGCGATGAGCATCGAGTACGCCGAGGTCGCCGCCGAGCTCGACGCGGTGCTGGCCGGGGTGGAAGCCGCCGCCTGGCAGGGGCCGAGCGCCCAGCAGTACGCGGCCGCGCACGTTCCCTATCTGAGCTGGCTGACCGAGAGCGCCGCCAAGAGCACCGCCGCGGCGGCCGTGCACCAGACGGCGGCCGCCGCCTACACCACCGCGCTGGCCGGTATGCCCACGCTGGCCGAACTCGCCACCAACCACGCCGTGCACGCCACGCTGGTCGCAACGAACTTCTTCGGCGTCAACACCATCCCGATCGCGTTGAACGAAGCCGACTACGCCCGGATGTGGGTTCAGGCCGCGGAGATGATGACCGTCTACCAGGGCGTCGCGGACGCGGCGCTGGCCTCGGTTCCGCCTGCCACCCCCGCGCCGCCGATCGTGGCCCCGGGGACCGCTGAGGCCGCCGCCGGTACCAGCTGGGAACAGCAGATCGCCGACTGGCTCACGCAGTTCAACATGGGCTTGGCGGACCCGATCGCCAAGTGGCTGTGGGCACAGTTGGGTGTCGACGGCTATCCGATCGAGGCGTTTCCGTTTGCCAGCGCGGTCACCCAGATGCTGGCGCAGATCCCGGGAATGTCTCCGATTCTGGCCGGGGCCCTGGGATGGACCACCTTCCACACGCTGATGCTGTTGTGGCCGATGGGGCAGATCGCCGTGCAGATGGCGATCCCGATCGTCATGGCCGCGGCACCCGCACTCGCGGCTGCCGCCGGCCTCGGTGCGCTCGGCGCGATCGGCGCGGTGGGCGGCGTGGAGCAGGCCGTCGAGCCGACCCCCGCGCTACCGGTGACGGGCGGCGTCGCTGGCGCCCCGGTCCTCAGCACCGTGGTACCGGCCGGCGCGGAGGTGTGCGCCTGTGCGGACCCGATCTCATCGGCCGGCCCCACTGCTCCGGGCACCGTCAGCGGCGGGATGCCGGCCGGCGGCGGCGCGGCCGGCGGCGGCCCGGGAGTCGGTTTCGGGCCGACCTCGTGTCTGTACCTGGTGAGCAGCGCCTCGTCATCGGCCCGGCAGTCCAGCGGCTCGCGGCGCTCCCGCAGCGCCGAAGAAGACGCTTCGGAGAGCCAAGGCGCCCCCGGCGAGGCCCAGACGGAGGCCCTAGCCCAGAAGCGCCAGCGCCGGCAGCGTGCCCAGCAGCGCGGGTTCGGCGACGAGTACATGGACATGAACATCGGAGTGGCCCCGGACTGGAGCGCACCCGGCGGTTCAGCGAGTCTCGACGGAGGAGAGGCGAAGGTGGGACCGCCGCATGCACCCGGAGCGTCTGATTCCGGTGCCGGCCCATTAGGCTTCGCCGGCACCGCCACCGCGGTTCGCCGCCGGGCGGCCGGGATCACCGTGCTCGCCGGCGACGGTCTCGACAACGAGCCGCGGATGCCGATGCTGCCGGGCGGTTGGGGCGAGGACTCCGAGTAGCGGTCGGCGCCGCACTACACCGGCCAGTGGGCGCGCCACTCCGGCTCGCTGATCTCACCGAGTGGCGCGGGATCATCGAGAACGTCCACCCCGCCGCGTGCCGCCGCGATCGCCTCCTCGACAGCGCGGACGGTATCCATGAATTCTAAAATCGCTGTGCGCAAACGGTTTTCGATGTCCCCGTCAGCGGTGATGGTGACCGCGGTGATCGCGTCGGGGATCAGCTCGGCGGGCAGGCCGGCGCGGGTGACGCGCTGCAGCACCTTGCTGGCCAACGCCAATGCCGGCTGGGCCGTCGACAGGTCGTCCATGATCGAGTTCCGGGACGCCTTCTCCAGTGCTTTTCGTTCGTGCCACTGCGCCACTTGGTCTTCGAGTGAGATCTCCTGGCCGGCAAGCACTGTCGGCACCCGATTGCCCAGTTTGCGCAGCAGTGCGTCGGCGACGTCGTCGATGCCGAACGGGTGCTCGGGGGCGTCCTCGGCGATGCGGGCGTGGAACAGCACCTGCAGCAGCACGTCGCCGAGCTCTTCGCGCAGTTCCTCGGCATCGCCGCTGCGCACCGCGTCGAACAACTCGTAGGTCTCCTCGAGCAAGAACCGCCGCAGTGAATCGTGGGTCTGCTCGCTTTCCCACGGGCCGGCCGTGCGCAACCGGTCCATGATCGCGACCGCGTCGATCAACCGCTCCCCCGGCGGCGCATCCGGTGCGGCGATCAGCGTCTCGCCGGCCGCCAGGCGCGCCACGACGGCGGGATGATCGCGATCCGAGGACAACAGCACCGCGGCCTGCCCGCAGGCACCGGAGAGCACCGACTGGGCCGACGGCAGCGACCACGGCACCGCGATCGGCAGTTCCTCGGTGTAGACGACGTCGCCGGTCAGCAGCGCCAGAGCTTCCACCGGCACCAGCGAGGGCCGGCGCGGGTCGACCAGGACGACGGTCATCGTCGGCCGGCCGGGGCGGCTTCCGAAACCGACGCCGTCACATCGACATGGCCCGGCGGCTTGCCATTCAGCGCCGAGATCAGATCCGCCACCATCTGGACCAGTTCGACGTCGCGGATGCGCGGCGCCCCTACCGAGGAGCCGGCGCGAGGGATGGGGACCTGCACGGTGGCGGTGGTGGCGCGGTAGCTGGCGGACGGGTGCAGCCGCTTGAGCCGCAACTGGGCCGAATCGGCCAGCGTCATGGGGGCCAGCCGCAGCGTCGTCGCCGAGGCAACGCTGATCTCGGTGACACCGACGCTGCGGCACAACAGCCGCAGCCGGGCCACCGCCACCAGCCGGCTCGCCGGCTCGGGCAGCGGCCCGTACCGGTCGGTCAGCTCGTCGATGACGGCGTTGATCGCCCCGTCATCGGGGGCAGCGGCCAGCCGGCGGTAGGCCTCCAGCCGCAGCCGGTCGGAGTTGATGTACTCCGGCGGGAGGTGGGCGTCGACCGGCAGGTCGATGCGGACGTCCTTGGTCTCCTCGCTGGTGACGGTCTCGCCGTTGAAGGCCGCCCGGTAAGCCTCGACGGCCTCGCCGACCAGCCGCACATACAGGTCGAAGCCCACCCCGGCGACGTGCCCGGACTGCTCCACCCCCAGCACGTTGCCCGCGCCCCGGATCTCCAGGTCCTTCATCGCCACTGCCATCCCGGCGCCGAGTTCGTTGTTCTGGGCGATGGTGGCCAGCCGGTCGTGGGCGGTCTCGGTCAGCGGCGATTCACGCGGGTAGAGGAAGTAGGCGTAGCCGCGTTCTCGGCTGCGGCCCACCCGGCCCCGCAGCTGGTGCAGCTGGGAGAGCCCGAAGGTGTCGGCGCGTTCGACGATCAGGGTGTTGGCGTTGGAGATGTCCAGACCGGTCTCGATGATCGTGGTGCACACCAGGATGTCGTACTCGCGGTTCCAGAAGCCCTGCACGGTGGTCTCCAGCAGTTCCTCGGGCATCTGGCCGTGCGCGACCACGACCCGGGCCTCGGGCACCAGCGCACGCACCCGAGCGGCGGCCGCGTCGATGGAGCGGACGCGGTTGTGCACGTAGAAGACCTGGCCGTCACGCAGCAACTCGCGCCGCAACGCCGCCGCCACCTGCTTCTCGTCGTGCGGGCCGACATAGGTCAGCACCGGGTAGCGGTCTTCGGGCGGGGTCAGGATCGTCGACATCTCCCGGATGCCGGCCAGGCTCATCTCCAGGGTGCGCGGGATCGGGGTGGCGCTCATGGTGAGCACGTCGACGTGGGTGCGCAGCGCTTTGATGTGCTCCTTGTGCTCGACGCCGAAGCGTTGCTCTTCGTCGACGATCACCAGGCCCAGGTTCTTCCAGCGCACGCCGGTCTGCAGCAGCCGGTGGGTGCCGATCACGACGTCGACGGAGCCGTCGGCCAGGCCGTCGATCACCGCCTTGGACTCCTTCGGGTCGGTGAACCGGGAGAGGCCCTTGACCGTCACGGGGAACCCGGCCATCCGGGTGCTGAACGTCTGCAGGTGCTGATCGGACAGCAGCGTGGTGGGCACCAGCACCGCGACCTGCTTGCCGTCTTGGACGGCTTTGAACGCCGCCCGCACCGCGATCTCGGTCTTGCCGTAGCCGACGTCGCCGCAGATCACCCGGTCCATCGGGACCGGTTTTTCCATGTCGGCCTTGACCTCGCCGATCGCGGTGAGCTGGTCGACGGTCTCGGTGAAACCGAAGGCGTCCTCCATCTCGGCCTGCCATGGGGTGTCCGGGGCGAACGCGTGGCCGGGCGCGGCTTGGCGCTTGGCGTAGAGCGCGACGAGTTCGTCGGCGATCTCGCGCACCGCCTTGCGGGCCTTGGTCTTGGTCTGGCTCCAGTCGCTGCCGCCGAGCCGGGACAGCGCCGGCGCCTGCCCGCCGACGTAGCGCGACAGCTGATCCAGCGAGTCCATCGGCACGTAGAGCTTGTCGGTACCGTTGGCGCCCCGTTTGCCCGAGGCGTATTCCAGCACCAGGTATTCGCGTCGCGCCCCACCCACGGTGCGCTCGGTCATCTCCACGAACTTGCCGATGCCGTGCTGATCGTGCACCACCAGGTCGCCCGCGGTCAGCGCCAGCGGGTCGACGGCGTTGCGGCGCTTGGCCGCCAGCCGCTTGCCCTCCGGCCCGGCGACCCGGTTGCCGGTCAAGTCGGTCTCGGTGACGATGACCAGGTTGGCACCCGCGATCACCAGACCGGTGTGCAACGGCCCGGCCAGCACCCCGACCACCCCGGGCTTGGGGGCCGCGCCGGGCTCCAACAACGTTGCCGCAGTGTCGGATTCGGCCAGCTGCTCCACCAGCCGCCGTGCGGTGCCGACACCGGGAGTCACGATCGCCGCGGTGCCACCGGTCGTGACGTGCGCGCGCAGCATGGCGAAGATCTCGTCGATATCGCGCTGTCGGCCCCGCGCCGCCGGTGACGGCCGCACCTCGAGTTGGATCGCCGCCTCGTCGGAGAGCTGACTCAGCGTCCACCACGGATGGCCGGCGGCCGCGGCGGCCTGCGCGACCTCGTCGAGCTCCCGGAATCCCGACCCGCCCAACTGCTCGATGTCGATCGGCGCGTCGCCGCCGATCGCCGCGACCGACCAGGACGCCTCCAGGAACTCGCGGCCGGTCTTGATCAGGTCGGCGCCGCGGGCACGCACCTTCTCCGGGTCGCAGATCAGCACCGGGGTGCCGGCGCCGAGCTGGTCGGTCAGCAGAGCCTGCGGGCCGGGCCGCAGCACCGGACCCAGCGCCTCCATCCCGTCGACCGGGATGCCCTCGGCGAGCTTGGCCAGCATGTCGCCGACGGTGCCGGTGACGGCGTTGCCCTCGGCGTGCGGTTGGTCGCGTGCCAGCGCCGACATTTCCATGGCCCGCTCCCGGACGCTGTCGGTGAGCAGCAGCTCCCGGCAGGCCACCGCCACCACGGTGCCGGCCTCGATCTCGGGGATGGAGCGCTGGTCGGCCACCGAGAACGGCCGCATCTCGGTGATCTCGTCGCCCCAGAACTCGACACGCACCGGGTGCTCGGCGGTCGGCGGGAAGACGTCGAGGATCCCGCCGCGCACCGCGAACTCGCCGCGTTTGCCGACCAGGTCCACCCGGGTGTAGGCCAGCTCGACCAGCCGGGCGATCACCGCCTCGAAGGGTGTTTCGTCGCCGACGGCCAGGATGACCGGTTCGATCGTGTCCAGTTGCGGGGTCATCGGCTGCAGCAGCGAGCGGGCCGCGGTCACCACCACCCGCAGCGGCGGCCCCAGCCGTGCGTCGTCGGGCCGCGCCAGCCGGCGCAGCAGCAGCATCCGGGCCCCCACGGTGTCCACGCCGGGTGAGAGCCGCTCGTGCGGCAGTGTCTCCCACGACGGGAACAGCGCCACCGTGTCGCCGTAGACTCCGCGCAGCTCGCTGGTCAGATCGTCGGCCTCGTGGCCGGTGGCGGTGACCACCAGCAGCGCAGTGTTGCGGGCCAGCGCGGCGGCGGCGAAGGGCCGGGCCGCGGCCGGACCCACCAGGTTGAGCTCGGCGGGCCGGTTACCGGCACGCTCGATGAGATCAGCGAAGGTCGGCGCGCTCAGTGCGGCTTCGACGAGCCCCGCGATCGGGGTCTGGACAGTCGGGTGCCCCGGTGCGGTCATGATGCGGACAATTCTAGGCGGTGCTGAGCCGGGCGCCGATTTGCGTTGGGGTGCATGCCTTATTCATCGTGCAGGGCCGGATCGACCTCGAGGTGCGACAGTCCGTTCCAGCACAGGTTGACCAAGTGCGCGGCCACCACTTCCTTCTTGGGTTCGCGCACATCCAGCCACCACTGGGCCGTCATCGACACCGACCCGACCAACGCCTGGGCATACAGCGGGGCGGTCTCCGGATCCAGGCCGCGCCGGGAGAAATCGCCGGCCAGAATCGACGACACCTGCCCGATCGCATCGTTGAGCAGGGTGGAATAGCTGCCGGAACTGATCGACGCCGGGGAGTCGCGGATCAGAATCCGGAAACCGTCGGTGTGCTCGTCGACGTAGGTCAGCAGCGCCAGTGCGACCCGTTCGACCCGCAGCCTCGACTGGTTGTTGGTCGACTTGGTCAGCGACGTGGTGATGCCGTCCAGCAATGCCGACATCTCCCGATCGACCACCACGGCGTAGAGCCCCTCTTTGCCGCCGAAGTGCTCGTAGACCACCGGTTTCGACACGTTGGCGCGCAGCGCGATCTCCTCGATGGAGGTGCCCTCGTAGCCGCGCTCGGCGAACAGCGACCGGGCGACGTCGATGAGTTGGTGACGACGCTCGCTGCCGGTCATCCGGGCCCGCGGGGGCCTACCATCCCTGTCCAGAGCAGCCACACGGTCCAGGATATCGAGTTCGGTAGAGTCTCCTTGCAATCCATCCGTCGTGGTGTAATCGGCAGCACCTCTGATTTTGGTTCAGATAGTTCAGGTTCGAGTCCTGGCGACGGAGCAATCCCCTGGTACATGCCCTTTGGATGTTCTAGACTCCCTTCCATACCGGCAGTCACTCGGTTGGGGATTGCGTCGCGACCGCCCCGGATCGATGCCTCAGATGCGCCAGCGAGGGCCCATGATCCTTCCGAAATGGCCTAGCCAGCTTCATTTTCGCGCGGACCTGGGAACTCTCCCTACCCGAACCTGCGAGGCGGACGGCGATCCGCAGCACGCTCCGGTGGCCCCGATAGGCAGCGTTTTCGCTCGAGCCGCGCTGCCGTGGCATTCACCGCCACGCCAAGATGAGCAGCAACGCCCACTCGGGCTGGCCAGCTCATGGCCGGGAGTCACCGCGACGTTCCTCTTCGACGTCGCGGTGCTGGTGGCGATCAGCCACCTGCCCGATGGCCGACCGGGGACCGTGGTGTGGTGGTTGGGCGTCACCGCCGCGGCGACGGTGACGATCGCAGCGGCACTCACCTACCACGGCGTCACGGTCGTCCCTGCTCTTGCCAAGTGGTTGTGGAGCTGGTTCCGCTACTGGAGGCAGTCGACCGCGACAGCGCAGCCGGCGTCGATCCCGGGAAGCCCCCCGGGCATTGATCACTGGCGCCGCTTCGGGCACGGAGTGGTAGGCATGCGTGAGCTCCGCGGCCAACTTGTCGCGGTGATCGCCGTGAACGATGCAGCGGACATGTCGCCGGGTGGGCGCCAGTACCCGACGGGCTCGTCGGCCACCTTGCCGGTTCCAGCGGTCGCAGCGGCGCTGCGCCAGTTCGATGTGCGCCTCGATGCCATCGACATCGTTTCGGTCCGGAAGCGCAACGCCACCGAGCGCACCGGTCCGCCGGTTCCGCACACCGTGGACAGTGCCCCCACCGGAGGCCAGAACGGTACGTGGCTGGTCTTGCGGATGGATACCCAGCACAACGTCGCCGCGGTCGCGGCGCGCGATTCGGTGGCCTCGACCTTGGCAGCGGCCGTCGAACGGCTCACCGGCGATCTGAACGCCCGGCGCTGCACGGCCCGGCCGGTGGCTGGGGACGAGTTCGCCCGCGTGGACGCCGCCGTGCGGGCGGGCCTGCAGCGGACTCCGATCCGGCCAGGATTGTGCAACCTCAGGCACCTCGACAAGTACGTGACCAGCTTCTGGGTGGCACCTCGACGCATCACGTCAGGGAACCTGAACATGCTGTGCCGGCAAAACACCGATGCGACCGTGATGACAGTTCGGCTGACCGCCACCGCAGGCCGGGCCGAGGTGTCGGCGTGGGTGCGCTATCACAGCAGCGAGCCGCTGGGTAAGGACTTCTGGACCGCGGCCGGCCTCAGCCGCCTTATGGGCCACCAGTTGGCGGCGGTTCGAGCCAGCCTGCCGACCCCGGTGCGACGGCCAACGCTGGTGGTGCCGTCACGGGAACTACGTGACCAGGACCAGCTCGCAGTGCGGGTGGGCACCGTTGAGGCTGAGCTGGCCGCGGTCACCCGACGCCCGAACCCCGGATTGAGCGACGGCGCCTGGCATGCGAAGGCCATCGGCGCGTGCAAGGGGGCGGCTGTTCGGACGGCGGGGCTTCTGGGACACGGCATCAGACGCCGGCATGATGGGCTTCCCGCACGCCCCGACGAGAAGTCGCCGTTACCGCTGGTGGCGAAGTGACCGCCAACCGGCGCGATGGCCACCGCCCGCGCTGGACGGGTCTGCTGAAATCAGCCGCAGCCGCGCTGGCCATGTGGATCGTCTTCGGCGTTCCCCTGGGTGCCGACGACCGGAACGCGGTCAGCCGGGCGGACGCCGGAAACGCCTGTCCGCCGGCACCACGGGCGGTGGTCGACGACTTCTCCGGTCCCGCCGGTGCGCCGCCCAATCCGCAGCTGTGGAGCTACTTCCTGGGCGCCGGCGGCGCGGACGGCCAACTGCAGGCATACACCAACAGTCCCCGCAACGCGTCCCTGGACGGCAACGGGAACCTCGCGATCAATGCCTTCAACGAGCCGGTCGACGTGCCAGGATTCGGCACGTTCCCCTACAGCAGCGCCTGGCTGAACACCCCCGGGCAGCTCGACTTCTGCTTCGGCACGGTCGCCGCCCGCATCAAGCTGCCTGCCGGCTCAGGCCTGCGGCCCACGTTCTGGCTGTTGGGCTCCAACGTCGGCACGGTGGGTTGGCCCGATGCCGGCGAAATCGACATCATGGAATTGCCCGACGGCGGGTCGACCCTGCACGGCGTCGGCGGGTACCTGCTGCCGTTCCGCGTGCCGCTCGCCGTCGGTACGGGTTGGCATGAGTATTCGCTGAATTGGCGGCGCGACGAAATCTCCACCTTCATGGACGGACAGCTGGTGGGTACTTGGACGCCGGCGTCGCTGCCCCCCGGTACGCCATGGACATTCAACGACAACCCGATGTTCGTGATCCTCAGCATGCCGATCGGCGGGCCCTATGGGATGCCGGACGCTTCGACCCCGTTCCCGGCCACGATGCTTGTCGACTGGGTGCGCTACACACCTCTCGCATGATCCGGCTCGCCGCAGCTGCCCTGGAAGCGCGCCTTGAGAAACGCCAACTCCTGATACAGCGACGTGCCCTCCCACTCCGCGAGCGATATCAGTTCGTCCCGCGGCACTGCTCGCATGATCACGACACCGGGTTGACCCGAAAAACATTGTGAGAAAACAAACCGCGCCCGTGGCAGGTGATGGCGCCAACTGACCACGATGATCCGCTTCCAGTGCCGTTCGGTCGCCAACTGGCGGGCCGCCAGCGCCTCCCCGCGCGTGGTCGCCGGCGCCGGGCGGGGGCAGATGACGGTAATACCCCGGCCAGAACCGGCGCAGGCACGCCGCATGACCGGGTCGTCGGCGGCATACGGGTCGGACAGCACCAGTACTGCTGCCGAGACCTGCCGGGCCACCGCAAGGCCATATGATTCGCGGCCATCATGGGCCCCCGCCAGCACGACAACGGCGTCGGCGTGCTGCAGCGCGTCATCACGCACCCGTCCCAGCCACAGATACCCACCGAGACCGACGACGATCAGCACCGCCAGCAGCGCGGTCGCCGCCGCGGTGACAACGCAACCGAGAATCGCCGCCGCCGTCTCCTTGGCGCGCGATTTCGACCGAACCGGCATTTCCTGGGCTTCATCCGGCGCGGGAATGCAGGGCGAGGTCATCGCTGTGGCCCCGCCGCCCCGGTGTCACGGCGTAGCGCCGCATGCCGCGCCCATAACGGCCGCGACTGACCTGTCGAAAGCCGAGCCGGCGTCACCGACCCGGTCAGCCGATCTGCCGATGCCTCGACGCGGTTGACCGCGACGATCGCTGCTGCACAGCCCACCATGTAATACAGGAAACGGTCGGTCAGCTGATTCTCCACCGCACCGATGGCCAGCCATGCCACAACCGATATCATCAGATAGGCCCCGAGCACTTCGCCGTCGCGCTTCGCCACCCGGCACGATTGGATCGTGCCGAACCAATAAACAAGCATCCCGACGAGAAGAACGCTCCCCCCAGCCGACACGATCTGCAGATAGATGTTGTGCGCTTCGTTGATGTGTTTTATTCCGATGCCGAAAAAAGGATGATCTTCGAAGTCGGACCACGCTTGGGCGAAAAGCTGGCTGCGCTCTTCATCACTGGATGCACTGGTACTCACCCCGGGCAGCGTGATGCCGGCTCCGAACCGAAACAGTTTGTCGAGAATTCCAGGGACCAATTGGCCCAGCACAGTGACCACGCCGAGGAACGACGCGACGAGGGTAACCGCCAGCCATCCCACGACCTTCTTCTTATGCGGCGAGGCGAAGACCGCAGCGAGTACCGCGACCGGCAAGGCCAGTTGCGCCCCCCGCGACCCGGACGCCACCACACCCCCGCCGAGCAGCACCAGCGCGGCGCACGGCAGCCAGCGACGTCGCGACTCGCTGATGAGGTGCACCGCGAAGGGTGTTGCGATGACGCAGACCAGGCCGAGCGTATTGGGATGGTCGGAGAGGCCGGTTTGCCTATCGGAGTCGAATTGGTAATCGAGCGAACGCGCGAAATGGGTGAGTTTGGTCAGATCAGTCAGGGCGATAAGACTGGAAACGCACACCCCCGCAAGGAAAGACGCGGCAATCCACTCCGGTGCGCGTGGCTCCAGTGCGGTAGCGGCGAGAGCGGCGATCGGCACGACCACCAGCGCGATGATCCAGAAGGCCGACTTGACGATACTGCCCGGCGTGCTGGAGACATCGACGCCTGCGCTTTGAAGAGTGTGTTCGTACCGCACTGCAAAAGACGCGGCCGGAATAGGACGGTATGTCAAGGCGGTGGAGCATACGAGCAATGAGACAGCCGGCGCCCAGAGCCATCGGGGAATACGGAAGCGCAGGTTTCCGAATACCGCCATCGCCGCCGCAACGACGAAGGTGAAAAGAAGAAAAACGTCGGCCGGCTGAATGCCGCCGAGGTGGATGCCGCCCCACGTCGCGGTGAAAGATGCCACCAGGAAGGAACCCACCACCGCCTTCGCCAGCCACGGCGGAAACGCCACCGCGCCCGGGACATTCCCCCGGGTCACTCGTCCGGCCGTCAGGCTCGCCATCCGCCCGGGACCCCCCACGCGACACCGCAGGGCCTTCCGCTGCTGCACATGCTGACCATCTCCACCGTTCGTCTCGAGCGATCGGCCGACATAACCATCATCTGAGGGGATACTCTCAAAGGTCAACACGCGGTATGTTAGATCCGGGTAAATCATGCAGTATGACTCTTATCGCCGCTGAGATGAGGGACCCGGGATGCGATCTACCGAGTCGGCCGGCAAGCGAGACTGGCTAAACGTCCTTGTCCGCGAGTGGAAACTCACCATGGGCATCCCGGTCGTCTTCGGCTTGCTGACACTGCTCGTGTGTTCGCTGCAGACGCCGGTCTACGAAGCCACCGCCACCCTGTACGTGACGGCGGGTACGAACGGTGAAGGCCGTGCTCAGCCCTACGAGAATGTGCTGGGCGCGGCGGGCCGGGTCACCTCGTACGTCAAACTGGCCTACGCCGACGAGGTGATCGCGAGCGCAATCAACGATGTCGGCCTTGACATGACGACAGCTGAGGCGCGGGCATCGGTGCGATCCGCGGTGGTGCCGGAGAGCGAAATGTTCACCATCAGCGCCCAGCATAAGAATCGCGAAGTAGCCCGACGCTTTGCCGGCGCACTGGCCCATGCGATCACCGACACCGTCGCCTTCCTGGAAGTCCCCAACGGCGGAGGGCACCCGGCCGCCAGGCTCAGTACCGTGACCCCGGCCACGGTCAATCCAAATCCCGTGGCGCCGAACACCTTAATGAACGTGATCCTGGCAACGATCGGCGGTCTGGTGATCGGCGCGGCCGCCGCCTTGACCCGTGAGCGGCTCAATAACACCGTCCGCGACGAGCGGGACATCGAGAGTCTCTTCGGAACAAGCCTGCTCGGGTGCATCCCTCATGACGACATCCTCGGCGCTGAGAAGACCATCGACTTCGGGGCTCCGGCCACCGCGGCGGCCGGAGCATTCCGGCATCTGCGCACTGCCCTGGCTGTCGCGCATGCGAAACGTTCGCTTACCACGATCCTGGTGACGAGTCCCCGTAGAGGCGAAGGAAAGTCCACGCTCGCACTCAATCTCGCAGCCGCATTAGCCGAGAGTGGCAGCACGGTGGTCGTCGTCGACGCCGATCTCGACCATCCTGCGGTGGCGAAACGTACCGGAAATTTCGAAGGCCCAGGGCTCGCTGACGCCATCCGCACCCAGATTCCACTACTGCAACCGTCGACGATCGATAACTTGAAAGTGATCAGCGCCGGAGGCATGAGCGACGACACCCTCGCCGACCTGCTGGCGTCCAGCGCGTGCGGGATATTCTTCGACCGCTTGGTGGGCCCCTTCGATTACGTCATCGTGGACGCTGCCGCGCTGTCCGACGGTCCGGAAGCCGAGGAGCTCGCGCAGTGGACCGATGGGGTTCTGCTGGTCGTCAGACAGGGCCGATCGAAAATCTCCGAATGCTATGAATCGGCCGCCCAACTCGCCGCCGTCGGTGCCGAACTCGTCGGAGTGGTGCTCAACGATGCGCGTCTACCCAAGAGTCACCCGCTGGCGGCGTCCGCGCCTGCAGTGCGGTCGCGGCTGCCCCGATCGGCATCCGCAACCTCGTCAACCACTTCGCCCAACGGGTCTCCGGCGACGCGGCCGGACTCGCCCGCCATGAAGGCGCGAGACCGAAACGCCTGACACTGCACTGTTTCTCTCCTTGTCTGCGAGGCTATCGATGGAGCGACACAACAACACCACAAACGGGGACACGACCGTGAGATCCCGGCCGAAACGAGCGCTGATCACCGGGATCACCGGACAAGACGGGTCTTACCTCGCGGAATTACTGCTGCGCAAAGGATATGAAGTCCACGGCCTGATTCGGCGTGCGTCGACGTTCAACACGGTGCGGATCGATCACCTCTACGTTGATCCGCACGACCCCGGCGCACGACTGTTCCTGCACTACGGCGATCTCAGCGACGGTACCCGTTTGGTCACACTGCTGGGAGCCATCGAACCCGACGAGGTGTACAACCTTGCCGCACAGTCGCACGTGCGGGTGAGCTTCGACGAACCGGTGCACACCGGCTACACCACCGGTATGGGCTCCATGCGATTGCTCGAAGCGGTTCGGCTGTCCCGGGTCCAGTGTCGCTACTACCAAGCGTCCTCATCAGAGATGTTCGGTGCATCGCCCCCGCCGCAGAACGAACTGACGCCGTTCTATCCGCGGTCCCCCTACGGCGCGGCCAAGGTGTACTCGTACTGGGTGACCCGCAACTATCGCGAAGCGTACGGCCTGTTCGCCGTGAACGGCATCCTCTTCAATCACGAATCGCCGCGGCGCGGTGAGACGTTCGTGACCCGCAAACTCACTCGCGCTGCGGCACGCATCCAAGCCGGAATCGAGTCCGAGGTCTACATGGGCAATCTCAGTGCGATTCGCGACTGGGGGTATGCGCCGGAATACGTCGAAGGGATGTGGCGGATGCTGCAAGCTTCTGACCCGGACGACTTCGTGCTGGCCACCGGCCGCGGCTACACCGTGCAAGAGTTTGCCCAGGCCGCATTCGACCACGCCGGGCTGGACTGGCAGAAGCATGTCAAATTCGACGAACGGTATCTGCGGCCCACCGAGGTGGACGCACTGATAGGCGACGCCGCCAAGGCTGCGGAGGTGCTCGGTTGGAAGGCCGTCACCCACACGGCCGGACTGGCGCAGCTCATGGTGGATGCGGATATCGCGGCCTTGGAGTGCGAAGGCAAGCCCTGGATCGACGTGCCGACACCGGCCGGCCTGCCATGAGCGCCGGGATCTCCGCAGGCACGCTCGACCGTGCCGCACCGGTGTACATCGCCGGACACCGCGGCCTGGTCGGGTCGGCTCTGGAACGCAGGTTCCACGCGGAGGGATTCACGAAACTTGTTGTGCGGAACCGCGACGAACTCGATCTGACGGACCGAGCGGCGACATTCGACTTCCTTCTCACGACCAGACCCGCCGTCGTCATCGACGCGGCGGCAAAGGTCGGCGGCATCATGGCCAACAGCAGCCAACCCGCCGAGTTTCTCTCCGAGAACCTCCAGATCCAGGTCAATCTGCTCGACGCCGCACTGGCCGCCCGGGTGCCGCGACTGTTGTTCCTGGGCTCGTCGTGCATCTACCCGAAATTCAGTCGGCAGCCCATCACCGAAAGTGCGCTGCTCACAGGGTCGCTGGAGCCGACGAACGAGGCTTACGCGATCGCCAAGATCGCCGGTCTCCTTCAGGTGCAGGCGGTCAGACGTCAGTACGGACTTTCGTGGATCTCTGCGATGCCCACCAATCTCTACGGACCGGGTGACAATTTCTCACCGTCAGGCTCGCATCTACTGCCTGCCCTGATCCGCAGGTACGAAGAGGCCCGGGCCAGTGGTGCCCCTCGGGTGACGAACTGGGGCAGCGGAGAACCGCGACGAGAACTCCTGCATGTCGACGACCTGGCGCGCGCGTGCCTGTGTCTGCTGGAGCATTTCGACGGTTCGACCCACGTCAACGTGGGCACCGGCGTCGACCACACCATCCGTGACATCGCCGACATGGTGGCCGACGCTGTCGGTTACACCGGCGAAACCGATTGGGATACAACCAAGCCGGACGGCACTCCGCGCAAGCTGTTGGACGTCTCCCTGTTACGCGGCGTGGGATGGCAACCTCAGATCCCGCTGCGCGACGGTATTGAGTCGACGGTGGCGTGGTACCGCGCGAATGCCGGCGCGGCGAGGACCTGACCGTGCGCATCAGCATCGTCGGCATCAACTATGCGCCGGAGCGATCCGGCATCGCGCCGTACACCACCGCTATGGCTGTCGGTCTGGCGGCTCGCGGACATGATGTCGAGGTTCTCACCGGCCTTCCGCATTACCCGGAGTGGCGCGTCGATCCGGCCTATCGCGGCTCGTCGGGAACGGCGCGTGCGATCGACGGCGTCGCCGTGCGACGCTTCGCGCACTACGTACCCGCCAACCCCACGACCCGCAACCGGGTGGTTTTCGAGACAACCTTCGGTGCCCGCGCGGTGTCTGCGCGCTGGAACAAGCCCGAGGTCGTCCTCACCGTGAGTCCAGCACTGCTGGCCAGCGCCATGGTCATCTCCCGCGCCAGGAGGGCCGGCATTCCGGTGGGCATCATTGCCCAGGACCTGTACGGCAAGGGTATTGCCGAAACCACGGCCATGCCTGCCGTGATGGCCGGATCAGCAGCCCGGTTCGAGGGTGCGGTCTTCAACCGTGCGACGGGTACCGCCGTCATCCACGACCGCTTTGCGCAGGCCGCAGCCAGCATGGGGGTAGACCCAAACCGAATCGCCGTCATCCGAAACTGGGTTCACGTCGAGGCGCCGAGTACCGCCGACACGGCGGCGATACGCATCAAACACGGCTGGCTGCCGCGAGAACGCATCGTTCTGCACAGCGGCAACATGGGCGCGAAGCAGGGCCTGGAAAACGTCGTCGCGGCGGCTCGGCTCGCCGACGAACAGCGGGTCGATATCCGATTCGTGCTGCTGGGCGACGGCAATCAGCGCCGAGCCCTGCAGCAGTCGGCCGACGGCGTACAACGGATCGAGTTCAAGGCCCCGCTGGCCGAGGAGGACTACTGTCAGACGCTCGCGTGTGCGGACGTTCTACTGGTCAATGAACGCCCGGGGGTGGGTGAAATGGCGGTGCCCAGCAAGCTGACTTCCTATTTTTCGGCCGGTCGCCCGGTGCTGGCCGCCACAGACATCAATGGAGTGACTGCCGCCGAGATTCGGGACGCCGGCGCCGGTGTCGTGGTCCCCGCCGGAGATCCGGCCGCGCTGCTCGGCGCGGCGGTGCGGTTGGCTGACGATCACGACGCCGGCAAGCGACTAGGCATCTCCGGCCGGCGCTATGCCTGCCAGCTGCTGGGCGCGGAACGGGCACTGAACGAGTACGAAGGCTGGTGCCGGCGACTCGTCGAGAGCCATCCGAACTCCAAGCACTGAATCAGCCAGCACCGCAACCGCTCTCTGCGCCCGCGCTACTGCCCACGGAATCTTTCGTCATCGAAGGGTGTCACCTCCGTGTAGTTCTCGGCGCGATCCCAGACCGCAGACTTCTCGATCTGCCGGATCAGGCGCGCCGGAACTCCGCCGTACAGGGCGGCAATCGGCATGGTCTCGCCCTTCTTGGCCTTGAGAAGCACCGAACCCGCTGCGAGCACCGACCGTTCGGGCAGGGCCGAGTCCTTGAGGAGGATGCAGCCGGTTGAGGTCACCGCCATGCTGCCCACGATGACCCGGCCGGGTTCCGTCTTGTTCTCCACCAGATCGAGTTCGTGGCTCTGAATGATGCTCTTCAGACCGCCCACCGCCGCGGCCGGTTCGAGGATGACCTGCCCGGAGCAGTCGACGTAGTGGCGGTTCGTGATGACCCCGAATTCCCCGATCAACAACTTGCCCACCAGCGGGCTGTATCGCTGATAATCGGCGGCCGCGGTGAACTGGTTGAAATTGCCGATGAACCCTTTCCGGCCGACCTCGACGCTGGATAGCGATTTGAAGATGTTGAGGGTCCCCAACACGACCCCGTCGGCGAGGGCGAACGGACCGCAATTGAGCACCAGGGTGGGCGCGAGAACGACGTCACGTCCGATGTCGTTGCCCAACAACCGCAATGCCCAGTGTTTGGCGCCGCAGTTCGGCAACAGCCAGGCGACCACCGACAGCCACTTGTTCGGACGACGATCTGCCACTTCGCCCTCCAATCCCGTCTATTCGATGTGACGACGGTATCGGCACCGCGATGGACCTGGGTTAAATCCGCGAGAAATTATCCAGTATCGCCAACCCCGCCGAACGGGCTGGCGCAGCGGCCGCCGGCGTATAAGCTCAACACCGTGAGCCGGGTGATGGGCGCCGGGCGGGCGAATGTCATCGACAGGGCGTCGATCGGGGACGGCCCGCTGGGTCGTGCGTGGCGATTGCGACGGCACCGAGGCCGGTGAGATGCCGCCGGTACGTCTGCTTCAGGTAGCAGGCACACTCAACCCGACCTACGGGGGCCCGTGCGTCGTGGTCAATCAGCTCACCCGAAGCCTAACCGAGTTGGGGCATTGCGTCGACGTGGTCACCACGGATCCCCCGTCAGCGCGGTGGCTCACCGACCTGCCCGGCACTCCGCGCCCCTTCGGTCCGGCACGCGGAAGATACGGCTACTCAAGGCAGTTGAGACTGTGGCTGCAACGGCATGTCACCGACTACGACGCCGTGACCGTCCACGGCATCTGGCAATACCAGAGCCGAGCGGTGCACGCGGCGTGCCGCGGAACCGGGGTGCCGTACTTCCTTTTCGTCCATGGCGCGCTGGATCCCTGGTTCGAGCAGCGCTATCCCGGTAAACACCTCAAGAAATCGCTCTACTGGCGGCTAGTCGAGCATCGAACACTCCGCGATGCCCGAGCCGTGCTCTACACCTGCGAGGAGGAACGGCGGCTGGCCCGGACCGCGTTCACGCCCTACCAGGCGCGGGAAGCCATCGTCGGTATCGGGATCGAACGGCCGCCGGGCGATCCGGCGCGTCAGCGCGAGGTTTTCCTGGCGCAGAACCCGCACCTTGAAGGCCGTCGCACCCTGCTGTTCCTCGGCAGGTTGCATCCCAAGAAGGGATGCGACCTGTTGATCGAGGCGTTCGCGCAGGTCTGCCATCAAGATGAGCGGCTCCACTTGGTCGTGGCCGGACCTGACGAATCGGGAACGGAGACCAAGCTGCGGATGCTCGCCGAATCGCTGCGAGTGGCAGATCGCATCACCTTTCTCGGGATGCTGAATGACGACGCCAAGTGGGGCGCATACCGATCAGCTGATGCGTTTGTGCTGCCATCGCATTCCGAGAACTTCGGGATTGTGATCGCTGAGGCGCTCGCGTGTGGTCTGCCCGTCCTCATCAGCGACAAAGTGAACATCTGGCGCGAGATTCAGCGTTGCGACGCAGGCCTTGTCGAGACCGACACCCTCCCCGGCGCCATCTCGCTGTTGCAGCGCTGGATAGCACTGCCCGACATCGAACGTGCAGAAATGCGGCGCCGTGCGCAGGCCTGCTTCCTGGACAACTTCGAAGCGCGGGGTGCTGCACTCGGATTCATCACATCGATTGCCGAGGCGATCGGAGAGGCAGGCGCTGCATGAGACGCTCGGCGAAACTTCTCGCCATCCTGCGGGTGGCGCCGTATAGAACCGCCCTGCTGCGGCATCGGGTCGCCGCGGCCGTCGAGCACCGCGAAGGACTCGCGGGGCTGACGTTGCGCACTGTCGTCGACGTCGGCGCCAACCGTGGCCAGTTCGCGCTCTTCGCCCGGCATGCCTTCCCCGCCGCGCGGATCGTCTCGCTGGAACCGCTCGCAGCGCCCGCGGCGCGCTTCCAGCGGGTCTTCGCCCACGAGCCACGGGTCACGCTGCACCACGCCGCGCTGGCCCCGGCGAGCGGAGAATCCACCATGCACGTCTCCGGCCATGATGATTCGTCGTCGTTGCTGCCCATCACCGCCACCCAGCGGCAGCTCTTTCATGGCACCGGTGAAGTGGGCACCGAGACGGTCCGAATCGGCCCGCTGTCCGAGTTTCTCGACGGCGGTTCCATCGACGAACCGGCGCTGCTGAAGCTCGACGTTCAAGGCTACGAGTTGGAGGCGTTGCGCGGCTGCGGTGAACTGCTCGACCGTTTCACCTACGTCTGCGCGGAGGGCTCGTTCATCGAGCTGTACGAAGGGCAGGTGCTGGCCGACGAGCTCACCGGATGGCTGCGCGAACGGGGCTTTGAGCTGGTCCGCAGCTACGGCGCCGTCAGCGATGAGAACGGGCGGGCAATCCAAACCGACATGCTGTTCAAGCGCGGCACGCCGGGCTGATCCCAGGGCTCACCGGCCCCGCGCTCTCCGCCCAGATTTCGGTGAATCCCACCTGCGAGTCGGTCAAGCCGTGATTGGCGTAGGCCTCGAATGTCGCGAACGGTCCCGCCCACTCGCCGATGCGGGGATCGCGCACGCTCTGGTGTCGGCCGTCCGGCAGCTCGATGTCCGCCCGGTCGCCGTCGAGGTCGGCCCGCGCCTCATAGACCCGGGTGCCGTCCTGGTCGAGCGGCCGGCGAAAGCAGCCCGATCGCAGCGTCTGAAGTCCATTCGGTGTGGCGCCCGCTGGGGGCCAGACGCCGAAGCTCCACCTGTCGGGGGTAACGACCAGATGCATGGGCAGCGGCCAGTCCAGTGCCGTCTGAGAGACCAGCAGCGCCATCACACCCGGTGTCCCACGCCGCGCGGTGAACGTCCAGCGAGCGCCGATGGCGGTGATCGGCGCCCCCAGGTTCGCCGACGTGTAGTAGCCGGCCGCACGACCGCCGACGGTAGGCGCGTTCGTCAGTTTTCCGCTTACGACGCTCAGGTGCGTAGTGGGATCGTCGGGCGGGTCGGCTGTCGATAAGGCGGCGCCAGGACCGAAACGGGCCGGCGCCGGACCGTCCGCAAGACCGCGGAAATCCAGCCGGGCCTGGGTCCGATAGCGGGACACAGGAATATGATCGCGCGGTGGTGACTGTTTCGCCAAGGAACCGCGCCTCTCGACTGTGGCCCTACGTTGCTTCCGGCGCGGCGGTCGGTGTCGCGGTCCGCGAAGTGTCCGCGTCGATGTGGCCGCTGCTGGCGCAGCGATGGATCTCGATGCTGCTGTTCACCGCGGCAGCATCGTTCGCTCTGGGTTGGATGCTCGCGGTTCGGGCACAACCTCGCCTGCTGGCGACCGTGTGGGGCGGATCCGGGGCATTGTGCAGTATCAGCGTGATCACGACGCTGACGATCGGCAGTGCTCCGATGTGGGGCTTGCCCTGCATGGCATTGATCCCGGTGAGCGCCGCTGCCGGCGTCGTCGCGGGAGCGTTCGTGAGCATCAGACGTCGTCGACGGCCCCGCGCGACAGACGAGCATTCCGGATGACTGCGCTGCCGCTCATGTGCGTCGGCGGCGCCGGCGCGGCAGTCCTGTTGTCATTGTTCTATTTCCGGCAACCGTCGATACGGCTGGTGATCGCCGGGAACTGTGGCGCCTGCGCGCTGGTGGCCGCATTGACGGTCTATCCGCACTACTACCCCGTGTTGACGCCGGTGGCCGCCGGCTTCCTCTCCACGGCGGCTCCTTTGACATCGGTTTTCCAGCCCTGGCCGGCCATTGAAACCATGTCTGAGGCACTACGGTTCGCCGCCCGAGTTGGCGGACTACTGGCGCTGAATCTGCTCTATGGCACAGCATTCGCGATGATCGGATTCCTGAGCGTATTTCTCGTCGCTACGCCCACACTGCGTTGACGCCGCCGCAAGACTCTTCCCCTCGCCGTTGTTTTCGCGGTCCGACAGCGCTATTTCGTGAGAAGCTGGATGCTGGCAAGTCCGGCTACGTTCGGATGCCTGGCACAACCCGGGGGCGCGGCGCCGACAATGAGATCAAGGACAAAGGGTTCAGGGAACACACCGCTCATGACGCGGATGATCGTGGCGATCATCGTGACGGTGCTGGCGGCGTTGCTGTTGTATTTCGTTTTCCTCTACGGCTAGCGCTCGATTCACGGCGAGGTGCAGCGCATGGGTCGTCACAGCGAAACCTTCACCGGCTCCGGCAGCCGGCGGGTCTCCCGCCTGCGGGTCGGTGAAAGCGACGCCGAAACAGTAATGGCGCCCGCGAAATCGAGCCGCCGGGCCCGGATCTTCTCGGCGACGATCGACCAGGGTTTCTCCAGCGCCAGCAACGGGATCTTCACATTCGCCGTCGCGGTCGTGTCCACGACAGAAGAGTTCGGCGGAATCGTTCTGATGATCACCGCCCTCATCGCGATCCTGGTGACGCAACGGGGCGCGCTCGGCACTCCGCTGCTGCTGAAGTCCGATCAGACGACCGAGCGAATACGCCGGGAGGGTTCCTTCGCCATCTCCGCCGGCTTAGCGATCGGCTGCGCCGCGCTCGCCGTGATGGTGCTCTTCGGGCGCACGCTCGGCCTTCCCGCTCTCCTGCTCGGCGTCGCTGCGCCGATCGTTTTGTGCCAGGACGTCTTGCGGTACGTCACGATTGCCGAAGGCCGACCGCACGTCGCGGCGATCTGGGATGGCGTCTGGTTTCTGGGGACTGTTCTGCTCATCGTCTCGGCCTGGCTGAAGATCTCGACAGTGTCCTGGTTGATCGGAGGGTGGGCGAGCCTCGGCCTGATTGCCGCTGTTGGTATCGCGACCGATCTCCGGGTACGGCCCAGGGTCGCCGGTCTGCGACGATGGGCGACGGCCGGCTGGCAACACCGCATCAGGTACGGCGTCGATGCTGGGCTCGAGCAGACCACTGTCTTCCTGGTTCTCGCGATGGCCGCGGCACTTGTGAGCGCCACGGCGACGGCGGCGCTCCGCGGTGCAACTGTCCTGCTGTCGCCCATTGCGATATTGGCATCGGCCCTGCAGCTGGTCGTTATCTCGGAGAGCACCCGCGATTCCGCCCCGCCCCGGACCGTCTGGTTCGCCTCCTTACGACTGTTGGGCGGCATCGCCGCGTTGGCTGTGATCGTAGGCGTGGTGCTGTGTTCGTTGCCGGGCAGCATCGGCGCTTACCTGCTGGGGGAATCGTTCGAACCCGCACGGCAGGTGCTTCCCATCGTGGTGATCGAGTATTGCGCAACCGCAGTCGCGTTCGCGTTGGGTGTCTTTCTCAGAACGTTCAATCGGAGCTCGGCCGTGGTGCGGTTCAAGATCGTGCTGATGACGGCGACGCTCTCGACTTCCTGCTGCGGCGCATTGTTATTCCGCAGCGCAACCGGCATCGCCGTCGGCCTGGCGGTGGGAACGATTCTGGCGTCCTCGCTCGGACTGGCCTATTTCGCGCCGTGGGAGGCGCGTAAACGGGCGTCGTCGGTGGACGTCGCCGCCGTAGCAGAAGTTACCGAGTAATGCCTCTGGCCCGGCACCACTCGGTCCGGGCCGGAACCTAGGCCGGGGTGCGTGAATCGCTTGTGTCACTTGCCGAGTGGAGCCGACCCTGGGCGAACAGACTCGGGCTTCCCCGCATCGTCCGTGCCGGCGGGACGTTGAGGAGATTGGCCAGTAGCGATGGGGCGACGTCCAGGACATCGACCTCTTTGCGCGATGAATCCGGGGCGATACCTGCGCCATAGGCCAGCAGCATCCCGTGCGGGATGTGATAGGCGGTGTTGCCTCCGCCAAGTCTCTGACGCACCGCCAACCCCAGGTCTGCCGGCGTCCCGATCGCCTCGGCATCGGCGCCGATTGGCAGATAACGCAATCGGGTGCGTTGGCGCGACTCCGCGTCGAGATTGATCATGAACGTTACGCTCCGGCCTTCTTGTCTGCAGGGAAGTTCCGCCGAACTGAACAGCTGCCTGCCGTTGTTGGTCCGCACCGACTCCAGGGGAATGATCGCCTCGCGCGCCGCGACATCATCAGCGAACACCAGGGAGATGCCCGGATACATCGCCAGACGGACCTCGGCGGGTTTCAGACCGAGCCGCGAGAGCAGCTGCGCGGGATCCTCGAGAACAAACAGATCGCGGTCGGTGAATCCGGTCGGTATCGGGCCCTGCCCCATGCTCGCCGCAATCACCAACATCGATGCCGGATTGGCTGCCAGGTGCTTACGTATGCGACCCAACTGCCGATCGGTGTAATCCATCGCGGTCATGATGAAATTGCCGTACACCTCATCAGTCTCGTATTCGTAGGCGTAATCGGGCATGGCATCGCCCCAGTAGCGGTGCATCATGCCTGCCACGTGGTTGGTGAAAAAGATGCTGAGCCGCGGTCGGTACGTCTGATGCAGGCGCCAATACAGGTCGAAAGCGGGCAGAGCCTGGAGGGCCGATCGCCTGGCCTTGTATCGGCTATCACGCTTCTCGCTGACGAGATGGGCGACGAGCGTGCAGGCCGATCGCAGTGTGAGCCCGCGCCGAACAAGATCAAACCCCTCAGCGAGTAACGCCGTCGGTTTCAGTGGCGTGTTCGATGAGAAACCCTGCTCGAAGGTCATCGCCAGGTTGAATCGTTGAAATCTCTCCAACGCGGCGGGATATGTCTTGCTGTCTTGACTGAAGGTGTCGGGGATGTAGAAACCACCACTTCGAAACTGCCGGGCCGGCCAACTCTGCATCGGACCGAAGATTCCCACGCTGAGACCTGCTCGGTCTGCGACGTCCCAGATCGGGTCACCGCGAAACGTGGCAGGATCTTGACCCAGATCAAACGAGTTGTGGTCATAAGTCGACGTGTGCAAGCTGGGCCACGTCCGCCATGGACTCAGGTGTAATGAATCATCGTGGCGCGTGGTCAACGACTCGCCTCCGCGGACCAGCGCGGCCAGGTGGGAGTCGGGGCGCCGCTCGATGTAGTAGTCGACTACACGCCACGGAACCTCATTGAGTTCATAGAGGATCACATCCCTCCTGAGCTCCCGGGGCAATTCCTTCGCGTTGGTCATCATGTCTCCCTCCGCATGAAGCCGGATCGGGTCTGGAGTTTCACGGGGAACGCTGCGCTAGGCTGTTGCGGCTCAATCACGGTGTGTGCGACCGCACCCGGGCCGCCTGAGCCGTTCTGCCGGAAATGCGTGGCGCATTCGCCGTTGCTCCGCCACCACGCCTGCCCGGCCGCGGGCAAGCTGTCGATCGGGTCGTAGTACGGGTAGACCTGATTGAATGCATCGACATCGATGGCATCCAGGCCGGTGCGGTAGTTCTTGCTCCAGTACGAGATTCCCAGCGTCCGGTCGTATTCCACCACCTGGTGGACCCACCGTTTGCCGACGTAGGGCACATCGCATACGAGCCGCGGCGTCGCGAAGCCCGGTAGATAACCCATGATCGCCGACTGCAGTTGTTGCGCATCTCCCAGTGCGATCCGCCAGTGTTCGGCGTTGGGGATCATGTCGCACATGTAGAAGTAGTACGGCAGGATGTTCGCTTCGCCCTGCAGCGCAAAGCACAGGTCCAGCAGGTCGTCGGCGGTGGTGTTCACCCCGCGCAACAACACTCCTTGGTTGCGCACGTCTCGCAGCCCGGCGTCGAGCAGGGCTCGCGTCGCTTCCGCGACCAGCGGCGTCACCGACTGCACGTGGTTGATATGGGTGTGCATCGCCAGGTTGACCCCGCGGTCGGCCGCAACACGCGCCGTGCGGGCGACTCCTTCGAGCACCTTGGGCTGCAACCAGTGCTGCGGCAGCCCGGCCAGCGCTTTGGTCGCCAGGCGAATGTCACGGATAGTGTCGATGTCGAGCAACTGCATGAGAAACGATTCCAGCCGGGGCCAGGGAACGTTCGCGACGTCCCCGCCGGAGACCACCACGTCCCGGACCGTCGGTGTCGCGCGCAAGTAGTCCAGCATCCGGCCTTGCCGGTCATCAGGGCGCAGGCCCAGCCTGGCTTTGCTGACCGTCGGTGTGGAGTTGCCGACCAGATCCATCCGCGTGCAGTGCCCGCAGTATTGCGTACAGGTTGCCACCAGTTCAGCGAGTACCTTGGTCGGATAGCGATGCGTCAAGCCCTCCACTACCCACATCTCGCTCTCGTGCAACGAGTCTCGTTGAGCGTAGGGGTGCGATCCCCACTCCACGTCACGATCGCTGAACAGCGGCAACATGTAACGCCGAATCGGATCGGCGTAGAACGCATCGGTGAGCCCGCCGCCTTCGGGCACGCAGTGCGAGGCAATGGTGTTCAGCATCTGCGGCGGCAGCAGCATCGACATGGTGGCCCGCCGCTGCTGATCGGCGGCCAAGTCGGCATAGAAGCATTCGTCGAGCAGGTCACCCATCACCCTACGCAGCTCTGCGATGTTCTTCACCGAGTGCGCCCGTTGCCACTGCGGATCGCGCCACTGCGCCTCGGTGACTCCCGCCCAGCCCGGAAAACGGCACCAATCCGGCTCGGACAAGCGTTTGCGCACATAGTTATACGGCTGATCGGTGGCGGGCATGAATTCGGCAGGCACCGATTCTTCGAGCGCGGTCATCGGACGACGACCTCTGGCGGCACGGTCGCCGGTTCGGCCGCGTGAATCAGTTCGGCGGCGACCCGCCGGCCCGACCTGATGGCTCCCTCCATCAGACCGAAGAACTCCAAGCTGGTTTCGGTTCCCGCCCAGTGGACTCGGCCATGCGGTGTGGTCAGCGCTGGGCCGAGGCGCAGCCAGTCGCCGAGACCGAAAAGGGCGGCATATCCTCCCCTGCTGTACTTCTCGGCCGGCCAGTCGGTGACGGTGCATCGAGTCGGCGCCGGCAGCTGTGGAAAAAGATGATGCACGTGCGCGACTGCAGCGTCACGTTGCTTGGTTGACGACAGTTCGCCGAACAACGAGGTCGCGGCGCCGGTCACAAAGCCGGTGAGCACCCCGGCGGAGTCGTCTGGCGGGGAATCGTCGACTGTCGACAGCAGCGGCCCATTGGTACTCAGCGACCATCCGGACAATCCGTGCTTGCGCCATAGCGGAGCCGGAAAAGTCAGATGCACCTTGGTCGCGCAACCTGGGCGGGTCGCCGCCGTCGCGCGCGGCGTCGGCAGACCTGGCCGGAACTCTATGCGTTGCGCCAACAGTGGCGGGACTGCGACCACCACACGATCAGCGGGATAATCCTGTCGGGCGCGGTCAGCCGCCGAAACGCAACGCACTACCGCACCGCCGGCATTCTGGTCGATCGCATACACCGGATGCCCCAGTAGTACTCGCTGACCGAGCCGCTGGCTGAGCGCGGCGCACAGCCGATGAGCGCCGCCGTCGATCCGCCATTGCTGGGCGCCGCCCTCGAAGGCGTTGAGATAGCGGATTCCACCGCCGGAACGCAAGTAGAAGGCCATGTGTAATGCGGAGATCGCGGATGGGTCAGCCGCCATCATCTCGCCGATGAACAGTGGAAAGAAGGTGCGCGCATCCGGATGCACACCCTGATCGTCCATCCAGTCACCGGCGGTGATCTGGTCGAGGTATTCGGCTCGTGGGCTCCGCCATGGCGCCTCGGCGTCGATTTGGCCGACGAGTTCCTCGAGCCGGTCGAACAACTTGCCGAGCGCGACGCCGCGCAGCGGGGGCATCCGATTCGCAGATGTCGTCCGATTGTCGTACATCAGGAACGTGCTGTCTCCGGCCATCCCGGTCGGGACCAGACCGAGTCGGTGCTTGCGCAGCAGCGCAAGCAGTTCCGTGTGCCGGACACCCAGATACGCAGCACCGGCATCGGCGACGACGTTGTCGGCCACCGGAACTCCGTGTACCCGGCCGCCTACCCGATCACGCGCCTCCAGGACGGTGACCTCCGCCCCGGCCGCGACCAATTCGACCGCTGCGGTCAGCCCAGCCAGACCGGCGCCCACCACGACAACCCGCGAAGCTGCCCCGTTCATCGCGTCGCACCTGCGACTTTCGCAAAAAGTCCGTCCGCGCAGGGATCGTCGACGAAGTCCTCAAACATCAGTTCTGTGCCGAACTCCCGCGCGATCGCGCTGAGCACTCGGGTGGCGAGCAGAGAATCGCCCCCGAGTTCGAAGAAATCGGAATCGGTATCCACGTCCGCGGTGTCGAGAATGCGGCGAAAGACCTGGACGATGAAATCAGCGCTCATCGAGATACTCCTCTACTGTGGCAATCGGTTGCAGCCTGTCGTGTCGCCGCCCGATCGATCTTTCCGCTGCTCGTATAGGACAGGGCAGCAACGAATTGCACGCGACTTGGTACGAATTGCGCGGGTAGCCGCTCACGCAGATGTCGTCTCAACTCGGCCGCCGTAGTACCGGCTGCCGCGACCACGTACGCACACAACGTCATGTGCCCGAGCCTCCGCTCACCGACCACGACCGCACCCGCGACCGCAGGATGGGTTTGCAGTTGTGCCTCCACCTCAGCCGGATGGACCCGCACGCCGAGGACCTTCACTTGGTCGTCGCGGCGCCCCCGCGGATACAGCAAGCCGGCATCGCGACGGACTACCACGTCACCGGTTCGGAACCAGCGCGTCGGCCCAAAGCCGTAGTCAGCAACCGGAAAGCCGATCGCGGTGAGCTCGGGCAAGCCGAGATACCCGGTGGCCAGGTTGGGGCCAGCCACCAGCAACTCACCGTCGTCACTGACGTGATCGCGCACATGCGCCAGGGCACGCCCCAGCGGCACCTCGCCCTCGTGAGCCGCGACTCCCCGTTCGGTGCCCGGGCCACTCAGCCGGACTGCGTGCGTCACCATCGTCGTTTCGGTGCACCCATAGGTGTTGAGCAGCATCACCTGTCCGGTGTCGAGATTCCGCCACTGCCGCAGCCGGGTTGGATCGACCCGCTCGCCCCCGATCACCACCAGCCGGACGCAGTCGGGCAGGGTCTCGCGTTCTTCATGCAGGAAGAGCACCAGTTCGTGCCAGAACGCCGTCGGCAAATCGAGTACCGTAATTCCGCGTTCCGCCACCATGCGGACGAAACGCGGGAATGAGCCCGAGTGTGCCGCGTCGTCGAAAACGACTGCGGCGCCGGCGGTCAATGCCGGCAACATCTCCTCCAGGCAGGTGTCCCAGCCCAGCGAGGCGAATTGGAGCACCCGGTCGTTGGGGGTGAGCGCGAATAACCGCCGCAGCATGCGCACCGTGACTGCCAGTGCGTGCTGGGAGATCACCACCGGTTTCGGCGCCCCGGTAGAGCCCGAGGTGCACAGCATGTATGCAGGATGGTCCTGCTCCCACGAAAGGTCCCCGCGGGCTACTGGGGTCTCGTCAAGGTCTTGGAGCCGCAGGTTGGTCACCCCGCAGTGTTCGGGGGCCAGCGTCACGAGACGGTCGACCCCGAGTGCCGCGGCGAGCGCCATCTTCCGCCCGGCGGGCAGAGCCGCGTCGATCGGGCAGTAGGTTTCGCCGGACTGCAGCATCGCGAGCAGGTGCTCCGCCACGGTGGGTGTCGGCGAGACCAGCGCGCCGATCAGAGCGTCCGGCCGTTCCGCGGCGGATCGACGCCGCCGGTAGCGCGACGCGGTACGGCAGACCCGTGCCGCAAGTTCTCGATAGGTGATAGCCCTCCCGTTGTGCACGATGGCCGGGAGGTCAGCCGCATGTCGCGCCGCGGCGGCGAAGTCGGCCATCACCTCGCCGACCCCGGCGGTGTCCGCGAAGGCGATGTCGGCGTCGGAGAAGATGGTGTGTGTCATGGCTTCCTCGTCGTTCTCGTAGGCATCGGCCGCTGGCCGACCGGAATACGCTGCTACCACCTCAGGCCTCCTCGACCGGAACCGGGGCTTCGCGCCGACGGCGGGTAGATGCGGCGCCGAAGACCAGGGACACGTTGTGCCCGCCGAAGGCGAACGAGTTGGACATCGCGATCTCAACGGACTTCGCGACCGCGTGGTCGCGAAGGTGGTTGAGATCGCACCGGCTGTCCGGCGCGTCCAGATTCATCGTCGGCGGGAGTTGCTCGCGCGCCAGTGCGAGCACGGTTGCGGCTGCCTCGACCACGCCGGCCCCGCCCAGGAGATGCCCTGTGACGCCTTTCGTCGAACTCACCATTGGCTGGCGCTCGCCGAAGACCGCGCGGATGCCCTTTGCCTCAGTGACATCACCGATTCGGGTACTGGTGCCGTGGGCATTCAGATAGCCGATCTCGGCGGGTACGACACCCGCGTTGCGCAACGCGAGGCGCATGCTGTCGGCGATGCCACTGGCATCCGGTCGCGGAATTGCCAGATGGTAGCCATCGCTTGTGGCGCCACAGCCGATGAGATCGGCGTATCCGCTGCCGCCGCGCGCATCGGCGAGATCGCCACGTTCGATCACCAGTACGCCGCCGCCTTCGGCCGTCACGAAGCCGTTACGGTCGGTGTCGAACGGCCTGCTCGCGGCGGCCGGTTCGGCCCATCCGGTGGCGAGTGCGCCGGCGTTGCGAAACCCGGCCAGGCCGGTGGGCCCCAGTGGGCCTTCGGTGCCACCGCAGATCACCACGTCGGCGTCCCGCGCACGGATCAGCCGTAACGCCTCGGCAATCGCGTGCGCGCTGGCCGTACATGCCGAAGCGATCGCGAAGCTCGGTCCGCGGATACCGTGTTTGATGGCGATGCGGGCCGCCGCCATGTTCGGCAGAAATCCGTTGAACAGATGGCGGTCCACCGCGTCGAACCCGCGGTTGTGCTGCATGATCGCCTGCCGTTCGAACGTTTCCATGCCGCCGGTGGCCGAGGCTATGACCGCTGCGACCCGCAACGGGTCGACATCGACACCGATCCTGATGCCGGAATCTGCGATCGCATCATCGGCAGCAGCCAATGCGGTCACCGAGAAGCGGTCTGCCACAACCGCATCGTTGTCGGGAAGCACACTGAAGGCGTCGATCTGCGGGGCGATACCGACCGCGTCGACCAAGCCTGCCGCGAAGTGCCCCGCTGGTGGGCGTACCAGGCCGGAGGTCGGAGCACACAATGCAGCGAAGAAGTCATCGACTCCGCGACCGACCGGTGTGACGAGGCCGATCCCGGTTACCACCGCGTGCGGGAACGCATTTCGACGCATGGCCCACCTTTCCGTCCGGTGTTCGCTTTCAGCGGCAGAATCGTTGTTGGGATGACTTATTGCGGGATCAATATGCGCCGTTCGCACCGCAGACCGCCCCGATCGTTTTCGCGGCGATCACCAAGTCGTTGAGCATCGACCAGTTCTCCACATAAGACAGGTCCAACCGCACCGAGTCGTCCCAGCACAGATCAGATCGGCCGCTGACCTGCCACAGTCCGGTGATGCCCGGACGCACGAGCAGCCGACGACGGACCCTATGGTCGTAAGTCTCAACTTCACATCGCAGTGGCGGCCGGGGGCCGACCACACTCATTTCGCCACGAAGGACGTTGATGAACTGTGGGAGTTCATCGATGCTGTACCTACGCAGAATCTTTCCCGCTCTGGTGATTCTGGGATCCTCGCGAGCCTTGAACAGCACCCCGCCGACGCTGTCGTTGAGACTGGCCACCTCCGTCAGCCTGCGGTCGGCACCGTCGACCATGGTGCGGAATTTGATCATGCAGAACGGCACACCATCGAGGCCGATGCGTTCCGCCCGATAGAGCACCGGTCCCGGGCTGGTCGCCTTTACCGCCAGCGCGGCAACCACCATGACGGGCGATGCCGCCAGCAGCGCCGCCAGCGAAAAGCAGACGTCGAACGCCCGCTTCTGAAAGCGCTTGGCCCCGTGGTATTTCGGCTTGTCCACGTGAATCAGCGGCAAGTCGGCCACCGGCCGCACGGTAAGTCGCGGACCTGCGACATCGACGATTCCCGGAGAGACGACGAGATCAACGCCGAGTTTCTCCAATTGCCATGACAGATCGCGGATTCCCTCCGGCCCCAACTCCCCTGACGAGGTCAATGCGACCGTGTCAGCCTGCGATGCCGTGATGGCGGATCGGATGTCGGCCTCGTAGGGGAACACCCGCAGCGGACCAAGTCCGGGAACGATAAGCGTGAAGTCTTCGTCCTGGGGAACTCCGGGGGTACAGACACCGACCACGGTGTAACCGTCAGCCGGATGCCGTGCCAGCGACTGCGCAAGGTCTGTGACCGATTCAGCCCCGCCGACGGCCAGCACGGCAGTCATGAATCGGCCGTTGCGGCGCTGCCCTGCGATATACCTCCGGGCCAGGTGGCGGTTTACCGAAAGTGCGAGTAGTCCGAGCGGAAACGCGACCGCAAGATAGCCGCGAGCGATGTCGAGTTTGAACAGTGTCGAGACGACGGCGATGGCTCCGAACAGTGACAACGTCGCCGTCCACACCCGACGGAACTCCTCGGGGCCGGCCCCGATCACTTGATGTGCACGGGTGTGATAAATCGTCAGCGCCAGCGCCCACATCGACCCGATCAGCACCGAGACGGCCAAGTAGGAAACCGACGTGTGCCCCGTCCACAGGCTGCCGCTCGTCATGTTGCCGAACCGCAGAATGTGCGCCGCCACCACAACAACACTCACGACGATGCCATCGGAGACCAGCAGCCAATTGCCGTACCGGTGCTGCCATCGTGCCCGAAGAGACAGCGTCGCGAAGTAGTCACGGGGCTCGGTGCGCGACGAATCAAGTTCGGCCCCTCCGGGTTTGACTACCGACTGGGAGCGCAGCCGTTGATTCCAACCGCTCACCGCCGGACGCAGAACGGCGGATGCGACGTCCGGGTGCTCGACGGGCGCGTGGCGCCGAGGCGGAGCTTCAGCCCGCTGCAACAGCCCCTGAGTATCGGCCGCGCGGTAACCGGTCGTCACGGTCGGTCCCCCACTCCGACAACCCGTCCCCGCCACGTGCCGCCGACCCGGCGGGATTCACCGAGCTCGGCAGCAGCGAGTCGGTAGCGAATCCCGGCCGATCCCGTCGGCACCCGGGCTTCTGCGGTTACGGCTGACAACACGGCCATCAGATGTCTCCGGGTTCGGCTCGGTGCTGCTAGGCCCAGCTGGACCCGACAGCCGCATCGGTGCTGGCCATGTTGTTGCCCGCGGTCTGAATCTTCTGGCCGTGGGCGTTGGCCTGCTCGTAGATGACCGCGAAGTTGCGTCCCAACTGGGTGATGAACTCCTGACAGGCCACCGAGCCGGCGCCGCCCCAGAAGTCTCCGGCGGCCAGCACGTCGTGCACGATCGCCTGATGCTCTGCCTCGAGAGAGGCCGACTGGGCACGCACCAGCGCACCATGCGCGTCGACGTCACCGAACTGATAGTTGATCGTCATAGCACTCGTCTCCCAATTACTTTCAGCTGCTCAATATCTGTTGCGAGGCAGTTTCCTGCTGCTCGTAGTTGTTGGCGTCGCGAACCAGGCCGTCCCGTACGCCGTGCAGCATGGTCACGATGTTGCGGAACGCGGTCTGCATCTGGCCCATCGTGTCGTAGGACGTGCGTTCGGCCAGGCCACCCCAGCCGCTGCCGGAGATGTTGGTCGATGACGCCCACATCCGGCGGGCCTCATCCTCGACGGTCTGGGCGTGCACATCGAACCGGCCCGCCATCGAACGCATCGCGTCCGGATCGGTCATAAAACGTGTTGGCATTTCATCTCCTTACCTTGAGGTTGTCTAAGTGACAGTTGGTTGTTGCGTCCGGCGGATCTGACCGCGCTGGAGCGCGCGGGGGCCTTCCCGGCCCGTCATACGGTGGCCGGTTCGTCGTCGGTGATCGGCAAGTAGACGATCGCCGCCCGGTAGCCGGCGGGCGTGTGCCCGTTGAGCGAATACCCGTCGACCGTCGGGTAGCGGTATTTGGTGATCGGCGGGTCGGTCGATTCGGCGGCGTACCCGGCCGCGGCCGGCCGGGAGACCACCTTGAGGGGCGGGTCGTACTTGCTTGCGGCAGAGCCCAACCCGGCGACAGCTACCGGGCCACTTGAGCTTGCCGCCATCGCGGCACGGGGTAACGCGCTCAGGAACATTGGGGCGCCGACCATTCCGACGCCGCCCATTTCGCCGGCCGACATCGCCATCGGAAGGGCCGCCGGAGCCAGTGCTTCCAACGGTGTCGCCGCGGCGACGGCCCAGGTCGGCGGCACCGACAATGCGCCGACCGAGGTTGCCGCGCCCACACTCGATGCCAGACCCGCCGACAGCGCCCCCCCGCCGGCCATTCCCCCCAGGGACCCCGCCGCCATGCCCGGCATCGCGGCAATACCCGGCAAGCCAGCGATGGGCGACAGGCCGGCGATCGGCGCGGCGGCTGACGCGCCCGCGGAGGTCAGAGCCATATTCATCGGGGTCGCCATGAGCGGCCCCAGTGCGTTGGCCCCCATGAACATGCCGAACAGCCCGGGAAGGAAGCCGTACTGAGACGCCATGCTCTGCACGAGATTTGAGGGGTCGATCGTGCCGAAGAGGCCACCGCCGGTGGGCGTCGGCGTCGGCGTGGGCGTGGGCGTCGGTGTCGGCGCCGCGGCGAGGCCGGTCGGGGAGGTACCCGGTGATGCGAAGCTGTTCAGCAAAGAGGTGATCAGCTGCGATATGGATCCCTGCCCGGTCCCGGCCGAGGTCCCGGAGGCCTGTGCGGTCGCGGCAGCCTGGTTACCAACGCCGGCCGGGCTGGTCGTGGTCGGCGGCGGCGTGAACGGCGTCAGGGTCGATGCGGCCGCCGAGTCTCCGGCGTAGCCGTACATCGCGGTGGCGTCCTGAGCCCACATTTCCATGTAGTGCGCCTCGGTAATCATGATTGCCGGGGTGTTCTGGCCCAGGATGTTCGTCGCGATCAGGCTGGCCTGCAGAACGCGGTTGGCGGCGATCACCGGCGGTGGCACCGTCATCGCGAACGCCGCCGCATGGGCGGCCGCCGCTGCCTTCGCGTGCAGGCCCGTCTGCTCGGCTTGCGCGGCCGTGTCGTTTAGCCACGTCACGTAGGGCGCAGCAGCGGCCGCCATTGTGGTCGACGAGGGACCCACCCATGCCTCGCTGGTCAGATCGGATATCGCCGACGAGTAGGCGGCCGCCGCGGACTGCAACTCCGCGGCCAACGAATCCCAGGAGGAGGCCGCCGCAAGCATCGGGCCAGACCCCGGACCGGCATACATGCGTCCGGAGTTGACTTCTGGTGGTAAAGCCGCGAAATCCATGGCCATGGCTACACCTGCTGCCTCTTTAGCCGGTCGCAACCGCGTTGGCGGCCTCAGTCACCGCATACGAACCGGCGCTGACGCCCAGCGTGTTCACGAACATCTCGTGGATTGCGGCGGCTTGGGCGCTCACCGCTTGATACATCTGCGCGTGAGCCGCAAACTGTGCCGCCGTCAGCGCGGATACTTCGTCGGCAGCCGCCGGCACCACCCCGGTGGTGGGGGCGGCCGCGGCCGCATTACTCGCCGTTACCGAAGAGCCGACAGCCTGGAGGGTGCTAGCTGTCAACGCCAACGTATCCGGCTGTGCAGTTACGAAGGACATGTGCTTCTCCTCACGCTTCCCATGGGCTTGATCGGCAGTTGCCGCCTCTGGGGCCGCACATCGCGCATACGGCGATCCCGCCCCAGCGACTGCGATCCGACAGCCGACAAACCGATTCATTGCGTGAGGGCGATATTACGTACCTTTAGGATGCTGTCTAGAGTAGTCGATTACCTGAAGTCTCCCTCGCCGGTGACATGACGGCGCGCCCGTCGAAGTAGCCCCCACCAGGGCATCACCCCTCCTGCCATGCGGTTCGCCCGGCGCAGGAGCCGCAGTGCCATCGCCGCGAGGGTCGCCGAGCGGCCACGAGCACACGTTCGATCAGCCTGAATTCCTTGCACCCAACAACCCGTAACATTCTAAGAGTATGATTTCTAGCCTGACGAGTTACCATGAGTATGTCCTCGGAAGGACGATGTGCGTGGATGGTCGAACAGCATCGTGGCGAATACTCCACCCGGGCGCCGGTCCGTGTCGCCAGCCGTAGCCCTCGAAACCGCCCGGTAGCGTTTCCGACCATGCAGGTGGCGAAGCCGGCGACTGCGAGGCCGCGCCGCGATCACTCTTCACCCGGGGCACCGCGTGAGGTTCGACCGTGACCGGTACGACCGACAAGCCGGCGGACGCGACGCGGTATGAGGTCCTGCGTGCCGCATCGCACCAGTTCGCGATGCGCGCATACCACCAAGTCGGCCTCGACGACATCTTGGCGGAAGCCGAATTGACCAAGGGGGCACTGTATTTCCACTTCCACTCCAAGCATGCCCTGGCGTTGGCGGTAATCACCGAGCAGATCGACAACTACATCGCGGTGATCGAGGACCTGGTCGCCCGCAGACTTTCTGGGCTTGAGACCCTCATCGACTCCTTCTACCTCATTGCCGTCGAGGACCTCACGGAAGATGCCGCCAGAGCGAGCCTGCATCTACTCGAGTCGGTCGGCCGATTCGAGGGCCTGCAGGTCCAGTTGTTCGGGCGCTGGATGGACTGGCTCGCGTCCATTGCCGCACGCGCGGCCACCGACGGCGACATCATTGAACAGTGCGACCCGCAAGACATCGCGCGCATGTTCGTGGCGTTGTACGCGGGCCTGCGCCAGACCGGCAATCTGGACAACCCGGAAGAGTTCCTCCTCGACCTGGAGAGAATCTGGATCGTCGTGTTGACCGGCATCATACGGCCGGATCGGACCGAGTATTTCCACCAATTCATCCGCCGACGCACTGCCCTGGCGATCAACAAGACCTCAGCTCCGCGCGATCCCAGTTGACAGGCCCACCGCTGGTCAGACTCGCCAACGACGCAGCAACCGAGGTGCGCCGCCGGTTACCTGTGCGAAGCGGGATCGCTTGGACGCCAAGAGGTCTCGGAATTAGCCCGCCGTCATCGTCTGGTTACCGCACGGGAACCTCTGTTGGACAAGTGATTTACGCCGCGGCGGAACGCAAACATCGACGGATTCGGCAGCGGCCAGATCCTGTCGGCGTGGATAGCCAAGGAAGAAAGAACTGCGCATGCTGCTCGCCGGCGCACGCACCGGCCCCAATGCCCCCAGTCTCGCCACCGCTGATCCGTTGTCAGAAAGCGGCTTTCACAACATATTCGTGGCCGCAGAACTCCTCACTTCCAACTGAGTGGCCCCAACATCTCACCAATTTGGCTGTGCCTCAGGATGATTCAATGAATCGGCGTCAAACGTCTGCACCAACTGGACGGAAGGAAATGACCGCTCCGGTCCGGGTTGCGGCCTCCGAGGGCGTCCTCCGGGCGGATCTGGATCCGCACGAGGTCAGCGAGTCGCTCATCAGCGAAACCTATGGTGCGCAAGTGGTTGGGCAAAAATTACGTCGGGCGACGACCTAATTGCACGGTAGGCAGATGCCGGGCATCGGGATTCGCTGACGCGCTCGAAAGGGAAACCGAAAACCATTGCGTCGAGCATGGGCGGTCCGGTAATTTGAGCAACGCTACCCAGGCCCCCGGTCGGCGTCGGATGTGCAGGGATGGCGGGGGCGGCCTTATGGTTCAATTTCTCACACACTGGCCCAAGGGGACTGCGCATCGAGCGCGGTGGCGGCGTACTCCTCCACTCATTGCCGGGTCCGCCCCGGTGGCGGGAGTAGTTGCTCAATATGCGTTGGAGTTGCCCCGGCTGACGACGCTCGATCCCACCGGATGGGTTCGGAGCCGACCGCACCAGATCAACCGCCGCAGCGGCCAGCCTGGCTATGGGCGCGAGCGCTGGTATCGGCACAGCGGTAGGGGACTCCAGACGCCAGCGGAACGGCTGAAGGAGCTGCCGGCGCTGGTCCTGCTCGAGCGGATGCCGGTTCCCGCGCTTGCGGTCGACCGTGACGGCGCCATCTTCTTCGCGAACCCGGCATTCGCCGCGTTGCTCGGCTTCACTACCGAAGCGTTGATGTCGATGACACTGCCGGACCTCACTCCCGATGCACCGGCGGCCGATGCGATGACAACGCTCGACGAATGCCATTCCCGCATCATTGGATTCACCCATGCGGACGGCTGGATCGTACGAACAAGAATGAGCAGATCGGTCCTATGGCCGGCCGACGATTCGGCCTTTTTGGCGACGCTCGACGATCTGACCGAGAGTCTGTGGACCAACGAGCCATAGCCGAACGCATAGCCGAACGGTGGTGGTCACAAATGCAGACCGAGCGGAGTCCTTCCCCGCGGGCATTGGCGTCCTCGAACGTCGACCGGAGGATATCGGCGACCGCTTGGCAAGGCGGTCAAACAAATTCCTTTTCGGTAAAATCCGTTCCGGGGAGGGGGTGTGTATGACGTATTGCGAACGCCTGGCGCAGGCATTCGTCCGCTTGGCTGACACCGTGGTCGCCGATTACGACGCCGCTGAATTGGCGCAGCAACTCAGCGACAGTTCATTGTCATTGTTGCCGGTCGCGGCGGCCGGCATCATGCTCAGCGACACCACCGGCAGGCTGAATGTGGTGGCCGTCAGCGGCGAACAGAGCCGGCTTCTGGAGTTGTTGCAACGGGAGACTGACAACGGCCCATGGGCACATGCATTCCGCACGGGCGAGCCGTTCTTCGTCGACGATCTCACAGTGGAGCAATCGTGCCGGCAGGAATTCACCGCACTCAGTATCGAATGCGGCTTTCGCACGACGGCAGCACTGCCGCTCCGACTTCGTGACGAACGCATCGGCGTCCTGAACTTATTCGTCTCCCAAGCGGGTCCTATGTCGGACACCGACATAGCGATGGCTCAGGCTTTGGCGGACGTGGCGACCATCGGCCTGGTACAGCAACGGATTTTGATGCATTCGGAACTGATCAATCAACAGTTGCAGACAGCGCTGAACTCTCGAGTGGTCATCGAGCAGGCCAAGGGCGTCCTCGCCGAACGCGGCCATATCGACATCGGGCGGGCCTTCACACTCTTGCGCGCACATGCCCGCCGCACTAATCAGCGTCTGACCGAACTCGCTCACGCCGTGGTCGACGGCGCCGACACGGTCGCTATATTCGACCAGGCAATCTAACCTCGACGGGGTCAGGACCGCCGTCGCTCCCAGGACCGACCGCGCCTGCGACGCTTCCGCGGGAGCACACGGATACTGACACGCTGAGCGGCGCGTCGGCGAACACAGACTCACGGCGGACAGCCGGGGGAGGCTTGATGGGTAACCACGTCGAATCGGCGGTCCTGGTCTTGGCGGCCGGCGCCGGAACCCGGATGGTCTCCGACACCCCCAAGGTGCTGCACACCCTGGGCGGGCGCAGCATGCTGTCGCATTGCCTGCGCGCGGCCGCCGGGATCAACCCCCGCCATCTCGTGGTGGTGCTGGGCCACGCTCACGAACGCATCGCCGGCCCGGTCGCCGAACTGGCGCAGGCCCTGGACTGCCGCATCGACATCGCCCGGCAAGACCAGCAGCTGGGCACCGGGCACGCGGTGCTGTGCGGCCTGTCGGCGCTGCCGGAGGACTTCGCGGGCACCGTCGTCGTCACCTCCGGCGACATACCGCTGCTGGACAGCGCCACTTTGGCGACGCTGGTCGACACCCACCGCAATGCCCCGGCCGCGGTCACCGTACTGACCACCACGATGGCCGACCCCACCGGTTACGGGCGAATTTTGCATACCCAAGACGGTGAGGTGACCGCGATCGTCGAACAGGCCGACGCCACCGAATCGCAGCGCGAGATCCGCGAGGTCAACGCCGGGGTGTACGCCTTCGACATCACGCCGCTGCGTTCAGCGCTGGGCCGGCTGGGCTCGGACAACGCCCAGCACGAGCTGTACCTGACCGACGTGATCGGCATCGTGCGCGGGGACGGCCAGGCAGTGCACGCCCGGCATGTCGACGACGCCGCCCTGGTCGCCGGCGTCAACGACCGGGTGCAGCTGGCCGCGTTGGCCGCCGAACTCAACCGCCGGCTCATCGCCGCCCATCAACGCGCCGGTGTCACGGTCGTCGACCCCGCCACGACCTGGATCGACGTGGAGGTGACCATCGGGCGTGACACCACCGTCGCACCCGGAACCCAGCTGCTCGGCACCACCAGGATCGGGGCGCACTGCGAGATCGGGCCGGACACCACCCTGACCGACGTCACGGTGGGCGACGGTGCCTCGGTGATCCGCAGCCACGCCGCCTCCTCCTCGATCGGAGCCGGGGCGGCGGTCGGACCGTTCAGCTATCTGCGGCCCGGTACCGCACTGGGCGCCGACGCCAAGCTGGGCGCGTTCGTCGAGACCAAGAACTCCACCATCGGCACCGGGACCAAGGTCCCGCACCTGACCTACGTCGGCGACGCCGACATCGGCGAGCACTCCAACATCGGCGCGTCCAGCGTGTTCGTCAACTACGACGGCCAGAACAAGCGGCGGACCACGGTCGGCTCGCACGTGCGCACCGGCTCGGACACCATGTTCGTCGCGCCGGTCAGCATCGGCGACGGTGCCTACACCGGCGCAGGCACCGTGGTGCGCGACGACGTGCCGCCGGGTGCGTTGGCGGTCTCGGCCGGCCCGCAGCGCAACATCGAGAACTGGGTGCAGCACAAGCGCCCCGGCAGCCCCGCCGCCGAGGCGGCCGAAAAGGCCCAGGCGAGCGGCGATGAACCGGATCGATCATCGTGAGGTTGGTCGCGTTGCGGCAACCCGAGGCGAAATCACACGTCGGGCTACGTACCATAAGGCCCGAGTTAACTCGACCATTTTCCCAGATCTCCGACGGCGGGGGCAGCGCGTGAGCCACGAGTGGACAGACAACCGCAAAAACCTGATGCTCTTCGCTGGTCGTTCGCACCCGGAGTTGGCTGATCAGGTCGCCAAAGAGCTGGACGTCCCGGTCACAGCGCAGACCGCCCGCGACTTTGCCAACGGCGAGATCTTCGTGCGCTTCGAGGAGTCGGTGCGCGGCTGCGACGCCTTCGTGCTGCAGTCCCATCCGGCGCCGCTGAACCAGTGGCTGATGGAACAGCTGATCATGATCGACGCACTCAAGCGGGGCAGCGCCAAGCGGATCACCGCGATCCTGCCGTTCTACCCCTATGCCCGCCAGGACAAGAAGCACCGGGGCCGCGAGCCGATCTCCGCTCGCCTGGTGGCCGACCTGCTCAAGACCGCCGGCGCCGACCGGATCGTCACGGTGGACCTGCACACCGACCAGATCCAGGGCTTTTTCGACGGCCCGGTCGACCACATGCGCGCCCAGCCGCTGCTGATCGGCTACATCAGGGAGAACTACAGCGACTCCGACATCGTGGTGGTCTCCCCCGACTCCGGCCGGGTGCGCATCGCCGAGAAGTGGGCGGACTCGCTGGGCGGGGTGCCGCTGGCTTTCATCCACAAGACCCGCGACCCGCTGGTGCCCAACCAGGTGAAGTCGAACCGCGTCGTCGGTGAGGTCGCCGGTAAGACCTGCGTGCTGATCGACGACATGATCGACACCGGCGGCACCATCGCGGCGGCGGTGAACCTGCTGCGCGAGGACGGCGCCAAGGACGTCGTCATCGCGGCCACCCACGGGGTGCTGTCCGAGCCGGCCGCCGAGCGGCTGGCGGACTCCGGTGCCTGCGAGGTGATCGTCACCAACACCTTGCCGATCACCGCGGACAAGGTATTCCCGCAGCTGACCGTGCTCTCGATCGCCCCGCTGCTGGCCAGTACCATCCGAGCGGTGTTCGAAAACGGCTCGGTCACCGGACTTTTCAACGGAGACGCCTGAATGACCGACGGGACCATCTACCACAACCCACGCTGCTCCACCTCGCGCAAGACGCTGGAACTGCTGCGCGACAACGGTATCGAGCCGACGATCGTGGAGTACCTGAAGAACCCTCCGTCGCGTGCGGAGCTGGCGGAGATGATCAGCGCCGCGGGCATCGGCGTGCGCGACGCGGTGCGCACCGGCGAGGCGGTGTACGCCGAACTGAACCTGGCTGATGCCTCTGACGACGAACTGCTCGACGCGATGGCCGCCCACCCCATTCTGATCCAGCGGCCGTTCGTCGTCACCGACAACGGAACCCGGCTGGCCCGCCCGATTGACGCGGTCCGCGAGATCCTGTGATCCGCCGGGCGGCCCTGGCGTGCACCGCAGCGCTGGCGTGCGCGGCACTGGCTGCAGCGGCGGCTGGTTGCGGCACCAAAACGCCTGACTACCAATCTATTTGGGATAACGGCAGCACCACCACCACGTCGGAGGAACCGCAGGCCCCGGTGACGGTCGGACGTTACCTGGAAGACCAGGGGGTAGCCGCCGAGGCGGTGGCCCCGAACGCACTGACCGACCTGACCGTGTCGATCCCGACGCCGCCGGGTTGGACCAAGAAGGACAGCCCGACGTTGCCGAAGACCACACTGGTCATCGGCAAGGGCGAGACGTTTCCACGGGCGATCCTGAGCGCGGTCAAACTCGACGGCAACTTCGATTCGCACGAGGCCATCAAGCATGGTGTGGTCGACGCCCAACTGTCGCCCAAGTTCCGGCTGCTGGACGCCTCCAACGAGGACTACCAGGGCTTCCCGTCGTCGATGGTGCAGGGCACCTACGAGATGAACGGTCAGCGCCTGCACAGCTGGTTCCGGATGGTGATGGCCACCGGCTCGGCACCGGCCGACCAGCGCTACCTGGTGCAGTTGGCGATCACCGGCCTCCACGACGAGGCGCCCAAACAGGCCGCCGACGTCGAGGCGATCATGAACGGGTTCACCGTCGCCGCGAAGTGACCCCCCACGGCGTCTGCGGCTGCTAACGTGCAGCGGGCCAGCTGAAAGGGAGTTCTGCCATGGCCCGTGCCCCCATCCGTTCGACAGTGCTGCGCTGTGGTGTCGGCGTGGCCGCACTCGCCGTAGGCCTGTTGGCACCGTCGGCGGCGATGGCCGACCCGCCGCCGGGCTGCACCGCCGCCGACCTCGCCGACGTGGCCGCCGGCGTCGCCGCGTCGACCTCCGGTTACCTGTTCGCCCATCCCGACGTCAACGCGTTCTACACCGGCCTGCACGACCGGCCCGGTAACGAGGTGCCCGACGCCGTCCGCGACTACTTCGACGGCAATCCGCAGGCACACGCCGACCTGCTCGGCATCCGCCGGCCGCTGGTCGATTTCCGCAGCCGCTGCGGACTGCCCGAGGCCGATTCCCCCCTCCTGGGGCAGTGATGCCCCGCCGGATCTGCGCCGCCGCAGCACTGGCATTGGGCGCGTTGCCGGGAGCCGCGGTGATCACGCCCGCCGGCACCGCTGCCGCCGACGTCTGCGTCGGTGTGGGCCGCCGCGTCCATGTCAGCACCTGCACCGACCTCACGCCGCCGCCGGCCTATTACGCCCCGCTGCCCGAGGACGTGCCGCCACCGCCGCCGCCCCCGCCGCAGACGTGCGTCGGCTACAACGGCCGCTGGATCGACACCAACAACTGCCACTGAGCCGTGCGACGGTCATTAAGGTTGCAGCCATGACCGCATGGACCGCCGCTGATCTCCCGTCGTTCTCCGGCCGCACAGTCATCGTCACCGGTGCCAACAGCGGACTGGGCGCCGTGACCGCCCGCGAGCTGGCCCGGGCGGGAGCCGGCGTCACTCTGGCGGTCCGCGACACCGCCAAAGGTCAGGCCGCCGCGGCGGGCATGCCCGGTGATGTGACGGTGCGGGCCCTGGATCTGGCGGACCTGTCCTCAGTGCGGCGCTTCGCCGACGAGACGCCGGCCGTCGACGTGCTGATCAACAACGCCGGGATCATGGCGGTGCCCTACGCAACCACGGTCGACGGGTTCGAGAGCCAGATCGGCACCAACCATCTGGGCCACTTCGCGCTGACCAACCTGTTGTTGCCCAAGCTCACCGACCGGGTGGTGACGGTGTCGTCGTTCATGCACCAGATGGGCTACATCAGCCTTAAAGACCTGAATTGGGAGTCGCGGCGGTATTCGGCTTGGCTGGCCTACGGCCAATCCAAGCTGGCCAATCTGCTGTTCACCAGCGAGCTGCAGCACCGGCTGGTGGCGGCCGGCTCACCGCTGCTGGCGCTGGCCGCCCACCCCGGGTATTCGAGCACCAACCTGCAAGGCCACACCGGCAATCGGATCGGCGATGCGCTGATGCGCACGATCGGCAACGGCCTGTTGGCCACCAGCCCCGATTTCGGTGCGCGCCAGACCCTGTATGCGGCTTCGCAGGAGCTGTCCGGCAACACTTTCGTCGGGCCGCGTTTCGCCTTCCTCGGCCGCACCGGCTCGGTGGGCCGCAGCCTGCTCGCCAAGCGCGGCGCCACCGCCGCCGCGCTGTGGGAGCTGTCCGCCCAGCTCACCGGGGTGCAATTTCCGCTCTGAGGTGCTGGTGCGCTAGCCTGACCAGGCGTCACGGCGAGGGCGGCCAGTTCGGCCGCCGTTATCGGCGAGGACCTCCTAGGGTGGTTGTCGCGATCTGGCCGTGCCCCTGCACGCCGTAGCAACCACAGGAGTAACGATGGCCAAGGCCCCGACCACCAACCAGCTCACCGTCGCGGTGCGTTCCGAGACCGGTAAGGGCGCATCTCGCCGGGCCCGCCGCGACGGCAAGGTCCCCGCGGTGCTCTACGGCCACGGCACCGAGCCGCAGCACCTGGAGCTGCCCGCCCACGACTACGCGGCCGTGCTGCGGAACTCCGGCACCAACGCGGTGCTCGTCCTCGACATCGACGGCAAGGAGCAGCTGGCGCTGACCAAGGCGCTGGACATCCACCCGATCCGTCGCACCATTCAGCACGCCGACCTGCTGGTGGTCAAGCGTGGCGAGAAGGTCATCGTCGAGGTCAACGTGGTGCTCGAGGGCGAATCGTTCCCCGGCACCCTGGTCACGTCGGATGCCACCGTGGTGGAGATCGAGGCCGAGGCGCTGTCGATTCCCGAGCAGCTGACCATCTCGATCGAGGGCGCCGAGGCCGGCACCCAGGTCACCGCCGGCGAGCTCGAGCTGCCCAAGGGCGTGAGCCTGATCTCGGACCCCGAGCTGCTGCTGGTCAACGTGGTCGAGCCCAAGGTTGTCGAGGAGCCGTCGGAGGAAGAGGCAGGTGCGGAAGCTGCCGCCGAAGGCGGCGCAGCCCCGGCCCCCGAGGCCGAGTAGACCGAGCACAGCGTGGCCGAGTCACCGCCGGTACTGGTGGTCGGCCTGGGCAACCCGGGGCCGAACTACGCCCGCACCCGGCACAACGTGGGCTTCATGGTCGTCGACCTGCTCGCCGAGCGGATCGGCTCGGGGTTCAAGCTGCACAAGCGCTCCGGTGCCGACGTGGCGACCGGGCGCCTGAGCGGACGTGCGGTGGTGCTGGCCCGTCCGCGCTGCTACATGAACGAATCGGGCCGCCAGGTGGGTCCGCTGGCCAAGTTCTACTCGGTGCCGCCGGCTGGCATGGTGGTGATCCACGACGATCTGGACTTGGACTTCGGCCGGATCCGGCTCAAGCAGGGCGGCGGCGAAGGCGGCCACAACGGGCTGCGTTCCATCGCAACGGTGTTGGGCAGCAAAGAATTTCAGCGCGTCCGCTGGGGAATCGGCCGGCCGCCCGGGCGCCAGGACCCGGCGGCGTTCGTGCTGCAGGCGTTCGGTTCCCGTGAGCGCGAGGAGGTGCCGACGATCTGCGAGCAGGCCGCCGACGCCACCGAGTTACTGATCGAATTGGGCTTGGAGCCGGCGCAGAACGTCGTGCACGCCTGGCCTTAGTTGCGCGACCAGTCCCCCGCAAGCGGGAGGTACCCCCAGCGAAGGCCCCTAAATCGCGACCGATTTGGGGGCCTTCGTGTCTGCTCGCGGGAAAAACTAGGTGACCAGGGCGACAGAGTTGGCCCGACGCAACTTGCCCGACGGGGTCTTGGGGATACTGCCCGGCCCCAGCACCACCACATTGCGGGGCCGCATGTCGACCTCGGTGACCACCTCGTGGGCCACCTGATGCTCGATCCGGCGCACCTCGGCGGGATCCTGCCAGGCGTTGGACTCCACCGCGACCGCGAACGTCTCGCGGGAGTGCCCGGCGTCCAGGCGCACCGCGACCGCGCAGCCCGGCCGCACGCCATCGACCCGGCCGGCGGCCCGCTCGATGTCGGTCGGGTAGATGTTGCGGCCGGCCATGATGATGACGTCCTTGACGCGGCCGCAGACCACGACGTGGCCGTCCTCCATCTGGTAGCCCAGGTCGCCGGTGTCGTACCAGCCGTGCTCGTCCTGTGCCGGCAGGAAGCCCGCCATGGTCAGATAACCCGGGGTCACCGGCTCGCCACGCAGCTGGATCACGCCGACCCCGCGCGGCGGCAACGAGGCGCCGTGCTCGTCGACGATCCGGATCTCGATGCCCTCCAGCAACGGTCCCAGTGAGGCCAGCCGCCGGGTGTTGCCCTTGGTGGCCGGCACCGCGCGGCGCAGGGCGGCCAGCAGATCGGCATCGACCTCGTCGACCACCAGTCCCGCTCCGCACTTGGAGAACGACACCGCCAGCACCGTCTCGGCCATCCCGTAGGCGGGCAGGATCGCCGCCGGGCTGAGCCCGAACGGCTTGCCGGCGTCGATCAGGTCCTCGACGTCGGCCGGCTCGACCGGTTCGGCGCCCGACAGCGCGAACCGCAGCGTCGACAGGTCGAACTGGCCCGGCGTGGCCTGCTTGCGCAGCCGCTTGGCGAACAGCGCGTAGGCGAAGTTCGGGGCCGCGGTCATGGTGCCCTTGTACTTGTCGATCAGCTTGGCCCACAGCAGCGTGTCGCGCAGGAAGTCCATCGGGGTGATCTTGACCAGCTCGGCACCGAAGTACATCGGCACCGTCAGGAAGCCGATCATGCCCATGTCGTGGAAGCACGGCAGCCAACTGACCATGACGTCCTTCTCGACGTCGTACTCGGCGCTGATGAACATCGCCTCGGCGTTGGAGTAGATGTTGCGGTGGGTGATCTGCACGGCCTTGGGCGAACCCGTCGATCCCGACGTCAACTGCATCAGCGCCAGGTCGTCCTCGCCGGCCTCCACCGGGTCGATCGGGTCGGCCACCAGCAGCTCGGCGACGGTCAGGACCTTCAGGCCCTTCTCCTGCAGCACCGGCATCGCGGCCAGGAACGGGTCGGAGATGATCACCGCCTTGGCGTCGATCATGTCGACGACGGTCATGGTGTCTTCGGCCCAGACCGCCAGGTCGGTGCGCGGGGTGGGCTGGTGCAGCATGGTCAGGCTGGCGGCGCGGATCCACACACCCTGCGCGGTGGGGGCGATTTCCACCGGGGCGCCGGCCAGCACCCCGACCGCATCGCCTGGTCCGACGCCGGCCGCGGCCAGTCCGCCGGCGATGCGGCGAGCGCGCTCGTGAACTTCGGCCCAGGTGTGCCGGACCGGCTCGTGCGGCTCACCGGTGACCATGCCCTTGGTGGATTCGCGTGCGCTGCGGAACATGTTGTCGGTAAACCTGCTCACGACGGCCTCCTAGCCGGCACCGGTACTTTGCCAACGGGCTGAAATTTCATGTTCCACCTGCTGGAGACCACTTCGCGAGAGGCGCGCGCACACAAATCGGTGGCGTTTGCATCTCGAAACCGTAATGGGCGGCCCACCAGATCGGCACGCCTCTGGTTGGCAGGGATGTCCTGGCCGCAACTAGTCACCGCGCTGTATCTTAAACTCCTCTTAATCGAGGGGCAAATCCTGGCCGTCATTGGAGCCGCCGTCACACTCCGGTCACTGACGACGGCACCACCCGGGCGCCGTAGACCGGGCCGCTGGCCACCCGTACCGCACGGCCCGCACCGAGCGCGGCCAGCTCGACGGCGACATCGGCCGCCGAGGCGCCCGAGGCGCACAGGAACGCGCACGTCGGCCCGGACCCGGTCACGATGCCCGCCAGCGCGCCGGCCTCCACGCCGGCACGCAGCGTGCGCCGCAACGCGGGATTGAGACTGATCGCCGCCGCCTGCAGGTCATTGCCGAGCAGCCCGGCCAGCTGCTGCGGGTCGCCGGCGGCCAACGCCGCCAGCACCGGCTCGGACTCGCCCAACTCCGGCAGGGTCCGCCCGGTGTCGCGCAGCCGGTCCAGCTCGGCGAAGACGGCGGGCGTGGACAGGCCGGCGTCGGCGAAGACCAGCACCCAGTGGAACGTCTCGCGGGTGAGCACCGTCGCCAGTTCTTCGCCGCGGCCGGTGCCCAGTGCGGTGCCGCCGTGCAGGGCGAACGGCACATCGCTGCCCAGCCGGGCGGCCACGGCGTGCAGGTCGCGGCGCGGCACGCCCAGCTCCCAGAGCACGTTCATCCCGACCAGCACTGCTGCGGCGTCGGCGCTGCCGCCGGCCATACCGCCGGCCACCGGGATGGATTTGTCGATGGTGATCGCGACATCGGGGGCCCGGCCGACGTGCTCGGCCATCAGCTCGGCGGCCTGCCAGGCCAGATTGCGCTCATCGGTGGGCAGCACGTCGGCGCCCTCGCCGGTGATCCGCAGCGAGAGCACGTCCGCGTCGCGCACGGTCACCTCGTCGACCAGCGAAACGGCGTGGAACACCGTGGTCAGCTCGTGGTAGCCGTCATCGCGGCGGTCACCGACGGCCAGGTAGAGGTTGAGCTTGCCCGGCACCCGCACGGTGACCGACCCGGTCGGGGACCACTCGGTGGCGGCGTTTCCGTCGGATGCGGTCACGCCGATGAGACTAGCGGGTGCATACCTGCGGGCGGTTATCCGAACAGGTCGGCGAAGTCGGCCTGGATCGAGCTCAGCGCACTGCTCATGACCATGAACTCGAAGCCGGCCGCCATGGTGACCAGCCCGGTGCTGGCCGCCAGCGGCAGCCCGATCGCGTTGAGCAGGTCACCGGAGGCCAGCTCTTGGGCGAACAGCGTCGTGGCGTAGGCCGGCAGCGTGGTGAATAAGGAGTTGAGGATGTCGGCGGTCGGCAGCAGCGTGCTGTACAAGGTCGCGCTGGCACTGGTGAACGCGTTGACGATGTCGGTCAGGCTGGGCATGACGAACTCCGCGCCGCCCGTGTCGAAATTCCACAAGTCCGCCGCACTGCCCGACGAGAGGTTCTGCAGGTCGTCGGTGAAGTCGGTCCACCCCTGCTGGGCGCCGTTGACCAGCGCGGTGAACACGTCTTGCAGGCTGACGTCCGGGAACACCCCGAACGGGGTGGACACATCGGCCGGTCCCTGGGACCAGCCGTGCTCGATGTCCCCGTAACCGAGGTTGACCAGCACCCGCAGGCTCGGCTGCAGCAGGTCGGCGATCGCGTTGCCGAATCCGCTGCCCCGCAACGGCTGCAGCAGCGGCAGGTCCTCGGTGGGGATCATGAAGTACCGCGTGTTGCCGGCGTAGTCGTCGCTGACCGGCAGTTCGATGGCCGACGCCAGCTGGGCGTCGGTCAGCGTTGGGTAGGTGCCGTGCACGTACATGATGCCCATGAAGGCGTTGAGGTCGGATATGAAGTTCAGCGGGTACTTGGGGAAGTCGGCGAAGCCGTCGTACTCCTGGGTGTAAAACGCGGTCTCCCACGGGGTGTCGGCCGGGGTGCCGCCGCTGAAGGTGACGCCCAGGCTGGGCAGCGTCAGCTCCGGCAGGTTCGGGTTGATGCTGGTCAGGTCGAAGCGGGACAGCAGGCCGCCATCGGGGGTGCTGGGGCTGCCCAGCATCACGAAGGACAGTTGGTCGGCGCCCGGCCGCTGGTCCTCGGGCAGGCTCAGCAGCTGCTTGATCTCCAGCGCGTTGATGACACCACTCTGCGAATAACCCAGCACGACAAGGTTATTGCCGGCGGCGGTCTCTTCCATGATCTTCTGGTGCAGGATCTCGACGCCCTGGTCCAGCGAGGTGTCCAGCGGCAGCGACTTCACGCCGGTGAGCGGGTACAGCCCCTCCGGGGTGAACAGCGGATTGGTGACGTCGACCGGGAACAGCGGCTGGCCGGCGAACTTGGGCGTCGCCGGGTCCAGGAACCGCTCGGTGAGGGCCGTCAGGTACTGCGGCGGCGGGACCGGCAGACCACTTCCGCCCATGATCCAGGACTCGGTGTCCAGCAAGGTTGCTTGGGCCACCACGGTTTCCGCGCTCGCGGCCGGCCCGGGCGCCACCGCGGGCGCTATCCCGAGTGCGAGCATGCCGGCGACGGCCAGCGGCACGGCGCCCAGCGTGCGCAGGTCAGGACGGGACAGCGTGGTCATGGCGAACCTCCCCAGGAAGACGACGGGACGATTATCACTCGGTAACAGCGAAATGTCATCGATTTTTAGCTGTTTGATCATCTTTTTCTTAGTTTCATGCCACCGTTGCCCGATTGGCGCGCTTCGAGGCCCAAGCCGGTGCCGTCGCCATAATCTGGTGCACATGGGTGAGGCCGGCGGGGACTTCGGCGGCTACCTGATCGACCGGGAGATCGGGCGCGGGGGGCACGCCAGCGTGTATCGGGCTCATCATCCCGAGGACGACCCGGGCACGCCGGTGGCGCTGAAGATCCTCGACGAATTGCACCGCACCCCCGTGGAGCAGGCCCGGCTGGATCGCGAGTTCGAGTTCGCGCGCGTCCTGGACCACCCGAACGTCATCACGGTCTACCGCCATGGGCCGTGCTGGCTGGCGATGCAGTTCGTCGACGGCGGCAAATCGACCGGCCTGCAGACGTTGCCGGATCAACTGGCCGCGCTGGCCCAGATCGCCGACGCCCTCGACTACGCCCACCACCGCGGCATCGTGCACTGCGACGTCAAACCCGCCAATATCCTGGTTCCCGCGGACTTCCCGCGTACCGGGGCGGTGCTGACCGACTTCGGCTCGGCCCACGCCGTCGTCGAGGACGTCTGGTCACGGCCCCGCAGACCGGGCAGTCCCGAGGTCTCACTGCCCTACACCGCGCCAGAGATCCTGTGCGGCAAAGCCCCCTCGGCCGCCACCGACGAATATGCGTTGGCCTGCACCGCGGTCGAGTTGCTCACCGGAGCGCCGCCCTTCCCCGCCGACAACGCGCCCGAACTGGTGGATGCGCACCTACGGCGGCTGCCGCCGCCGGTCTCGGCGGCGTTCGGTCCGGCCGGCCGGGCCCTCGACGTGGTGGTGGAGCGGGCGATGGCGAAACTGCCGGCGCGGCGCTATGACTCCTGCACCGAGTTCGTCGGTCAGCTGTCCCGGGTGCTCGCTGAACCGCCGGGTTGATGCGGCGGTCCCAGCTTCGCCTCTCCTCCGTCGAGCCTCGCTGAACCGCCGGGTTGATGCGGCGGTCCCAGCTTCGCCTCTCCTCCGTCGAGCCTCGCTGAACCGTCGGAAACCTGAAGCAGACGCACGAAATCGGCGATCGACAGGGTCTCACCGCGCCGCGCCGGGTCGATCCCGGCCGCCTCCAGGCGCTGGGCGGACTGCGCGCCCGATCCCGCCCACTCGGCCAACGCGTTACGAATGGTCTTGCGGCGCTGGGCGAATGCGACATCGATCAACGCGAAGACCTGCCGGCGGAACGCGTCGTCGACCGGCCACGGCGCGGCGTCATACCGGTCGATGCGCACCAGTCCGGAGTTCACCCGCGGCACCGGCCAGAACACGCTCGGCGGCACCGTGCCGCACCGGCGCACCTCTCCGAAGAACCGCGCCTTGGCGCTGGGCACCCCGTAGTCCTTGCCGCCCGGCTCGGCGGCCAGCCGCTCGGCCACCTCCAACTGCACCATCACCATCACGGTGCGGATGGAGGCGAACTCGGCCAGCAGGTGCAACAGCGCCGGGACGGCGACGTTATAGGGCAGGTTCGCCACCACCGCGGTCGGTGCGGTGGCCAACTCGTCGCGGCGCAAGGTCAACACGTCGCGGCCCAGCACCGCCAGGCGGTCAGCGTCTGTGGGTGCGTGCTCGGCGACGGTTGCCGGCAGCCGCTGTGCCAGCACCGGATCCTTCTCGACGGCGATGACCGAGGGACCGTGCTCGAGCAGGGCCAGGGTCAGCGATCCGAGTCCGGGCCCGACTTCCAGAACGTGGTCGGCCGGGGTGATACCGGCACCGGCGACGATCCGGCGCACGGTGTTGGCGTCGTGAACGAAGTTCTGGCCCAGCGCTTTACGGGGCCGCAGGTCGAGTTCTGACGCCAGGGCTCTGATGTCGCCGGCCCCGAGCAGCCCGATGGTCAGCGTCTCCCGCTGCACACCGGCCAGGCGCCCCAGCCCTGCCGCGCCTGGGTGACCTCGGCGATCGCGATCTGCTCCTCGCGGGTGGCCATGTCGGCGCGCGGGGCATACTTCAGCCCGCCGTTGGCGATCCAGGTGCCGTAGTCGAACTGCACCCCGCCGTAGAAGCCGTTGCCGGTGTTGATCGCCCAGTTGCCGTGCGACTCACAGTTGGCGATGCGGTCCCACGCCGCGCCGTACACCGACTCCGGCACCTCGGTGCCCGGCTTGGCGCCGACGCGCAGCACCGAGTCGCGGGCCGGAGCCACCACGGCGTTGGACACCGGCAGCCGGCCGGTCTCGGCGCCGTTGACGGTGGCCACCGAGTAGGTCACGTCCTGGGTACCCGGGGTGCCGGGGTCCTCCACGACCTGACGGCTGATGTTCATCTCCGGGTCTTCGACGCGCCGCGCCGTCGGCGGCAGCGGCACCCGCTCGGTGACGTGGGTGACGCGGATGCGGGTCACCTGAATCTCCATGCCCTCGGTGACCGGGGTCGAGGCCGCGGGGCTGACCTTGTCGGCCTGTTCCAGCGGGGTGCCGTCGGCGGCCAGCAGTTCGCTGACGTTGCGCGCGGCCAGGCGCACCGTGCGCACCACACCGCCGTCGTCGATCCGGACGTTCTTGGCGCTGAGCACCGGCAGCGCCATGCCCGCCAGCGGCACGCGGCTGCCGCGCGAGGCCGCGGCCGGTGCGGTGTCGGTCATCGACAGTTGCGCCAGCGCCTCGTCGACGGACAACGCCGTCGTCCAGACCTGCTGGGGCTCGCGGCCGTCCAGGGACAGCTGCAGCGGCCGGCTGCGCCGCACCACGATGGTGTCGGCGTTCTGCACCCGGGCGTCGCGCGCCGGGGTCACGTCGTCACGCTCGCCCAGGTCGAACCCGTTCTCGGCGACGACGTCGATCACCCGCGACCGCATCGTGGTCACGGTCACCGGGGTGCCGTCGACGTCCAGCATGACGGTCTTGGTACTGGCGACTGCGAAGCCGCCGGCGAAGGTCAGCACCAGCAAGAGCGCGCCGACCAGCATCCGCAGCATCGGCGAGGGCGCCTGATGCAGCCTGGTCAAAGTGTTCAAGGAACAAAAACCTCACGACGCTGAAGACATGGCAAAGGGGCCCTTGCGGTGCCCCGATTTATAACGAGACGGTAACGAACCCACCAGCGTCGGGCAACCGAATGTGACCTGCACGACGTTTCAGCGCAAGTCGTACACCCGACGGGCGTTGCGGTTCGTAGCCTGCGCCAGTTCAGCTGCCGACACTCCCAGCAGCTCAGCCAGCGCCCGGACAGTGTATGGCAGACAGTAGGGCTCATTGGGCGCGCCACGGTAGGGGTGCGGGGTCAAAAACGGCGCATCGGTCTCCACCAGCAGCTGCTCTGCCGGGATCGACGGCACCGCTTCGCGCAGGTCACGGGCGTTTTTAAAGCTGACCGTGCCGGACAGGCTCAGCATCCAGCCGGCCTGGACGCAAGTGTGAGCCATCTCCGGACCGGACGAGAAACAGTGGAAGATCACCGTCTCGGGTGCGCCCTCGGCGCGCAAGACGTCCAGCACCGCGGCGTCGGCGTCGCGATTGTGGATCATCAGCGGTTTGCCGGTGCGTTTGGCCAGGTCGATGTGCCAGGCGAAGGCCTCTTTCTGCGTCGCGGGATCGGCGCAGCCCTGCAGGCGGCCCGGCCAGTACAGGTCCATGCCGGTCTCGCCGATCGCCACCACCCGCGGGTGGGCGGCCAGCGCCTCGATCTCGGCGCGAGCGGCGTCGGTGAGCGTGTTGGCACGGGTGGGGTGCAGCGCCACGGCGGCGTAGACCCGCTCGTCGGCGTCGGCGGCCCGGGTCACCCAGCGCGCCGAGTCCAGGTCGTCGGCGACGGTCACCGCCGCCTGCACGCCGGCCGCGGCGGCGCGGTCCATGATCGCGCGCAGGCCGGCGTCATCGTCGGCGCCGCACGCATCCAGGTGGGTATGCGCGTCGACCAGCGGACTCAGCGGCTCCGGCGCGGGCGGCGCTTGGCGTTCGGCTGACCGTTTGGAGCTCACCAGCACACCATAAGGTGGGGCGTGATGAAGCCCTTCTACGTCACCACCGCGATCACCTACCCCAACGGTGACCCGCACATCGGCCACGCCTACGAGTACATCGCCACCGACGCGATCGCCCGGTTCCACCGGCTCGACGGCTTCGACGTGCGGTATCTGACCGGAACCGACGAGCACGGGCTGAAGATGGCCGAGACCGCCGAGGCCGAAGGGATCCCGACGGCGGAGCTGGCACGGCGCAACTCCGACGTGTTTCAGCGCCTGCAGCGCAAGCTCAACATCTCCTTCGACCGGTTCATCCGCACCACCGACCCCGATCACCTGGAGGCGTCCAAGGCGATCTGGCAGCGCATGGTCGATGCCGGCGACATCTATTTGGACACCTACAGCGGCTGGTACTCGGTGCGCGACGAGCGGTTCTTCACCGAGGGCGAGACCCGGGAGGCTGACGACGGCGTGCGGGTGGCGGCCGAGACCGGGGCGCCGCTGACCTGGACCGAGGAGCAGACCTACTTCTTCCGGCTGTCGGCCTACACCGAGCGGCTGCTGGCCCACTACGAGGCCAACCCGGGGTTCGTCGCTCCGGAGGTGCGCCGCAACGAGGTGGTCAGCTTCGTCTCCGGCGGGCTGCGCGACCTGTCGATCTCGCGGACCTCGTTCGACTGGGGTGTGCCAGTGCCCGGCCACCCCGATCACGTGATGTACGTCTGGGTGGACGCCCTGACCAACTATCTGACCGGGGTCGGCTACCCCGACACCGACTCCGAGTCCTTCCGCCGATACTGGCCGGCCGATCTGCACATGATCGGCAAGGACATCATCCGGTTCCACACCGTGTACTGGCCGGCCTTTCTGATGTCGGCCGGGATCGAGCTGCCGCGCAAGGTTTTCGCGCACGGTTTCCTGCTCAACAGCGGCGAGAAGATGAGCAAGTCGGTGGGCAACGTGATCGACCCGGTCGAGTTCGTGGACCGGTTCGGCGTCGATCAGGTGCGGTATTTCCTCCTGCGGGAGATCCCGTTCGGCCAGGACGGCAGCATCTCCGAGGACGCGATGATCAGCCGGGTCAACGCGGACCTGGCCAACGAGCTGGGCAACCTGGCGCAGCGGTCGCTGTCAATGGTGGCCAAGAACCTCGGCGGGGTGGTGCCCTCGCCGGTGGCGCCAACCGCCGAGGACAACGAGCTGCTGGCGCTGGCCGACGGACTACTGGAGAAAGTGCGGGCGGCCTTCGGCGCCCAGGCCATGCACCTGGGGCTGGAAGCGATCTGGCTGATGCTGGGCGCGGCCAACCGGTATTTCTCCGCCAACGAGCCGTGGAAGCTGGCCAAGAGCGAGGCGGCGTCCGATCAGGACCGTTTCGGCACCGTTTTGTACACCACGCTCGAGGTGGTGCGCATCGCGGCGCTGCTGGTGCAGCCGGTGATGCCCGAATCGGCGGGCAAGCTGCTGGACCTGCTGGGCCAGCCGGGCGAGCAGCGGATGTTCACCGCGGTGGCCGAGCGGCTGACGCCGGGCCTGACGCTGCCGGCGCCGTCCGGGGTGTTCCCGCGCTACCAGTGAGCGCGAGCAATTTTGGCGCGAACAGACGCGAAAGCCCCTTCTTGGAGCCCGAATTGGGGGCTTTCGCGTCTGCTCGCCAGTGAAACAGCTCACAGTGCGTCACAACTGGAACGGCTGCGGTGTCTTGAGGGCATAACCACGAGAGACAGGAGCACCTCATGACCCGCACCCGCGTCGTCATCATCGGCGGAGGCTACGCCGGCACCATGGCTGCCAACCGCCTGCTGGCCCAACCCGACATCGACGTCACCCTGGTCAATTCGCGTCCGGCGTTCGTCGAACGGATCCGGTTGCACCAGCACGTGGCCGGCACCTACCGGGCCGACCGGCAATACAGCGACCTGCTCGGCGACGGCGTCCGGCTGATGGTCGACACCGCCGACCGGATCGACGCTGCCGACCGTCGCATCCGGCTGGCCTCGGGCACCACACTGCGCTACGACTACCTCATCTACGCGGTGGGCAGCACCGGCGCAATCAGCACCGCGGTGCCCGGCGCCGCCGAATACGGCTATGCCATCAGCGAATTCGAGTCTGCCCAACGACTGCTGACGCGCCTCGACGAATTGCCGCCGGACGCCCCGGTGGCCGTGGTCGGCGGCGGTCTGACCGGAATCGAGGCGGCAGCGGAGTTCGCCGGGCAGGGCCGGTCGGTCACCCTGGTCTGCGGCGGAATCCTGGGTCCCTCACTGGGCGCCCCGGGCCGCCGCTCGGTGGCCAAGGCGCTGCGCAAGCTGGGCGTCACGGTCCTGGAAGCCGCCACCGTCGCCGAGGTGCGCGCCGGCGCCGTGGTGCTGCAGGATGCCGCTGTGCTGCCCAGCGCAGCGACGGTGTGGACGGCCGGCTTCGGCGTCCCGGACCTGGCCGCCCGCAGCGGGCTGGCCACCGACGCACTGGGCCGCCTGCTCACCGATGAGACGCTGACCAGCATCGACAATCCGTGGATCGTGGCGGCCGGGGACGCGGTGGCACCGGCGGGCCGGCCGCTGCGGATGAGCTGCCAGGCCGCGATTCCACTGGGCGCCCAGGCCGCCGACACCGTGCTGGCCCGCATCGCCGGCACCCCGGCCACTGCCCTGGATCAGGCGTTCACCGGGCAGTGCATCAGCGTCGGCCGCCAATTGGCCACCATCCAGCTGGCCCGTCGCGACGACACCCCGGTCAAGGCATTCGTCGGCGGCCGGTTGGCCGCGGTGATCAAGGAGGCCATCTGCAAAGCCACCGTGTGGGGGATTCGCCGCGAGGGGGCCAAGCCCGGCTCGTACCGTTGGCTCAAGGGCGGCACCCAGCCGGCCTCGACGCCGCAGGAGGCGGCGGTGTGATGGGCGAACATATCCAGCGGTTCACCGAACTGCGGCCGCTGCTGTTCACCATCGCCTACGAAATCCTCGGGTCCGCAACCGAATCCGACGACGTGCTGCAGGACAGCTACCTGCGGTGGGCGGAGGTGGATCTGGCGCAGGTCCGCGACGCCAAGTCGTATCTGGCCCAGCTGGTCACCCGCCAGGCGCTCAATGCGCTGCGAGCGGGCGCCCGGCGCCGCGAGGAGTACGTCGGCCCGTGGCTGCCCGAGCCGCTGCTGCTGGACGAACACGACCCGGCGACCGACATGGTGCTCGCCGAATCGGTGTCGATGGCAATGCTGGTGGTGCTGGAGACGCTCAGCCCGGACGAACGCGCGGTGTTCGTGCTGCGCGAGGTGTTCGGGTTCGACTACGACGAGATCGCCGCCGCGGTGGGCAAGTCGCCCACCGCGGCGCGTCAGGTCGCCCATCGGGCCCGCGGCCACGTCCAGGCCCGGCGGCCGCGCTTCACCCCGGTGGACCCGGCCGAGAATGCCCGCATCACCGAGGAGTTCATGACGGCGGCGGCCGGCGGCGACCTCGCGACCGTGCTGTCGATGCTCTCCCCCGACGTGGTGTGGACCGCCGACAGCGGCGGCAAGGCCAGCGCGGCGCGCCGGCCCATCCTCGGCGCCGACAAGGTCGCCCGCTCGATCATCGGACTGCTGCGCATCGGGGCGCAGCAGCCCGACGTCCGGGCCGAGATGGCGGTCTGCAACTCCGCCCCCGCGGTGCTGCTCTACCGCGCGGGCCAGCTCGAAGGCGTGTTCACCGTCGAGATCGTCGACGGCCTGATCACCAACTTCTACGCGATGCGCAACCCGGACAAGCTGTCGGCACTTGCCGCCGCCCGGGAGATCACCCGCAGCTGAAACGTCTGACAAGCTAGTGCGATGCGCATCGAACGGCTCGGCAGCCTGGGCGCGGCACCGGAAGTGCTGCGTGCGGTCGCCGATGCCGCCACCCGGAACGGGCTGCCGCCGCCGGCCGCGCTGACCGGCGAGTGGTTCGACGCCCGGGCGGTGATCGCGCCCAGCGTGGGCGTCGAGCCGGTGCACCCCGGCGAGGTGTTCGAACTCGGAGGCCGGCACGCCGCTGGTGCCGGGTCCGGCACGGTGGGCGGCGGCTGGATCGGTTATCTGTCCTACCCCGACCCCGGCGCCGACGGCCGGGCGCCCCGGATCCCGGAGGCGGCCGGGGGCTGGACCGACTGCGTGCTGCGGCAGGACGCTGACCGGCAGTGGTGGTTCGAGAGCCTGTCCGGTGCGCCGATGCCGGGCTGGCTGGCCGAGGCGCTGACCACGCCCGCACCGGCCCGCGGCTGTCGCATCTACTGGGAAACCCCGGACCGGCAGGCGCATCGCGCCGGAGTGCTGGCCTGTCTGGAGGCCATCCGGGCCGGCGAGGTCTACCAGGCCTGCGTGTGCACCCGATTCACCGGAACGGTCACCGGCGCCCCGCTGGACTTCTTCGCCGACGCGGTGGCCCGCACCGGACCCGCCCGGGCCGCCTATGTCGCCGGCGACTGGGGTGCGGTGGCGTCGCTGTCACCGGAGCTGTTCCTGCGCCGCCGCGGCACCGTCGTGACCTCCAGCCCGATCAAGGGCACGCTGCCGCTGGACGCGCGCCCGTCGGCGCTGCGGGCCTCGACCAAGGACGTCGCGGAGAACATCATGATCGTGGACCTGGTCCGCAATGACCTGGGCCGGGTGGCGATCACCGGCACCGTGACGGTTCCCGAACTGTTGGCGGTACGCCCGGCGCCGGGCGTGTGGCATCTGGTGTCGACGGTGTCGGCCGAGGTGCCCGCCGAGCTGGGCATGCCGGCGCTGCTGGATGCCACGTTCCCCCCGGCCTCGGTCACCGGGACGCCCAAACACCGGGCCCGCCAATTGCTTTCGCAGTGGGAGCCGTATCGGCGCGGGATCTACTGTGGCACCGTAGGGTTGGCGTCCCCGGTGTCGGGCTGCGAGCTCAACGTGGCAATCCGCACCGTGGAATTCGACGCCGACGGCGGCGCGGTACTCGGGGTCGGCGGCGGAATCACCGCGGACTCCGACGTCGACGCCGAATGGCAAGAGTGCCTGCACAAGGCCGCACCGATTGTGGCCGCCGATCAATCCCGGGCCCGCAGCACCGCGTCGTAGAGCTCACGGCGCGATACCGAACCGGGCGCCGCGGAGATCACCTGCGCGCAAGCGTCTTTGACCCGCATACCCTCCGCTGCCAGCCGGGTGACCTCAGCCACCAACGCCGGCAGGTCGGCGCGCGGAGTCGCCCCGGCCAGCACCACGGTGATCTCCCCCAGCACGCCGCCGACCGCCCACTCGGCCAGCTCGGCCAGCGTCCCGCGCAGTACCTCCTCGTGGGTCTTGGTCAGCTCCCGGCACACCACCGCCTGCCGCTGCCCACCGAGCTCATCGACCGCATCACGCAGGCAGTCGGCGAGGCGCCGCGGCGATTCGAAGAAGACGCAGGTACGCCGTTCGCCGGCCAGCGTCGCCAGCCACGCCCGCCGGGCCGCGGCCTTGCGCGGCGCAAAGCCTTCGAAGCAGAACTTCTCGCCGGGCAGCCCCGAGACCGCCAGCGCGGTCGTCACCGCCGACGGGCCGGGCAGGCAGCTCACCGGCAGGCCCGCCTCCGCGCACGCGACCACCAGGCGGTACCCCGGGTCGCTGATCAGCGGCATCCCCGCGTCGCTGACTACCAGCACGGTGGCGCCGGCCTCGATGTCGGCCAGCAGCGCGGGCACCCGGGCCGCCTCGTTGGCGTCGAACAGGCTGACCACCTTCCCGGCGATCTGCACCTCGAGCGCCTTGGCCAGCGTCCGCACCCGCCGGGTGTCCTCGGCGGCCACCACGTCGGCGGTACCCAGGGCCGCGATGAGCCGCGGCGATGCGTCGGCGGGCTGGCCGAGGGGGGTCGCACCCAGCAGCAATCGACCATCGGGCATGGCGCACAGCCTACGATCGTGGGGATGAGCGCTCCGACCGCTACCAGCTCCGCGGCCGTGCCGGAGCGCACCGCTCCCATGATCAGCCCGGGATTGCTGGTGCCGGTGGCCGATTTCGGGCCGACCGACCGCGCCCGCGGCTGGGCGGTGACCGCGGCGGTCACCACGCTGGCGGCGGTGACCCGGTTCTCGAATCTGTACATCCCCACCGACGCCGGCACGCCGATCTTCGACGAGAAGCACTACGCGCCGCAGGCCTGGCAGATGCTGCACAACCACGGCGTGGAGGACAACCCCGGCTACGGACTGGTGGTCCACCCGCCGGTAGGCAAGCAGCTGATCGCGATCGGCGAGGCGCTGTTCGGCTACAACGGCCTGGGCTGGCGATTCACCAGCGCGCTGCTCGGGGTGCTCGCGATCGCGCTGCTGGTGCGCATCGTGCGCCGGATGACCCGCTCGACGCTGGCCGGCGGGGTGGCCGGGCTGCTGCTGGTCGGTGACGGCGTCAGCTTCGTCGCCGCCCGCACCGCACTGCTGGACGGCTTCCTGACCTTCTTCGTGATTGCGGCGTTCGGGGCGCTGATCGTCGACCGCGACCAGGTGCGCACGCGGATGCATACCGTGTTGACCGACGGCCGGAGCGCCGTAACGCCGTGGGGGCCGCGGCTGGGGGTGCGCTGGTGGCGCTTCGGCGCCGGGGTGCTGCTCGGATTGGCGTGTGCCACCAAGTGGTCCGGGCTGTATTTCGTGGTGTTCTTCGCGGCGATGTCGCTGGCGTTCGACGTCGCCGCTCGTCGGCAGTACCGGGTGCGCCGGCCGTGGCTGGGAACGTTGCGCCGTGATGTGGTGCCCACCGGCTACGCCATGGCACTGATTCCGTTCGGGGTGTATCTGGCGTCGTATGCGGCGTGGTTCGCCTCGGAGACCGGGGTGGATCGCCACGAGGAAGGCCAGTCGATCGGGTTCGAGAGCCGGTTCCCGGTGCCCGACGCGCTGCGCTCGCTGTGGCACTACACCTACCAGGCGTATCACTTCCATGCCGGCCTGACGAACGCCGCCGGCAACCACCACCCGTGGGAATCCAAGCCGTGGGCCTGGCCGATGTCGCTGCGTCCGGTGCTCTATGCGATCGATCAGCACGACGTGCCCGGCTGCGGCGCCCAGTCCTGCGTCAAGGCGGTGCTGCTGGTGGGCACGCCGGCGATGTGGTGGCTCGCCGTGCCGGTGCTGGGCTACGCGGCGTGGCGCACGCTGGTGCGCCATGACTGGCGCTACGCGGCGGCGCTGGTGGGCTACTGCGCCGGCTGGCTGCCATGGTTCGCCGGCATCGACCGGCAGATGTATTTCTTCTACGCGGTGCCGATGGCACCGTTCCTGGCGACGCTGCTGGCGTTGATCTGCATCGACATCATCAACGACGGACATGGTCGCACCGAGGAGCGCCAGACGCTCGGGCTGCTCGCGGTCTGTTGTTACGTCGCTGTGGTGCTGACGAACTTCGCCTGGCTGTACCCGATTCTGACCGGGGTGCCGATCTCGCCGGCCACCTGGAACATGGAGATCTGGCTGCCGAGCTGGTCCTAACGCATCTCGACGAATCGAACTGATGTGCGATAGACTGCGTGTCGTGGCGATACCGGTACAGGAGTCGCTGTTCGACCTGAGCGAACGCCGACAGCTGGGCGACGGCGCCTGGCTCGACGTGCGTCCGGGCTGGCTCTCCGATGAGAGCGCGCTGGTCGGCGAACTGCAGTCCGTCATCCCCTGGCGGGCCGAGCGCCGCCGGATGTATGACCGGGTGCTCGACGTTCCCCGGTTGGTCAGCTTCCACGACCTGGCCGCCGCGGAGGCGCCGCATCCCGCGATCGCCCGGCTGCGCCGCCGGCTCAATGACATCTACGCCGGGGAACTCGGCGAGCCGTTCACCACGGTGGGGCTGTGCCTGTACCGCGACGGCGGCGACAGCGTGGCCTGGCACGGCGACACCCTCGGTCGCGGCGCCCACCACGACACCATGGTCGCGATCGTCAGCGTCGGCGCCACCCGCACGTTTGCGCTGCGCCCCCGCGGCGGCGGTACCGCACTGCGGTTGGCACAGCGCCACGGCGACCTCTTGGTGATGGGCGGCTCGTGCCAACGGACCTGGGAGCATTCCATCCCGAAGACGGCCACTCCGACCGGCCCACGCATCAGCATCCAGTTCCGGCCGCGCGGCGTGCGCTAGCTGATGGCGATCAGCCCCGCACCGCGTTCACCGCGGCCACCAGCAGATCGCGAGCCCGCTGGGTGTCCACGGGGGTGATGGGCTTGTCCGGCGCCACCAGCGGGTTCGCGGTGACAAGCACCTGGTACGGGCCGAAATACGCCGAGTAGTTGTAGAGCTCCCCGACACGGGCCTGACCCCCCGCAACGGCCTCGACCACCCGGTGCACCCCCAGCGTCTGCACGCCGTCGATGCGCGGCGCCTCGACCGTTTCGACCAGGCCACGCATCCGTTCCCCGGCGAAGCCGATCCGGCGGCAGGACCGTCCCGGCTCACTGACCACGACCGGCTCGGAGGTCTCCAGGGCGATGGTGATGAAGCGGTTGCCGTTGCCCTCGGCGGCCACGGCGGCCATGTTGCCCTGCACGCCCTGCGGCAGCTGCTGGCCGACCGCGTACCTCGAACAGTCCGCGGGTTCAAACGTCAGGCCCGGAGGCAATGTGTTGCCCGCCAGCAGTTTTGGGTCCAGCCCGGTGGGCGCGACGTTCTTGACCTGGAACTCCGGGCCGAACGAGGACTTGATGTCGGCGACCTTGCTGATGTCGGCGGTCACCTCAGCGGGCCCGGAGCTGCAGGCGGCGAGCAGACCGACACAGCAGAGCGCCGGCACCGCGCGAAGGTTCAACATCGCAGCCAATCTACCCAACGCCGACCTGCCTACCCGGCGGCGGTCAGCCCACGGCCTGGATCGCTTGGCGGCCAACCTCTTTGATCTGATCGGCAACGTCCTTGCCGAACGGCAGCTGGTCCGCACCGGGTACGTCGATCACGGTGGTGACGATGCCCGGGTCGTCGCGCTGCCAGTAGGCGCCCAGGCGGTCCAGGATCGCGCGCATCGGCGCGTTCTCCGACAGCACCCGCGCGGTGAACTTCTCGATGCCCTCCAGCCGGGCGATGACGGACACCGCCCCCATCAGGTAGGTGCCGATCCCGCGGCCCTGGAAGCTGTCGCCGACGATGAACGCAATCTCGGCGACGGTGGGGTCCTCGAGGTCCCGGACGAACCGCGCGTCGGCGACGAACGAGCCGTCCAGCTCGGTGACCACCCAGACGAAGTGATCGACGTAGTCGACCTCGAACAAGTAGTGCATGAGCGCCGGGTTGGGGGTGCGGGTGGACATGAACCGGCGGTAGAGCGTCTCGGTGGAGAACTCGACATGGCCCTGGACGGTCCGGGCGCTGTCACCGGGCAAGACCGGCCGCAGTAGCAGCTGCGTACCGTCGCGGGCCCGGATCGGCACGGCTTGGATGTAGGCGGCCAGCCGTTGGCGCGCGGTGCGCACCAGCCGGTCCATCACCTGCGGGATCTGCACCATCTCGTCGAAGGCCTGCTCATCGCCGATCCAGCCGGTCAGCGGCGTCGAGGTGGTGACCGTCGCGGTTCGGCAGCCTTTGCGCAGCAGCGCGATCTCGCCGACCACCATCCCGGCCGATACGTCGTTGACGACCACCGCACCGTCGTCTCCGAGGTGTTTGACCTGGGCCGAACCCGACGAGATCAGCAGGAAGGACACGGCTCGCTCGCCCTGACGCATGAGTTCTGTACCGGCCTCGGCCCGCAATGGCTGCAAATAGGCGGCCAGCGGCCTCAGGTCGGTGTCGGTACAATTGGCGAAGATCGCCATCGCCGCGAGTTTCGTGGTGGACAGCGTCTCCCTCACCCGGTCTCGCCGCGACATCACCATGGATTGCTCCGCCTTTGTTCGCCAATCAAGGCTAACCGGTGCCTCCTGAGCGGTAATGATTTAACAGCGACGTAACGGACTGGATTCGGCGTTAGCGATTTAGGCGGCTAGCCTGTGCCCGCTGACAGCGACACGCGAGGAAGAGATCACACGATATGAGCGAACTGAATCCGAAGCTGCATGACATCTACGACGAGGTCCTGCGCCGCAACCCGGGTGAAGCCGAGTTCCACCAGGCCGTCTTCGAGGTGCTCAGCAGCCTCGGGCCGGTGGTGGCCAAGCACCCCGACTACGTCGACAGCGCGGTCATCCGTCGGATGTGCGAACCGGAACGTCAGATCATCTTCCGGGTGCCGTGGCTCGACGACGACGGCAACGTGCAGATCAACCGTGGTTTCCGGGTGGAGTTCAACTCGGCCCTGGGCCCGTACAAGGGCGGTCTGCGGTTCCACCCGTCGGTGTACCTCGGCATCATCAAGTTCCTGGGCTTCGAGCAGATCTTCAAGAACTCCCTGACCGGCCTGCCGATCGGCGGCGGCAAGGGCGGCTCGGACTTCGACCCCAAGGGCCGCTCGACCAACGAGATCATGCGGTTCTGCCAGTCGTTCATGACCGAGCTCTACCGCCACCTAGGCGAGTACACCGACGTCCCGGCCGGTGACATCGGTGTCGGCGGTCGCGAGATCGGCTACCTGTTCGGCCAGTACAAGCGGATCACCAACCGCTACGAGTCCGGAGTGCTGACCGGCAAGGGCCTGACCTGGGGCGGCTCGCAGGTCCGCACCGAGGCGACCGGGTACGGCGCGGTGTTCTTCGCCGACGAGATCCTCAAGACGGCCAAGGACTCCTTCGAGGGCAAGCGGGCCGTGGTCTCGGGTTCGGGCAACGTGGCGATCTACGCGATCGAGAAGATCCACCAGCTGGGCGGCACCGTGGTGGCTTGCTCGGACTCCTCGGGCTACATAGTCGACGAGAAGGGCATCGACCTGGAGCTGCTCAAGGAGATCAAGGAGATCAAGCGCGAGCGCATCGAGGCCTACGCCACCGCTCGCGGCGGCGCGACGCAATTCGTCAGCAACGGCTCCATCTGGGACGTGCCCTGCCAGATCGCCCTTCCCTCGGCCACCCAGAACGAGCTGGACGGCAACCACGCCGCCACGCTGGCCAAGAACGGCTGCAAGATCGTCGCCGAGGGCGCCAACATGCCCTGCACCCCGGACGCGGTCAAGCTGTTCACCGACGCCGGCGTGACCGTGGCCCCGGGCAAGGCGGCCAACGCCGGCGGGGTGGCCACCAGCGCCCTGGAGATGCAGCAGAACGCCTCGCGCGATTCGTGGAGCTTCGAGTACACCGAGCAGCGCCTGGCGGCGATCATGCAGAGCATCCACCACCGCTGTGTGGTCACCGCCGACGAGTACGGCGCGCCCGGCAACTACGTGGTCGGCGCCAACATCGCCGGCTTCATCCAGGTTGCCGACGCGATGACCGCGCTGGGCCTGATTTAACCCCTGGCCTGATTTACCCCGGTTGACTCTGCGTCCACAGCGGTGTGCACTCGCACTTTTCCGCAGTGGACGCAGAGTCAACTGCTTTTCGACGTAACATCGCCGGTATGAGTTGGATTCTGCGCACCGGCGCATCCCTCGGTGCCGCCGCCCTGGCGCTGCTCGGCAGCGCGCCGGCCCACGCCGACGACGCCAGCTACATCGCCGCCCTGGACGCCAACGGGGTCTTTCGGTCCGGTCCGCCCAATGCGCGGCTGTCGGCGGGGCACCGGTTCTGCAGCCAGTTGCGCAACGGCGAAAGCCCCGATCAGATCGTCGCGACGTTCCCGCGCCGGCCGTCGTTCGGCGGACCCTCGATGGTCGACGATCTGCAGAGCAACCCGCGCCCGGTGATCGACATCGCCCAGCGCGAGCTGTGCCCTGACACCTTGCGCTAGTCCGTAACGCCCTGGGCGTCGCCGGGTTGCGAATCGAGCTCCGCATCGAGCACCTCGTCGACCAACGGGACGTCGATGATCTCGCCCGAATCCACCGCCGGCGCCCACTGGCGGGCGTCCAGGCCGTGCTTTTCGGTGAGGAACCGTAGCCGGTAGGCCTGTTGGGCCCGCTCGAACGTCCGTTGCGCGATGCGGGCGTTGAGACCGCCGTTGACGACCGCACCGAGTACCGGAACAGCCTGCGCCAGCTTGTGTTTGGCCATCCGGAATCCCAGCGCCACCGAGATCTGCTGGATTACGTTGTCCGCTTGCTGCGGCTGCAGGTGGCGCCACGACGCCTGCCGCATCATCTGCTGTGTCAATCGCGAAAGCGACGCCAGCGCTGCCGCCTTCTCGGCGGGGCTGCCCGCGGCAGAGTAGGCGATCACCCCGGACGCGAAGGCCTGCTCGCCTGGCTCGCGCACGTCGTAACCGTAGTGCGCCGCAACCAATGCCACGATGCGGCCCATCCCGACCATCACGGCGGTGACGTCAGCGACGACCGCCGACGCCGCGACCGTCATGCTCGTGCCTCCGGTGACCGCGCTCGATATCACCGAACCCGTCACCGCCAGCGAGGACGCCGCACCTCCGGCCACCGCGAGCGCGATGTAGCGCTCCTTGCGGCGCGGAACCGAGCGGTCGCAGTGCTGTAGGTCGAGTTGTCGAACTTCGTCGTAGGACGCCACCACGACGCCCTCGTCGGCGAACATCCCAAACACGTTGTCCGGCTTGACCGAATTGAGTCCTCGCTCGACCAGCACGATGTGCAGGGTCTCCATCGTCTTGGTGGTCAGATCGTCGACCTTGCCGATGACGGCGGTGGCCCCAGGGACTTGTTCGACGGTCGATCGGGCTTGGGCGGCCAACTCCTGGGCGCGTTGCTTGACGCCCTGACTCAGGGTTTCAAACCGGCCGGATCGCTCGGGCCTGACGGCCGCATCCAGCAGCTCATCCCAGGCCTTGCGCTCGTAAGCGGACATGCCGGGCTGAACAGTCTGCGCCACGCCCCAAATGCTACCGGCGGAATTTCGCTGACGCCCGTCATTGACGTCCGTCAGCTAGGGGCGTACGGTGCGGATATGCAGCCACGAGGGGACCTGACCGTACCGCCACCGGCTGCCGGGGGCGTCCGGGAAACTCGGCGACTCGAAACCCGCGCGCGGCTCTTCGACGCCGCGCTGGCCGAGATCGCGCAACGCGGGCTGGCCGCCGCTGACGTCAGTGCGATCGCCGCTGCGGCAGGCGTGGTGAGGGGAACGTTCTACTTCCACTTCCCCACCAAGGAGCACGTCCTTATCGAAGCGGAGCGCAACGAGGAGACGAGGATCATCAGCGAGCTCGGCGCAGCCGGTGGCAACCTTACCTCCGTGCTTTCTCAGCTCGTACATCACGTACTCAGTGCTGAAAGCCGTTTGGGTGCGGTGGTTTTCCGGGACATGCTCGGCCTGCATTTCTCGTCGTCCCGTCCGGTCGAAGACGAACTGGCGCAGCACCCTCTTGCCGCGTTTGTGGTTGGCCTGATCGCGCACGCGCAGGACTCAGGGCAGGTCTCGTCGGATCTCGATGCGGCGGAGCTCGGAACATTCTTCCTGACCGGATTATTCGCCCTGCTGGCCACCGGTGCGCACGATGCGGCACTGCTGAACCGTTACGTGACGACGATTGTCAAGGGAATGGAGAACCGATGAATCGCACCGGCATCGAGGGCTACCGGGACTACCTGGCCGAACGTGATGGCGAAGCGGACCTGCTCAACAGGCGATTGACCAATCGAGAACTGTTCTTCGAGGAGCTCGAAGACAATCCCGTCCGGTCCGCTCAACCTGCCGACCGATCAACCTTCCTTCGCAACCTGCGGCGCCGGCGGCCCGAGCCCGGCCTGGACCGGAAGATGCTGTTTTTGTTGGCGACCGCCAAACTCAATCAGGCGGAACGGTTCGGCGTCGGCCTGGGCGAGACCTACGGCCGCAACAGCGACGAGAATCTGCCGCCCGAGAACGTCTACCTCGAACTCGAAGAGCACTATCACACCCGCCTGCTGGCATACGTTCTCGACGTATTCGGCGTGCCCTTCCAGGTCGTCCCCCCGCCGCTTGTGATGCGACAGTTCGTCAAAACCGGTGTGTTTCTCCCCGAGCGACTCGGCTTCGTGTTCGTCGGAGCCGCAGAGATGGCGGGCTGCATCATGTTCGACGAACTGCGCCGCCTCGGTGCCGAGCTGTTCGCGGACGAACCGCAAGTCGCCGAACGAATCACGTTGCTCTACAGCGAGATTCTCACCGACGAGATCGGTCATGTCGGCTACTGCGCATCGCGTTGCACCTCAGCAGAGCGAGTGTTCATGCGGCGCCTCTACCCGTTGATCGGGCGATTGGTCGCCCGGCAGACCGCCGAGATCAGCCTCTTGGTCGACCCGAAGGCTTTGCGTGCACGCTTGGACCGACCTTTCGACGTACGGGAACTCTCCGAAGGGCTGGACAACGCGACGTACCTCGTCACGCACCCTTGAGTTGTTCGGCATTCGAGGTCAGCGGATGTTCAGCTGCAACCGCTCAAGGCGACGGACCAAGATGCTGGGCAGCCAGTGGCCGACGTCGGCGGCCTCGATCCACGTGGTCTGCTCGAGCAGCATCCGAAAGACAATCTGGGCCTCCAGACGGGCCAGCGAGGCCCCAACGCAGAAGTGTGCGCCCTTACCGAATGCCAGGTGCCCTCTCCCGCCACTGCGATCGAGTCGAAAGTCGTTGGGGCCGTCGAAATGCCGGGGATCTCGATTGGCTGCACCCCACATCAGCAGCAGCCGCGAACCGGCGGGCAGCTCGACTCCGGCCAGGGTGGTATCTGCGACCACGTGCCGATAGTGGCCGCGAAATGGTGATTCGTAGCGCAGTGCCTCCTCGATGAAAGCACCCAGCAGGTCGGGGCGGGCACGCAGCTGCTCCTGGACGGTGGGGCGCTCGGCCAGGATCCGCGCGGCGCTGCCGAGCAGCGAAGCCGTCGACTCACCTGCCGCGCTGAACAGGGTGAGCATGATCGCGAGCGCCGGAAGCTGTTCCAACTCCCCGGATCTGGTGCGTGCGGCGAGGTCGCCGATCAGGCCGGGCCGGGGGTGATCGGCCGCCTTCTCGAAATGCTCCAGAACGTAGCCGGACAGCTCTATGGCGGCCACGCCGGCCGCCTCGAGCTGGGCCGCACTGACAATCCCGTCGAGCAGGGTGGTGGTGGCGTAGCCCAGCCGGATCAGCTTGTCGACATCATCATCCGGTAGCCCGAGCAGCCGGGCGACCACCGTCATCGGCAGCCGGTTGGCCATGGCGCTCATCCATTCAACCTGACCGCCGCCCTGTGCTTCCGACCACAGTCGCTTGGCAGTGGCGTCGGCGAACTCCTCGATGACGCGCACCCGCTTCGCCGAGAGGTGGGGCAGCAGCAACTTGCGGTGTCCGGCGTGCAGCGGATCGTCGGCGGTGGCCAGCGCATGCATCGGCCCGCCGAGCGGTCCCATGTCAAACGGTGTCACGGTCCCGTCGTCGTGGTAGACCATCGTGGCCGTCAGGTTCGACGAGAAGTCGTCGACGCGGTTCACGGCTTCGATGACGGCGTCCCAGCTGCACACCGCGTAGAAGACGGAATCGCCGATCCGATTCACTCCTCCGCGGCTGCGCATCGTGTCGTACAGCGGGTTGGGGTCTTGGATTGCGGCGTGGGCGAAGAAGTCGGTCGGGTCCACCACGGCACTCATGGCCACCAGGCTGGACTGGGCCCGTGACCTGCGTCAATGGTGCGGATCGAACTTGCGAGACGGTCTCGTCGACGACGCGCGCGGCCTTTCTCAGCCGCCCGGGCCGACCAGCACCGCAGCTGAGAGAAATGCCGAACTAGTTCTCACGGTGATAAAACAATGTCATGACTTCGCGCCAGGGAAATGGCTGACCGGTGGCGGCAAACGACTGGCTGATCGGCCGGGATCGCCACAGTGAGGGCGCTGACCGGATATACGCCGCAGCCGCTGAGCTCATGTCGCGTCAGGGCTACGACGCCTTCACCATCGACGCACTGGCTGCCCGCGTGCACTGCTCACCGGCGACCATCTACCGCCATGCCGGAGGTAAGACGGCGATCCGGGATGCGGTACTGACCAGGCAAGCAGAACGCATTCTCGACTCGGTCCGCGAAGCCATCACCGGGTTGTCGGGGTCTGAGCGCATCGTCACCGCGACCGTCGTCGCCCTGCAGCGCATGCGGGCCGAACCACTCGCACAGATCATGCGCACCATGACCGCGCCTCCCGGCACGGACTGGCTGACCAACTCCCCCGTAATCGCCCGGTTCGCCGCCGAAATGATCGGTGCCGACAACTCGGACCCACTGGCCGCGCAGTGGCTGATCCGGGTATTCCTGGCGCTCTGGTTTTGGCCTTTTCAGGACAGCGACGACGAAGAAGCCGCGGTACGCCGATTCCTTGGGCCGCCCTATATGGTCTGCTAACCGCCCCTGACCTGTCCAAACTCTGTGGAGCTAAGGGGAATCGAACCCCTGACCTTCTCGATGCGAACGAGACGCGCTACCAACTGCGCTATAGCCCCTGACGGCTTGTCAGGTTACCAGCCCCGGGCCGGTGTCCTGAAACCGAGACGCTATTGACCCGACGCCCGCGGCAGGTCGCCGCGCCAGTCGTATTCGCGCGCCGAGGTCGCGTACTCCAGGTGCTCGAACACCGGGTCCTCGTCGTCGATCTCCAGCACCGCGACGCCGGGGCGCCGCAGCCGCGACGGCACCACCTCGAACGCCTCGGCGCCGGCGTTGTCGCGCTGCGCCCGCGGACGCTCCGAACGCCGGGCCCGGCGCGCGCGCACCTGCTGCTCGATACGGGTCTGCCGGCGCAGGTAGGCCAGGTAGAGCACGGTCGCACCGGCCGCACCGCCGAAGATCCACCACGCCGTCGGTGCCACGGTGAAAGCCGTGAGCGCCGAGAGCACCAGGATCACCGCCAGCGACATCAGCACCCGCTTGCGGAACTCGTACTTGCGGGCGCTGACGGCGGCGGCCGTCTTGGTGTCGTAGCGACGTGGCCGCGCCGTTACGGTCGCCGACGAGTCGGCTTCGGCCTCCAAACCTGAGCTGTCCTCGACGTATTCGTACTCGTGGCCATCGGCGTCCGCCTCGGCAACGGCTTCCGGTTCGGCCTCCGCCTCGGCTTCGGCCTGAGCTTCAGCCTCCGCCTGCGCTTCAGCCTCCGCCTGCGCTTCAGCCTCCGCCTGTGCTTCAGCCTCGGCCTGGGCCCGCGCTTCGGCCTCAGCCCGTGCCTCGGCCTCTGCCTGCGCTCGCGCCTGCGCTTCGGCCTCGGCAACCAAACCCGCCTCCGAGAGCGGCAGCACGTCGGAATCCTCGGCGACGACTTCGACGTCGAGAACGTCGAGGTAGTCCAACTCGCCCTGCTCACCGGCCGCGGCGACGAAGACCCGCGGCCCGCTCTCGGCCGGCTCGTCGTCGTCGATGTCGTCGTCGACGTCGGCGTCGCTGCGCTGCCAGTCGGGATCACTGCGGTGACCGGCGGCCGGACCGCCGCGCTTGAGCAGCCGTGCGCTGGACCCACTGGTCAGCACCCGGGTCGCCAACGCCACGTCACTGGTGCGGCGCACCGCGTCTCGCTTGCTCACCAGCATCGGCACCAGTACGAACAGCCAGAGGACGACCAGTGAGATCCAGAGCAATGATTGCGGGATGCTGGGCATGAGGGCCTGCTCCTTTCCCAGCCAAGGCTAGGTCTCCTGACCCCACGGCCGGACGGCGCGCCGAGCCAATTACATAGATGTAATTTACTCGCTGACCTCGATAGTCACAACTATCACACGGGCAACACGACGGACGAATTCGCTCAGGTCCATGCGGCCCGGCCGGCGTGCACCAGGGCCGCGGTCACCGAGCCGGCGATTTCCTCGGCGGTGATCGCCACCAGCAGGTGGTCCCGCCACGCGCCGTCGACGTCCAGGTAGCGCTGCAACAGCCCTTCCTCGCGAAAGCCGGCCTTGGCCAACACCGCCCGGCTGGCCCCGTTCTCCGGCCGGACGGTGGCCTCCACCCGGTGCAGCCGCACCGGCCCGAAACAGTGGTCGAGCCCGAGCGCCACCGCCCCGGTCGCCACGCCCCCGCCGGCTACCGCACTCGACACCCAGTAGCCGATCCAGGCCGAACGCAGCGCACCGTGGGCGATGTTGCCGACCGTCAGCTGGCCGCAGAAGCGACCGTCGAGCTCGATCACGAACGGCAGCATCCGCCCATACCGGGCCTCGGTGCGCAGGCTCGAACACACCGGCGGCCACGCCGCCGAACTGTGCCGGGTGACCCAGTCCGCTTCGACGCTGGGCTCCCACGGCTCCAGGTGGGCACGGTCGGCCAACCGGATCCGGCTCCAGGCCACGCCGTCGCGCATCCGCACCGGTCGCAGCCGGATCACCCCCGCGGCCACCCGCAGCGGCCCGAGCACCGTCGGCCAGCCGGGGTGCTGGACGGCCTTGAACGGCCACAGGTTCACCAGCATCTACCCGGACTCAACCGCGCTGCGCCAAAAAGGCGACGTCCACGATCTCGCCGGTGGCGATCTGCTCGACCTCTTCGGGAACTACGACCAGACAGTTCGCCTCGGCCAGGGTCGCCAGCAGGTGCGAGGAGGTGCCCCCGCTCGCCCCGAGCACTTGCACCAGGTACTCGTCGGTCTGGTCGTCACGCATCAGCTGGCCCCGCAGATAGCCTTTGCGCCCGGGCATCGAACTGATCGGCCCCAGGGTGCGCGCCCGCACGACCCGGCGCATCGGCTCGCGTTTGCCCAGCGACAGCCGGATCAGCGGACGGATCATCACCTCGAACACCACCAGGGCGCTGACGGGGTTGGTCGGCAACAGGAACGTCGGTACCCCTTCCGGCCCGAGCTGGCCGAAGCCCTGCACCGAGCCGGGATGCATCGCGATCCGGGCGACTTCGATCTCACCGAGGTCTGACAGCGCCGCGCGCACCTCGTCAGCCGCCGCACCGCCCACGCCGCCGGCGATCACCACCACCTCGGCGCGGTTGAGCTGACCCTCGACCACCTCGCGCAGCTTCCGGGGCTCGCTGCTGACGATGCCCACCCGGTTCACCTCGGCCCCCGCGTCACGGCCGGCGGCGGCCAGCGCGTAGGAGTCCACGTCGTAGACCTGCCCGTTGCCGGGCGTACGGGTTACGTCGACCAGTTCGCCGCCCACAGCCAGCACCGACAGCCTCGGACGCGGATGCACCAGCACCCGGTCGCGGCCGACGGCGGCCAGCAGGCCCACCTGGGCGGCGCCGACGACGGTGCCCGCGCGGACGGCAACATCGCCGGGCTGCACGTCGTCACCTATACGGCGCACGTAGTCGCCCGGGCGCACGCCGCGCAGCACCCGGACCCGGGAATTGCCGCCGTCGGTCCAGCGCAGCGGCAGCACCGCGTCGGCCAGCGTAGGCATCGGAGCCCCGGTCTGGATCCGGGTCGCCAGCTTCGGTTGCAGCCGGGTGGGAGTGCGCGCCCCGGCTTCGATGGTGCCCAGCACCGGAAGGGTGACCGCGGAGGCATCGCGCTCGGCCGCCTCCGAGCTGTCTCCGATCGCCTCAGCACCGAACACGTCGACGCTGCGCACCGCGTAACCGTCGATGGCGGCCTGGTCGAAGGCGGGCATGGGCCGCTCGGCGATCACCTCTTCGGCACACATCAAGCCCTGCGCCTCGGCGATCGCCACCCGGACCGGACGCGGCGCCACCGCGGCAGCCGAAACCCGGGCCTGCTGCTCCTCAACCGAACGCACGGTGCGCCTTTCTCACAGCATCGGTCCGATTCGGGTTGGCCAGGACTGACTCCGCCTCAGTTCTCCGCCAAGCCCAGCCGCGCCACCAGCCACCGGCGCAGGTCCGGACCGTAGTCGTCACGATCCAAGGCAAAGTCAACCGCAGCTTTGAGGTAGCCGCCCGGATTTCCCAGGTCGTGTCGCGATCCGCGGTGTACGACCACGTGCACCGGGTGGCCTTCGGCGATCATCAGCGCGATGGCGTCGGTGAGCTGCACCTCGCCGCCGGCGCCGCGGTCGATGCGCCGCAACGCGTCGAACACGGCCCGGTCCAGCACGTAACGTCCCGCAGCGGCGAACGTCGACGGTGCGTCGGCGGCCTTGGGCTTCTCGACCATTCCCTTGACCCGCAGCACATCGGGGTTGTCGCTGTCGGGAACGGGCTCGACGTCGAAAACGCCGTAGGCACTGACGTCTTCGGGGCTGACCTCGATCGCGCACAGCACGGTGCCGCCGCGGCGGGCGCGCACCGCCGACATCGTCTCCAACACCCCGGTGGGCAGCACCAGGTCGTCGGGGAGCAGCACGGCGACGGCGTCCTCGTCGGCGGACAGGGTGGGTTCCACGCAACTGATGGCATGGCCCAGCCCGAGCGGCTCGGCCTGCACCACCGACTCCACCTTGATCAACTGCGGGGCCCGGCGCACCTTGGCCAGCATGGCCTTCTTGCCGCGCGCCTCCAGCGTGCCTTCCAGCACCAGGTCTTCGACGAAGTGGGCGACGACGCCGTCCTTGCCCTCGGAGGTGATGATCACCAGCCGCTCGGCACCGGCCTCGGCCGCCTCGGCGGCGACCAGCTCGATGCCGGGGGTGTCGACGACGGGCAGCAACTCCTTGGGCACCGTCTTGGTCGCCGGCAGAAACCGGGTGCCCAAACCGGCCGCGGGCACAATGGCGGTGCGCGGAATCGGAACCTTCGGAGTGGGCATTGTTCACACGATAACCGCAATCAACTCCACCTCCTCCCCTGGCGGTGGGCGAGCCGCTACTGACACGCTGAAGGCGTGACCGACAACGCGGCGATGGCCGCCAAGTCCGCGTTGCGCGCGCGCGTGCTCGCAGCCCGCCGCGCGGTACCGACTGACGTCCACGACGCCGAGGCCCGCGCCCTGGCCGGCCACCTGGAGCAGCTCGCCGAGGGCGCCCGCACCGTCTGCGCCCACCTGCCGGTGGGCGACGAGCCCGGTTCGGCCGCCATGCTCGACCGGCTGACCCAGCGCGGTATCCGCGTGCTGCTGCCGGTGGTGCGCACCCGCGACGACGGCACGCCGCTGGCGCTGATGTGGGGCGATTACGAGCCCGAGACCCTGGTTGCGGCCCGGTTCGGCCTGCTCGAACCGGCGCCACCGTGGTTACCGGCGGAGGCGCTGGCCGAGGCGGACCTGGTCGTGGTCCCGGCGCTGGCGCTCGACCGCCGGGGCGCGCGACTGGGCCGCGGCGCCGGCTTCTACGACCGCTCCCTGCTGCTGCGCCGGCCGCAGATACCGCTGGTGGGTGTCGTGCGCGACGACGAGCTGCTCCAGATGCTGCCCGCCGAGCCGCACGATGTGCCGATGACGCACGCCCTGACTCCGGAAAAAGGCCTCGTTGTGCTGGAATGCCGACGATCAAATAGTGGTTCTAGCACTTAGCACGGTAGAGTGCTAAGCCGATTGCCCGACTCACGGAGGTTCGCGTGCCCACTTACAGCTACGCCTGCACCGAGTGCAGCAACCGCTTCGACGTGGTCCAGGCCTTTACCGACGATGCGTTGACCACCTGCGAGGAGTGCAACGGTCGCCTCCGCAAGATCTTCGGCAAGGTGGGCGTGGTGTTCAAAGGCAGCGGTTTCTACCGCACCGACAGCCGCGATGCGGGTAAGAGCTCCTCGAATGGCAGCAGCACCACCAAGGCGGCCTCCGATTCCGGATCCGGCGGTTCCGGCGACGGCGGCAGCAAGCCGGCCGAGAAGTCCGCTGCAGACGGCGGCAGCAAGCCCGCCGACAAGCCCAAGGCACCGGCGGCCGCCGCCTCGGCCTAACCCGTTATCCACAGGCCCGCACCCGGACCGACTGTCCCGGGCGGGCCGGGCGCTTACCGTGGCGCCATGAGCGAGTCGCTCAACCCGACCTTGATCTCCCGCGTCTCGCAGGCGCTGCGCCCGGACTGGAGCCGCACGATGCGCGCACGGCGGGTGGCCGCCGGCGCCCTGGTGGTGTTGGCCGGCGTCGCGGCGATCCGCTCCGATCCGCAGGGCGACCACATCGACGTGGTGGTGGCCAGCCACGACCTCGCCCCCGGCACGACGCTGACCGCCGCTGACGTCTCAGTCGAAAACCACTCTGCGGAAACGGTTCCCGACGGTGTTGTCACCGAGATCTCGTCGGTGCTGCACACCACGCTGGCCGGTCCGGCACGCCGCGGCGAGGTGCTCACCGATGTCCGTCTACTGGGCAGCCGGCTGACCGAAGCGACCGCAGGGCCGGACGCGCGCATCGTCGGCGTGCACCCGGCCGATGCCGCATTGGTCGACCTGGTTCGCCCCGGCGACGTCGTCGATGTGGTGACGGCCGACGACGCGGCCGAGCCCCTGGGCGCGCCCAGGGTGCTGGCGTCCGGCGGCATCGTGGTGCTGGTGTCGGACAAGCAGAATCACGACGATCGGGTGGTGTTGGTGGCGTTGCCGGCCACCGCCGCGGTGGCGGTGGCCGGTGCCGCCCTGGCTCAGGCGGTGACGCTCACCTTGCGCTGAATCGTCAAGCAGCGACAGCGGGTTGCGGGCTGGCGCAGAACTTGCACTTGGTCGCTTCCGGGTCGATCTCGGACTTGCACTCCGGGCAGGTCTTGGTCGGCGCCGGGTCGCCGAACACCGTCTTGCCCCGTCGCTTCTGAATGCCCTTGTAGGGCAACACGATGAAGAAGTAGATGGTGGCCATGAACACGATGAAGTAGATGATCGCCGAGATGAACGCGCCGAGGTCGATGAAGGTCGCCTCGTTACCTTCCGCCCCCAGTTGGTAACCCAGCCCCAGCCCGGCGGTGTCCGGCTGCGCGGCCGAGACCAGCGGGTTGATCACGCTGTCGGTGAAGGCTTTGACCAGGTTGGAGAACGCCAGCGCGACCACCAGACCGATGGCGACGGTGATGACGTCGTCTCGCATCAGAAAGTTTTTGAACCCTTTTAACACCCGTTGCACCCCTTCCGGCCGGAATCACTGCGGGCAGCCTGCGCCGCCCAAGCGAACCGTAATTGCCGTTAACAGATCGGCGCGGGTGATTCGGCGAAGTCGAATCTCAACCGTGATGTGGCGGGACGTTGTCCCGCAGCCACCGCTCACGCTCCTGGATCTCGCGGGCGTCATCCGGATCGCGCTCGTCGGAAGACTCCTGGTGCTCGCCGAGGCCGGGCATAGGCGCTAGATTTCCAGGCTGGACAGCTGACCGATGATGTTGGCCGCCAGCGGGTTCAGCGTCGCCATCCCGTCGCGCACCGCAGCTCGGGAACCGGCCAGGTTGACCACCAGAGTGCTGCCCGAGACGCCGGCCAGGCCGCGCGACAACCCGGCGTCGGTGATCCCGGCGGACAGCCCGGAGGCCCGCAGCGCCTCGGAGATGCCGAGGATCTCGCGGTCCAGGATGTCGCGAGTGGCCTCCGGGGCGACATCGCGCGGGGTGACCCCGGTGCCGCCGACCGACACCACCAGGTCGACGCCGCCGATCACCGCCGTGTTCAGCGCGTTGCGGATCTCGACCTCGTCGTTGGCGACGGCGACCACGCCGTCGACCATGAACCCGCCCTCGGCCAGCAGTTCGGTGACCAACGGACCGCTGTGGTCCTCGTCGCCGTGCGCGGTGCGGTCGTCGACGACGACGACGAGCGCGCGGCCGGCGAGTTCTGTGGTCTGTTCCATGGGTGCAACCGTATATCGCGGATCCGACGGCGGTTTAGCGAGGCTCGACGAAGGAGAGGCGAAGCTGGAACCGCCGCATGAGCATGGAGTCACCAACCCGTCACTGCTGGGCTTTACCCAGGGTGACCTGCGCCGTCTTGGAGGCTCCGCTGGCATCCAGGTAGGTCAGCGTCACCTGGTCGCCGGGCGCCTTGGACCGAACGGCGGCCACCAGGGCGTCGGCGCTGCCGATCGGGCGTTTGTCGAACGCGGTCACTGTCACGCCTTCCGGCAGACCGCCTTTCGCCGCCGCCTCGCCCGGCACCACCTCGACCACCTTCGCGCCGTGCAGGCTGCGCTCACTGGTGACCCGCACCCCCAGCGAGGCGTGCGATGCGGTGTGATCCGGCGAGTTGATGAGTTCGTCGGCGATCCGCTTGGCCTGGTCCACCGGAATCGCGAAACCCAGGCCGATGGAGCCGCTCTGGGCTTCGGCGGAGTCCCCGCCCATCGTCGCGATCGCCGAGTTGATCCCCACCAGGTCGCCGTTCATGTTGACCAGCGCCCCGCCCGAGTTGCCCGGGTTGATCGCGGCATCGGTCTGGATCGCGTCCAGCACGGTGTTCTGGTTGCCCGCCTCACCGCTGGTGGACACCGGCCGGTTGAGCGCGCTGACGATGCCGGTGGTCACCGTGCCCTCCAGGCCCAGCGGCGACCCGACCGCCACCACGTGCTGGCCCACCCGCAGGTCAGCCGAGGACCCGAGCGTGATCGGGGTCAGATCGGAGACCCCCTGCACGCGCACCACGGCGATGTCGCTGGCCGGGTCCGTGCCCACCACGGTGAACGCTGCGGTGCGTCCGTCGAAGAACGTCACCGTGGTCCTCGGCGGCGCCTTGGAGGTCGCATCGGCCTTGGCCGCGGCGGCCACCACGTGGTTGTTGGTCAAGATCATTCCGTCGGCCGACAGGATGATGCCCGAGCCCTCCTCGGACTGGCGGCCCAGATCGGTCTCCAGCATGACGACGCTGGGCACCACCTTCGCCGCGACCTTCTCGACCGAACCGTCGGGCAGGGTCACCGCAGCGGGCACACCCGGCGACTGGAGGCTGCTGTGGCTGCCACCGGCGACCGGTTTGTGGTCGGAGCGCATTGCCGAGCCCACCACGCCGCCGGTCACGCCCGACAACACAGCGATGGCGGCCGCACCGGCCACCAGCGCCCCGGCGCGCGGGCGCTTCGGGGGCAGGCCCGAACCCGGGAGCGGCGGCCGGCCGTAGGAGCCGTCATAGCCGGAGCGGTAGGCGGGCTGCTGCGGCTGCTGGGCCGGTGACTGGGCATAGCGCCAGTCGTACGGCTGCTGTGGCTGGGGCCGCTGCCCGCCCTGGCCCGGCTGTTGCCGCGCCGGGGGGTAGCCCGGGTGGTTCATCATGTCGTTGCCTGCTCCTAGAGACCCGAAGTTTGCCTCACCACCATGCCTAGGTGGACTGAGAACCGCCTGTGACCGCCGTGGCCGGTACCTCGCCGGCCGAGGTGGCCCCGCCGGGCAGCACCATCCGGATCGATGTCCCGGGCGGGTCACCTCCGACGACGGTGTCTTCGATGGTGATCGCCCCACCATGCTTGAGCACCACCTGTTTGACGATCGCCAGGCCCAGGCCGGACCCGGGCATCGCGCGCGCCTGGTCGGACCGGAAGAAGCGCTCGAACACCAAGTCCCGCTCGTGCTCCGGGATCCCCGGCCCCTGGTCGGACACCACCATCTCCATGTGCGTCGGGTCGAGCTGGCGCATCCGCAGCCCGACGACCCCACCGGAGGGGCTCCACTTGGCGGCGTTGTCGAGCATGTTCAGCACCGCCCGCGACAGGCCCGCGGCGTCGCCGTAGACGTGCCAGGGAACCACCTGGATGTCGAAGTCGATGTCGTTGCGGCGCCGTCTGACTCGCTCCATGCTGCGGTCGACGACCTCGGTGATATCGACCTGTTCGAACGCCGCCTCGCGCCGGTCGTCACGGGTGAGGTCCACCAAATCGCCTACCAGCGTGGACAATTCCTCGATCTGGCCGATTGCATCAGCGCGCAGCTCGGCCATCTCCTCCTCGGGCAGCTGCGGTGCGCCCGGCGCCGCGGACGCCATCAGCAACTCCACGTTGGTGCGCAACGACGTCAGCGGGGTCTTCAGTTCGTGACCGGCATCGGCGACCAGCCGCGCCTGCCGTTCCCGCGACTCGGCCAGCGCCCGCAGCATCGCGTTGAACGCCTCGGTGAGCCGGGCCAATTCGTCGCTGCCGTAGACCGGGATGGGCCGCAGATCATCCGTGCGCGCGACCCGTTCGGCCGCCTCGGTCAGCCGGCCCACCGGCCGCAGGCCGGTCCGGGTAACCATCCCGCCGGCGATGGCGGCCACCACCACGCCGACCCCGCCGACGACCAGCAGCACCCAGCGCAGCTTCATGGTCACCGCCCGGGTGGGCGCCAGGCTCTTGGAGATCAACAACGTGCTGCCGTTGGGCAGATGCACTGCCAGCACCCGCTGGCCGGCCGCGGTGCGCCGCGACAGAAACAGCTCGCCGCGGATGACGGCCTTCTCCTGCTGTCCGACCGGCAGCCGCTGGCCGGGTTGGTTGGCGGTGTAGATCGACCGGCCGGGGTTGACCAGCATGGCGTTGACATCGGAGTAGGCGGTGCCCTCGATCGCCTTGCGGGGATCGGCAGCCAGGGAACCGCTGGCGATCAGCATCTCGGTGCGGCTCTGCAGCTGATTGTCGATGTCGTTGTACAGCGCCGCCGAGATCACCGCGTAGACGGCGACGGCCATCAACACCACCACCAACGCCACCATCGACATCGCCAGCAGCATCACCCGCCAGCGCAGCGACAGGGATGTGTTCTGCGCCGAAGCGCCGTCCTGCCGCCGGTGGAAAAACTGCATCAGGGAGGTGTCTCGCGAAGCACGTAACCCACCCCGCGCACGGTGTAGATCAGCCGCGGCTCCCCTTCGGCTTCGGTCTTACGACGCAGATACCCGATGTAAACCTCCAGCGCATTGCCCGAGGTGGGGAAGTCGAAGCCCCACACCTCCTCGAGGATGCGGCTGCGGGTAAGCACCCGGCGCGGGTTGGCGATCAGCATCTCCAGCAGGGCGAACTCGGTGCGGGTCAGGCTGATCTGCCGGTCACCGCGGGTGACCTCGCGGGTGACCGGGTCCAGCGTCAGGTCCTCGAAGGACATCGCCACCGACTCCGACAGGTCCTCGGCGGTGGTGCGGCGCAGCAGGGCCCGCATCCGCGCCAGCAGCTCCTCCAGGGCGAACGGCTTCGGCAGGTAGTCGTCGGCGCCGGCGTCCAGGCCGGCCACCCGCTCGGAGACCGAGTCGCGGGCGGTCAGCACCAGGATCGGCAGGTCGTCACCGGTGCTGCGCAGCTGCCGGCAGACTTCCAGGCCGTCGAGCCGCGGCATCATGACATCCAGGATCATGGCGTCCGGCCGATCGCTGGAGATCGCCTCGAGCGCCTCGACGCCGTCGGTGGCCAGCGAGACCGAATAGCCATTGAACGAGAGAGACCTGCGCAGCGACTCACGCACCGCGCGGTCATCATCTACAACCAGTACCCGGGTAGCCATAGGTGCTATCCAATCATTGATGGGCGATCTGGTGGGTAAAGCGCCGCTCGTGTCGGGAGCGTTATTAGCGACGATCCAGATCGATCAGACCCAGGCGAGCCGCCTTGAGCAGCCGTCGTGGCACCTTGTGTGCGCGCCCGGCGACCGACACGTTGACCAGGCCCGTTGCCTCGGCCTTCCACTGCGCGCGGCGAGAACGGGTGTTCGCGCGCGACATCCTGCGCTTCGGCACGGCCATGGTCGAGCCTCTCCTCAAGTTGACATGTTGCCGCTAGACGCCAGCGGCGGACTCCCGAAAGGATAGCGGGTGATCAGCGTCGGCTCCAAAATGACTTTTCCGACGATTGAGGGCGCCGGCCGCCCATCTTGACGCGACACCGGCGGTACCGGCTAACCTACCGGTTGGTTGAGGATGGGATGTGGGGATGACAGCAGCGGTTCGGATCGGCAACTGCTCAGGCTTCTACGGCGACCGTCACGCCGCAATGCACGAGATGCTCACCGGCGGTGACCTGGACTATCTCACCGGCGACTACCTGGCCGAGCTGACCATGCTGATCCTGGGCCGCGACCGGATGAAGCACCCGGAGCGCGGCTACGCCAAGACCTTTCTGACCCAGCTCGAACAATGCCTCGGCCTGGCTCGTGACAAGGGTGTTCGTATCGTGGCCAACGCCGGCGGGCTCAATCCGGCCGGCCTGGCCGACGCGGTGCGCGAACTGGCCGACCGCCTCGGCATCCCGGCCACGGTGGCCCACGTCGAAGGCGATGACCTGCTCCCCCGCGCCGCCGAGCTCGGATTGGGGACGCCTCTGACCGCCAACGCCTACCTGGGTGGCTGGGGCATCGTCGAGTGCCTGAGCGGTGGCGCCGACGTCGTGATCACCGGCCGGGTCACCGATGCCTCGGTGATCGTCGGCCCTGCGGCCGCCCACTTCGGCTGGGATCGCACCGACTACGACCAGCTCGCCGGGGCGGTGGTCGCCGGTCACGTGATCGAGTGCGGCATCCAGGCCAGCGGCGGCAACTACGCCTTCTTCACCGAGATTCCCACCGAGCACCTCTTGCATCCCGGCTTCCCGCTCGCCGAGATCCACGCCGACGGATCGTCGGTGATCACCAAACATCCAGGCACCGGCGGGCTGGTCAGCGTCGACACCGTCACCGCGCAGCTGCTCTACGAGGTCACCGGGGCCCGTTATGCCAACCCCGACGTCACCGCCCGGATGGACAGCATCGAACTGTCTTCCGACGGCCCCGACCGGGTGCGGATCTCGGGCGTGACCGGCGAAGCGCCGCCACCGACCTGCAAGGTGTCGCTGAACAGCATCGGCGGGTTCCGCAACTCCACCACGTTCGTGCTGACCGGCCTGGACATCGAGGCCAAGGCCGAGCTGCTGCGCACCCAGCTCGAAGCGGCGATGACCGTCCGGCCGGCCGAGCTGCAGTGGACACTGGCCCGCACCGACCACCCCGACGCCGACACCGAGGAAGCCGCCAGCGCCCTGCTGCACTGCGTGGTGCGTGACCCCGACCCGGCCAACGTGGGCCGCAAATTCTCCGCGGCCGGCATCGAGCTCGCCCTGGCCAGCTACCCCGGGTTCTGCGTCACCGCCCCGCCCGGCGACGGCCAGGTCTACGGCGTATTCACGCCGGGCTACGTCGACGCCACGGCGGTGCCGCACGTCGCGGTGCACCCCGACGGCACCCGGGTGGACATCCCGGCCGCGGCCGAGACCCGCACCCTCGAGCCGGCCGAGGACCCCGCCCTGCCCGAGCCGTTGCCGGCGGGCCCGACCCGGCGTGCGCCGCTGGGGTTGATCGCCGGCGCCCGCAGCGGCGACAAGGGCGGCTCGGCCAACGTCGGGGTCTGGGTGCGCACCGATGAGCAGTGGCGCTGGCTGGTCCACACGCTGACCGTGGAGAAGCTGCGGGAGTTGCTGCCCGAGACCGCCGAGCTGCCGGTCACCCGGCATGTGCTGCCCAAGCTGCGGGCGGTGAACTTCGTCGTCGAAGACATCCTCGGGCAAGGCGTGGCCTACCAAGCCCGATTCGATCCGCAGGCCAAGGGGTTGGGCGAATGGCTGCGCAGCCGCCATGTCGACATTCCCGAACCGTTGCTGTCAGAAGGGACACCGTGAGCATCTGGACCTCCCCCGAGCGTGACGCGCTGCGCAAGACCGTGCGCACTTTCGTCGAACGCGAGATCGCACCGAACGTCGATGAGTGGGAACGCACCGGCGAGCTGCCCCGCGAGCTGCACCGCAAAGCCGCCGAGGCCGGCCTGCTGGGCGCCGGCTTCCCCGAGGAAGTCGGCGGCGGTGGCGGCGACGGTGCCGACGCGGTGGTCATCTGCGAGGAAATGCACCAGGCCGGGGCCCCCGGCGGGGTGTTCGCCTCGCTGTTCACCTGCGGTATCGCCGTGCCGCACATGATCGCCTCGGGCGACACAAGGCTGATCGAGGAGTTCGTCGCTCCCACCCTGGCCGGGGAGAAGATCGGATCGCTGGCCATCACCGAACCCGGCGGCGGCTCGGACGTCGGCCACCTGCGCACCACCGCGCGCCTGGACGGCGACCACTATGTGGTCAACGGCTCCAAGACCTTCATCACCTCCGCGGTGCGCGCCGACTACGTGGTCACCGCGGTGCGCACCGGCGGGCCGGGGGCGGCCGGGGTGTCACTGCTGGTGGTCGAGAAGGGCACGCCTGGTTTTGAGGTGACCCGCAAGCTGGACAAGATGGGCTGGCGGTCCTCGGACACCGCCGAACTGTCCTACGTCGATGCGCGGGTGCCGGTGGCGAACCTGGTCGGCGCCGAGAACACCGGCTTCGCCCAGATCGCCGCGGCGTTCGTCTCCGAGCGCGTCGGTTTGGCCGCGCAGGCCTACGCCAGCGCGCAGCGCTGCCTGGATCTGACCCTGGCGTGGTGCCGGGACCGGGAGACCTTCGGTCGGCCGCTGATCTCCCGGCAGGCCGTGCAGAACACCCTCGCGGAGATGGCCCGCCGCATCGATGTGGCCCGGGTCTACACCCGCCACGTCGTCGAGCGGCAGCTGGCCGGGGAGTTCAACCTTATCGCCGAGGTGTGCTTCGCCAAGAACACCGCGGTGGAGGCCGGCGAGTGGGTGGCCAACCAGGCGGTGCAGCTGTTCGGCGGGATGGGCTACATGGCCGAATCGGAGGTGGAACGCCAGTACCGCGATATGCGGATCATCGGAATCGGTGGTGGAACCACCGAAATCCTGACCTCGCTGGCCGCGAAATCCCTAGGTTTCCAATCGTGATCACTCCCCTCCTCCTCATCACTCCGCAAGCTCCGTTCTGCATCGTCAGGGGTGGCTATGACCGTCCTTAAGTCCACCCTCGACTCCAGCTCCCCTGCCTACACCGAGGCGGCAGCGGCGCTGACCGACAAGCTCGCCGAACTCGACACCGAACTGGCCAAGGCCTTGGCCGGGGGCGGCGCCAAATACGTCGAGCGCCACCACGCCCGCGGCAAGCTCACCGCGCGCGAGCGCATCGAGGCGCTGATCGACGCGGACTCCCCGTTCCTGGAGCTGTGTCCGCTGGCCGCGTGGGGCAGCGACTTCCAGGTCGGGGCCAGCCTGGTCACCGGGATCGGCGCGGTCGAAGGCGTGGAGTGCATGATCGTTGCCAACGACCCGACGGTCAAGGGCGGCACGTCTAACCCGTGGACACTGCGAAAAATTTTGCGGGCCAATCAGATTGCGTTCGAGAACCGTCTCCCGGTGATCTCCCTGGTGGAGTCCGGCGGAGCTGACCTGCCCACCCAGAAGGAAGTCTTCATTCCCGGCGGTCAGATGTTCCGCGACCTGACCCGACTCTCGGCCGCCGGCATCCCGACCATCGCGCTGGTGTTCGGCAACTCCACCGCGGGCGGGGCGTATGTGCCCGGCATGTCCGACCACGTGGTGATGATCAAGGAGCGCTCGAAGGTGTTCCTCGCCGGCCCGCCGCTGGTGAAAATGGCCACCGGCGAGGAGTCCGACGACGAATCCCTCGGCGGCGCCGAGATGCACTCCCGCACTTCGGGTCTGGGTGACTACTTCGCGAACGACGAACTGGACGCGCTGCGGATCGGCCGCCGGATCGTGGCCCGGCTGAACTGGGTCAAGCAGGGGCCCAAACCCCTCGCGGTCGTCGAGCCGAAGTACGACACCGAGGAGCTGATCGGCATCGTGCCGGCCGACCTGCGGATCCCATTCGACCCGCGGGAGGTGATCGCCCGGATCGTCGACGGCTCGGAGTTCGACGAGTTCAAGGCGATGTACGGCTCGTCGCTGATCACCGGCTGGGCCCGGCTGCACGGCTACCCGGTGGGCATCCTGGCCAACGCGCGCGGCGTGTTGTTCAGTGAGGAATCCCAGAAGGCCACCCAGTTCATTCAGCTGGCCAACCGGTCCAATACCCCATTGTTGTTCCTGCACAACACCACCGGGTACATGGTCGGCAAGGCCTACGAAGAGGGCGGCATGATCAAGCACGGCTCGATGATGATCAACGCCGTGTCGAACTCGACGGTGCCGCACATCTCGCTGCTGATCGGCGCCTCCTACGGCGCCGGGCACTACGGCATGTGCGGGCGGGCCTACGATCCGCGGTTCCTGTTCGCCTGGCCATCGGCCAAAGCGGCGGTGATGGGCGGGGCGCAGCTGGCCGGGGTCATCTCGATCGTCAGCCGCGCCGCCGCCGAAGCCCGCGGCCAGCAGGTGGACGAGGCGGCCGACGCCGCGCTGCGGGCCGCCATCGAAGCCCAGATCGAGGCGGAGTCACTGCCGATGTTCTTGTCCGGCCGGCTCTACGACGACGGGGTGATCGACCCGCGCGACACCCGCATCGTACTGGGAATGTGCTTGTCCGCCATCGCCAATGGCCCGGTCGAGGGGACGTCGAACTTCGGCGTCTTCCGGATGTGAGGACTCCCATGATCAGCAAAGTTCTGGTGGCCAACCGCGGCGAGATCGCCCGCCGGGTCTTCACCACCTGCCGCCGGCTGGGCCTGGGCACGGTCGCGGTCTACACCGATCCTGATGCGGGCATGCCGCACGTCGCCGAGGCCGACGAGAAGGTGCGCCTGCCGGAGACCACCAGCTACCTGTCGGCGGAGGCGATCATCGCCGCGGCGCAGGCCGCCGGTGCCGACGCCGTGCACCCGGGCTACGGATTCCTCTCCGAGAACGCCGAATTCGCCGCCGCGGTGCAGGCCGCCGGACTGACCTGGATCGGGCCGCCGGTGGGCGCGGTGACCTCCATGGGTTCCAAGATCGAGGCCAAGAAGCTGATGGCCGCCGCCGGGGTCCCGGTGCTCGAAGAACTCGACCCGGACACCGTCACCGCCGCGCAACTACCGGTGCTGGTCAAGGCGTCGGCCGGCGGCGGCGGCCGCGGTATGCGGGTGGTCAGCGAGTTGTCGGCGCTGGCCGATGAGGTCGCGGCCGCCCAGCGCGAGGCCGCCTCGGCATTCGGCGACCCGACGGTGTTCTGCGAGCGCTACCTGCCGACCGGGCGCCATATCGAGGTTCAGGTGATGGCCGATGCGCACGGAACGGTGTGGGCGGTCGGCGAGCGGGAATGCTCGATCCAGCGCCGCCACCAGAAGGTCATCGAAGAGGCCCCCTCCCCGCTGGTGGAGCGCATCTCCGGGATGCGGGACAAGCTTTTCGAGGCGGCCCGGCTGGCGGCGAACGCGATCGGCTACACCGGCGCGGGCACCGTGGAGTTCCTGGCCGACGAGGACGGCGCGTTCTACTTCCTGGAGATGAACACCCGACTGCAGGTCGAACATCCCGTCACCGAGGAGACCACTGGCTGCGATCTGGTCGAGCTGCAGTTGGCGGTGGCAGACGGCGCCCGACTCGACCCGGAACCGCCTGCGGCGCAGGGCCACTCCATCGAGGCGCGGTTGTACGCCGAGGACCCGGCCCGGGGGTGGCAGCCGCAGGCCGGGCTGGTGCACGCCATCGACATCCCGGGGGTGACCGCGCGGTTCCACGGCCTGTGCCGGCACACCGGCGTGCGGCTGGACTCCGGCATCGAGGACGGGTCCATGGTGTCCATTCACTACGACCCGATGCTGGCGAAGGTGATCAGCTACGCGCCCACCCGGCGTCAGGCGGCGGCGGTGCTGGCGGGCGCACTGGCGCGCGCCCGGCTGCACGGCCTGCGCACCAACCGCGACCTGCTGGTCAACGTGCTGCGCCACCCGGCTTTCCTCGACGGTGCGACCGACACGGCGTTCTTCGAGACCCACGGACTGGCCGAGCTGTCCGCGCCGCTGGCCGGCGCCGCGGCCGTGCGGGCGTCGGCAATCGCGGCCGCGCTGGCCGACGCCGCGCACAACCGGGCCACCGCCGTGGCGTTCGGCTCCATTCCCGGCGGCTGGCGCAATCTGGCCTCGGGATACCAGACCAAGACCTACACCGACGACGACGGCACCGAGCATCGGATCGAATATCGTTTCACCCGAACCGGATTGACCATCAACGACGAGGTCAGCCTGGTCTCGTCCACGCCGGACGAGGTGGTGTTGGCCGATTCGGCCGGCGTCGCGCGCACGTTCACCGTCGCCCGTTACGGCGCCGACATCTATGTCGACTCCCCGGCCGGTCCGGTGCACCTGGTGGCGTTGCCGCGATTCCCCAATCCCGAATCCGCGGTCGAACAGGGGTCGCTGCTGGCGCCGATGCCCGGCAACGTGATCCGGTTGGGTGCCGCCCTCGGCGATCCGGTGACCGCCGGACAACCGCTGATCTGGCTGGAAGCCATGAAGATGGAGCACACCATCAGCGCACCGGCCGACGGGGTACTCACCCACCTCAACGTCAAACCCGGAGACCAGGTCGAGGTCGGCGCCGTGCTGGCCCGCGTCGAAAGTCTCGAAACATCAGCAGAAGGAGATTCCCAATGAGCGACACCAGCTTCATCGAGAGCGATGAGCGTCGTGCCCTGCGCGAGGCGGTCGGGGCGATGGCCAAGAACTACGGCCAGGACTACTACCTGGAGAAGGCTCGCGCCGGTGAGCACACCGACGAATTGTGGAACGAGGCAGGCAAACTCGGCTTCATCGGGGTGAACCTGCCCGAGGAATACGGCGGCGGCGGCGCCGGGATGTACGAGCTGTCGCTGGTCATGGAAGAGATGTCGGCCAACGGCTGCGGCCTGTTGATGATGGTGGTGTCGCCGGCCATCAACGGCACCATCATCTCCAAGTTCGGCACCGACGAGCAGAAGAAGCGGTGGATCCCCGGCATCGCCGACGGCTCGTTGACCATGGCGTTCGCCATCACCGAACCCGACGCCGGATCGAACTCGCACAAGATCACCACCACCGCGCGCCGGGACGGCTCGGACTGGATCCTCAAGGGGCAGAAGACGTTCATCTCCGGCGTCGACCAGGCCCAAGCGGTGCTGGTGGTCGGCCGCACCGAGGACGCCAAGACTGGCAACCTGCGCCCGGCCCTGTTCGTGGTACCCACCGACGCCGCCGGCCTGAGCTACACGCCGATCGAGATGGAGCTGATCAGCCCGGAGCGTCAGTTCCAGGTTTTCCTCGACGATGTGCGGCTGCCGGCCGACGCGCTGGTGGGTTCTGAGGACGCCGCGATCGCGCAGCTGTTCGCCGGGCTCAACCCCGAGCGCATCATGGGCGCGGCCAGCGCGGTCGGGATGGGCCGGTTCGCGATCGGCAAGGCCGTCGACTACGTCAGCACCCGGCAGGTCTGGAAGACCCCGATCGGGTCGCACCAGGGCCTGTCGCACCCGTTGGCGCAGAACCACATCGAGATCCAGTTGGCCAAGCTGATGATGCAGAAGGCGGCGACGCTCTATGACGCCGGTGATGACTTCGGCGCCGCCGAGGCGGCCAACATGGCCAAGTACGCCGCCGGGGAGGCCTCGACGCGGGCGGTCGACCAGGCCGTGCAGTCCCTGGGCGGCAACGGCCTGACCAAGGAGTACGGCATCGCCGCGGCGGTGACGGTGTCGCGGCTGGCCCGGATCGCGCCGGTGAGCCGGGAGATGATCCTCAACTTCGTCGCGCAGACGTCGCTGGGCCTGCCCCGGTCGTACTGATGGACACCCTGGTCTCCTACGCCGGGCCGGAGGACACCGGAGACGGGTCGGCCCGGCTGACGCTGGATTCGCCGCACAACCGCAACGCGCTGTCGAGCCGGCTGGTCGCCCAACTGCATGCCGGCCTGCGCGACGCCGCCGCGGACCCGAACGTGCGGGTGGTGGTGCTCGGTCACACCGGCAACACCTTCTGCGCCGGCGCGGACTTGAGCGAGGCATCCGGCGGCCCAGATGCCAGTCCCGGCGACCTGGCCGCCGACCGGGCCCGCGAAATGGCGGCGTTGCTGCGGGCGATCGTCGAGTGCCCGCGGCCGGTGATCGCCGCGGTCGACGGCCACGTGCGGGCCGGCGGGATGGGCATGGTCGGCGCGTGCGATATCGCGGTCGCCGGACCGGCCAGCACCTTCGCGCTGACCGAGGCCCGGATCGGCGTGGCGCCCTCGATCATCTCGCTGACCCTGCTGCCCAAGCTGTCTCCGCGGGCCGCCGCCCGCTACTACCTGACCGGGGAGAAGTTCGGCGCGGCCGAAGCCGCCGCGATCGGGCTGATCACGCTGGCCGTGGAGAACGAAGCGGACCTCGAGTCCACCGTCGCCGGTCTGGTGAGCGATCTGCGGCGGGGTTCCCCGCAGGGGCTGGCGGCCTCCAAGGCGCTGACCACCGCCGAGGTGCTGGCCGGGTTCGACCGCGACGCCGAGCGGCTCAGTGTGGCCTCGGCACGGATGTTCGTCTCCGACGAGGCCCGGGAAGGGATGCTGGCCTTTTTGCAGAAGCGTCCACCTAGCTGGTCCTTGTAGCCACTTCGGGCAACCTTGCGTACGGCATAGCGGTTCGTCGTAGGCTCTGTAGCCGATGAGGAACTCAGCCGGGCGAGGCCACGACACCCACGGCATGCCGTCGCGTGCCGCGGACACCGACCGGATCCAGTTGGCGCAGCTGCTCGGCGACGCCGCTGCGCAGGGCCAACTGCCGATGAGCGAGTACGAGGACCGGCTGGCCAAGGCCTACGCGGCGCAGACCTACGACGAGCTCGACGGGCTGCGCGCCGACCTTCCGGGTTCCTCGGTGTGCCCGCACCGCGGCGGCGACTGCAAGCCCGCTCCCTCCACGCTGCTGCTGGCGATCCTGGGTTCGTTCGAGCGGCGCGGGCGGTGGAACGTGCCCAAGCGGCTGACCACCTTCTCGCTGTGGGGCGGCGGCGTGATCGATCTGCGCTACGCCGACTTCACCGCGACCGACGTCGAGATCAACGCCTACTCGATCATGGGCGGGCAGACCATTTTGCTGCCGCCGGAAGTCAACGTCGACATCCGGGGCCACGGGGTGATGGGCGGCTTCGACCAGCGGGTCGACGGCCGAGGCACCCCCGGCGCGCCCACGGTACGGGTCCGCGGCTTCTCGCTGTGGGGCGGCGTGGGCATCAAGCGCAAGCAGCGCAAACCACGCAGCTGAGCCACCCTCAGCAAGTTGACACCGCGCTCGCAACTCGGCAATATCAGGAAACAGACGTTCTCACAATTGCCGTTCCCACGATGTGCGAGGTGCAGTCATGACGATCAGCGAGCCGATTCCTTTGGTGGAGCGTTCGGTGAGCGATTCGGCAGTTACCCACGCCGCACCTCGTCGGCGTTCGCTGCTACCCCAGGTCGCCTGCACCGACAACATGATGATGGGTGTGGCCCTGTTGGCCGGGCCGGCCAACGTGATCATGCAACTCGCGCGTCCCGAGGTGGGTTATGGCGTGCTGGAGAGCCGCGTCGATAGCGGGCGCGTCGACCTGCACCCGATCAAGCGGGCCCGGACCACGTTCACCTATCTGGTCGTCGCCACCCAGGGCAGCGTCGAACAGCAGGCCGCGTTCCGGGCGGCGGTGGACAGTGTCCACCGGCAGGTTCGCTCGATCGACGACAGCCCGGTGAAGTACAACGCCTTCGACCGCGATCTGCAGCTGTGGGTGGGCGCCTGCCTGTACAAGGGCAACGTCGACATCCACCGCATCTTCCTCGGTGAGATGGACGACGAGCACGCCGACCGCCACTACCACAACGAGGGCAAGGCCATGGCCACCATGCTCCAGGTTCCCGAGGACATGTGGCCGGCGGACCGGGCCGCCTTCGACCGGTACTGGCAGGAGCAACTGGACAAGGTGCACATCGACGACACCGTCCGCGCCTACCTCGAGCCGATCGCCGCCAGCCGGATGCGCGGCTTGACCCTGCCGGGGCCACTGCAGCGGGCGAACGAACGGCTCGCCTTGCTGATCACCACCGGATTCCTGCCCCAGCGCTTCCGCGACGAGATGCAGCTGCCGTGGGATGCGCAGCGGCAACGCCGGTTCGACCGGTTGATGGGCCTGATCCGCGGAGTCAACAATCTGCTGCCCGGGTTCCTCCGCGGCTTCCCGTTCAACCTGATTCTGTGGGATCTGGATCGGCGCATCCGCACCGGCCGTCCGCTGGTGTAGCAGCCGTCGAGGTGAATTGACGTCGCTGCGTCCGCCGGTACGCTTTGACCTCGGACCAGGCCGACGGAAGGTACAGGCGATGCACGTCAACCCGCATGTGTTGCGCACCGGAGCCAACGTCTCCGACGACGCCGGTGGCCACGCCAATACCGGTGCGCAGCGCCTCGGGCTGGCCGGGGTGAGCACCGGCATGTTCGGTGACTTCGACGCCGCCCACAGCTTCCACGCCGCGCTGGCCACCGCCAAAGACGGCCACCGGGATGCGCTGCAGGGTCACCACCAGAACCTCACCGGCATCGCCGAGAACGTGCGCACCGCCGCCACGGCCTTCACCCGCATGGACGACCACAACGCCAAGCGGCTGCGAGACGTAGCTCCCGGCACCGGGCAGTGAGCCGCCCGAGCCTGCAACACCTGCAGATCGCCGACCTCGTCGCCCACGCCGGCGGTGACCCGTGGGCGGTCGACGACAGCCTGCAGGCCGGTAGCCCCACCCAGATCAACTTCCTCGCCCAGGCGTTTCACCAGGCCGCCGGCTCGGCCACCGCCGCCGAACAGACCTTCCAGACCGCCCAGCAGCACTTCCAGCAGTACAACCGCGAGAACGGCGAACAGCCGATCAACAACGGCGCCGAGGTGCAGCGCGTCAAAGACGGCCTGCACGCCACCAATCAGCAGCTCGGCCAGATCGCCGCCGACCTGGAAACCATCGCCGGCAACCTGGCCCAGGCCCGCGCGGCCTCCCAGGCCAATATGACGGCGCTCAACGCCAACCTGCTGGTCCTCGACGCCCAGATCGGCGTCTACCTCAATCAGGCCAGTCAAGGCCAGAACCACGACGCCGACATCGCGCAGGCGCAGCAACTGGCCTATAACGACACCGCGACCGCGCTGCACAACGCCACGGTCATCCGCGACACCTACTCCAAGGGCCTGCAGGAGGCCCTGACCAATTTGCGGGTCAAGGACGGCTACAGCCCCGATATCCGCAAGTACGACGCCGAGAGCCAACCGGCCGGCGGGGCCGACGGCGGAGCGGGAGCCGGCGGCCCAACCAACGGCACGCCCGACGGCCGCCCCGGTGCTGACGGCGGCGCCGGTGGGGCTGGCAGCGGCCCTGGGATGTCCGACGCTACGGGCGGTAACGGCGCCGCCGGGGTCATCGCGCCCTGGCTGGCACCCGGCACACCGGTGATGACCCGACCCGGTGCCCCGCCGGCACCGCCGAGCCAACCCATGCAGATCAACGGAAAGTGGGGAAACGTCGGCGACGGGCTTGCGGCAGCAGGCGAACGGGCGAACGTACCCGCCAATGTTGCACGGTTGCCGGGGTTCGTTCCGGGCGGGTCGCCCAGCGCCGCGATTCCCGGCGGCGTCCCGATGACCACTGCGTTGGAGAACGTCGAGAAGTTCGGCAAACGTCTGGGTTTCGCCGGAAATCTCGTCACCGGAGCCAACGGGTACTTCGAGTTCAGCAACGACCTGAACAACGGAGTCCCCTTGAGTACCGCCGTGGTCGACGTCGTACCCAAAACCCTCGGTGATGTCGGCGGCGGCTTGGTGGGCGCCACTACCGGGGCCGAAGCGGGGGCCTGGCTCGGGACCATGATCGCCCCGGGGCCCGGCACCGTCATCGGCGCCGGCGTCGGAGCGGTGGTCGGCGGCGTGATCGGCAGCGACATCGGGAAGAAGATGGGCGAAGACATTTCGGATGTGTCACACAGTGTTTGGCGGAGCCTCTTCGGCTGAGCTGGCTCACAGGTAAGGGAGATCGATAACCATCAGTAACTCAGACCGCATCGCCGTTCTCGCCACGATGGTCATGCTTGCCATCGCCATCCCGGTTGACCCCCGCAAGAACACGAAGTCAAAGTGGCTCTATTGGCTTGTCGGACCGATTGCGTGCGCCGCACTCTTTGCCCTTGGCTTGTACGACTCGGTCAAGAACCCCGGGGTATCCGACCTGATCGGTGTGATCGTTGGCGGAGCATTCTTCGCCTACCTGGGCTTCGGCGCCGGCTACGTCCGCAAGCGCTGGCCGATCGGACGCTGGCCTGGATCTCGTTCGTGACGCACCGGAAGGACCTGTCGTGAAAGCCGCCGACCAGCCGCCCGGCTCCGAACCGATCACATTGGCCCCCCGCACCCCCGGCGAACCGACGATCACCCTCCCGAAGCCGCCGGGCTGGGAGCTCATGCCGGGCAGCGACGAGACTCTGATCCGCGGCGTCATCTACAACCAAGACCTGCGCCGGCACGGCTTCACCCCCAATGCGGTGGTGACCTGCGAGGAACTCACCGGCCAGGTCGGACTTCCGTCGCAGGCCTTGGCCAAGGAGGGCGCCGCGGTCGCCAACATCGTCGGTGAACTCGACACCGACGTGCCCGGAACGGTGTCGGGATTTGCGAGCAGAACGATCACCTACAACCTGCAGGGCCGGCCGGCGACCGGCCTGATCGTCGCGGTGCAGAACGCCAAGGACCGGATCTGGGCGGTCACCGTCACCATCCAAACCACCGACGCCGAGAACCCGCACTATGTCTCCGCCAAGCAGGCCATCCTCGACGCGCTGGAAGTCCGCCTGCCCGACCGGTAACGCAGCAGCCCTGCGAGAATGGCACGCATGGTCGAGCAGAGCCTCTGGATGCAAAAGGTTGCCGCCGATCCCGGGCATTCGCAGTGGTATATCGAACGCTTCCGTCAAATGGCCCGCGCCGGTAACGATCTCGCCGGCGAAGCCCGCTTCATCGATGCGATGGCCTCCCGTGGCGCCCGCATCCTCGACGCCGGCTGCGGGCCGGGCCGAGTGGCTGGCGTGCTGGCCGCGGCCGGTCATGACGTGGTCGGTGTCGATGTGGACCCCGAGCTCATCGAGGCGGCCGGGCAGGATCACCCGGGGCCGCGCTATCTCGTCGCCGACCTCGCTGAACTGGACCTGCCCGCGCGCGGCATCGCCGAACCGTTCGAGGTGATCGTGTCGGCCGGCAACGTCATGACGTTCGTCGCCCCGAGCACCCGCGTCGAGATACTGCGCCGGCTGCGCAACCACTGCGCCGAGGACGGGCGGACCGTGATCGGTTTCGGTGCCGACCGGGACTACGAGTTCGGCCAGTTCCTCGACGACGCGGCGACCGCGGGGTTCGCGACCGAGCTATTGCTGGGCACCTGGGACCTGAGGCCCTTCACCGACGACTCCGATTTTCTGGTCGCCGTGCTGCGGCCAGCTCAGCGCGACGCCTGATCTTCCTCGCTGAGTTCGCCCAACTGGTCGAAGCTGAGCACCTCGGTCATGTCCTGTTCCTGGTAGGCCAACCGGCCGACCCGGTGTGCGACGACCGGCGCGGTGATCAGCGTGAAGATGATGCTCACGGTGACCATCCCCGCGTCGTGGCTGCCGCGCAGCCGGATCAACGCACCGGCCAGCACCAACAGCAGACCCAGCACCTGCGGTTTGGTGGCCGAGTGCATCCGCGCCAACGTATCGGGGAACCGCACCACCCCGATCGCCGCCGTCAGCGCCAGCACGGCCCCGGCGAGCACCAGCACCCCGGCGATCACATCGAGCACGATCACGATTGCCTCCGTGGTTCGGGGTCGTCGGGAACCCGGAAACGGGCCACGCTCACCGATCCGATGAAGCCGACCAGCGCCAGCGCCGCCAGGCTGTAGGTCGCGGTGGTGTCGCGGCTGACCGCGGCCCAGATGCCGATACCGCACATCGTCATCGCGGCCAGCGTGTCCAGCGCCACCAGGCGGTCCAGTGTGCTGGGCCCGGCCAGTAGCCGATACATGGTGATGATCGCGGCGGCCCCCAGCAGCACGCCCGCGGTGGCCCAGATGACGGTCATGCGGTTCCTCCCGCCGGCTGCCATTCGTCGTCGCGCTCGAAAGCGGCTATCAAAAGTCGCTCCACCTGGGCGACCTGCGCGAAGAACCGCTCGACCGACCGCGACGATCCGACATCGATCACGTGGCAATACAGAATGCGGCGCACCTGGTCGATCTCCAGCACGATCGACCCGGGAATCAGCGTGGTGATGGCCGAAGCCAGCACCAGCACCAGATCGGACTTGATGGTCAACGGCACCTTCAGCACCCCGGTCAGTGGCGGCGGGCCCGGCTTGATCGCCAGCCACATCAACTGGACACTGGACGCCACCAGGTACCAGGCGAACAGCCCGACCAACCGCAGCACCGCCACCGGGTGCACGCGGCCCTGGACCGGCACCGGCGGCAACGGCAGCAGCACCAGGATCAGCGTCGCGACCACCAGCCCGACGACGATGTTGGGGATGGTGAATCGGCCCCACAACAGCGTCCAGATGGTCGCCAACGCCGATACCGCAAAAATGCGCAGCGCTATCGCCCTCACGAGTCACCTCCCGACAGCACGGCCGAGATGTATTCGCCCCGGTCGATGACCTCGGCCGCGGCACGCTCGCTGTAGGCGAAGATCGGGCCGGCCAGCGCGGTCATCGCCAGCCCCAACGCGATCAGCGCAACGGTCGGGGCCAGCATCCAGGTCGGCATCCGGCCGACGTCGTCGCGGTCGTCGTAGGCGACCTCGGCGACGTCGTCGAGCAGCACCGGCGGAGTGGCGTTCACCAACGCGGCCTCGGGGGCGTCGACCCGCCGGCGCCAGAACGCCCGTGTCCACACCCGGGCCAGCACATACAGCGTCAGCAGGCTGGTGACCACGGCGCCGCCCACCAGACACCAGGCCAGCACCGACCCGTCGTCGGCCCCGGCCTGCAGCACCGCGGTCTTGCCGATGAAACCTGAAAAAGGTGGGATACCACCGAGATTGAATGCCGGGATCAGGAACACGAACGCCAGCAGCGGATTGGCGCCCAAGCCGCCCAGGCGCTGCATCGACGATGCGCCGCCCTGGCGTTCGATCAATCCGGCCGCCAGGAACAGTGTCGTCATCACGATGATGTGGTGCATCACGTAGAAGATGGCGCCGGTCATGCCCAACCGGCTCGACAGTGCCACTCCGAACATCATGAAGCCGATGTGGCTGACCAACGTAAAGGACAAGAGCCGCTTGATGTCGCTCTGCGCGACGGCGCCGAAAATGCCGACCAGCATGGTCAACAGCGCCGCGACCAACAGCACCGAGTCCAGTCCGCCGTCGGGAAACAGCAGCGAATGGGCCCGGATGATCGCGTACACACCGATTTTGGTCAGGATCCCGGCGAACACCGCGGTGATCGGTGCGGGCGCGGTCGGATAGGAGTCGGGCAGCCACGCCGACAGCGGGAAGACCGCGGCCTTGATGCCGAACGCCACCAGTAGCACCGCGAACACCGCGCTGCGGGTGCCGCCGGGCATCGCGCCGGTGCGGGTGGCCAACTCGGCCAGGTTCAGCGTGCCGGTCGCGGCATAGACCAGGGCGATGCCGAACAGGAAGATCAACGAGGACGCCATCGAGACCATCACGTAGCCGATGCCGGCCCGGATCCGTTCGGCGCTGGCACCGATGGTCAGCAACACGAAGCTCGCGGCCAGCAGCATCTCGAAGCCGACGAACAGGTTGAACAGGTCACCGGCCAAGAAGGCCAGCGAGACGCCGGTGGCCAGGGTCAGATAGGTGGGCAGGAAGATCGACACCGGCTGGCGGTCGTCGCCGTCGCGCACACCCTGCCCGATCGCGTAGACCATCACCGTCAGCAGCACGATCGCCGACACCACCAGCATCAGCGCCGACAACCGGTCGACCACCAGGGTGATGCCCAGCGGGCCGAGCTTCTGCTCCGTCGGGCCCCAGCCGCCGACGTGCAGCACCAGCGTCCCGTCCCGGTCGGTCAGGTACAGCAAGGCGGCGCTGACGGCGGTCACCGCGCACAGCACCGCGATGGTGATCGGGCGCTGCACCCTGGGACGCCGGCCGACGATCAGGGTCAGGGCGGCACCCAGCGTGGGCAGCAGCACCGGCAGCGGCATCAAGACGGCGGCGAGACTCACCGTGGCTCCTCGCTTTCGGTGACGGCGTCCAGTTCGCCGGCCGGCACCAGCACACCGGGGTCCTCCTCGGCGGCGATGATCTCTTCGTCGGAGAGCTGAGACACCCGGGTCGCCTCGGAGTCGTCGCCGATGTCCTCGGTCGTCGTCAGGTGGTAGGAGCGGTAGGTCAGCGCCAGCACGAACGCGCCGATGCCCATGGTGATGACGATGGCGGTCAGCACCATGGCCTGCGCCAACGGGTCGGCGTCGGTTTCCATGCCCTCGGTGCTGTTGTAGATCGGCGGGCTGCCGCTCGGCCCGGAAACATCGATGATCAGCAGGTTGATGGCATTGCCGATCATCATCAGGCCCAGCAGCGTTCGGGTGAGGCTGCGTTCCAGCAGCATGTACACCCCGCACGAGGTGAGGCCGGCGGCCATCAGCAGGGGAACCAGATGCGCGGTCATGACACTCCTGCCAGCGATCGGGCGCGCGCCTGCGATTCCAGCTCCTGGTCGAGCCGGACGCCCAGGCTGCGCAACACGTCGAGCACCATGCCGACCACCACCAGGTACACGCCGATGTCAAAGAACAATGCGGTGACCATCTTGACGTCGCCTACCACCGGCAGGCTGAACGACAGCACCGCCGACGACAGCACCGGTGCCCCCAGCAACAGCGACCCCAGCGCCGTGCCGCCGACCAGGCTCAGCCCGACGCCGAGAATCTTCCCGGAGTCCAGTGGCAGCGTCTCGCCGAGCTCGTATCGCCCGCCGGCGAGATAGCGCAGCACCAGCCCCAGCCCGGCGGCCAGCCCGCCGGCGAAACCACCGCCCGGATAGTTGTGCCCGGCGAACAAGAAGTACAGCGAGACCACCATGATCAGCGGGAAGATGGCGCGGGTCGCGACCTCCAACACCAGCGACCGCTGATTGGGGTCGTAGTAGTCGCTGCCGCGCAGCCAGGTGGTGGACCCGATCGCCGGGCTGTAGGGGGTGGCCGGCGACGCGAGGCCGGGAACCTTGCCGCGGGCACTGGCATCGGCGATGCGCGGTGCGCGGCCGAACCGCCGGGTCCGGAAGACCATCGAGGCCACCCCGGTCGCGGCCACCAGCAACACTGAGATCTCGCCGAGGGTGTCCCAGGCCCGGACGTCGACCAGCAGCACGTTGACGGTGTTGGCGCCGTGGCCGCGGACATACGCGGCCTCCCCCAACGCCACCGAGACACCGTCCTGACTGCGGGCCGCCATCGCGAAGGCCCCCAGCACCGCGACGCTGACGCCCACCATCACCGCCAGCGCTGCTCGCGGCAGCCGGTTCTTTGCCATCGTGGGCCGCTCCGACTCCGCGGGCAGCGTGCGCAACACCAGCACGAAGATCACCAGGGTCACGGTCTCCACGAGCAGCTGGGTCAACGCCAGGTCGGGTGCGCCGTGGAAGGCGAACGCCACGGCGCAGCCGTAGCCGGTCACGCCGACCATCAGCACCGCCGACAACCGGTTGCGGGCCAAAGTGGCCCCGATCCCGCCGGCGACGACCAGCACGGCGACGGTCAGTTGCAGCGGGGTATCCCACAACTGCAGATCGACTCGGTCGCGGGCACCGAGCATGAGCGCTCCCAGCGGAAGCAGCACCAGCGTCGCGAAGATCATCGCCTGGTTGATGGGCAGTGAGCCGCGCTGGGTGATCCCGGTCAGGCGCACGGCCGCCACATCGAGCAGTCGAAGGAAATCGTCGTACAGCTGGTCGGCCCTGCCCAGCGGCAACCGGCGCAGCCGGGTCAGCCGCAGCGGGCCGCGCGCGACGAAGATGCCGGTGCCGACCAGCAGCACCGCCGCCGACAGGTACACCGGTAGTCCGGCGCCGTGCCACAGCGCCAGGTGGTAGTCGCTGCCTTCGGGCACGGTGTCGGCGTAGCCGTGCAGCACCGTGTCGAGTCCGAGCGCACACAGACCCAGGATCAGGCTGGCAACGGCCAACACCGCCGGAGGCACCAGGAACGCCGCGACAGGCCGGTGCAGTTCGGCGACGTGCGGGCTGGGCTCGGTCCGGCCTTTACCGGCGAAGCCGCCCCACACGAACCGCGCGCTGTAGATCACGGTGAACATCGAGGCGAGCACCGCAGCAGCCAACGCGTACGGGCCGGCGGCCCCCAGGGCCGGGGCCTGCGCCTCGGTCCCGAAAATGGTCTCCTTGGCGATGAAGCCCACGAAGGGCGGCACCCCCGCCATGCTGGCGGCGGCCGCGGCGGCGATGACGAACAGCCAGGGGCAGCGCCGTCCCAGCCCGGCCAGCTCGCGCAGGTCCCGGGTACCGGTGGCATGGTCGATGATGCCGACCACCATGAACAGCGTCGCCTTGGCCGCGGCATGCGCACACATGGCGGTCAGGCCGGCCAGCATCAGATCGGCCCCACCGGCCCCAACCAGCATGATCATCAAGCCCAGTTGGCTGACGGTGCTGTAGGCCAACAGCAGCTTCAGGTCGTATTCGCGGATCGCGCGCCACCCAGCCAGCAGGGCGGTGGCCAGACCCAGCACCACCACCGTCGGCCGCCATCCGGGCGAGTCGGCGAATCCCGGCGTCAGGCGGGCCACCAGGTAGATCCCGGCCTTGACCATCGCGGCGGCGTGCAGGTAGGCGCTGACCGGTGTCGGCGCCGCCATCGCGCCCGGTAGCCAGAAATGCAGCGGGATGATCGCGGACTTGCTCAGCGCGCCGACGAGCACCAGCAGCACACCCACGGTGACGACCGTCCCGGACGGCGGATGGGCCACCAGCTCCGACAGCAGATAGGTACCGGCGGTATTGCCCAGCATGATGAGGCCGACCAGCATCGCCAGGCCGCCGGCGGTGGTCACCAGCAACGCCTGGATGGCGGCACGGCGGTTGATGGAGCGTTCGGCGTAGTGGCCGACCAGCAGGAACGACAACACCGTGGTCAGTTCCCAGAACACGTACAGCACCAGCATGTTGTCGGCGACCATCAGCCCGAACATGGCGCCGGCGAACCCGACCATCTTGGCGGCGAAGCTGGGCAACCGCGGGTCGATGCTGGTCTGCGGGCTGACCGGGCGGAAATACTCGACGCAGTAGAACAGCACCAGCGCGCCGATTCCCAGCGCCAGCACACTCATGATCGCCGAGAGCGCGTCGAAGCGCAGCGCGATGTCCATCGCCAGGCCGGGGACCCACGACACCACCGTTTTGTGATCGTCGCCGGGGCCGGACGGCCAGTTCAGCACCACCCACACCAGCGATACCAGCGGAATCAAGCCCAAGGGGTAGAACGCCGCCCGGCCCCACCTGCGGACCAACCAGGGTGCGGCGGCCGCGCCGACGGTATGGGCAAGCAGTATCGCTAGCATCACGCTCCACAAAACGAATTGATCCAAGCCATGGAATCAGCTCTGGTACAACACATCTGACAAAAGGACGGCGCGGGCAGCACCGTAATACGGTCGCGACAACGACAGCCACATCGAGCCCCGCTCAAACGTGCACCGAATCTCCCACCGCAACTACATCCAGTTTTCGCAAAAAACCGGCCGAGCGCCATGGAATGCGACCCCCATTCGGTGGGGGGTCGAACCCCCATCACGACTAATGGCTGCGCCCGGCTCCGCCGCGCTTGCGAGCGTCGCTAGGCCTCGATCAGGCCAGCTCTGATCGCGTATCGGGTGAGCGCCAGGCGGTCGCGAAGACCCAACTTCTGCAGGGTGTTCGTCCGGTGACGGTCGACCGTCTTGGCGCTGATGCCCAGTGTCTTGGCGATCTCGCGCGCCGAAAACCCTTCGGCGATCAGCTTCAGCACTTCCTCTTCGCGCGGGGTCAAGATGTTCTCCGGCAAGTCCTCCCCTTGCCGGGTGCGGTGCAGGTAATCCCGGATCAGCGCGGTCACCGCGCCGGCGTACAGAAACGGCTCGCCGCGCATCGTCGCCCGGCAGGCCTCGAGCAGGTCGCGGTCCGCCACGGATTTCAGCACGTAGCCGGATGCGCCCGCTTTGAGGGCTTCGAAGAAGTACTGCTCATTGTCGTGCATCGACAGCATCAGCACCCGCACATGAGGATGGCTGCGGTTGATCTCCCGGGCGGCCTGCAATCCGGTCATCCGCGGCATCGCGATGTCGAGGATGGCCAGATCGACCGGGGTGTTCTGCAGGGCCGCGAGCGCCTCCGACCCGTCGGCCGCCTCGGCCACCACGCACAGATCGGGCTCGGCATCCAGAATCATCCGCAGCCCGCTGCGCACCAGGGCGTGGTCGTCGGCGAGCATGATGCGCGCCGGCTGTATCGCCATCACCGGCCGTCCGCGCCCGGTCGGGCCGGCACCACCAGCCGGACTTCGGTTCCCTCGTTGCTCGGGGAGGTGATCGTCAGGGCGGCACGCACCAGCAGAGCCCGTTCGCGCATGCCGCTGATGCCGGCGCCTTCGATGCTGACCCCGCCCTTGCCGTTGTCGGCGATCCGCAACGTGAGCTCTCCGGCGGCGTCGACGTGCAGGTCCAGCCAGGCCTTTTGCGCTCCGGAATGGCGAGCGATGTTGGTCAGGCTCTCCTGGGCGATGCGATAGCAGACCAGGCTCAGGTCCGGGGTCAGCTGGTCGGCTTGCGGGGCAATTTGCTTGACGACGTCGATTCCGGTCGCCTGGGTGAACTGGTTGCACAGTGCCTGCAGGGCGCTGCGCAGGCCCAGGTCTTCCAGCGCATCCGGGCGCAGCCGGCGGGCGATGCTGCGCACCTCGTCGAGGCTCGCGCGCACGATCTCCTGGGCGTCTGCGAGGTCGCCGCGGATCTCCGCGGGGGCGGCGTCGGCCGCCCGCTTGAGGGTGAGCAGAGCGACGGTGAGGGTTTGGCCGATCTGGTCGTGCAACTCCCGGGCGATGCGCTGCCGCTCGTTCTCCTGCACGGTCAGCGCCAACGCGCTCGAGGAGGCCCGCTCAGTTTCGAGCCGGTCCAGCATGCCGTTGAACGATTCGATCAGGTCGTGCAGGTCGCCGTCGCCAGGGTCGTCCGCCCGGTCTGTGAGACGGCGGGAGTCGACTCGCCGCATCACCGCGGCGAGCCGATCCAACGGGTCAAGACTCGACCGCAACAATAGTGCGTTGGCGCCGACGACGATCGCCAGTCCGACCGCCAGCACCGGAATCTCGGTTGCGCGAACGGGCCCCGAAACGGTTGCCGGCGACATGGCCAGTACGAGCGTGCCGGTGGTGAAGACCAGGCCGTTGATCAGCACGACCCGGTGAAACAGCCCCCGCGCAGGGGCGTTCGCTCGCCATCGAAGCCTCTCGATGACCGCTGTCCAACGGTGCATACCCCCACCATCGTCTTCGCAGCGCTTGCTTGTCCATACGGGTCGCAGCGGCCCCCGAATGGGAGTCAAACACCATAGCGAGCGACCGGTCGCCGCTCGGAGAATGGAATTACGTCCAAGCAGCGTCAGCGTTGGCAGCGCGTATCGCAAGATCTGGCCGACAGTAACCCAGATGACTCAGATGAACCAGACCCGGAGGGATGCACCTGCAATGAACCGCATTACCGGCGCGCACCCACCGGCCACCGGTAACAGCGTGGTCGCGATGCCGCAAGCTGTCCGGAGCTGAACCATGGATTTCGCGGCGTTGCCACCGGAAGTCATCTCCGGCCTGATGTACACCGGTGCCGGCCCGGGTCCGATGATTTCGGCCGCCACCGCCTGGGACGGGCTGGCCACCGATCTGCATCTGGCGGCCACCGCCTATGCGTCGGTGGTCTCCGACCTGACGAGCGGGCCGTGGTTGGGCCCCTCCTCGACAGCGATGGCGGCCTCGGTCACCCCTTTCGTGACGTGGCTGAACGCCACCTCCGCCCAGGCGGAGAAGACCGGCATGCAGGCCAAGGCGGCCGTGGCCGCCTACGAGGCGACGTTCGCCACGGTGGTGCCTCCACCGGTGATCGCGGCCAACCGGGCTGCGCTGATGACGCTGCTGGCCACCAACATCTTGGGCCAGAACGCCGCGGCGATCGCGGCCAACGAAGCCCAATACGCCGAAATGTGGGCCCAGGACGCCACCGCCATGTACAGCTACGCGTCGTTGTCGGCGAGCGCGACCGCATTGGAGCCGTTCCAGCCGCCACCGCAGACCGCCAACCCGGGCGGACCGCTGGGCCAGGGTGCCAGCGAGGCGGCCGCAGCCAACTCCGCGGGCAACATGGCGCAGAGCCTGCCGTCGCAGCTGACTTCCGCAATGTCGTCGGCGCCGGGCTCGTCGGAAGCCGCGTCGCCGTTGTCGGTCCTGCCGGCGCAGGCCGATGTCCCGACCGGGTTCTTCGAGTGGCTCGGTGTTGCGGCCGACGAGGTCGGCATCGGCATCGCCCTGCCGCTCTCGATTGTCGGTGTCTACCTGGCCGGCGCCGCAATGTACTTCGCGGAGATGGACTCCCGCGAGATCTTCGACACCCAGGATCTGCTGCACGGGGGCCAGATCAACATCCTGGATGCCCTGAGCCAGTTGGGAGCGGAGACGCAGGTGCCGTCGACCGAGAACCTTCGCGTGCCGCACGAGTCGGTGAAAGTCGGTCAGTCCTTCCCGCTCGGCGCGCTGTCGGTGCCGCCGAATTGGGTCGAGGCAGCCCCGGAGATCCGCCACGCCAGTTTCTCGACGCCGCTCAGCAGTGCCGCCGGGCCCTCGCCGGCCGGGCTGGGAACGGCGTTCGGTCAGATGGCCCTGGCGGGCATGGGCGGCAGTGCGCTGGCCGGCGCGGTCAACCAGAACCGCGGCCGGCAGGGCACGCCCACGCCGGCTGCCGAGTCCAAGGCTCCGGCGCAGTCCTCGGAGGCACCCTCGCAAGCTGCGGCGCCGGCCGCGCAATCGCCGGCGAGCTCGGTCATCGAACTGGCAGCCGGGATCCGCGAACTCGGCCAACTCCACGACGCCGGATATCTGACCGAAGCGGAGTTCGCCGAACAGAAGCATCGGCTGCTGTCCCGATAAGGATCAGTGCCGTCGCGACCTGAGGTAGTCGCCGACCACCGCGGCGCCCAGGCCGTCGAGTTCGGGCACCACGACCCGGCCCGCAACGCGGCGCGCCACCTGGTCGATGAACCGGGCCAGTCCGGGGTCGTCGCCGAGCCGGAAGATGGTCACCTGTGCGCCGAGCCGGGCCACGTCGTCGAACCCCTTGACGGTGTGGGCGATGGTCCGCGGGTGCGGCGGGTAATCAAAGAACACTGCCGGGCCCCGGGTGCCGCCGCCATCGAAATCCTCCAAATGGGCAGTCGGTTCCCCGTCGGTGACCACCAGCACCACCGGCTGGGCGTTGGGATGCCGGCGCAGGTGCCGACCGGCCAAGGCCAGTGCGTGATGCAGGTTGGTGCCCTGCTCATAGACGCCTTCCAGACCGGTCAGCTCGGCGGCCGTCACGGTGCGGGCGTAGCGGCCAAAGGCGATGATCTGCAACGCATCTGAACGGAACCGGGTGCTGACCAGGTGGTTCAGTGCCAGCGCGGTGCGCTTCATCGGCAGCCAGCGGTTGTCCATCACCATCGAGAACGAGGTGTCCACCAGCAGTGCGACGGCCGACTGGGTGCGGGTCTCGGTCTCGGACACCTCGACGTCGTCGACGCTGATCGACAGCCGCCCGCGGGTGGCGGCCGTGCCGGGCTCGGCTACCTGTCGCAGCACCGCGTTGGTCAGGGTGCGGGTGACGTTCCACGGCTCGGTGTCGCCGAACTGCCAGGGCCGGGTCGCGCCGGTCAGCTCGCCGGCCGCACCGGCCCGGCGGTGGTCGCGTTCGCCGCGGCGCCCCGCGAGTTGGCGCGCCACATCACGCAGCGCCGTCTCGCCGAGCCGGCGCATCGCCTTGGGTGACAGCCGCCACTGCCCGTCGGAGCTGCGGTCCAGAAACCCCTGGTTGAGCAGTGCGCGTTCCAGCTCGGCGAGGGTCTTGGCGTCGATGGCCGCCTGGTCGCCGAGCTGGCGGGCCAGCGCGTCCAGGTCGACGTCGTCCATGCTGGCACCGGGGTAGGCCTGCGACAGCTGCTCGGCCAGCTGCTCGAGTTCGGCGATGTCACTCAAGGCCTGGGCGCCTTCGCCCATGCCGAGCGGGTTGTTGCCGGAGAATTCCGACGAGCCGGTCCAGTCCTCCCCCGGCCGGGCCGCCTGCAGGTGCGCGTCCAGGCGGCCCAGCGCCTGCTGCAGCGCGGGCGAGCCGAATGCCTGCTCCGCCAACGCATCCAGCTCGGCGCGCTGTTCGGCGCTCAAGCTGTTGCGGAAGCGCTGCGCAGCGGCGGCCCGCTTGGCCAACGAGTCCAGCAACTCCTCGACGTTGCGCGGGTTCTCCGGGAAGAACTCGCCGTGGGAGTCCATGAACTGCCGGAAATCGTCGTCAGTGTCTCTTCCCTGGGCATGCTTGTCCAGCAGATCGTTGAGGTCGTCGAGCATGTCGCTGACCCGTTGCCGGTCTTCGTCGGTGGCGCCCTCCAGCGCCTGCTTCATGCCGGCGAAGCGCTGGTCGAGCATCTCGCGGCCGAGCAGGTCCTTGATCTTCTCGTAGGACTCCCGGGCTTCGGCGCTGCGCCAGTTGTAGTCGGCCAGCTCCTGCACCGCCTTGGCCGGCGACGGCGACAACGCCTCGATCTGCATCTCGGCGAACCGGGCGTCGTCGTCGAGCGCGCGGGCCAACTCTTTGCGTTCGGCCAGCACCGCCTCGTCGAGCAGCTTCTTGACCTCGGCCAGTGTGCCGTCCAAATTGTTGCGGCGCAACAGTTCCCGGCGGCGTCGCTGCGCCTCGGCGGCCAGCCGGTCCGCGCCGGTCATGGTCTTGGTGCCGCGGCGCAGCAACTCCTGCAGGGCTCGTCGCGGTGACGTCCCCTCCATCACGTCGCGGCCGATCTCCTCCAGCGCCTCGGCCAGGTCGACCGGCGGCGCCAACGGATCCGGCCCACCGGTGTAGGCCGAATACCGCGAGCCGTGACTTCTAGCCATAGACGGTCTCGCCGTCGTCGGAGGTCTTGTCGATGCGTTTGGCCAAATACAATGCCTCCAAGGCCAATTCGAGCGCCGCAGCGCGCTCGCCCTCGGACTCCGCACCCAGGCGCTGCGCGACGGCGTCGATGACCGGCAGATCCGGCAGCGCCGCCAGCACCGCTTTGGCCGACACCCGCTCCCCGGTCGTCACCGCCGCACCCTGCTCAACCGCCGACACCAGCGGCCCGACGTCGATCCCGCCCAGCACCCGCGATGCGGTGTCGGCGGTGGCCCGCCGCAGCAGGTGTTCCAGCACCGCCTGTTCACGGCCCTCTTCGCCGGATTCGAACTCCAGCTTGCCGCGCAGCACGTCGACGATGGTGCCCAGATCGACCACCCGGGCCACCGGATCGGTCTCGCCCAGCACCGCGCCGCGGTGCCGAGCCGACGCCGCCACCGTCTCCGCGGCCGCGATCGCGAACCGCGCCGAGACACCGGAGCGCTGATCCACCGACCGCGACTCGCGCAGGTAGCGAGCGAACCGGGCCAGCACCCCCAGCAGGTAGTCGGGCACCTGCGCACTCAGGTGGGCCTCCTGGGCGATCACGGCGACCTCCGCGTCGAGTTCCAGCGGATAGTGGGTGCGGATCTCCGCGCCGAACCGATCCTTGAGCGGGGTGATGATGCGGCCGCGGTTGGTGTAGTCCTCCGGGTTGGCGCTGGCCACCACCAGCACGTCCAGCGGCAGCCGCAGCGTGTAACCGCGCACCTGGATGTCGCGCTCCTCCATCACGTTGAGCATCGCCACCTGGATGCGCTCGGCCAGGTCGGGCAGTTCATTGACGGCGACGACGCCGCGGTGCGCGCGCGGGACCAGTCCGTAGGCGATGGTCTCGGGGTCGCCCAGGCTGCGGCCCTCGGCGACCTTGATCGGGTCGATGTCGCCGACCAGGTCGGCGACGCTGGTGTCGGGGGTGGCGAGTTTCTCGGTGTAGCGCTCGCTGCGGTGCCGCCAGGCCACCGGCAGGCTGTCGCCGAGCTCGGCGGCCCGCCGAATCGACTCAGGAGTGATCGGCGAATAGGGGTGCTCGCCGAGCTCGGCGCCGGCGATCACCGGCGTCCACTCGTCGAGCAGCCCGGTCAGCGCCCGCAGCAGCCGGGTCTTGCCCTGGCCGCGCTCGCCGAGCAGCACGATGTCGTGGCCGGCGATCAGCGCCCGCTCCAGCTGCGGTATCACGGTGTCCTCGAAACCGAAGATGCCGGGCCACAGGGTGGCAGGGTCATCACCGTCGGCGAGGCGGGCCAGCAGGTTCTCGGCGATCTCCTGCTTGACCCCCCGTTCCCGGTGGCCGGCGGCTCGCAGCTCGCCGAGGGTGGTGGGCAGATCGTGCGGGGTGTTCAGCGCGGTCACCACTCCAAACTACGACGGGCACGGTAGTCCGTCACGGCGTCCCACTTCATCCGACCGGTAGATACCCGATACCCTGGGTACCGTGAACTCACCGGAATGGCGCGATCGACCGGCGCAGACGTATTTCGGTCCGGCCTCCTGGCAGGCACGGCTGCTGGCGGCGGGCGCGGCGATCTTCCTGCGCACCTCGATCGCCGTGCTGACGATCATCGGCATGATCGTCAACCGGGTCTGGCCCGCGGGACTGCAGCGGGCGCGCCTGGACCTCATCGACCTGCCGATGCGCTACATCCGGGCGCTGCCGGACACCGAGGTGACGAAAGAGCGGCTGACCGACTGTCCGGCGGAATGGGTGGTAGCCCCCGCCGCCCGCGACTCCGACCGGGTGATCGTCTACTTCCACGGTTCCGCGCTGGTGACGCTGGGACTCAATTCGCATCGCCGCTTTGCCAGCAAGCTGTCGGAGGTCACCGGCGCGAAGGTGTTCAACGTCGGATACCGCTTGGCGCCGCTGGCCGGCGTCGACGAAGCCACCGCCGACGGCCTGTGCGCCTATCGGCATGTGCTGGACGCCGGATTCACCGCCGATCGCATTGTGATGGCGGGAGATTCGGCCGGCGGGCTGATGGCGGTGAACACCGCGCTGACCGCACGCGACGCGGGGCTGCCGGCGCCGGCCGGTCAGGTGTTGATGTCGGCGCTGACGTCGTCGGATATGGAGATCAAACGCCAGGCCGCGCGTTCCCACCGCGATCCGTTCTTCCCCTTCATGGCGTTCATGTTCATCTACCGGGTGTTCGCCACCGTGAACGGCACCCGCGAGCTGCCGGTGATGCCCCCCGAAGCCGAGCTGCGCGGCCTGGGGCCGTTCCTGCTGCAGGTCGCCAACAACGAGATGCTGCGCAACGACACCTTCGTGCTGGCCGACAAGCTCACCGCCGCCGGGGTGCCGAACTGGGTTCAGGTCTGGGACCGCGCCTTACACATGTTCCAGCTGACCTTCGACTTCAACCCGGACGCGCGCCGTGCGGTCGCCGAGATCGCGCACTTCGTCGACTACGTGACGCCTGCTACGCCGCCGAACGTCGACTCTAAGCGCTCAGATACGGCCATCTAGCAGCGTCAGCAGCAGCGGAATCCGATTCGCCTCGATCTCCGGCTGCGGCAGCACGGCGCGCACGATCGCGGCGCCGTAGAAGGTGTCGGTGAGTAGCGCCACCAGGTTCGGAAAGAGTTCCGGCGGAAACGCTTCCGCCCCGGGCAGTACCTGCGCGGCCTCGCAGATCTTGGCACTGTATTCGGCCAGGACATCGGACAGCGTGGCCCGCAGCTTGTCGTCGGTGCGCGCGGCGATCAGCAGTTCGTAGACCACCGCGCTGGAGGAGTTGGCGGTCAGGTCGCGCAGCACCGTCAGCACCGCTTCCAGCGCCGGCACCTCCGCTGGGATCTCGGCGACCTGCTTGCCGAATCGCTCCAGCTGACGGCGCAGGACTTCCTGCGCGGTGGCGGCCATGAAATCGCCCATGGTCTCGAAGTGGCGGAACAACGCTCCGTCGGAGACGTTCGCCCGCTTGGCGATCACCTTGGCCGAGGCCCGCGCGTAACCGATCTCGGCGATGGTGGCGATACTGGCGTCGAGTAGCGCGGCGACCGTGGCCGCACGGCGTTCCTGCTGGGTTCGGGCCATGATCAGACCGGTTGCAGCGCACGGGATCCGGCGCGCAGGAAGCGTCCAGACTTCGCCGTCGCGCCGTAGCCGTCGCGGAACTGCCCGTTGCGGAACACCACCGTGCCGCCCACCCCGGTCGCCACCACCGCGTCGTCGTTGCGGTTGACCATCCGGGAAAGCCCGCCGTAGAACGGCACCTTCTCCTCGTGGTAGCCGTCAACGGCGTCGGTCAGACCGGCCGGGTCGATCACCACGAAGTCCGCTCGGTCGCCTCGGCGCAGCGTGCCGGCGTCGAACCCGAACCAGTCGGCCACTTCGGAGGTCAGCCGGTAGACCGCCCGTTCGATGCTCATGAATGGCCGCCCGGCCGCCTCGGCGTCGCGGACGCGCTTGAGCAGGCGCAGCGAGAAGTTGTAGAAGGCCATGTTGCGCAGGTGCGCGCCGGCGTCGGAGAACCCCATATGGATAACCGGTTCGTTAGCCAACTTGTCCAGCTGCTTGGGCCGGTGGTTGGCGACGATCGTGGTCCAGCGCACGTTGCGTTCGCCGTTGTCCACCAACACATCCAGGAAGGCGTCCAGCGGGTGCAGTCCGCGCTCCTCGGCGATCTGCCCGAAGCTCTTGCCGACCAGGCCGGCATCCGGGCATTCGACGATCACCGCGTCATGGAAGTCGCGGTTCCACAAGGACGGACCCAGCTTCTTGCGGTCGAAGGACTTGCGGAACCGGCGGCGGTACTCGGTGTCGGCCAGCAGCGCGTTGCGCTCCAACTGGTCGCGCAGATGCAGGGCGGCGGTGCCGGCACCGAACTCTTCGAACACCGGCAGATCGATTCCATCGGAATACAATTCGAACGGAACCGGCAGGTGCTGGAACCGCACACTGGAACCGAGCACGGCGTTGAGCAGCCGAGCACCGGGACCGAAGACCCGGACCGCGCCGGGCGCCGACTTGGCGTCCGCAGAGACCAGCAGGCTCATCCGAACCCCGCGCCGACGGCCGAACATGCCGCTGCTGGTCAGGAAGAAGTTCAGGGCCGTCAACGGGTTTCGGACGTCGGGCGCGCTCTGCAGCATCCGGCCGCGCTTTCGCAGCACCTTGATCAACCGCCGGCGCTCCCGCCAGGTGGCGAACGTCGACGGCAGCGCCCGGGACCGGAACCTGTCGCCGTCGAGCTTGTCGATAGGGGCGTCCATTCCGGACATGCCCAACAGCCCGGCGTCGAGACCCTCGTCGAGCAGCGCCGCCATCTTCTCCAGTTCGGCGTCGGTCGGGACGACGCCGTCGGTGGTGGCGCGGTCCAACCCGAGCACCGCGGTTCGCAGGTCCGAATGGCCAAGCATGGAGCCGATATTGGGCCCCAACGGCAGCTCGTCGAGGGCGCGTACGTATTCGGCCGGGGTGGACCAGGTCTTCTTGGACTGCAACGCTTCCAGGACGAACTTGCGCGGCACCGCCTCCACCCGACTGAACAGGTCGGCGGCGTCCTCGGACTCGGCGTACACCGTCGACAGCGAACAGTTGCCCAGCAGCACCGTGGTGACGCCGTGGCGCACCGATTCCCGCAGGCCCGGGTCCAGTAGCACCTCGGCGTCGTAGTGGGTGTGCACGTCGATGAAGCCCGGGACCACCCATTTGCCGGCGGCATCGATCACGTCCGGGCAATCCGTGTCGTCCAACTCCCCCGAGGAGATGTCGGCGACGACGCCGTCGCGGACGCCCAGGGTGCGGACCTGCGGCGCGCTGCCCAGGCCGTCGAACCACAGGCCGTTGCGGATGATCAGGTCGTAGGCCACGCGCACTCCTCACTCAGACGGTGAGTTAGATAGTGAGCGCCTGCAATCTTTTTGTCAACGGGTCTAGTGCGCGAAGTGCCGCGCCCCGGTCAAGTACAGGGTGATCCCGGCCTCGGCGGCCGCCGCCGTCACTTCGTCGTCGCGCACCGAACCGCCGGGGTGCACAATCGCCTTCACCCCAGCCGCGGTCAGGGTCTGCAGCCCGTCGGGGAACGGGAAGAACGCATCCGAGGCCGCCACCGCGCCGGCCACCCGTTCACCGCCGCGCTCGACCGCCAGCCGGGCCGCATCAACCCGGTTGACCTGGCCCATGCCCACGCCGATGGTGGCGCCGTCGGCCGCCACGACGATCGCGTTCGACTTGACCGCGCGGCAGGCGCGCCAGGCGAATGCCAGGTCGGCCAGCGTGGCGGGATCGGCCGCCGACCCGGTGGCCAGCGTCCAGTTCGCCGGGTCGTCGCCCGCCGCGTCGAGGCCGTCGCGGCTCTGCATCAGCAGCCCGCCGCTGACCTGGCGCCACTCGGTGCCCCCGCGCAGCGGCTCGGAGGCCACCAGCACCCGGATGTTCTTCTTGCGGGCCAGGATCTCGACGGCACCGGGCTCGTAGGCCGGCGCGACGATGACCTCGGTGAAGATCGTGCTGACGAACTCCGCCATCTCGACGCTGACCTCGGTGTTCGCCGCGATCACCCCGCCGAAGGCGCTCAGCGGATCGCACTCGTGGGCCTTGCGGTGGGCATCGGCAACCGAGGCCGACGAGACCGCGATGCCGCACGGGTTGGCGTGCTTGATGATCGCCACGCAGATCTCTTCGTGATCGAAGGCCGCCCGCCAGGCAGCATCCGCGTCGGTGAAGTTGTTGTAGGACATCTCTTTTCCGTGCAGCTGGTCGGCCTGAGCCAGGCCCGGCCAGGCGGCGGCGTCACAGTAGAGCGCGGCCTGCTGGTGCGGGTTCTCGCCGTATCGCAGCTGCGCCGCCCGGCGGTAGGTGCGACCGACCCACTCCGGCATCGCCTGACGCGGCTCTCCAGCCCGTTCGAAGGGCGCCAGCGTCGACGACATCCACCCGGCGACTGCCACGTCGTATTCGGCGGTGTGACGGAATGCCAGTGCCGCCAGACGTTTCCGCTCATCGAGGGTGAACCCGCCGGCGTTGACCGCGGCCAGCACACCCTCGTAGCCGAGCGGGTCGACCACCACGGCGACGCTGGGATGGTTCTTGGCGGCCGCCCGGATCATCGACGGCCCACCGATGTCGATCTGCTCGACGCACTCATCGATGCCGGCACCGGAGTCCACCGTCTCGCTGAACGGGTACAGGTTGACCACCACCAGCTCGAACGGAGCGATGTCCAGTTCGCCCAGCGCCGCGGCATGCTCGGATTTACGCAGATCTGCCAGTAGCCCGGCGTGCACCCGCGGGTGCAACGTCTTGACCCGGCCGTCGAGCACCTCCGGGAAGCCGGTCACCTGCTCCACCGGTGTCACCGGAATACCTTTGGCAGCAATCGATTTCGCCGTAGACCCGGTGGAGACGATATCCACGCCGGCGGCATGCAGGCCGGTGGCCAGATCGATCAGGCCGGTCTTGTCGTAGACGCTGATCAACGCCCGCCGAATCGGTCGCTTGCCGTCGGTCATCCTATGGTTGCCTTTCGTCCGGTCCAGGTCACGCCGCCGGTCGCCAGCGCGGCCAGCACGTCCACCAGGAGCTTGCGCTCCACTGTCTTGATGCGTTCGTGCAGGGTGTCTTCGTCGTCGTCGTCGAGCACGGCGACCGGTTCCTGGGCCAGCACCGGGCCGGTGTCGGTTCCGGCGTCGACCAGGTGCACGGTGCAGCCGGTGACCTTCACTCCGTAGGCCAGCGCCTCGGGTACGGCGTGCGCTCCCGGGAAGGCGGGCAGCAGCGCCGGGTGGGTGTTGACGGTGCGGCCCAGAAACCGGGTGAGAAACTCCGACCCCAGGATTTTCATGAACCCCGCCGAGACCACCAGATCAGGGTTGTGGGCCGCGGTGGCCTCGGTCAGCGCCAAATCCCAGGCCGCCCGGTTCGGGTAGTCAGCCAGCGGCACGGTGAACACCGGCAGGTCTGCTGAAGCGGCGACCTGGACCGCCCGACAGTCCCGATCGGTACCGACGGCCACCACTCGCGCGGGGTAGTCGCCCACCGCCGCGGCCAGCAGCGACTCGAGCAATGATCCGGTCCCCGACGCCAGCACCACCAGCCGGGCCGGGACGCGGGGGGCCACGTGGATCGGTTGCACGAAGCAAGAGCCTACCGCCCGGAACGGCCGGGCTATCCGGCCTGTTGCTGCGCTTCTTCCCGGGTGATTCGCAGTGCTGCGGCCACGCCGTCTGTCCAGATTTCAACCTTGTCCCAGATCACGTCGGGGTGGCCGACCGGATGGATGCCCCGGCTGATCTTCTCCACTCGATCACACGCCAGATTCTGGAAGTCGCGATCGTCCAGCTCCGGGAACTCGTCGTATTCGGTGCAGAGTTCGGCGTCTGCCAACCGCTGATACAACGCCTCGGTCAGCGGGGTCGACAACCCGATCGACGTTGTCTGCCCGTCCATCTGGAGCCCGGCCTGCACGCCGTCGAGCCAGATCATCGCCACGATGTCGAGGATCGGCTCGTGTCCGGGTGGCAGGACCAGCTTCGTGAGCTTTTCGGCGCGCATGCCGGCCAGCCGGTGCAAGCTTCCGACCCCGGGCTTGGCGGCGTCGGTGCTGACGAGGTGGGTCATGCCTTTATGCGACCAGGACGGCGGCCCGAATATAAGGGACGGAAGTCCTTGATTTGCATCCGCGCGCGGGGCGCTACCCGGGCCGGTCAAACCCGTCGTCGTCGGTGAACATCAGGTCTTCGGGGTCTTCCAGCGGTCCGGGCGGCTGGGTTGGAGCGTGCGACTCGAACACCCGCGGCTCGGATACCCGCGGCGGCTCGGGTTCGGGCGTCCAGCTCAGCTCGCCGCCCTCGATGACCTCTCCGGGTTCGAAAAGTTCGTCGGGCTCGAAGAGCTGGCCGGGTTCTTGCGGATCGACCACCTCGGCCTGCGCCGGGACCCGTTCGGGCTCCGGTTCGGGCTGCCTGGGCGCCGCGGGCGGCAACATCGGCCGCGTCCTGACCGCTCCGCGCCCGACACCGCCGATCATCACGACCGTCAGCGCACCGATGGCGGCGAACCAGCAGAACACCGCGGGGCCGAAGGTGAGCTGATCCACCCCGACGTCACCGAAGTTGCCCAGCCGCCCACCGCCGGCGAAACCCAATAGGGCCATCGTCAGTGCCGCGATGAACGCCGCGGTCAGCACCTTGGCCAGCGCGGGAAACAGGGGCAGTGGGCGGCGCGCGCACTGCTGGCCGACGGCCACGCCCGACGCGGCGCCGATGATCAGCAGGGCCACCCACGCCGGGCCCAGGGGCGGAGTGGGCGCCGCGGCCAGGACGGGCAGCGCCGGGATGTCGCCGCCCAGCACGGTGAACGCGCTGAACAGCGCCGGGCCGATCTGTGCGCTCGATCCGACCGCTATCGCGGTCGCGCCGACGAGCACGTTGGGCACGTACAGCACCGCCAGCAGCGTGAGGCTGAGCTGGCCGAACAGCGAATCGGTGATCGCGTACAGCTCGTGCATGGTTCCCCAGTGCAGGACCAGCGAGGCCGTCGTCACCGCGCCGGCCAGCCCGAACAGGGCCAGCATGCCGGTGACCGCGGCCCGCAGCGAGTCGCCCAGCCAGCTCGGCAGCGGCGTCTCGGCCAGCACCCGCGGGCCCATCCGCCAGCCCACGCCGATCGCCGCGCCGATCGCATGCACCACCAGTACGTGCGCGAAGGCGCTCAGGGCGTGCGGGGTCTGCAGCTCGGTGATCACCGACGCCGCGTCATGGATGATCGCCAGCGAGACCGCCGCGATCAGCAGCGGGCCGCCCAGCGCCGACGCCACGATCCAGCGGACGACGAACCAGGAGGTGCCCGCCGAGGTGGCCTGGGCGGTGGTCCGCGCGGTTCCGGCGACCATCAACAGCACCGGAAGCAGCGGCAGCACGCCCAGCTCCCGGCCGTCGATCGAGATCGGCACCTGGTGCACGCCCAGCCACATGCTGGCGATGGCGCCCGAAGCCCCGGTCATGTCGCTGTTGGCGATCAGCAACTGCAGCAGCGTCACCGCTGCGATGACGGTCAACGCCACGACGGACGGGCCGAATGCGACCCGAACCAGGTCACGAGTCGGGTTCGAACCTGGTCTACCGCCGGACACCGGTGTCACGCTGCGAGCACGTTCAACTCGGCGCGCGGGCGCGGGTTAGGTCTGCGCCGGCCCCGACGGGGCGGAGCCGCCCTGCGACTGCTGGCCGCCGGTCGAGCTCTGGCCCTGACCGGATCCGGACTCGCCCTGGCCACCCGTCGAGGAACTGCCCGAACCGCCGGTCTGCGGCTGCCCGAAGCTGGGGAATCCGGTCGGCGGCGTGGGCGGGCCCTGCGGCGCCGACTGCGCCTGCTGCGCACCGGAGTTGAATCCGCCGGTCGACGGCCCCGACTGGGCGCCGTAACCCCCGCCGGACGGGTAGCCGCCGTAGGAGGGGTATCCCGACTGCTGCTGGCCCTGATGCCCGTACCCCTGCTGGCCCGGCTGACCGTAGTAGTTGCCGCCCGGCGGCAACCCGTACTGCGCATACGGGTCGTATTTGGGGCGCGGGGCCGGCGCGGTGACGACTCCGGCCTCCAGCAGCAGCGTCGCGACCGCGGCGGCGGCCTGCAGGATGCTGAAGGTCAGCACCAGCCACAGGCCCCAGCCGATCGTGTAACTGCCGCCGGAGTCGGCGATGGTCGCGATCGCCAGCAGCGCCCCCAGCGAGGCGATCACCGCGACCACCGCGGTGTAGACCTTGGCCTTGGGCAGCAGTCCCGCCCCGGCCAGCAGCGCCGCCAGCAGGGCCAGCGGAACCGTGTGGCCGGCGTCGCCGAGGATCAGCGGGTACTCGCCGTCGGTGACGGTCACGATCGGCCCGAAGTTGGCCAGGTAGACACCGAAGCCCAGCACCACGACGGCGATCTGCAGGTACAGCGGCAGCTTGCTCTCGACGTCACTGCTGCCGGACTTGGCGAATGAGGGGCCAGAAGGTCCGTAGGAGCCTGGCGGTTGGGAAGGCGGGTAGCCGGGGTTGCCGGGCGAGTAGGTCATGACCTCTCCTGTGCATTGGGGGCAGGTGCGGCGCGGTTCGATCATCCACGCTAGCGCACTGGCGGCTGGACCCGGTGGGTCAATGCCGCGCACGAAAGGACCCCACCGTTTGCCCACCTAACAAGAACACGTTCTAATCACCGATATGGATTACGGGCTTGTGTTGTTCACCAGTGACCGTGGTATTGCTCCGGCGGCCGCGGCCAAACTTGCTGATGATCATGGCTTTACCACCTTCTATGTGCCCGAGCACACCCACATTCCGGTGAAGCGGCAGGCCGCGCACCCCACGACCGGGGATGAGTCGCTGCCCGATGACAGGTACATGCGCACCCTGGATCCGTGGGTGAGCCTGGGGGCCGCCTCTGCGGTGACCTCGCGGGTGCGGTTGTCCACCGCGGTGGCGTTGCCGGTCGAGCACGATCCGATCACGCTGGCTAAATCGATCGCCACCCTTGATCACCTCTCCGGCGGACGGGTCAGCGTGGGCGTCGGGTTCGGCTGGAACACCGATGAGCTGGCCGATCACGGGGTGCCGCCGGGGCGGCGACGCACCATGCTGCGCGAGTACCTGGAGGCGATGCGCGCGCTGTGGACCCAGGAGGAAGCCTCCTTTGAGGGCGAGTTCGTCAACTTCGGGCCGAGCTGGGCCTGGCCCAAGCCGGTGCAGTCCCACGTTCCGGTGCTGGTGGGTGCGGCCGGCACCGAGAAGAACTTCAAGTGGATCGCCCGCAGTGCTGACGGCTGGATCACCACGCCGCGCGACTTCGACATCGACGCACCGGTCAAGCTGCTGCAGGACACCTGGGCGGCCGCCGGTCGCGACGGGGCACCGCAGATCGTGGCACTGGACTTCAAGCCGGTGCCCGAGAAGCTGGCGCACTGGGCCGAGCTCGGGGTCACCGAGACGCTGTTCGGCCTGCCCGACAAGCCCGAAGCCGAAGTCGCCGCCTACGTCGAACGCCTGGCCGGCAAGTTGGGGATCTCCTGACCTAGCGCGAGCAGACGCGAAAGCCCCCTTTTCGCACCGGAAAAGGGGGCTTTCGCGTCTGCTCGGCGGAAGAAATCAGCGCAACGAGCAGCGGTTGCCGTAGTCCAAGGCGCGCACCGTGATCGGCGCCCCCAGCGGCTCACCGTCGGACAACAGCGCCACCAGGTCGTCGTCCTCAGTGGTCGCCAGGAAGCGGCTGCCGTCGGCGTCGAGCCGGCCGATGATGATCCCGGTCCGGGTCTCCCAGTCGTAGCGGACGCTGTAGGTCTCGATCGTCGCCGCGCCCTCGGCATGCTCGGTGACGGCTTCGCCTGCGCTGCCGTCGATCTGGGCCTGACGTTCGGCGCTGCGATCCGGCGTCCACGGGGCCGGGGCGGTCGAGTACACGCCGACCGAATACTTGCTCATCATGCCGCCGTTGGCGCCGACCAACGCGAATTGCCCTGGGGCACTGCGGGCTGCGGCAACAGCCTCGGCGATGGCATGCATCGAGTAGTTGTTGCCGGCGCCGCCGAAGAACGGCAACCCGCCGGTCAGGGTCAGGCCGCGCGGGTCGTCGGCGGCCAAGCCGAAGGCGTCGCAGATGGTGAACACCGGCACCGGGAAGCAGCTGTAGAGATCCATTGCCGCGACGTCGTCGAAGCCGATCCCGGCCATCGCCAGCGCCTCGGTGGTCGCGGCCACGGCGGCGGGATAGGCGCTCAAGTCGGAGCGTTCCAGCAGGCGCTGGGAACGCATGTCGGCGTGGCCGTGCAAATACACCCAGCGGTCTTCGGGCACGCCCAGGCGCCGGGCGGCCTCCACCGACATCAATAACGCTGCGGCACCCTGGTTGACCTGATCGCGCGCCACCAGCAGCCGCGGGTAGGGGTCGCAGATCATCCGGTTGGTGTCGCTGATCGTGGTCAGCTCGTCGACCGAGCGTTCCACCGGCGAGGCCGAGAACGGGTTCTTCGCGGCGACCTTGGACATCGGGGCGAACAGTTCGCCCATGTCCTGCAGATAGTCGGCGGTGCTGCGGCCAAGCCGGGCGCGCCGGGCGTTCTCCAGCAGGCCGTACTGCACCGGCGCACCGGTGAGCCCGTGGATGACGGTGTAGTGCTCGACGAACTCGTCCAGGCCGTAACCGCGGTCTTCGAGCTGGCCGTCGATGGTCTCGCTGAAATCCGGCTTGTCGTCGGATTTGGCGAAGTGACGCAGCGTCGAGGTGGCGTCGGATCCGCAAAGCAGCACCACGTCGGCAGCGCCGGCCGCGATCTCGGCGGCGAACTCGCTGAGCAGCTTCTGCGGGCCTTGACCGCCCACCTTGTCCAGCACCGCCCGAGCGGGGTCCGCACCGATCAGGCGAGCCACCGAGCGCGGGAAGTTGTTCGACTTGCCCAGGGGCGCAGGAGCCTTCGGGATCGAATTCTCGAACTGGCGGGTGGCCACCACCGCGTCGATAGCCGATACGACGTGCTGTCCGCCGCAGTCCTCCAAGGCTGCCTGCGCGGCGGCGGCGGCCAGCTCCACCGGCGACATGGCGCGGTAGTCGGCGTCGTCGATGCGCTCGGCGGCCTGTCCGACTCCGACGACAACGGGCGTGCGGGGATCAATGCTCATGGTTTCACCTTCCTAAGGCGAGCAGACGCGAAAGCCCCCAATTTCAGGCTGAAATGGGGGCTTTCACGTCTGCTCGGCAGAAAACTGCTACAGGCTTTCCAGGATCTCCCGCGCCAGCGCGGCCGTCGCCGACGGGGTCTTGCCCACCTTCACACCGGCGGCCTCCAGGGCCTCCTGCTTGGCGGCCGCGGTGCCCGACGAACCGGACACGATCGCGCCGGCGTGACCCATGGTCTTGCCCTCCGGCGCGGTGAACCCAGCGACGTAGCCGACCACCGGCTTGGTGACGTTGGCCTTGATGTAGTCGGCGGCCCGCTCCTCGGCGTCGCCGCCGATCTCACCGATCATCACGATGACCTTGGTGGCGGGGTCCTTCTCGAACGCCTCGATGGCGTCGATGTGGGTTGTGCCGATCACCGGGTCGCCGCCGATGCCGATCGCGGTGGAGAACCCGAAGTCCCGCAGCTCGAACATCATCTGGTAGGTCAGCGTGCCGGACTTGGAGACCAGACCGATCGGGCCGGCACCGCTGATGGTGGCCGGGGTAATCCCGACCAGGCACTCGCCGGGGGTGATGATGCCCGGACAGTTCGGCCCGATGATCCGGGTCTTGGCGCCCTTCTCCAGGTTGTAGGCCCACGCATACGCGCTGTCCTGCACCGGGATGCCCTCGGTGATGACCACCAGCAGCGGGATCTCGGCGTCGATGGCCTCGATCATCGCGTCCTTGGCGAACTTCGGCGGCACGAACGCGATCGACACGTCGGCACCGGTCTTCTCCATGGCCTCGGCCACGCCGCCGAACACCGGCAAGTCGACACCCTTGCCGTCCTTGTCTGTATGGGTGACTACAGTGCCGGCCTTGCGGGCGTTGACGCCGCCGACGATCTGAGTGCCGGCCCGCAGCATCCGGGCGGTGTGGATGGTGGCCTCACTGCCGGTGATGCCCTGGACGATGACCTTGCTGTCCTTGTTGACGAAGATCGACATGCTTAAGCGTCCTTTCCGGCGTGCGCGAGCTCGGCGGCCTTGTCGGCGGCCTCGTCCATGGTGGCGACGACGGTCACCAGCGGGTGGTTGGCCTCGGACAGGATCGCCCGGCCCTCCTCGACGTTGTTGCCGTCGAGACGCACCACCAGCGGCTTGGTCGCGGCGTCGCCGAGGATCTTCAGCGCCGACACGATGCCGTTGGCCACCGCGTCGCACGCGGTGATGCCGCCGAACACGTTGACGAACACACTCTTGACCTGCTTGTCGCCCAGGATGACGTCCAACCCGGCAGCCATCACCTCCGCGGAGGCGCCGCCGCCGATGTCGAGGAAGTTGGCCGGCTTGACGCCGCCGTGCTTCTCACCGGCGTAGGCGGTGACGTCCAGCGTGGACATGACCAGACCGGCACCGTTGCCGATGATGCCCACCTCGCCGTCGAGCTTGACGTAGTTGAGGTCGTGCTCTTTGGCCTTGATCTCCAGCGGGTCGGTGGCGTCCAAGTCGGCGAACTCGGCGTGGCCGGGCTGGCGGAACTCGGCGTTGCCGTCCAGGGTGACCTTGCCGTCCAGCGCCAGGATCTGGTCGTCGGGGGTGCGCACCAGCGGGTTGACCTCGACCAGGGTGGCGTCTTCGGCGACGAAGACCTCCCACAACTTCTGGATTGTCACCGCGGCGGCGTCGAGCACCTCGGCGGGCAGGTGGCCCTGTTCGGCGATCGAGCGGGCGAACGCCAGGTCGACACCCTTGACCGCGTCGACGGGCACCTTGGCCAGCCGCTCCGGCTTGGTAGCGGCGACCTCTTCGATCTCCATGCCGCCCTCGACCGAGCACATCGCCAGGTAGGTGCGGTTGGAGCGGTCCAGCAGGAAGGAGATGTAGTACTCCTCGGCGATGTCGCTCGCCTCGGCTACCAGCAGCTTCTTGACGATGTGGCCCTTGATGTCCAGGCCGAGAATGTTCTGCGCGTGGGTGAGCGCGTCTTCCGGGGTGGCGGCGTACTTGACGCCACCGGCCTTGCCGCGGCCGCCGGCCTTGACCTGGGCCTTGACCATGACCGGTCGGCCGATCTCGGTGGCGATGGCTTTGGCGTCCTCAGCCGAGGTGGTTACTCGGCCGGGAGTGGTCGGCACGTTGTGCTTGGCGAACAGCTCCTTCGCCTGATACTCGAAAAGATCCATGGGCTCACTGTCTTATTACGGGTAGCCGGCGGGCCGGCACTGTCGGATTCAGGAGGATTTAACTCCCGAGGCACTGTATCGACCCCGCGGCGAGGTTCCGCCCTCCCATACCACCGCTGTGGCACATCTCACCGCCGCTGAAACGTGATTCATTTCACATTAAGGAAGTGTTTCGGCCGATGGCTTGCCACTGCGGCGCATAACTAGTTACCGTCACCAGGTCCAGGTCTTTATAACGTTCTGATTACGACCAGAGGATCTTCCAGTCTGATGCGGCACGGATCACCCATGCGCCCGCTTCCCGGCGGGATCACCCCTCGCTATCGGAGCGGCGCAACGGCGGCCCCCAGCCCCGCCGAAGTCACCGACATCATCCCGTTCAACGAGTTCGGACAGCTCGACGACGCCGCGTTCAGCGACGCCGCCTTCGACGGTTCGAGCGACGTGCTGCTGGCGCCGGAGCTGGATGACATGACCGACACCGACAACATGCCGGTGCTGCAGCTGGCGTTCCCCCGCGGCGGTTACCCCGACGAGTACGTCTATCGCGCACCGCGCGAGGCAGCCGGCGTTCCGTCGCGCGGCGGAAAGCACCGCAGCCAGCCCACCAGCGCGGTCAAGAGCCGCGTGATGATCGCCGCGATGGCGGCCGGTGCGGCCGCTGCCGCCGCGCACGCCGCCACCCACCCGTCCGATGACACGGTGAATCGGCCGGCCGTGCTGGCCGCCAGCAAGACGATGCTCAACGACGGCACCACCACCACCTCCAGCCACGGCATGCAGATGATCACGGTCAAGGCCGCGGCCAATGTCGTCGTGCACAACGAGGAGCTGGCCAAGGGCATGGCGTTCGCCCAGGAGCGCGCCGAGCGCGAGGCCCGGCTGCAGCGTCCGCTGTTCGTCGCACCCACCCAGGGCGCGTTCACCTCGAACTTCGGCTACCGCTGGGGTGTGCTGCACGCCGGTATCGACATCGCCAACGCCATCGGCACCCCGATCCTGGCGGCGTCCGACGGCGTGGTGATCGAGTCCGGCGCCAGCGCGGGCTACGGCATGCTGGTCAAGCTGCGCCACTCCGACGGCACGGTGACCCTCTACGGGCACATCAACCGGTCGCTGGTCAGCGTCGGCGAGCGGGTGATGGCGGGCGACCAGATCGCCGAGATGGGCAACCGCGGCTACTCCACCGGCCCGCACCTGCACTTCGAGGTGCTGCAGAACGGCACCAGCCGGATCGACCCGACCTCCTGGCTCGCCAAGCGCGGGATCAATTTCGCTTAATCTGGATTGGTGACCGACCGCCACCAGCCGCCCACCGGCGCTAACCCTTTCGGAAACGATCCGGCCAGCGCTGCCAGCCGCATCATCCGCCGGGCCCCTACCGGCGCCATTCCGGTCGTCACCGGCGCGCAGCGGCTGCCGCCGGCGATGCGGCCTCACGAGGCACCACGGCCGGGTCACATCCCGTCGGCCGCTGTGCCGATCAGTGCCTGCGTGTTCGCCATCATCGGCTGTTGGGCCACCTCCGTGGTGTCTACCGACCTGATCGCCAGCTGGTGGCACACCGACCGGCTGTTCTGCGTCGCGGTCGCATTCTTGAGTCTGGTGTTCGCAGGGACGACGGTGACCGGGGTGATCATGCTGCTGCTGCGGCGCCCGGTCGGCCGGTACCTGATCGCGATCGGGGCGGTGGTGGCGCTGCTGACCTTTGGCAGCCTGTTCCTCGCCGGCGCCCGGGTGCCGGGCATCGTGCACACCATCCCGTTCATCCAGGCCGCGACCGTCGTGGCGGCACTGCACCCGGCCACCAAGCGCTGGCTCGGCCTCCTGTAGCCGTCGCCGCTAAAGCTTGGTCACCGGCGCGTGGTTGTGCATCAGCTTGACCCGCCCGGAACTGCCGAAGTCGATCAGTGACATCGCCGACTCCCCCGCGCCGGAGACCTCCTCGACCCGGCCCAGGCCGTACTTGTCGTGCGAGACCCGGTCCCCGGGAGCCAGCACCAGCAGTGGCCGGTTGCCGGAGCGGCTCGGTGCCGTCGGTGCCGGTCTGGGCGTCCCGAACCGGCCGGCCCCGCTGACCGGGGCGCTCGGTGACGCGGTGGCGTCGGTGCGCCGCCAATCGATGAGCTGCTGCGGGATCTCGCGAAGGAAGCGCGATTCCGGGTTCAACATGGGCTGGCCCCACGACGAGCGCACCTTGGCCCGGCTCACATAAAGCCGTTGCCGGGCCCGGGTCAGGCCGACGTAGGCCAGCCGGCGTTCCTCGGACAGCTCACGGGCATCCCCGAGCGACCGCATGTGCGGGAACATGCCGTCCTCCCAGCCGGTGACGAACACCACCGGGAACTCCAGGCCCTTGGCGGTGTGCAGCGTCATCAGCGTGACCATGCCCGAACCGTGTTCGGGGATCTCGTCGGTGTCGGCGATCAGCGAGACCCGCTCCAGGAAAGCCGCCAGCACCCCGACGTCGGGGATGTCCTCCTCCTCGGGCAGGTTGTCCTGTTCGGCGAGCGCGTTGGCCCGGTCGATGCTGAATTCATGAGCGACGCTGACGAGTTCGTTGATGTTGTCCAGCCGCGCCAGGTCCTGCGGGTCGGTGGAGGCCTCGAGTTCGCCGCGGTAGCCGGTGCGGTCCACCACCTGCTCGACCAGCCCGCCGAGGTCCTCGTCGCACGCGTTGAGGTGCGCCCGCAGTTCGTCGAGCATCGCGACGAATCCGGCGATCGCGTTCTGCGAGCGGGTATTGAGCATCGGCACCTGGCCGTCGGCGGCCGCGCGCAGCGCGGCGGCGAAACCGGTGCCGGTGTTCTCGGCGTGCACCGCTACGCACGCCTCGGCGCGATCCCCGATGCCGCGGCGCGGGGTGTTGAGGATGCGCCGCAGGCTCACCGCGTCGCCGGGGTTGTCCAGCACCCGCAGGTAGGCGATGACGTCGCGGATCTCTTTGCGCTCGTAAAAGCGAACGCCGCCAACGACTTTGTAGGGAATCCCGGCACGGATGAACACCTCTTCGAGTGACCGGGAGGAGTTGTTGGTGCGGTAGAACACCGCGATGTCGCCGTAGTTCATCGTGCCCGCGTCGGTCAGCGCGTCGATCTCCTGCGCGACGAACCGCGCCTCGTCGTGTTCGTTGTCGGCGACATAGCCGACGATCAGCTCGCCGTCACCGGCGTCGGTCCACAGCCGCTTCTCCCGGCGCCCGGAGTTGTAGGCGATCACCGCATTGGCCGCCGACAGGATGTTCTGCGTGGAGCGGTAGTTCTGCTCCAGCAGCATCGTCGCCGCATCCGGGTAGTCCCGTTCGAAGTCTTCGATGTTGCGGATGGTGGCGCCGCGGAAGGCGTAGATCGACTGATCGGCGTCACCGACCACGCACAGTTCCGCCGGCGGCACGTCATCGTCGGCACGTCCGCCGTGCCCCGCCAGCTCACGCACCAGCACGTACTGGGCGTGGTTGGTGTCCTGGTACTCGTCGACCAGGATGTGCCGGAACCGGCGGCGGTAGTGCTGGGCGATCTCCGGGAACGCCTGCAGGATGCCGACCGTCTCGCCGATCAGGTCGTCGAAATCCAGGGCGTTGGCCGAGCGCAGCCGGCGCTGATACTCGCCGTACACCGCGGCCACCACCCGGCTCAGGTCGTCGGAGTTCTCGGTCAGCTCGGCCAGCGCCCGTTCGGGGTCGATCAGTTCGTTCTTGAGATTGGAGATGGCGTTGGCCAGCAGCCGCGGCGAATGCCGTTTGACGTCGAGGCCCATGTCGCGGCCGATCATCAGCAGCAGCCGCCGCGAGTCGTCGGCGTCGTAGATCGAGAAGTTGGAGTTCAGCCCGGGAACCATCGAGGCCTGGTTGCGCAGGATCCGCACGCAGGTGGAGTGAAACGTCGACACCCACATCGCCCGCGCCCGCGGGCCGACGAGCCCCACCACCCGTTCCCGCATCTCGGCGGCGGCCTTGTTGGTGAAGGTGATCGCCAGCACCTGACCCACGCCGACGTCGCGGGCGGCCAGCAGGTAGGCGATCCGCCGGGTGAGCACAGCCGTCTTGCCCGAGCCTGCCCCCGCCACGATCAGCAGCGGCGAGCCCTCGTGCAGCACGGCCTGACGTTGCTGCGGGTTGAGCCCGTCGAGCAGGTGATCGGTTTGCGGAGTCGCATGCACACTCATAACGCAACCCAACGTACCGCCGCACGCCGACACTCTTTGCGCTGGCACGGCCCTTAGTGGCAGACTCGGTTCGTGCTCGACATGCAGCGTCGATTTATCTACGGGTACCGATCAGCGGTGCCCGTGGTTTAGCTGCTTCGCCAAGCCCCGCGGTCCGCTTCGCCGACCCGGGGCTCGTCTGTTGTGTGAGGCCGGATCGCCGATGGGACCAGAGAACACCAACAGCGAGAATTTGGAGTCCGAACCCATGACCACCCAATCCCAACAGTTGCCCGACATCGACGAATTGCGCCATGAGATCGACCGGCTCGACGCCGAGATCCTGGCCGCGGTCAAGCGCCGCACCGAGGTGTCGCAGGAGATCGGCAAGGCCCGGATGGCCTCCGGCGGCACCCGGCTGGTGCACAGCCGGGAGATGAAGGTGCTCGAGCGCTACAGCGAGCTCGGCCGGGACGGCAAGGAGCTGGCGATGCTGCTGCTGCGGCTGGGCCGCGGCCGGCTCGGGCACTAGCGGCCCGCGGTGACCAAACGCATCCTGGTGGCCGGCGGCACCGGCCGGGTCGGCCGCATCGTGGTGCAGCGCCTCCAGGATGCCGGCGCACAGGTGCGGGTACTCAGCCGCGGCCGCCATCCGGCGGTTCAGCGAGGCTCGACGGAGGAGAGGCGAAGCTGGGACCGCCGCATGAACCCGGACAGTTCGCCCGGCGCCCTGCACTACGTGACCGGCGACGTGACCACCGGCGCCGGCCTGGCCGAAGCCCTCGACGGGGTGGACACCGTGGTGGCGTGCGTGGATCCGCTTGACCGGCTGGCCGAGGCGGCGCGGGCGGCCGGCACCCCGCACCTGGTCTACATCTCGATCGTCGGGATCGAGAAGGTGCCGTTCTCCTACTACCGGCGCAAGCTCGCCGACGAGAAACTGCTCGCCGAGTCCGGAGTGCCGTGGACGGTGCTGCGCACCACCCAGTTTCACGACTTCGTCGCCGCCGGACTGCGGATGCTGGCCAAGTCGCCGGTGATGCTGTTGCCGGCCGGGTGGAGCTTCCAGCCGGTCGACCCGCGCGAGGTCGGTGCCGCGCTCGCCGAGCTGGCACTGGGTGAGCCGGCCGGGCGGGTGCCCGACATGGGCGGCCCGCAGGTTCTGGGCGTCGGCGAGCTGGCCGCCCAGTATCTGACCGCGGCCGGCAAGCGCCGCCTGCGGGTATCGCTGCCGGTGCCGGGCCGGGTCGGCGGCGCCTTTCGTTCCGGCGGCCACCTGGCCCCCGACCGGGCGGTGGGGACCGTCGCGTTCGCCCGCTACCTCGACGAGACCACCGCGGACCGGCACTGAGCATCGCTTGCGCACTAGGGTCGGGGAATGAGCTCCGTCCAACAGATCCCCGACATCTCCGCCACTCCGGCCTGGGACGCGTTGCGCAAGCATCACCAGCAGATCGGCGACACCCACCTGCGTCAGTTCTTCGACGACGATCCCGAACGGGGCGAGAAGTTCACCGTCACCGTCGGTGACCTCTACATCGACTACAGCAAGCACCGCATCACCGAAGAGACAGTGAGCCTGCTGCTCGATCTGGCCCGGGCGGCCCGCCTGGAGGAGCGGCGCGACGCGATGTTCGCCGGGGTGCACATCAACACCTCCGAGGACCGCGCGGTGCTGCACACCGCGCTGCGGTTGCCGCGCAACGCCGACCTGCACGTCGACGGCCAGGACGTTGTCGCCGACGTGCATGCGGTGCTCGACGCGATGGGCGAGTTCACCGACCGGCTACGCAGCGGGGAATGGACCGGCGCCACCGGAAAACGCATCGAGACGGTGGTCAACATCGGCATCGGCGGCTCGGACCTCGGCCCGGTGATGGTCGACCGGGCGCTGCGCCACTACGCCGACGCCGGGATCACGGCACGGTTCGTCTCCAACGTCGACCCGGCTGACCTGACCGCAAAGCTGGCCGGTTTAGACCCGGCCACAACGCTTTTCATCGTGGCCTCCAAGACGTTCTCGACGCTGGAGACCCTGACCAACGCGACCGCGGCCCGGCGCTGGCTGACCGCCGCCCTGGGCGACGACGCGGTGTCGCAACATTTCGTGGCGGTCTCGACCAACGCTGAGCTGGTCGAAAAGTTCGGTATCGACACCGCGAACATGTTCGGCTTCTGGGACTGGGTCGGCGGACGGTACTCGGTGGATTCGGCGATCGGGCTGTCGGTGATGGCGGTGATCGGCCGGGAGCGCTTCGGCGAATTCCTCACCGGCTTCCACGTCGTCGACGAGCATTTCCGCACCGCCCCACTGGAATCCAACGCACCGGCGCTGCTCGGCCTGATCGGGCTGTGGTACTCCAACTTCTTCGGCGCCCAGTCCCGCGCGGTGCTGCCCTATGCCAACGACCTGGACCGCTTCGCGGCCTACCTGCAGCAGCTCACGATGGAATCCAACGGCAAGTCGGCACGCGCCGACGGCACCCCGGTGGTCACCGACACCGGCGAAATCTTTTGGGGAGAGCCGGGAACCAACGGCCAGCACGCGTTCTACCAACTGCTGCACCAGGGCACCCGGCTGGTGCCGGCCGACTTCCTCGGCTTCTCCCAACCCCTCGACGATCTGGCCACCGCGGACGGCACCGGCAGCATGCACGACCTGTTGATGAGCAACTTCTTCGCCCAGACCCAGGTGCTGGCGTTCGGCAAGACCGCCGAGGAGATCGCCGCCGAGGGAACGCCGGCAGATGTGGTGCCGCACAAGGTGATGCCGGGCAACCGGCCGACCACCTCGATTCTGGCGACCCGGCTCACGCCGTCGGTGCTGGGGCAGCTGATCGCGCTCTACGAGCATCAGGTGTTCACCGAGGGCGTGGTGTGGGGTATCGACTCCTTCGACCAGTGGGGCGTGGAGTTGGGCAAGACGCAGGCCAAGGCGCTGCTGCCGGTGCTGACCGACGACGCCTCCCCGCAGCAGCAGACCGACAGCTCTACCGACGCGCTGGTGCGTCGCTACCGGGTGGAGCGTGGCCGGGCCGGCTGAGCCCGCACTCGGACTCAGGCGAAGCGTTTGGTGAACCGCGCCGGCATAAGGCGCAGCAGCCACACCAGCGGAGCCCACGGCCACGGTGGCACCACCGCGCGGCCGGTTTCGCGTTCGATCGCGCGCACCATCGCCTTGACCCCGGTTTCGTTGTCCACCAGCAACATCGTCGACGCCGACTTGGCCGTCATCTCCGACTCGATGTAGCCGGGCTCCAGCACCGTGACCTTGATCGGACCGCGCGAGTACTCGGCACGCAGCGACTCGCCCAGCGACGACACCCCCGCCTTGCTGGCGGCATAGGCAGCCTTGACACCGGGCACCCCCTTGTTGCCCAGCACCGAGGAGATCAGCACCAGGTGCCCGCCGCCGGCGGCGCTGAACATCTCGATCACGGTCTCGATCTGCACCAGTGCGGCAAGGAGGTTGGTCTCGATGGTGGCCTTGTTGGCCCACAGCTTTCCCGACCCCAACGGGGCGCCTTTGCCGATGCCGGCGTTGACGATGACCCGGTCGATCCCGCCGAGCGCATCGGAGAGTTGGCTGAAGACCTTGGGCACCTCGTCATGGTCATTGACATCAAGCGCGGCGACCGCCACGGTGATTCCGGGATACCTCTGCGTCAGTTCGTCTTTGAGTTCCTCGAGCCGGTCGGTACGCCGCGCACACAGGGCGAGGTCGCGTCCGCGCGCGGCGAATGCGCGGGCCATCCCGGCGCCCAGGCCGGAGCTGGCCCCGGTGATGAGGATCTTCTGACGGGTCACGAGGTCAGCCTAACTATTTGAGCAAGCGCGACATGCGCCGGTCGGCAAGCACCTTGCCGCCGGTCTGGCACGTCGGGCAGTACTGGAAGGACTTGTCGGCGAACGACACCTCGCGCACGGTGTCCCCGCAGACCGGGCAGGGCAGGCCGGTGCGCGCGTGCACCCGCAGACCGGAGCGCTTCTCCCCCTTCAAGGTCGCGGCCTGCTGGCCGACCGAGCGGGTCACCGCGTCGGTGAGCACTGCACGCATCGCCTCGTGCAGCGCGGCGAGCTGTTCCCCGGTCAGCTTGGCCGCGGTGGCGAACGGCGAAATCCGTGCGGTGTGCAGGATCTCGTCGCTGTAGGCGTTGCCGATGCCGGCGATCACCTTCTGATCGGTGAGCACGGTCTTGATCCGCCCGGTGTTGCCGGCCAGCAGCCCGGCCAGCTCGTCGTCGGACACCTCCAGCGCGTCGGGGCCCAGCGCGGCGATGCCGGGAACCTTGGCCGGGTCGTCGACCAGCCAGACCGCCAGCCGCTTGCTCGTGCCGGCTTCGGTGAGGTCGAAGCCCGGCGCTGGCCCCGGAGCGCCTAGGTGCACCCGTAGCGCGATCGGCCCCTTGCCGGGCCGCAGCGGCGCCGGCGCCAGCGCATCTGACCAGCGCAGCCAGCCCGCCCGGGACAGGTGGGTGATCAAATACAGCTCCCCGACCTGCATTCCGAGGTACTTGCCCCAGCGATGCGCGTGGGTGACGGCGTGGCCGCGCAACGCGTCGATCGGCGGATCGAAGGTCTTGAGCACCGAGAAGGCGACGACGTCGACCCGACCGACGGTGCGGCCGACGGCGTGCCGACGCAGGTGATCGGCGAGCGCTTCGACTTCGGGCAGTTCCGGCATGCCGTCGAGTCTGCCCGCTCAGCGGGTGATGCGCCGGGCGTCGCGCAGCACCAGCGACAGCACCCAGCTCACCAGCGACAGCACGATCGCCGCCCAGATCGCTGTCCACCAGAAGTGGTCGACCTGCAGGCCCCAATGCGTGGTGTTCTCGGTGATCCACGCCGTCAGCCACAACATGAACGCGTTGATCACGATGTGGAACAGCCCCAGGGTGAGGATGTACAGCGGGATCGACAGCAGCTGCACCACCGGCTTGATGAAGGCGTTGACCAGACCGAAGATCACCGCGACGACGAAGATGATCCCGATCCGCTGAGCCGTGGTGTCACCGCCGACGAAGCGGATTCCGCCGACGATCAGCGTGACGATCCAGAGCGCCAATCCGGTCAGCGCTGCACGAAGCAGGAATGCGGCCATAGGCAGATCTTGCCATCGTCAACTCGGCGAAGAGCCCGTTTCTCGTGGTGGGTACGGCGCGCGGCCGCCCGTGACGGTCCTCACAAAAGTACCGCAGGTATCCGGTACCGTAGGTATTGACTTGTCTGGTGGCGGCTCCTACTTTTTGGGGACCGAAGCGAGAAGGGATTCCCGATGACCACTGTTGCGCGGCCCAGCGGCCCGTCCCGCGAGGAATTCGCCGAGCGCCTGCTCAAGGGCTCGGTGAAGAAGTCGTACGCACCCGTCGTCGACATCGACTGGGACGCCCCGGTCGACCCGGACAAGTTCTTCTTGCCGCCGCGGATGTGCACCCTCTACGGCACCGCGTTGTGGGAGTCGATGACCCGCGAGCAGCAGATCGAGATGTCGCGCCAAGAGCTGGTCAACGTGCTCTCCGCCGGCGTCTGGTTCGAGAACATCCTCAACCAGGCCCTGCTGCGCGACATGATGCACAAGAACCCGACCGCGCGCACCACCCACTACTCGCTGACCGAGCTGGGCGACGAGACGCGGCACATGCTGATGTTCGGCAAGACCATCGACCGGATCGGCGGGGTGCCGGTACGCCCGAAGCTCTACCAGCGCATCGTCATCAACTCCCTACCGTTCCTGTTCCGCGGCAGCATCCTGTGGGGTGCGGCCCTGGTCGGCGAGGAGATCTTCGACGCGCTGCAACGCCAGATCCTCGACGACTCGGACCTGCAGCCGATCGTTCGGCGGGTGATGCGCATCCACGTCACCGAGGAAGCCCGCCACATCCAGTACGCCCGCGACGGCCTGCGCCGCAGCGTCCCGGCGATGCCGCGTTATCGCCGTGCCATGCTGGCGAACCTGCAGGGTGTCGGCGGACCGTTCTACCGCCATCTGTTCACGCTGCCGATCGTCTATAACCGGGTCGGGCTGGACGGGCGTGAAGCTCGCCGGGTGGCCCGGGCCAACCCGCACTTCCATGCCGCCTGCCGCTCGTCGTTCGCTCCGCTGGCCGCCTTCTTCACCGAGGTGGGCCTGATGGGTCGGCTGGCCCGGCGGATGTGGCGGCGGAACGGTTTCCTGTGATCCTCGACGTGGTGGTGCTGGGCGACCCGGCACGCCTCCACGGGTTGCTAGAGCACGCCCGGGTCGTCGATCCGGCCGCCGAGGCCCGATTCGACAGCGCCACCGAGACATGGGCGGTGACGGTTCCCGACGGTGAGGTGGTGACCGCTCGGGTTTTGATCGACGCCACCGCCTCGGCGGACGGCGTCGTCGCCGCGCACGGTATCCCCAACCGGTTCCGGATTCCGGGCCCGCACACCCGCCGACAGGCCCGGTATGTGGCCCGGCTCGTCGACGTCATGCAGCGCAGCGGCGCCGGCCGCATCGAATCCCGCTCTCCCCGGCTGCGCGTACACCCGCTGCTGCCGACCCGCGGAGCCTCGCGGTTCTTTCTCACCGGCTCCGGTGGGGCGGATTTGGAGAACGCCGAGCTTTACGACGGGCCGGCCGTGCTCACCCACAACGGCGAGGACTATCCCGTTCGGGTGCGACTGGCCGGCCACTTCGACCCGATCGATGGCCAATACCATTGGCAGGGAATGTTTTTCACTGACCTGCCGGGTGTGAATGCGACCGGCTCCAAGGTCAGCATCCGGATCGGCGAGCACACCGCCGAGGGGCGGGTCGCCGAGCGGACGCCGTGGGGCACGCTGACGGTGGCCGGCGCGGCCGGATACCCGCCGTATCCGCTGGAGGACGTTGAAATCGCGATGCCGCCTCGGGTCTAAGCTGCTCGGGAGTATGCCCAGCGACCACTGAGGAGACGATGTGCGGTTCACCTACGCCGAGGCTATGACCGACCCGAGCTATTACATTCCGCTCGCCAAAGCCGCCGAGGCAGCCGGCTACCACAGCATGACGATCCCGGACAGCGTCGCCTACCCCTTCGAGTCGGACTCGAAATATCCCTACACCCCGGACGGCAACCGCGAGTTCCTGGACGGCAAGGCGTTCATCGAGACGTTCGTGTTGATGGCGGCCCTGGGCGCGGTCACCAGCACGTTGCGGTTCACGCCGTTCGTGGTCAAGTTGCCGATCCGGCCGCCGGCCTTGGTGGCCAAGCAGGCCGGTTCCCTGGCCGCGATGATCGGCGACCGGCTGAGCCTGGGCGTGGGCACCAGTCCCTGGCCGGAGGACTACGACCTGATGGGGGTGCCGTTCGCCCGGCGCGGCAAGCGGATGGACGAGTGCATCGAGATCATCCGGGGGCTCACTACCGGCGACTACTTCGAGTTCCACGGCGAGTTCTACGACATCCCCAAGACCAAGATGACCCCGGCCCCGGCCCAGCCCATCCCGATCCTGATCGGTGGCCACGCCGACGCCGCGCTGCGTCGCGCCGCGCGCAACGACGGCTGGATGCACGGGGGCGGCGACCCGGCCGAGCTCGACGGCCTGATCGCACGCCTGAAGCAGCTGCGCGAGGAGGAGGGCCGTACCGGGCCGTTCGAGATCCACGTGATCTCGGTTGACGGATTCACCCTCGACGGGATCAAGCGCCTGGAGGACAAGGGCGTCACAGACGTGATCGTCGGCTTCCGGATCCCCTACATCGTCGGGCCCGACACCGAGCCGCTGGACGACAAGATCCGCAACTTGGAGCGCTTCGCCGAGCACGTGATCGCCAAGGCTGGGTGACGGCGGTCACACTGCGGCGCTTGTCGTGTGCAGTCTCACTGTGTCGCTGGGAAATATCCGTGCCGCTGCGTCGTTGACTAGGTGTGTGCACTGACCGCCTCCCGGCGGTCGCGTACTGCAGCTCTCCATGTGTGACCTGCAGGAGGTATTGAAGATGAACACGCAGCCTTGCCTGCATGCCCAGCCACGCGGCGGCCACCGCGACGATCAGCGGGCGGTTCACCTGCTGCGCGTCGCCGCGACGTGTGACGCAGGTCAAAGCGACGCCCGCCGCGAATGGATCCGCGCGTCGACCCAGTGTTGATCGGTTCGACCCGGCACGTTTTCCGGCGAACCCTTCCGCACCGTAAGTAACTCGTTTACCCTTCTCAGACACACCTCAGAAACTGTGTCTGGGAGGGGTTTGCCGGTATGGCTCGTCACCGCAGCAAGACCGTCGGCAGCAAGATTGTCGGCGCCGTTGCCTTCCTGAGCCTGGTCGTGCCGTCGGCCCCGCCGGCGCACGCCGACTTCGACGACATGATGGATGTGTTGTTCGCGCCGTTTCTGACCGCCGCGGGTGCCCTCGACGGCGACGCCGTGTTCGACACGACCGCCTGGGACTCGTTCCTGTCCTCCGCTCACTGGGACGCCGCGCTGGCCGCCTTGGCCGAGCCGGGTCCGGCCGTCGGATTCGACTTCTATACCGGCCTGCATGACGCCGCCGAGAAGTGGATCGACAGCGAGCTGGGCGGGCAGGTCAACGGCGTCATCAACCAGCTCTTCGGCTCGACGGTCATCGGCAACGGCGCGGCCGGCACCGAAGACCATCCCGACGGCGGCCCTGGCGGTTGGCTGTTCGGCGACGGCGGAGCGGGCTGGAACAGCACCACCGATGGTGTCGCCGGGGGTCATGGCGGCGCGGCCGGGATCTTCGGCGACGGCGGCGATGGCGGCGACGGGGGCGCCGGGGCTGCGGGCGGTGACGGCGGTGCCGGTGGCTGGCTGATGGGCAACGGCGGCAACGGCGGCGACGCGGGCGACGGAGCCACCGGTCACGGTAACCCCGACTACGAATTGCCCGCCCTCGGCGGCGCCGGCGGCAACCCCGGCTTGTGGGCCGGAACTCACGGCACAGTAGGCCATTTCGGCGCGCTGCCCGGTGGCATCACCGGAACGACGGCTCCGCCGGTCGAGGTGTCCAACGGCTGGCTCACCAACGGCGACGGCCAAGTCGTCATGCTGCACGGGCTCAACCAGGTCTACAAGATCCCGCCCTACGAGCCGTCCGCCGATGGCTTCAGCGAGGACGACGCCGCATTCCTGGCCGCCAACGGCTTCAACGCGGTGCGCCTGGGCATCATCTGGTCGGCGGTGGAACCGCAGCCCGGGGTCATCGACTACGACTACCTGGAGTCGATCCAGAACACCGTGCAGATCCTGGCCCAGCACAAGATCGTCGCGATCCTCGACATGCATCAGGACCTCTACAACGAAGAGTTCGGCGGCGAAGGCGCACCGGGCTGGGCGACCGACGGCGGTGGCCTGCCCAACCCCGACATGGGCTTCCCGGGCAACTACTTCCTCAACCCGGCGCAGAACCACGCCTGGGATGGGTTCTGGGGCAACGCGAAAGCATCCGATGGGGTCGGCCTGCTGAACCATTACGCGCAGACCTGGCAGGCCGTCGCCAACTACTTCAAGGGCGATGCCAACGTGGCCGGCTACGAGATCATGAACGAGCCGTGGGCGGGCACCAACTGGCTGGGCAGCCTGTTGGGCAACCCGTACTTCGAGGCCCAGCAGCTGACCCCGTTCTACAACCAGATCGATGCGGCGATCCGCTCCGTGGACCCGAACAAGACGGTGTTCTTCGAGCCCACCACCCTCTTCGGCAGCCTGCCGGTGCCGACGCACCTGGGCACGGTGGAAGACGAGAACTCCGTCTTCTCCTTCCACAGTTACTGCATCACCACGTCACTGTTCCCCGACCTCAGCTTCGGCTGCGATCTGAACGCCGACGCCGTGTTCGCCAACGCGGCGGAGTACGCGCAGGCGCACAATATCCCGGCGTTGCTGACCGAATTCGGCGCCACCAACACCATCCCGACCATCACCGCCAGCATGCAAGCGGCCAACAAGTACCTGTGGGGCTGGACCGAGTGGGCTTACACCGGCAATGACATCACCAGTGCCTCACCGAACGGCCAAGCCCTGGTGTTGGACCCCAACCTGCCGCCCACCGGTGACAACGTCAACGTCGACAAGCTGATCGCGCTGTCCGAGCCTTACCCGCAACTGATTTCGGGCACCCCCACGTCGCTGTCGTTCGACAATGGTGTCTTCTCGTTCAGCTACTCCACCGATCGCGCCGACGGGTCCGGTGCCTTCGACGCCGGTTCGCCGACCACCATCTCGGTGCCAGGAGATCAGTACCCGAACGGTTACACGGTGAACGTGACGGGTGGCCAGCTAACCGCCGGGGCGGGCACCTCGGTGCTGACCATCAGCTCCGACGCCGGCGCCGCCACAGTGACCGTGACGCTCACCCCGAAGTAGGCCGCGGGCGCTGCGCCAGCGGTATCGGCGGGACGCTGGCGCGAACGGTCTGGCGTACCTCACCGAGGCCCTGCACCTGCAGCGTAACCACGTCACCGTCGCACAGCCAGCCCGGAAAAGCTTGCGGCGCCGCGGGATCGAGGTGCTCGACCAGCGTGCAGGTGGGGACGGTGCCGGAGCCGAACACATCGCCGGGTGTCAGCGGCACCCCGCGGGAGGCGTAGCTGATGATCTCGCCGAAGCTCCAGTCCATGGTCCCGGTCGAGCCGAGTCCGACGATCACGTCATTGACGATCGCGGTGGCATGCAGGCTCAGTTTGCCGTCGCGGCGGTAGGGTTCGAGCTCATCGGGGGTGACCAGATACGGCCCGAGGGTGACGCCGCTGTCCTTGCCCTTGCCTTGCCCGATCGCCAGCACCCCCTCCTGGGCTTGCAGGTCGCGCGCGGACCAGTCGTTGAAGATGGTGTAGCCGATGATGGCCCGCTCGGCTTCGGCCACCGACAGGTTCGTTCCGGGCGTTCCGATGACGGCGGCGACCTCCAGTTCGAAGTCCTGACAGGCACTGCCCGGTGCTGCCGGCGCATCGTCGTAGGGCCCCAGAACGGTTGTCGGGCAGGCGAAATAAAAGGCCGGGATCTGATACCACACGTCGTCGAGCTCCCGGCTGCGACCGGTCGCGGCCAGACAGTTGCGCATGTGGTCCAAGAAGCACAGGCTGTCGCGGATCGAAGGCGGCCGTGGGATCGGCGCCATCAGCGCCACCTGGTCGAGCCGCACCGTGGCCGACGGCGCGTTCAGCGCCCGCTCGCCGGCATCGCGCAGCCCGTCCGCGCCGAGCCCGATCAGATCCAGCAGCGTCGTTCCCGGCGCCGCGGCGTGGATCACCTCGCCGTGCAGCACCCCGGTACGTTCGCCGTCCTCGCTTCGATAGGTCACCCACCGCACCGGTCAATCCTCACGTACCACCTCGTCGGGCGTTTTGTCGGGCCGTAAGCCACGCCAACTCGGTTGGCGCAGCCGGCCGTCGCCGGTCCGCTCGCTGTAGCGCACCTCCCCCACCAGCGTCGGTCGGACGAAGGTAACGCCCGCGGCATCGGCCCGGCTCAGCGGCGCGTCAAAGGGGGATTCGTCGGTGTGCAGCGGGGTCAGCTTCTTCTTCAGCGCGGCCAATTGACCGTCGGTGAACCCGGTGCCCACCCGGCCGACGAACGCGAGCTTCTCGCCCGCCGGGATGCCCATCAGCAGCGACCCGATCCCCCCGCCCCGGGCGCCCTCGCCGGCTCGCCAGCCGCCGATCACGACCTCTTGGGTTCGCCAGTGCTTGGCCTTGACCCACGCCGGTGACCGGCGGCCGGGCTGATAGGCCGAGTCCCACTTCTTGGCCACCACACCCTCCCAGCCCAGGGCGCGGGACTGTTCGAGCGCCTCGGCGCCGTCGGGGGCCAACAGGTCTTTGACCACCACACCGGTTCCCTGCGCAAGCGTTTCCAGCAGGCGGCGACGGTCCCGGTAGGCCGCCCGCAGCAGCGGACGGCCGTCGAGATAGAGCAGGTCGAAGGCCCAGAACTCCACTCGGGTCGAGCGGGCGCTGTTCTGCATCGCGGCGAAGCTGGGAACACCGTTGTCATCGAGTGCGACGATTTCGCCGTCCAACACCAGGTGGTGTTCGGCGAGGTCGGCGGCCAGCGACCCCAGCTGCGGGTATTGGCCGGTGACGTCGCGTCCGCTGCGGGCGCGCAGCCGCACCCGGCCCCGGTCGGCCTCCACCAGCAGCCGGTAGCCGTCCCACTTGCCTTCGAAGGCCCAGCCGTCCGGATCCAGGTGGGTCACCGCGCCGTGGGTGGCCAGCATCGGGGCCAGCTCGTTGAAGGTGAATGCCTGCTGTTCTTTCATCCGGTGCGCCAGCCACTGATCGCCGCCGGTGCGGATCAGCGCGTATCGGCCGGTGATCCGGTTGCCCTGCAGCACCACGATCACCTCGCCCTTCTCGGGCGTGTCCTCGAATTTCTCGGTCACGTAGCTACCGGAATCCCAGATGTGCACCGTGCCGGCGCCGTACTCGCCCTTGGGGATGGTGCCCTCGAAGCCGCCGTACTCCAGCGGATGGTCCTCGGTGCGCACCGCGAGATGGTTGACCGCCGGGGTGTCCGGCAGGTTCTTGGGTACCGCCCAGCTGACCAGCACGCCGTCGCGCTCCAGCCGGAAGTCGTAGTGCAGCCGGCGGGCGTGGTGCTCCTGGATGACGAAACTGTTGCCGGCGCCCACCGCCGGGGCGGTGGCAGGCACCGGTTCGGGGGTTTTAGCCGCGTCGCGTTTGGCCCGGTATTCGGTGAGCCGGTCGTGTCTGGGCAGCGGCGGGTCCAGCCCGGCCAGCAGGTCGCCGTCGCGCTCGACGCGGGCCAGCACCTCGTCGTAGCGCAGCTGCCGCAGCTTCGGGTCGTCCAGCTCCGCCCAGGTACGCGGTGCGGCCACCGTCGGGTGCTCGCGCCCGCGCAGCGAGTACGGCGCGATGGTGGTCTTCGCCGCGTTGTTCTGGCTCCAGTCGAGGAAGATCTTGCCGGCCCGCAGTTTCTTGGTCATGGTCGCGGTCACCAGCTTCGGCATGGCGCTTTCGAGTTGTTGCGCAACGCGTTTGGCCACCGCGGCCGCGCCGGAGCTGGCCACCGGACGCTCCAGTGTGGTGTACAGGTGCAGTCCCTTGCTGCCGCTGGTCAGCGGGAAGATGTCCAAGCCCAGTTCGGTCATCAGTTCGCGGATGGCCCGCGCGACCTCGGCCAGTTGGCTCATCGTCACGCCCTCGCCGGGGTCGAGGTCGAACACCAGGCGAGTCGCGGGGCCGGGTTTGAGCACCTCGCCGGCGCGCGTCCATTCCGCTTCGAAACGCCACTGCGGTACGTGCACTTCGAGTGCGGCCTGCTGGGCGATCCAGGCCAGGCCGTCGAGGTCGTCGATGATCGGATAGGCGGTGGTGCCGGAGCGATGCTGCACCTCGCCGCGGCGCAGCCAGGCCGGCGCCGAGCTGGCCAGCTGCTTTTCGAAGAAAGAGTCCTGTTCGACACCGTTGGGCCAGCGTTTGCGGGTCGCCGCGCGTCCGGCGATGTGCGGCAGCATCACCTCCGCGATACGCGTGTAGTAGTCGAAGACGTCGGCCTTGGTGGTGCCCGTCGCGGGGTAGAGCACCTTGTCGGCGTTGGTCAGCTTCACCCGGGTCTTGGAGGACTCAGCGCCCATACTGTCAACCTACGTCGCGTCGTTACCGGTTACGCGCATGTTGGGGTGGGCATACTGGCCTCATGCGTTCCATCTGGAAGGGTTCGATCGCATTCGGTCTGGTCAACGTCCCGGTGAAGGTCTACACCGCCACTGAGGACCACGACATCAAGTTCCGTCAGGTGCACGCCAAGGACAACGGGCGGATCCGCTACCGGCGGGTGTGCGAGGAGTGCGGTGAAGTCGTCGACTACGGCGACATCGCGCGGGCGTATGAGGCCGACGACGGCCGGATGGTGGTGATCACCGATGACGACCTCGCGAATCTTCCCGAAGAGCGCGACCATGAGATCGCGGTGCTCGAGTTCGTCCCGGCCGCTGATCTGGACCCGATGCTTTTCGACCGCTCCTACTTTCTGGAGCCAGCGACGAAATCGATCAAATCCTATGTGCTGCTGGCGAAGACGCTGGCCGAAACCGACCGGGTGGCGATCGTCCACTTCACCCTGCGCAACAAGACCCGGCTGGCGGCGCTGCGGGTCAAGGATTTCTCCAAGCGCGACGTGATGATGGTGCACACCCTGTTGTGGCCGGACGAGATCCGCGATCCCGACTTCCCCGCCCTGGACGTCAAGGTCGATATCAAGCCGGCCGAGCTGAAAATGGCCGGGCAGGTAGTCGAATCGATGGCCGACGACTTCGACCCCGACCGCTACCACGACACCTACCAGGAACAGCTGCACGAGTTGATCGAGGCCAAACTAGAAGGCGACGAGGCGTTCACCCCCGAGGAGCGGCCCGCCGAACTGGATGCCACCGAGGACGTCTCCGACCTGTTGGCCAAGCTGGAGGCCAGCGTGAAGAAACGCTCTGCCGCCAAAGAAGCCCCCGCCAAAGAAGCCCCGGCCAAGAAGGCTCCGGCGAAAAAGGCACCGGCGAAGAAGGCGGCCGCTAAGAAGGCTCCGGCGAAGAAGGCCGCCGCGAAGTAGCGCCGACCAGCGCGGGCCGCTGGCGTACCCGCTGCGGCCACCAGAACCAGCGTCCGAGCAGCGTGGCGATGGTCGGTGTCATGAACGACCGCACGATCAACGTGTCGAACAGCAAGCCCAACGCGATGGTGGTCCCGATCTGGCCGAGAATCCGCAGGTCACTGAAGATGAACGACGCCATGGTGGCGGCGAACACCAAACCGGCCGCGGTCACCACCGACCCGGTCCCGCCCATCGCCCGGATGATGCCGGTGTTCAAGCCGGCACCGATCTCCTCTTTGAACCGTGAGATCAGCAGCAGGTTGTAGTCCGATCCCACCGCCAGCAGCAGGATTACGGCCAGGGCCAGCACGATCCAGTACAGGTGAATGCCGAACAGGTACTGCCACACCAGCACCGAGAGCCCGAATGAGGCGCCCAGCGACAAGGCGACGGTGCCCACGATGACGATCGCCGCGACCAGGCTTCGGGTGATGATCATCATGATCAGCAAAATCAGGCTCAACGCGGCGATCCCGGCGATCAGCAGGTCGTACTTCGCTGCGTCGGCGATGTCCTTGTAGGTCGAGGCGGTGCCGGCCAGATAAATATGCGAGCCCTGCAGCGGGGTGCCCTTGACGGCCTCCTTCGCGGCGTCGCGGATCTTGTCGATGTGCGCGATGCCTTCCGGGGTCGCCGGGTCGCCCTCGTGGGTGATGATCATCTGCGCGGCTTTGCCGTCCGGCGACAGGAACAGCTTCATCCCGCGTTTGAACTCCGGATTGTTGAACGCCTCGGGCGGCAGATAGAAGGAGTCGTCGTTCTTGGCTTCGTCGAAGGCCTGTCCCATGGCGGCCGGGTCGTCGTTGGCGGCCGCGGACTGGTCGCTGATGCCGGAGTTAGTGGCGTAGTTGTTCAACGCCAGGTCACGGTTGACCCGCTGGCTTTCGATCTGGGACGGGATCAACTCCACCAGCTGCGGTTGCAAGGCGTCCAGTTGGTCGAATGCCGTAGTGAGCTGTTCGAGCTTTTCGCTGAGCTTGTCGATGCCGTCCTGCAGGTCGAACACGTTGCGCAGCGCCGCGCACACGGGGATGTCGAAGCAGTGCGGTTCCCAGTAGAAGTAGCTGCGAATCGGCCGGAAGAAGTCGTCGAAGTTCGCGATCTGGTCACGCAGGTCGTTGGTGAGGGCGACGGTGTCGTGAAAGCTCTGGGTTTGGGTGTGGGTGGCATCGGCGAGTTGCTGCTGCAGCGCGTATTGCTGTTCCAGTGTGTGGACCGACTTCTCCGCTTCAGCGGCCTGCTTGAGCAGATCGGCCGCCCGGTCCATCTGGTACTTCAGGTTCTGGGTCTGCGCGACGCTGCCCTGGCCGACCGCGAACGGTATCGAGGTGTGCTTCAGCGGGGTGCCCAACGGCCTGGTTATCGATTGCACCTTGGCGATGCCCGGGGTGTGGAACACCGCACGGGCGACCCGCTCCAAGACCAGGAAGGACGCCGGGTTGCGCAGATCGTGGTCCGATTCGATCATCAGCAGTTCCGGGTTCAGCCGGGCTTGGGAGAAGTGGCGTTCGGCGGCCGCGTAGCCGATATTGGCCGGGGCGCGGTCGGGCATGTATTCGCGAGCGTCGTAGCTGGTCTTGTAGCCCGGCAGGGCGAGCAGACCGATCAGGGCGACCGCGCACGCCACCACCAGGATGGGCCCGGGCCAGCGGACGATGGCGGTGCCGATTCTGCGCCAGCCGCGGGTACGCATCGCCCGGGTGGGTTCGAAACGGCCGAATCGGCTGCCCAGCGTGAGCACGGCCGACGTGAGGGTCAGCGCGGCGATCAGCGCCACGAAGATGCCGATCGCGGCGGGCAGTCCCAGGGTGTGGAAGTAGGGCAGCCGGGTGAAGCTCAAGCAGTACACCGCGCCGGAAATGGTCAGTCCCGAGCCGATCACGACGTGGGCGGTGCCCCGGTACATGGTGTAGAAGGCGGTTGCTGGGTCTTCGCCGGCCGCGCGTGCCTCCTGGTAGCGGCTGATGATGAAGATCGCGTAATCCGTCCCTGCCGCGATCGCCAGTAGGGTCAGCAGATTGGTTGAGTACGTGGATAATCCGATGACCTCGTGGTAACCGAGGAATGCGACGAATCCGCGAGCGGCGGCCATCTCGATAGCGACGGTGAGCAGCGCCAGCAGGGTGGTGGCCACCGAGCGGTAGACGGCGAACAGCATGACGGCGATGACCAGGAAGGTGATCGCGGTGACCTTGTTGGTGCCCTCGCTGCCGACCGAGAACTGGTCGGCGACCAGCGGCGCCGCACCCGTCACGTAGGCCCGGACGCCGGGCGGTGCCGGCGTGTTCTCGACGATGTCGCGGACGGCGGCAACCGATTCGTTGGCCAACGTCTCGCCTTGACTTCCGGCCAGAAATACCTGCGCCAGAGCGGCTTTGCCGTCGTTGCTCTGCGAGCCGGCGGCGGTCAGCGGGTCGCCCCAGAAGTTCTGAATGTGCTGGACGTGCTCGGTGTCGCGTTCCAGCTTGGCGACCAGGGTGTCGTAGAAGCGGTGGGCATCGGCGCCGAGCGGCTGCTCGCCTTCGATGACGATCATCGCCGCACTGTCGGTGTCGTACTGCTGGAACACTTTTCCAATGCGTTTCGCCGCCTGATACGACGGCGCGTCCGGGGAGCTCATCCCCACGTTGTGGGCCTCGGCGACCACTTCAAGCTGCGGCACCAGACTGTTCGTGACCGCGGCCAGCGCCACCCAGAACAGCACGATCGGCAGTGCCAGACGGCGAATGATGCGCGGCCAGAAGGGCCGTCGGCCGTCCTCGCTCATCCGGACTTGTCCAAGCAGAAGGTGTAGGCGCTCACGGTGTCGACGATCCTTTCGTCTTTGAGCTCGCCGTCGATGAAGATGCGGCAGCCCAGCATGTTTCCGTCGCCCTGTGCGCGCAGGTCGGCGATGACGGCCGGTTCGGTTGTGGTCTCCTGATACCGCCAGGGCAGCGGGGCGTCGACGACCTGCTGTGGGGCGGCGTTGACATCGAGGTAGTTGATGGTGGCGACGGCGCCCGGAGCGCCGAAGACCTCATAGACGACGTCCTTGGGGTTGAACGGGACGATCTCCTCGCCCGCGTCGCTGGAGGTCGACGTGGTGTCGCCCGCGCCGAAGATGCCGTGCAGCCGGTAGACGCAGAATGCCGCGACGGCGACCACCGCCACGGCAACTATGACCATCCACCCACGCCGGACCAGCGGAAAAAGCGACGGTCTGCGCACCGACCAAGCGTACGGTACGGAACCGTACGGCTCAATAGTCCGGCGGCGGCGATTTCATGACCGCGGGCCTCAGCGTGCGCAGCGGGTCAGACTCGGAATGACCACTTCGTCGACGAGATCCGCCACCGTGCGCGCCGTGGTCGCCCGGCCCGACACCAGAGACCGGAAGATGAGGTATCCGGGCAACACGTCCCACAGGTCGTCATTGACGGCGGCGGCATCGATCTCCCCGCGATCGACGGCCTGCCCCAGGATGTGGAGCATCAGCGCCTTGCGCTGATCGATGAACTGGTGCTGCATTGCATCGTTGAGCGCGGGGTTTCGCGACACTTCCACCAGCACGGCGCGGATGGTGCTCGCATGCTGCGCGGTCTGCTCGCAGACCAGCTCGCCCAGCCGCACCAGATCGCCGCGCAGAGTGCCGGTGTCGGGCGGGACGGCGACCTGGCGGATGCCCTCGGTAAACGCGGCCAACACCAGTTCGGCCTTCGATGGCCACCGCCGGTACACCGTGGCCTTACTCGCCCGCGCGGTCGCCGCGACCGCATCCACCGTCAACCGGTCGTAGCCGTTCTCCTGCAACAGCTGCAGCGTGACTTCCAACAGCTCGACTTCACGCGGCGACCAGGTCGAGGTGCCGGCAACGTCGAGGTTCTGACTCACGGCATCAACCATAGAGCGCCGCCGGCAAAGTCGGCGGAGCGTTTCAGCTCGCAGTCGATATCGCCAGATAGGCGGCGGGAGTGTGGTACTGCCGGCGTGAGTCATCTGTTCATCACGTCAGGGTGGGGCTTTGTTGAGTGCGCGTTCGGAGTTGATGCGGTGGGCGCGGTCTTGGATTCGGGTGCGTTTGCG
>NZ_LZMF01000127.1:0-8313 GCF_001673565.1 Mycolicibacter sinensis
ACATCGAAACGCCCCGCCATGCTGCGCATCGCGTCCGGATCGGTCATAAAACGTGTTGCCACTGTTGTCTCTCCTTGCTCCGTGAAACCTCTTGTGACGCAGTGGTTAACCGGCCGACGCGGCGTTGGCCGCTTCAGTCGCTGCGTAGGAATTCGCGCTGGTGTTCAACGTGGCGACAAAAGCCTGGTGGATGGCCTCGGCCTGCGCGCTGATCGACTGGTACATGCTGGCGTGCGCGGCGAACTGGGCCGCGGTCAGCGCCGAAACCTCGTCCGCTGCAGCCGGGACCACACCGGTGGTCGGAGTTGCCGCGGCGGCGTTCTGGGCGCTCAGCGCCGATCCGATGGCGGCCAGGTTGCCCGCGGCGGCGGTAAGCGCCTCGGGTTGGGTGTTCACAAATGTCATGGGGTCCTCCTCCAAGGGTGCCGGTCCGGTGAACGACCGACGATCACCGGGCGCGTCGAGCGTGTACCCGGTGACAACGGTAAACCGTCAAACCGGAGCGGGCCCGACACAACGTGATTTTAGAAAGCAGAAACGGAGCCGAAGCCGGATCGGAACGAAACATTCGCCGATCTCCGGCGATAGGCACAATCACGGGGAAACAAGTCTCGTCGTCACCTCCTCGCGCCACCGCGCACCGATGGGGGCTGGGGTGAAGTACCGCCCCCTACCTGCGCAATGGTGGCACCGGTATCAGCGAGCGTCAACCCGGGCGCGCGGTCGCGGCACTGTGAATCGGCTGCCGGGAAGCTGTCGGGTCAGGACGATTTCTTCTCGGCCACCGCCGCGCTGAGACCTTCGGCAAGATCCTCGCGGGTCAATTCCTTGAATTTGTGCAACCATTCGTCGCTGAATTCGGTGACGTCGCCCGATAGCACCGCGTCGAGTTCGGAGTCGTCGAGCCGGAAGCTGCGGTGGTCTCGCGCCTTCTCCACCACGTTGCGGACGAATCCCGCGTTGCCCAGTACGTCGATGCCGCGGATCAGATCGCCGTCTTCGGAGTAGTTCTCGTCGTTGTAGAACTTGTTGTAGGACGGCAGCAGCCCCTCGACCGCTTCGTCGCTGACCACGTCCTCGTTCTCCGCGCCCATCATCTTGGTCAGTTCCAACAGCTCCGGCGGGGTATAGCTGTAGAACTCGATCACGGTCGAGAACCGCCGCCGCAGGCCCTGATTCACCTCGAGCATCTTGTCCATGGCGTTGGCGTAGCCGGCACCGAACACCACCAGCTCGTCACGGTGGTTCTCCATGTAGAGCAGCAGCGTGTTGATGATCGCGTTGCCGTAGGCGTCGCCCTGGCTGTAGCCGCGCTCATGCAGCGTGTGCATCTCGTCGAAGAACACCGCGCCGCCGAGCGCGCCCTCGAGCAGTTCCTCGGTGTTCTTCTCCGCGTCGGCCATGTAGCGGCCCAGCAGCTTGGAACGGTTGGTCTCGACCACCAGCGGTTTGCGCAGCACCGTCAGGCCGCACAACTGCTTGGTGAAAGCGCGCGCCACCGACGTCTTGCCGGTGCCGGGCGGGCCGAGCAACAAGGTGTGCCGAGAAGTGACCGGAACCGGCAGACCCATCTTGGCGCGCGCCAGGTTCACCTTGGTGGTCGCCTTGATCAGCTTGATCTCCCGCTTGGCCTGCTCCATGCCGAGCATGGCGGCCAGCTCCGCGTCGCCTTCGGCCAGGTATCTGGCGGCCTCCTCGGCATGCCGGTGCGCTTCGGCCTGCTCCCGGGTCGGGGCGCTGTCGGGGTCCCACGGATCCGTGCGGGCCTCGATGGTTTCGGGGTCGGTCAGAATCAGCCGGTAGTCGGGGTTGTCCAGTGCCTCGCGGGCCGGCGCGAACTTCGCGTCGCGGGAATACACCCGGCGCAGCAACTCGGCGGCTTCGTCCTCGCGGCCCAGGTGACGCATGCACATGCCCTGGGTGTAGAGCGCGACGTTGGTGGCGCCGGGCACCCGGTCGCCCTCGATGGCCTCCTGCGCCCGCCGCGTCGCCTCCTCGAAGACCCCCAGCGAAGCCAGCGCGGTGGTGGCCATCGCCGCGGCCGCGGCCTTGAGTTCCGGCTGGCGCCACGGGGCCGCCGCCGGGAACTGCTTCAGCACGTCCGGCCAGCGCCCGGTCCGGAAGTACAGCAGGCCGCGCACGTAGCTGACCAGCTCCGTCTCAAAGGGGTTTCGCGGCTCGACGCCGTCGAGCAGCTTCGCCGCCTCCTCGTAACGCTTGGCTTCCGCCAGGGCGGCGGCATAAGCGGCGGCCAGCGATTCCACACTGGTGACCCGCAGCCGCAGGAACATCCCGTCGGAGACCTCGGGATGGAATTCCAAGTCGGACAAGCCAAGTCGCCGGGTCTCCCAACCGAAGGTGCGGACCGTCGTCCAGGCGTTGGCCAACACTTCGAGGTCGGAGTCACCGGCCAGCACCCGGGCCAGCCAGGCGTCGCACATGCTCGGGTCGATCGTGGAGGCGGTGGTGAACATCTGCAGCGCGACCTGCGGGTTGTGGCTGGGCTGCAACCCGTTGACCGAGATTCCGGAGGCCAGCATCCCGGCGACCATCGCGTTGCGCGCGTCGTGCGTGGCGGATTGGGGTCCGGTCACGGCCGCGTCCCGGGTGACGGAGTCTCGTACTCCGGCACGGCGTCGACAGACACCGCCAGGTGTTCGCCATCCTGCAGGTCCCGGCTGGGCACCGCCATCCGGGGTTGCGCCGTAGGCGCCGGGAGGCTGGCGCACACCGCCTCCAGCTGACGCCGGCCCACGAACCGGTTCAGCGCGGCCCGCACGTGTCGGCCCAGCCGGCCGGTGCTGTGGTAGCGCACCAGCACCGAGACAGCGTTCGTCCGGCCGCCCCCGGGGGCGAGCCGCACCGTGACCACCGTCGCATCGGTCTCCGGATACCACAGGTGTTCCAGGTTCTCGACGGAGACGTCGGCCGGCGACACCCAGAAGGTGGTGACGTGGCCTTCCGGTGGGGCCCGGAATAGCCGGTGCCGAAGCTGTCCGGGCTCCAGACCCGCCAGGACGGCGTCGTCGACGGCCTCGAACTCGTCGGCGCGCAGCGCCCGCGCGATGATCTGGCGCCCGTCGATCTCCTCGGCCAGCCGCTCGGTCGCCGCGGCCAGCGTGGCGGCCAGCGAGTCGCGCGCCGCCACCGCGTTGACGTTGTGCTGGGGGTCCATCCGCAGCACCAGCCAGGTCTGCCGGTGATCCGGCATCGACGGCGTGTCGTCGAAGTCGACCTCCTCGGCATCGGCGGGGGCACTGCGGGTACCGACGGTGACGATGTCGATGCTGTCCAGCCGCACGTCGAACTGCCGCAGCCCGGCGGCGAGGCGCTCCAACGGCAGGGACACCGGCTCCGAGCCGCGGCGGTGGCGGCCGGTCGCCTGCACCGCTCGCCCGCCCACGGAGATCACCGTCACCAGTCGGCCCTGGTGTTCGCGCATGCCGATCGGCTCACGGCCGAAGCGGCGGTGATGATCGACCGCGCGAGTCCGCCCCTGGCTCAGTGTGGTCGCCGGGTCGGCGAACTGGTCGCCCAGCCAGGCCGCCCACATCGTGCTGACCGGCACCCGCCGGTAGGTGACCAGCGCGATGAGCGCGACCAGCACCGCAATGCCGACACCGGACCACCACGCGTAGGTGGCGGCTTTCGCGTCGCCGGGCCAGCGGCCGGCGAGAACCAAGATCCCCATGTCGATCAGAAAGACCGTGGTCACCCGCATCCACGACAGATTCAAACCTACTGCGTGCTGTGCCTTCATCGATTCCTACGCGATCGTCGCAATGCTGCCACTCCCAGTGCCACACCGGCTGCCGCCACCGCCGCCAACAGCCCGGCGCCGGCGACCCAGGCCGGGGTCATGTCGCGTTCCGGCGGCATCGGCGGCACCTGCAGGGGCGCCGACAGCCGTTCCGGCGGTTGAGCCGGACCGCCGGGGACATCCCAAGTCAGGGCCGCCACCGGGTCGACGATGCCGTAGCCGACCACATTGTCGACCCCGCGCGCCGGCGGCCGAGCCGTACGAATCAGCCGGTTGATCACCTGATGCGACGACAGTTCCGGGTACTTGGCCCGCACCAGGGCCGCCACCCCGGACACGATCGCCGTCGAGAAGCTGGTGCCCGACGGAACCAGCAGGGAGTTCTCCGGTCCGTCGACGGCGTTCATCAGTCCGTCGTCGCGCGGTGAGAGACCTTCGATGTCGGTGCCCGGGGCGGCGAGCGACACCCAGGGGCCGACCACACTCGACTTGACCAGCGGCGCACCCGCCGAGTCCACCGCGCCGACGGTCAACACGTACTCGTCGTACCACGCCGGCGTCACCACGGTGTTGACCCCGTTCCAGTCGCGCGGGTCGTCGGGACGCATCGCGTTGTAGGTCGGGTTCTGTTTGCAGTCCCGCCAACTCGTGTCGCCGGCGGCGGCGACGATCACCGCGTTCTTCTCGACTGCGGCATAGCGCACCGCCGCGCCCAGATCGGCTTGATCGAGCATGTTCCGCACGTTCATGCAGATGGCCTGGGAGATGTTGATGACCTGTGCGCCCATGTTGGCGGCATGGACGATCGCCCGCGCCATGGTGCGTATCCCGTCGTTCTTCTCCCGCAACTGCGGGTCCTGGCCGTCACCGAACGGCTCCTTGGGGCCGAAGGCCGCGCTGTACTGGCGGATCGAGATCAGCTGAACATCGGGAGCGATCCCGCTGAACGCATCCGGTGCCGCCCCCGGCGGTGGCGGTGCGCTCGGTGCGCGGAAGTCGACCGGCGCCATCCGCGCCCGCCCGGAGAACCCGCCCGGGCGTGCCGCACCGGCGGATGCGCCATCGGTGGTGTAGGCCGCCGCGTTGTTGCCCGGACCGGGCGCCGGGGCGGCCGGGCCGTTGTTCGAACCGTTGGACGGTTCCCCGCCTTCGACTGGTGGCGGCGGAGGCGGCGGCGCAGGCGGTGGCGGCATCACCACGATGGTCGTCTGCGGCGCCGGTGTCGGCGGCGGAGGTTCATTGGTGGGAACCGACGGGGGCCGGCGGGTCTGGCGCGGCGGCGGCAGCGGAGTCACACCGTTGTCGGGTACCGCGCCGATCAGCGATGCCACCAGGGTTCCGTGCGCATCGCAGTCCGACAGCCCGTCGCCGCCGGCCATCACGTAGTCGCCACCGCCGATCAGGTTCGGCATCCGCGGGTGCGGGGTCACGCCGGTGTCGATGACCGCGACGCTCACACCGGCCCCCCGGCTGAATTTCCACGCCTCGGCCAGGTTGAGCATGTCCATGTAGGCCGGCTGCACCCGAAAGTCGGTGTTCGGCAGGACACCCACCTCGGTGCAGTACGAGGTCTGTCGCATCGTCTGCGGTGGACCGGGCGTGCCGTCGGGCGGCAGCGCGCCCGGATCGACTACCGGGGGATCGATCGCGCCGGCGACCGGCATACCGGCCAGCGAGCCACTCGCCATCATGATCATCGCGGCGCCGGCGGCCGCGGTGCGCTGCAGCCGACGCCCGCCTCTACCGGTACCGGATTGCTTCATAGGTATTCATCAACCACAGCGCCAGCGGGAACAACGGCATCAGGCACAGGTACTCGATCCACTCGACGAACTTGCGGAACAGCGGGCTGTAGATGGTGTTGGGCACGATCACCGCGGACAGCAGCCCGAACATCGGGATCAGCGCCAGCAACGCCGCGCCGACCACCAGCGTCGTCGGCGTCCACTGCACCACGACGAAACGCACCACCACCGCGGCGACGATCACCAGACCGGTCAGTGTCACCGTGACCGCCTGCCAGCGATCCCGGAACGAACGGCCGCGCAGAACCAGGAACCCGGCCGTCAGTCCGGCCAGCAGCACCGGCAGCCACGACCGGTCCGAGTGCGGGTCGGCCAGACCGGTGACGCACACCGCGATCAGCACGCCCAGCCCGGACAACAGCCCGGTCAAAAACGATCGGGCCCGTTCGGCACGCAGCACCACCTCGCGCACCGACTCCGGTCCCTCCAGGGAGGCCGGGGCACCGGGCGTGGTCACCACCGTGGTGGGCAGGTCGGGGCGCGCCTCGAACACCCACCGGCTGGTCGCCGACGGGAACACCGGCAACCGGAGGCCGGCCAGCCACCGCGACAATGACGGCGACCACTGATACGCCAGCACACAGGCCAGGTAGACGCAGGCCATCAAGGTCACCGCGCCGGTCAGGAACACCATCCGCAGTACGCCGGCGAACGTCACCGCCGCGCTGATGACGGCGACGGCGCTGTAAGCCGCCAACTGCCGTCCGGTGAGCCGGATGACCGACAGCGCACCGATGCCGGCGACGCCGAAGCCCAGTGCCGCCTGCGCGGCGCCCACCTCGCCCGGTACCGCGGCCGCGGCAGCCACCGTCAGCGGCACCAGCCCGGTGGCCAGCAGGATGTCGCCGACCCGCCGGTCGGAGGCATTGCGGGCCTGAAGCAGGACCAGCGCGGCGGCGATCAGCACGAGCAGAGCCATCCCGGCGCTGAAACCGGCTGCCAGCCAGTCGTCGTGCTGGTAGCGCCAGGCGGCGAGCAGTGCGGTCGCCAGCAGGACACCGGCCGACAGGGTCGAGACCCCGACCCGCACGGCGGTCGCCGCGTCGACCGGAGCGAACTGCTTGGCGAGGTTCACCGAGACCGCGGTGGAGATGTGTTCGATGACCGGCGCCCGCCGCTCCCGGTCCTCGATGAACCGCAGCCACAGCCGGTCACCGTCGTACACGTCCTGGTCGGTCAGCGACTGGTTCGGTCGCAGCGCGGTGCCGTCGACCAGGCACAGCACCCAGCGACCGCGACCCTCGGCCTGCAGGGTCGGCTCGTCGAGCTCGGCAAGTCGGCCGTTGATCACCTTCAGCAACGGGTCCAGCATCACCGACACCGGCGCGTCGGCGTCCAGCAGCGTCCCGATCTGGACACCCTCACCGGCCATGACTCCGACCACCACGGACCGGGGCGCCGACGGTGCGACTTCCCCGCCCGGCTGCGCAGACTCGATCGCCGTCGTCATGATCGCACCACCTCGACGAATGCTGACCCCAAAGAACCCATAGCTGCCGCCTCGCAATTTGTCATTTCAAAAGCCCGTCCAATTCTAAAGGCAACGCATGCTATTCGCACGATTCGCGTTTACCGGCAATTTTTCCGGTGCGTCACACAACATTTCGGTGCCGCGACGACTCCGATGGGGCCGCTAAACCCTCCGATGGGTTTTCCAGGCACCGTAGGGCAGCGTGTCCAGGACGGTTTTGACACCCACCTGGACCAGCTGCGGGGTGGCCGGGCAGATCGCCAGCCACGCTTCGCCTGAGCCTGCGGTGCGCGCCTGCTGATACAGCGCGATCCGGCCGCCGGAGCCGTCTTTGAGCGACAACACCGAGGCACTGGGGCCCTTGGCGTCGTCGCGGTATTGCCGCGCATATACCGCGGCCTCCGCGGCCGGCTCCGACAGCGCCTGGCCCAGCGCGGCGACGGTGGCCGCACTGATGCCCATCCGGCGCAGGTCTCCCCCGGTGAAGATGTTGAAGCCGGAGTCCTGCCAGCTCTGGGTCGCCTCCAGCATCTCCTCCATCGGCACGTTGACCGCGGTGATCTGCGCCGGATCGGCGTGGTGGATGGACTCCATGCCGTCGATCACCAGTGCGGCGATAGAGGCGGCATCGGTGACCGAGACGTCGTCGACGGTGATGTCGGTGCCGACCCGCACCGCCGACACCCAGTGTTCGCCGCGTCGCGCCAGCAGCACCCGGAACTCGTTGTCCGGAATGTCACGGGTCCCGGGCGGCTGGTCATCGTCGTCGATGACCCCGTAGCGCAACTTGCCCAGCGACAGCAGGGCGACCACCTCGAGGTCGGGCGCGGCCAGCACCCGCATCCGGGCCGCCACCACCTCGTTGACCTCGTCCTCGACGACGATGCCCTGCTCACGCATCACCGCCATGCCGGGATGCTCCGAGAGCCAGTCGTTCGAGTCGGTGGAAACGTAAGGTCGGCAACGCAACTCGGGCGCGACGTGGCGGATGTCCAGCAGCGCCTGCAACATCCAGAAACCCTCGACGTTGACGGTGATGTCGGTGCGGGTGCTCGGGTCCATCACTACCCTCCTCTACCTTGCCGATGTACTTGGCTATTGGATCACGCAGCGGCACGGCGATGTCTGCCACTATCCCACCCATTGCAGCACGCGGCAGCACACCGATGGGTGGTGTGCTGCCGCGCTGCGTACTACGGGTCGGTCAGGCCCAGCTGGAGCCGACGGAAGCGTCGGTGTTGGCCATGTTGTTGCCGGCGGTCTGCACCTTCTGACCG
>NZ_LZMF01000128.1:0-52973 GCF_001673565.1 Mycolicibacter sinensis
CCAGCAGCAGACCCTCGACGGCGGCGGCCACCACATCCTCATCGGGCTCGCCGGGCAACCCGGCCAGCGTGCTGACCACCTCGGCGGTGCCGTTCAGCGAGCGTGCCGCCGTGCCTGCGGCGCGCCGGACCAGATCGGCGGGCCAGGAGTCGCGAGCCTTGCCCAGTCCGACGGTCAGCACGCTGGCCGGGTTGCCCGGCGAGCCCGATGAGGATGTGGTGGCCGCCGCCGTCGAGGGTCTGCTGCTGGGCGGCTACCGCTTCACCGCGTTCCGCACCGACAAGACCGCCCCGAAAGATCCGGGTCTGCAAGCCGTCACCGTGGTCTGCGCCGCGGGCGACGCCGAGACGCGCGCGAGCCACGGCGCCGACGTCGCCGCCGCGGTCGCCACCGCGCGCGACTTCGTCAACACCCCGCCGAGTCACCTGTTTCCGGCTGAATTCGCCGAGCGGGCCCGCGCGTTGGGGGAAGCCGCCGGCCTGGACGTCGAGGTGCTCGACGAGCAGGAACTCACCGACGCCGGCTACGGCGGGGTGATCGGTGTCGGCAAGGGCTCCGCGCGCCCGCCGCGACTGGTGCGGCTGATCCACCGGCCCGCGGAGGCGACGTCAACCAAGCGGGTGGCGCTGGTCGGCAAGGGCATCACCTTCGACACCGGTGGCATTTCGATCAAACCGGCCGCCTCGATGCACCACATGACCTCCGACATGGGCGGGGCCGCTGCGGTGATCGCGACCGTGGTGCTGGCCGCGCGGCGACGGCTGCCGATCGAGGTGATCGCGACCGTGCCGATGGCCGAGAACATGCCGTCGTCCACTGCGCAGCGTCCCGGCGATGTGCTCACCCAGTACGGCGGCACCACCGTCGAGGTGCTCAACACCGACGCCGAGGGCCGGTTGATCCTGGCCGACGCGATCGTGCGGGCGTGTGAGGACGACCCGGACTACCTGATCGAGACGTCGACGCTGACCGGTGCACAGACCGTGGCGCTCGGCTCGCGCACCCCGGGGGTGATGGGCAGCGACGAGTTCCGCGATCGGGTGGCGGCGATCTCGCAGGCCGTCGGCGAGAACGGCTGGCCGATGCCCCTGCCCGACGAGCTCAAAGAAGACCTGAAGTCGACGGTCGCCGATCTCGCCAACGTCAGCGGGCAGCGCTTCGCCGGGATGCTGGTCGCCGGGGTGTTCCTGCGTGAGTTCGTGGCCGACGGGGTGGCCTGGGCACACATCGACGTCGCCGGCCCGGCCTACAACACCGCCGGCGCGTGGGGCTACACCGTCAAAGGCGGCACCGGCGTGCCGACCCGGACCATGTTCGCGGTGTTGGAGGACATCGCCGCAAACGGATAACGCCCCGCCGCGAGTCAGGCGCTGTCGTCTGCGCTCCCGGTGTGCTGCGCGGGGCGGTACGGGGTTTCCACCCCTTGTTGAAAAGACAGCGCAGCACTTTGAATCAGCATCAACACGGCGAAAACGACGACCCATACCCAGGCTTCTGTCGAGCTGAGGTGGGCTGTCACATCGGTTTTCGGCAGCGCCGCCATGGCGCGAACGATCGCCGCGATGATGACGACGGTGCTCAAATACGGAAACGCCGTCCGGATGCGCCCAGCCATGGGCCCGATCGGCGATTCGCTACGCCGTCGCCGGCGCCCGAGGAACCATCCGAGCGCGCAGACGACCCCGACGACCGCCGTGATGGGCAGCGACAACTGGTTGGCCTGATCCCACAGCGGCTGCAACGGCCGACGCGTCTGCGGATCACCGAGCGAGAGCGCCAAGTCGGTCAACGTCGCTTCCACGAAGAACACCGCGATCGGCGGGACCAGGACCGCCACGATGAACACGCAGTGTCTGATCAGTGCGCCGGCGGCACCCGAGACGAATTGCACGATGGCGTACAGCAGGATGTAGAGCGCGGCCACAAAAGATATGCCGCCCAACAGTTCCGCGGACGTGGCACGCCCGCTGGTCACCGCACAACCCTGTTCGCCCGACAGCAGACTGTATTGCGCCGCAGCCAGGAACAGCCCGAGGAATGCGTTCATCAGTGCGACGCCGGTGAGGGTTTCATGCTCGACCTCGCGTGCGTCCGGAACACCGTCGGTACGACGCCGATACGCACGATCCAGCACTAGATTGATGACGACGAACGCGAAACCGGCCAGCAGACCTGCCAGTTGCGCATAGTTACGGGCCACGATCGATATGTCGAAGCCGGTCCACAGCTCACAAGCCTCGGCGATCTGCTCAGCGGGCACCCGCGAGATATTAATGACGTGTCAGCGGCGGCAACGGTGGTTTAGCAGACTGCGTCGAGAACCGCCCGACCGCCACCTCGGTGTGTGCGCGCGATGGCGCAATGACAGGATGGTTTTCGACAGTCCACCTGGGCACCGCCCCTCCTCACCACTGACGTGGTATTCATGGGACGACGTGCAGCGACCGACCGATCGAGGAGTCAACAGCGATGGCGTTCTCAGTCCAGATGCCAGCACTCGGTGAGAGCGTCACCGAAGGAACCGTGACCCGCTGGCTCAAGAAGGAGGGCGACACCGTCGAGGCCGACGAGCCACTGCTGGAGGTCTCCACCGACAAGGTCGACACCGAGATCCCAGCGCCGGTGTCGGGCGTGCTGACCAAGATCGTCGCCGAGGAGGACACCACGGTCGAGGTCGGCGGCGAGTTGGCGCTGATCGGCGACGCCGGCGAAAGCTCCGGAAGTGCCGAGGAGCAAGCCCAGCCGGCCGAAGAGCCTGCCGCTGCGGAGCCCGAGCCTGCTGCGGAGTCCGAACCGGCCGAGCCTGAGCCTGAGCCTGAGCCCGCTGCGTCCAAGCCTGCGGCGGCGGAATCGGGCGATGGCGGCACCCCGGTGCTCATGCCCGAGTTGGGCGAATCGGTCACCGAGGGCACCGTGACGCGCTGGCTGAAGCAGGTCGGTGATTCGGTGGAGGTCGACGAACCGCTGGTGGAGGTCTCCACCGACAAGGTCGACACCGAGATCCCCTCGCCGGTGGCCGGCACCCTGCTGTCGATCACCGCCAAAGAGGACGCCACCGTCGAGGTCGGCGGCGAACTGGCCAAGATCGGTTCGGCGTCGCAGGCCGCCCCGAAAGCAGAGCCCGCACCGGCACCCGAGCCGGAGCCGGAGCCGGAGCCGCAGGCCGAGCGCAAACCCGAGCCGAAGCCAGAGCCGAAGCCCGAACCGAAGCCAGAGCCGGCAGCGCGGCCCGAACCCAAGCCCGAACCCGAAGCCGAGCCCGCGGCGCAGTCCTCCCCCAGCACCGACGCCACGCCGTACGTCACCCCGCTGGTGCGCAAGCTCGCCACCGACAACAACGTCGACCTGAGCCGGGTCACCGGCACCGGAGTCGGCGGGCGGATCCGCAAGCAGGACGTGCTGGCCTTTGCGGAGAAGCAGAAAGCACCGGCCGCCGAGCGTCGCTCGGCCCCGGCACCCGCGGCAGCCCCGACGCCGGCCCCGGTCTCGGCGCTGGCGCACCTGCGCGGCACCACGGCCAAGGCCAACCGGATCCGGCAGATCACCGCCAAGAAGACCCGCGAATCCCTGCAGGCCACCGCTCAGCTCACCCAGACCCACGAGGTCGACATGACCAAGATCGTGGCGCTGCGGGCCCGAGCCAAAGCCGACTTCGCCGAGCGTGAGGGCGTCAACCTGACCTACCTGCCGTTCATCGCCCGTGCGGTGATCGACGCGCTCAAGGCACACCCGAACGTCAACGCCAGTTACGACGAGGACGCCCGTGAGATCACCTACTTCGACGCCGAGCACCTGGGCTTCGCGGTGGACACCGAGCAGGGTCTGTTGTCCCCGGTGATCCACAACGCCGGCGACCTGTCGCTGGCGGGCTTGGCCCGGGCCATCACCGACATCGCCGACCGGGCGCGGTCGGGCGGCCTCAAACCGGACGAACTGTCCGGGGGCACTTTCACGATCACCAACATCGGCAGCCAGGGCGCGCTGACCGATACCCCGATCCTGGTTCCGCCGCAGGCTGCCATGCTCGGCACCGGGGCCATCGTCAAGCGGCCGCGCGTCGTCGTCGACGAGGCCGGCAACGAGTCGGTCGGGGTCCGGTCGATCTGTTACCTGCCGCTGACCTACGACCACCGCTTGATCGACGGCGCCGACGCCGGCAGGTTCGTGACCACGATCAAGAACCGCCTCGAAGAAGGCGCGTTCGAGGCAGAGCTGGGGCTGTAGCGGTCTAGGAGCTTTGGGAAGGGCGGCAAGAGGTTTCAGCTGTGGGCAACCCCATCGTCGCGATCGCCGGGTCGTCCGGGCTGATCGGTTCCGCTCTGGTGTCGGCCCTGCGTGCCGCCGACCATCGGGTGCTTCGGATCGTGCGCCGGGCACCGGCCAACGCCGGGGAGCTGCGCTGGGATCCCGAGGCCGGCGACATCGACGTGGACGCCCTGGCCGGAGTCGACGCGGTGGTCAATCTGTGCGGCATCGGCATCAGTGACCGCCGCTGGTCGGGGGCGTTCAAGCAGACCCTGCGCGACAGCCGGATCACCCCCACCGAAGTGCTGTCGGCGGCGGTGGCCGAGGCCCAGGTGCCGGTGCTGATCAACGCCAGCGGGGTCGGCTTCTACGGTGACACCGGCGCCCGCACGGTCGACGAGTCCGCCCCGGCCGGCGAGGGGTTTCTGGCCCGGCTCGCACAGGACTGGGAGTCGGCGACCGACACCGCCCGGAACGCCGGCGCCCGGGTCGTGCTGGCCCGCACCGGCCTGGTGCTGGCCCGTTCCGGCGGGCTCTTGGGCCGGCTGCGTCCGTTGTTCTCGCTGGGGCTGGGCACCCGGCTGGGCAGTGGCCGCCAATACATGTCCTGGATCAGCCTCGACGACGAAATCCGGGCGCTGCGGTTCGCCCTGGCCGAGTCGGCGATCACCGGTCCGGTCAACCTGACCGGGCCGGCCCCGGTCACCAACGCCGAGTTCACCGCCGCGCTCGGCCGGACGCTGAACCGGCCGGCACCGCTGCTGCTGCCCGGGTTCGCCGCCCGGGCCGCCTTCGGCGAACTTGCCGACGAGGGACTGCTCACCGGTCAGCGCGCCATTCCGGCCGCGTTGGAGCAGGCCGGCTTCCAATTCCGGCACAACACCATCGGCCAGGCGCTCAGCTACGCCACCGCCCGCCCTACCCCGCTTTAGCCCCGGGTAGCCTGCGAGCATGAGGTCCATCCGGTCCAGCACCGCGCCGCTGGATGTGCGCCAACTCGGCACCGTCGACTACGGCACCGCTTGGCAGCTGCAGCGTGACCTGGCCGACGCCAGGGTGGCCGGTGGCCCGGACACGCTGTTGCTGTTGGAGCATCCGCCCGTCTACACCGCCGGTCGGCGCACCGAGCCGCATGAGCGCCCGGTGGACGGCACGCCGGTGGTCGATACCGACCGCGGCGGCAAGATCACCTGGCACGGCCCCGGCCAGCTGGTGGGCTACCCGGTGATCGGCCTGACCGAACCGCTGGACGTGGTCAACTACGTACGGCGCCTTGAGGAATCACTCATCGAGGTGTGTAACACCTTGGGCCTCAATACCGTTCGGGTCGACGGCAGGTCCGGCGTGTGGTTGCCGGCCGACGGTGTCCGTCCCGCTCGCAAGGTCGCGGCGGTCGGCGTACGGGTGGCCCGCGCGACCACGCTGCACGGGTTCGCGCTCAATTGTGATTGTGACCTCAGTGCGTTCGGCTCGATCGTGCCGTGCGGGATCACCGACGCGGGCGTGACGTCGTTGTCCGCGGAGTTGGGCTTTGTGACCAGCGTGGACGATGTCCGGCGAGCGGTCGCCGGCGCGGTCGTCGACGCGCTCGACGGTGTGCTGCCGGTACGCGACCATCTCGAGCCGCGCGTAACATCGACCCGGTGAGCGCCGTCGAAGAAGGCCGTAGGTTAAGCCGTGCTGAGGCACGCAACGCCGAGACGCCGATCGAGCGCAAACCGCCGTGGATCAAGACCCGCGCCCGGATGGGGCCGAATTTCACCGAGCTCAAGGTCTTGGTGAAGCAGGAGAAGCTGCACACGGTGTGCGAGGAGGCGGGCTGCCCCAACATCTACGAATGCTGGGAGGACCGGGAAGCCACCTTCCTGATCGGCGGCGAGGTCTGTACCCGCAACTGCTCGTTCTGCTTGATCAAGTCCGGTAAGCCCCCCGAGCTGGACCGCGACGAGCCGCGCCGGGTCGCCGAGAGCGTGCAGACGATGGGCCTGCGGTACTCGACGGTCACCGGTGTGGCCCGCGACGATCTGCCCGACCAGGGTTCCTGGCTCTACGCCGAGACGGTGCGGGCCATCAAGGCCCTCAACCCGTCAACGGGTGTCGAACTGCTGATCCCGGACTTCGGCGGGCGACCCGACCTGCTGGGCGAAGTATTCGAAACGCGCCCGGAAGTGCTGGCGCACAACGTCGAAACCGTGCCCCGCATCTTCCGGTTGATCCGGCCGGGCTTCAACTACGAGCGCAGCCTGAGCGTGTTGACCCAGGCCCGTGACGCCGGTCTGGTCGCCAAGAGCAACCTCATTCTGGGCATGGGCGAGACCCCCGAGGAGATCCGGGAGGCGCTCGCCGCTATCCACGAGGCCGGCGCCGAGCTGGTCACCATCACCCAGTACCTGCGCCCCTCCGAACGGCACCACCCGATCGACCGGTGGGTCAAGCCCGAGGAGTTCGTCGAGCACGCCCGGTATGCCGAGGAGCTCGGGTTCGCCGGGGTGATGTCGGGTCCGCTGGTTCGCTCGTCGTACCGAGCCGGCCGGCTCTACAAACAGGCCATGGCTCGTCGCGCCGAGCTGAACGGGATCGCAGCCCACGGCTGACAGCGGTCGGGGCTGCGTATCCTTGGTAGCTATGCCCAGACCGCGCACCTCCGCCGAGAACAAGGCTGCCCGGGCGGCGGCCAAAGCCACCCGCAAGGCAGCCGGCAAAGAGCGCCGCACCCAGCTGTGGCAGGCCTTCCAGCTGCAGCGCAAAGAGGACAAGCGGCTACTGCCCTACATGATCGGCGCCTTCGTGCTGGTCGTCGGGGTCACCACCGCGCTGGCGCTCAACGGCGGCACCTTCGCCAAGGTGACGACGATTCCGCTCGGCGTACTGCTGGGTGCGCTGGTGGCGTTCGTGATCTTCGGCCGCCGCGCCCAGCGGTCGGTGTACCGCAAGGCCGAGGGGCAGGCCGGTGCGGCGGCGTGGGCGCTGGACAATCTGCGCGGCAAGTGGCGGGTCACCCCCGGGGTGGCCGCCACCGGCCAGCTCGACGCCGTGCACCGGGTGATCGGACGGCCCGGCATCATCTTTGTCGCCGAGGGCTCGGCCTCCCGGCTCAAACCACTGCTCGCCCAAGAGAAGAAACGCACCGCCCGGCTGGTCGGAGACGTTCCGATCTACGACGTGGTAGTGGGTGCCGGTGACGGCGAGGTTCCGCTGGCCAAGCTGGAACGATTTTTGACCAAACTCCCGGCCAACATCTCGGCCAAGCAGATGGACTCCCTGGAATCGCGGCTGGCCGCGCTGGGTTCGCGGACCGGAACCGCGGCGATGCCGAAGGGGCCGATGCCGGCTGGGGCGAAGATGCGCGGTGTGCAGCGCGCGGTGCGCCGGCGCTAGCGGCTGCGCACCACGGCGGTCGCCGTTGCCCGGTCTTGCAGGCCGCGGCCGTCGGCGTCGGTGAACAGCGCCGGGACCACCAGCGCGATCAGCAGCCCACGGACCACGGCGCGCACGATCCCGACTCCCGGGCCGGCGCCGTCCACCGGGATCACCCGCAGCCCGCAGGCGTACTGGCCCGGTGTGAAGCCGAACAGCCGCAGCGCAGCCGCCCCGAGCACCACCCAGATGGCCAGCACCGCGGTCGCCAGCAGTTCCTGGCTCACCACGCCCAGCGCCAGGCCCAGGCCGGCGATCCCGTAGGCCACCAGCCAGTCGACGACCAGGGCCAGCACCCGACGCCCCGTCGAAGCCAACGAGCCGGGGCCGCTGGGCGGCAGACCCAGGGCCTCCCCCGGGGCGCTGTCGGAGGGCTGCGGTCCGGCCGACTCCGGCCCGGACAGCCACGATGAGAAGGTGCGGCTCATGCCCCCTACGATAAGCGGGTTGGAACCCGACCCGGCTTCGGCGGGTCCTGTCGTCGTTGCGTAACCTCAGCAGCGGCAACCCCGGGCCCGACCGGGGCTACCAGCGGAGGAGAACACTTCTGTGACCGACAAGACGGCCGACGACATTCTCAAACTCGTGGCCGATGAGAACGTGGAGTACATCGACATCCAGTTCTGCGACTTGCCGGGCATGATGCAGCATCTGACGATTCCGGCGTCCACCCTCGACTCGAGGGTGTTCGAGGACGGGTTGGCCTTCGACGGTTCCTCGATCCGCGGCTTCCAGTCCATCCACGAGTCGGACATGATGCTGCTGCCGGACTTCTCCACCGCGCAGATCGATCCGTTCCGGGCGGCCAAGACCCTGAACCTGAACTTCTTCGTGCACGACCCGTTCACCCGCGAGCCCTATTCGCGGGACCCGCGCAACATCGCCCGCAAAGCCGAGAGCTACCTCACCAGCACCGGCATCGCCGACACCGCCTACTTCGGCGCCGAAGCCGAGTTCTACATCTTCGACTCGGTGAGCTTCGACTCGCAGATGAACGGCACCTTCTATGAGGTCGACTCCGATTCGGGCTGGTGGAACACCGGCTCGCCGACCGAGATCGGCGGCGGTGTCAACCGCGGCTACAAGACCCGCCCGAAGGGCGGCTACTTCCCGGTGGCGCCCAACGACCATTACGTCGACCTGCGCGACGCCATGACCACCAACCTCGCCAACGCCGGCCTGACCCTGGAGCGCGGACACCACGAGTGCGGTTCCGGCGGGCAGGCCGAGATCAACTACCGGTTCAACACGCTGCTGCACGCCGCCGACGACCTGATGCTGTTCAAATACATCATCAAGAACACCGCCTGGGCGCACGGCAAGACCGTCACCTTCATGCCCAAACCACTCTTCGGCGACAACGGCTCGGGCATGCACGTCCACCTGTCGCTGTGGAAGGACGGCGATCCGCTGTTCTACGACGAGGCCGGTTACGCCGGGCTGTCGGACATGGCGCGTCACTGCATCGGCGGCATCCTGCACCACGCCCCGTCGCTGCTGGCGTTCACCAACCCCACCATCAACTCCTACAAGCGCTTGGTGCCGCACTACGAGGCGCCGATCAACCTGGTCTACAGCCAGCGCAACCGCTCCGCGTGCGTGCGCATCCCGATCACCGGCACCAACCCGAAGGCCAAGCGGCTGGAGTTCCGTTGCCCGGACTCCTCGGGCAACCCCTATTTGGCGTTCGCCGCCATGCTGATGGCCGGCATCGACGGCATCAAAAACAAGATCGAGCCGGCCGCCCCGGTCGACAAGGACCTCTACGAACTGCCGCCCGACGAGGCCGCCGACATCCCGCAGGCCCCGGCCACGCTGGCCCAGGTGATGGACAACCTGGAAGCCGACCACGAATACCTCACAGAGGGCGGCGTTTTCACTCCGGATCTGATCGAGAACTGGATCCGCTACAAGCGGGACCATGAGATCACGCCGATCAATCTGCGCCCGCACCCCTACGAGTTCGCGCTGTACTACGACTGCTGAGTCGAGACACTCAGAACGCGAGGTTGAAAAGGTCCGACGCATCGATCGCGTCGTCGAAGAGGCTGCCGATCCACACGACGGGGATGGACGCGATCGCCGCCGGGATAATCTGGAAGAAGTCGACCCCGATTATCTGGAGTTGAGCCGAGATCGCATCCGACAGTGAGCCGTCCCCGATCGCCGTGTCGAACGCCTGGGTGGCACTGAGGATGGAATCGCTGGCGTTCTCCCACTGCTGGTTGAGCGGCGCGAAGAACAACTGGTCGATCAACTCCGACAGGGAGCCGGAATTCTCGAGGATGCTCGTTTCGGCCGGCACCAGATGGCCGTCCAATAGGGTTACCGTCCTGCCCAGCAGGTCCGGCAGGCGATGGAGTGCCTCAACCGCGGACAGCAGGTCGCCGGACAGGTCCGAACTGTCGATCCCGGTAAGGATGTCTTTGGCGTCGAGAAAATTCGTGCCGGCGATGCTCAACAGGTCGGTCGAATCGGCGCTGCTGCCGGCGACGGCGATACCGGCGAGCTGATCGGCGGCATCGGCGTGGGCGCCGCCCAGCCCGATCGTCAAGGCAGCCGCTACCGTCCCACCGATCAAGCCGGCTCCAACACCACAGCGGTGGACGCGACCAGACATCTCCCTGCCCCCTCTGTTGTGCCGAGCCGCCGATACGCTTCAGCCGCCCCGACATGAACGTTTCCAAAGAAAAACCGTAACAGATGTTCGGAACAATTCACTGGTTTTCCGAACCGGCCGATTGCTTCGGTTGTCCACAGTTGCGGTTTCGTCCACTATTGGGTCTTTTATCGGCCCGTGGTCCAGAGAGTGTGTCCCCGGGCTCAATCCACCACGTCGCGCGCCCAGGCCGGCATGATGAATACGCCTTCGGCTTCGACCGTGACCCCGGACGCGTCGGCGATATGACCGCGGGCATACGTCTTGATGCGCTCCCGGCGGTACACCGAGGCTTCCGCGCGCAGCGGCCCCAGTGGTGTGCCGCGCAGGTACTTCACGGTGATGGTGCCGGTAAACAGCGGCTTGGTCAGTCCTTCGCTGGCCGCCTCACCGAGCAGATGGTCGAGCACCAGCGCGCTCACGCCGCCGTGGACCAGCGACGGCGGACCCTCGTAAGCCGCGCCGAGATGAAAGTCGCTCCAGCAGTGACCGTTCTCGCCGTGCTCGATCACCAACGGCGGGGCGATCGGATTGCGCAGGCCCACCACGGCGTTGCCCCACGCCAGCGGCCGCCCGTCGACGACGTAACGCAATCCCGGTGACTCGCTGAGGATCCCGGCATGCAGCCGCTCGGTCATCTGGCGCACCGCAGTGGTCACCTCCCGGATGGTGGAGTCGTCGGCCTGAGTGCGGATGGTGGCATCGATCAGCTCACGTACCGCCTGCGCCAGCGGCCCATAGCGCTGGGAAAGCAGCGCGCTCTCGTCGGCGCTGATCGTGGGCACGTTCGAGCCCGGTCCGAAATCCACCACAGATGTTCTCCTCTAATCTCCGAATACCTTGCGCGTCACGGCCTTCGCCCGGCGCGTCACCCGCAGGTAGTTATCCAGGAACTCACCGCCGTCACCGTCGGGCCAGCCGGCGGCCACCGCTACCGCGTTGAGCGCGCGCCCTGCCCCCGGCAGCTGGTCGGTGGGTTTGCCGCGAACCAGCACCAGCGCGTTGCGGGCCCGGGTCGCGGTCAGCCAGGCCTGCCGGAGCCGGTCCACGTCGTCTTCCTCGAGCAGCCCGGCCGCGGCGATGGCGTCCAGGGTCTCCAGCGTCGACGTGTTGTGCAGCGCCGGGACCCGGTGGGCGTGGCGCAGCTGAAGCAGTTGCACGGTCCACTCGACGTCGGCCAGCCCGCCCCGGCCCAGCTTGGTGTGCGTGTTGGGGTCCGCGCCCCGCGGCAGCCGTTCGGCGTCGACGCGCGCCTTGACCCGGCGGATCTCGCGCACCGCATCGCCGGACACCCCGCCGGCCGGATACCGGGTCTCATCGACGATCAGCAGAAACCGCCGGCCCAGGTCCGCATCACCGGCGACCCAGTGCGCCCGCAGCAGCGCCTGGATCTCCCACGGCTGCGCCCACTGGTCGTAGTAGGCGGTATAGGAGGCCAGGGTGCGCACCGGCGGGCCGTTGCGGCCCTCCGGCCGCAGGTTGATGTCGACCTGCAGCGGAGGGTCGACACTGGCGGTGCCCAGCAGCGCCCGGACCTGTTCGGCGATCGAGGTCGCCCAGCGCACGGCGTCGGTGTCGGTGACCCCCTCATTGGCCTCGCAGACGAACATCACGTCGGCGTCCGAGCCGTAACCCAGTTCGCGACCACCGAGCCGGCCCATGCCGATGACGGCGATGCGCGCCGGCGCCGACTCGCCCTCGTCGCCGGGCAGGTTGACCCGGATGATCGCGTCCAGGCTGGCCTGCAGCACCGCCACCCACACCGCGGTCAGCGCCTTGCAGACGTCGCGAACCTCGAGCATGCCGAGCAGGTCCGCCGAGGCGATGCGGGCCAATTCGTGGCGGCGCAGGCTGCGCGCGGCGGCGATCGCGCGGACCGGGTCGGCGTAGCGGGCCGCCGAGGCGATCAGTGCCCGCGCCACCGCGTCCGGCTCGGAGTCGAGCAGCTTCGGTCCGGCCGGGCCGTCGCCGTAGGCCTGGATGACGTCGGGTGCGCGCATCAACAGTTCCGGGATGTACGCCGAGGTGCCCAGCACTCGCATCAACCGCTTGGCGACGGCGCTGCTGTCACGCAACGTGCTCAAATACCAGCGGTGGGTGGCCATCGCCTCGCTGAGCCGGCGGTAGGCCAGCAGCCCGGCGTCGGGATTGGGCGTGTCCGACAGCCAGTACAGCAGCTTGGGCAGCAGCACCGTCTGCACCCGGCCGCGGCGGCCGCTCTGATTGGTCAGCGCCGCCAGATGCGTCAGGGCGTTCTGCGGCGCTTCGTAGCCCAGTGCAGCCAGCTGTCGTTCGGCGGCGCCGGGGGTCAGGCCGCCGGCCAGCTCGAGGCCCGCGGGGCCGACCGCTTCCAGCAGCGGTTGATAGAACAGCTTGGCGTGCAGCCGCGATACCCGCATGTTCTGGGCTTTGAGCTCCTCGCGCAGCACCCCCAGCGCGTCGTGACGACCGTCCGGCCGGACGTGGGCGGCGCGGGCCAGCCAGCGCAACGCCTCGTCGTCGTCGGGCGGCGGCAGCATGTGGGTGCGCTTGAGCCGCTGCAGCTGCAGCCGGTGTTCGAGCAGCCGGAGGAACTCATACGACGCGGTCAGGGTCGCCGAGTCCTCCCGGCCGATGTAGCCGCCGGCGCCCAATGCGGCCAGCGCGTCGACGGTGGACGCCACGTGTAACGACTCGTCGCTGCGGCCGTGCACCAGCTGGAGCAGTTGCACCGCGAACTCCACGTCGCGCAGCCCCCCGGGGCCGAGCTTGATCTCGCGATCCCGGATCTCGGCGGGAACCAGCTGCGCCACCCGGCGGCGCATCGCCTGGACGTCGGCGACGAAATCCTCACGCTCGCAGGCGGTCCAGACCATCGGCAGCAGCGCGTCGACGTAGGCTCGGCCCAGTTCGGCGTCACCGGCGGCGGGGCGCGCCTTGAGCAGCGCCTGAAACTCCCAAGTCTTGGCCCAGCGCTGGTAGTAGGCGATGTGGGACTCCAAGGTCCGTACCAGCGCACCGTGCCGGCCCTCCGGCCGCAGCCCGGCATCTACTTCGAAGAACGCCTCGCCGGCCACGTGCATCAGTTCGCCGGCGACCCGGCTGCTCACCGCGTCGGCCTCCTCGGCGACGAAGATGACGTCGACATCACTGACGTAATTCAGTTCCCGCGCACCGCATTTGCCCATCGCGATCACGGCCAGCCTCGGCACGGCGGCGGCGTCGTGGGTGCCGCACACCGTCCTCTCGGCCACTTGCAGCGCAGCCCCCAGCGCGGCGTCGGCCAGATCGGACAGGTGCGCACCGACGGTCACGAACGGCAGTTCTGGCAGGCTCTCGATGGCCGGCGCCAGATCCAGCGCCGCCAACACCAGCAACCGGTCGCGATACAGCGCCCGCAGCCCCTCGACGTAGGCGCCGTCGGTGATCTCGGCGACGCGCTCGGCGAACATGGCACGCAGCGCACCCGCCGACGGCAGGGTCAGCGTGTAGTCGTCGGTGCCCTCCGGGCTCGCCAGCAGCTTCCAGGACTGCGGGTGGGCGATCAGGTGATCCCCCAGCGCCAAGGAGGATCCCAGTATCCCGAATAGCCGCCCGCGCAGACCGCGATCCGCCAGCAGCGCCGCGCTCAGCTCGTCCCAGTCGATTCCCGGCGCCTCCGACAACCGGACCAGCGTGCGCAGCGCGACGTCGGCGTCGGGGGCCCGCGACAGTGCCCAGAGCACGTCGACGGTCGGTTGGTTGTAGGAGCTGTACCAACCCAGGTGGGTCAGGTCCGCCGCGGCGTAGCGGTCGACCAAACCGAGCCTCCCGACGCTGGGCAGCTTGCGGCGCTGCGCTCCGGGGTAGGTCACGACCGTCCGGGTCAGAGGGCCAGGTAGTTCTGCAGCTCGTAGGGGGTCACGTGGCTGCGGTAGTTCGCCCACTCCTGGCGCTTGTTACGCAAGAAGAAGTCGAAAACCTGCTCCCCCAACGCTTCCGCGACCAGCTCGGAGTTCTCCATCTCGCCCAGGGCGCGCTCCAAGGTGCCGGGCAATTCGCGGTAGCCCATCGCGCGGCGCTCTTCGGGCGTCAGCGCCCACACGTTGTCCTCGGCCTCCGGGCCCAGTTCGTAGCCCTTCTCGACCCCGCGCAGGCCGGCGGCCAGCAGCACCGCGAACGTCAGGTAGGGGTTGCACGCCGAGTCCGGGCTGCGCACCTCGACGCGCCGTGACGACGTCTTGTGCGGGCTGTACATCGGTACCCGCACCAGCGCTGAGCGGTTGGAGGCACCCCAGGACGCCGCGGTGGGCGCTTCCCCGCCGTGGATCAACCGCTTGTAGGAGTTGACCCACTGGTTGGTGACGGCACTGATCTCATTGGCGTGCTCGAGAATTCCGGCGATGAACGACTTGGCGGTGGCCGACAGCTGCAAGGGGTCGTCGGGACTGTGGAAGGCGTTGACCTCCCCCTCGAACAGGCTCATGTGGGTGTGCATGGCCGAACCGGCGTGCTCCCGGAACGGCTTGGGCATGAACGACGCCCGCACCCCTTCCTTGAGCGCAATCTCCTTGATCAGGTAGCGGAAGGTCATCACGTTGTCGGCCATCGACAGCGCGTCGGCGTAGCGCAGGTCGATCTCCTGCTGGCCCGGCGCGTTCTCGTGGTGGCTGTACTCCACCGAGATGCCCATGGTTTCCAGCGCCTCGATCGCATGCCGGCGGAAGTTGGCGGCCGAGCCGTGGATCGCCTGGTCGAAATAGCCGGCGTCGTCGGCCGGAACCGGTGTCGTCCCGTCGTAGGGGCCGGGCTCGAGCAGGAAGAACTCGATCTCGGGATGCACGTAGCAGGCGAAGCCCAGCTCACCGGCCTTGGCCAGTTGCCGGCGCAGCACATGCCGGGACGACGCCCAGGCCGGGGAGCCGTCGGGCATGGTGATGTCGCAGAACATCCGGGCCGAGTACTGCCGGCCGTTGTCCGAGGTCCATGGCAGCAACTGGAACGTGGACGGGTCGGGGTGGGCGACCATGTCCGATTCGAAGACCCGGGCGAAGCCCTCGATCGCCGAACCGTCGAAGCCCACGCCCTCTTCGAACGCGCCCTCGAGCTCGGCCGGCGCGATCGCGACCGACTTCAGGTATCCGAGGACGTCGGTGAACCAGAGCCGGACGAAGCGGATGTCGCGTTCCTCCAGCGTGCGGAGCACAAACTCCTTCTGACGGTCCATACCGCGAAGCGTATCAGCGGTCAGCACTTCGCATCGGTTGGCGGCAATGTGCCGTCGACCAGGTAACGCGTGGCGTAGCCGTCGACGCATTCGTTGCCCTGGAACACCACCGTGTGCTGGGTTCCGTTGAACGTCAGCAGACCTCCGCGCAGCTGCTTGGCCAGATCCACACCGGCCTGATAGGGGGTGGCCGGGTCGCGGGTGGTGGACACCACCATCGTCGGGGCCAGGTCGGGTACCGAGATGGTGTGCGGCTCGGTGGTCGGCGGTACCGGCCAGAACGCGCAGGTGCTCAGCGGCGCGTCGCCGGTGAACTTCCCATAGCTCATGAACGGCGCCATCTCACGCGAGCGCCGGTCTTCGTCGATCACCTTGGCGCGGTCGCTGACCGGCGGCTGGTCGACGCAGTTGACCGCCACCCGGGCGTCGGTGGCGTTGGTGTAGTGGCCGTTGGCGTCACGGCGCATATACAGGTCGGCCAGTCCGAGCATGATGTCGCCGCGCCCGTCGGCCAGATCCGACAGGCCGTCGTTGAGGTGCGTCCAGAACGTCGGCGAGTACAGCGCCATGATGGTGCCGACGATGGCGTCGCTGTAGCTGAGCCCACGCGAATCCTTGGTCTTGGCGCGCTTGTCCACCAGCGGGTCGACCAGGCTGTGATAGACGTCGACGGCCTTGTCCGGCTCGGTTCCCAGCGGACACTCCGGTTCCTTGGCGCAGTCCGCCGCGAAGTCGTCGAACGCCCCCTGGAAGGCCTGCGCCTGGCGCAGGTCCTCCTCGATCGGGTCGGCGTTCGGGTCAACGGCGCCGTCGAGGATCATCGCCCGGACGTTCTGCGGATAGGCCTCGGCGTAGGCCGAGCCGATCCGGGTGCCGTAGGAGTAGCCCAGGTAGGTCAGCTTGTCGTCGCCCAGGCCGGCCCGGATCGCGTCGAGGTCGCGGGCGACGTTGACGGTGCCGACATTGGCCAAGAACTCCTTGCCGGTCTTCTCCAGGCAGCGTGCGACGTAGTCCTTGGTCTCGTTCTCGATGCGCTCCACGCCCGCCGGGCTGTAGTCAACCTGGTTGAGGGCTCGCAGCCGGTCGTTCTCCTTATCGGAGTTGCACCAGACCGCCGGTCGCGACGACGCCACCCCGCGCGGGTCGAACCCGACGAGATCGAAGCGCTCGCGGACTTTGCGCGGCAGCGTCGAGACCAGGCTGACGGCGGTTTCGATCCCCGATTCGCCCGGGCCGCCCGGGTTGATCACCAGTGAGCCGATCTTGTCCCTGGTCGCCGGGAATCGGATCATGGCAAGCCGCGCGACGTCGCCCTGCGGTTTGGCGTAGTCGACGGGCACCGCGATGAATCCGCACTGGGCGTCGTCGGGCACCTTGATGTTGGTGTCGGCGGTGAACCGGCACTTGTCCCACTGGACCGGCTGGCCGACCCGCGGCGCGGCCAGCACCGCGTGGCCCTGCGTCATCCGGGTGCAACTGCCGACCGTCAGGACCACCACCGCGATCGCGAGGCAGGTCAGGGTGGTACGCGCGATCCTGTCGCGGCGGGTCGGCGGGGTCATGACACCACATGCTGCCATGCACAGCTGGGCGCAGCCGGACACCGGGCGCTCAGCGCGTGGCGTCGACCAGTTCCCTCATGCCCAGGTCGAAGTCATCGGCGAGTTCCCACAGGTCCGGCAGGAGCTCGGGACAGCTGATCACCCCGACGTTGAGGTGCCCGTTCAACGACATCACGGTCACGTTCAGCCCCGAGCCGTGGAAGATCGGTCCCAACGGGTACATCGCGGCGATCTCGCAGCCCAGGTAGTACAACGGCATCTGCGGGCCCGGGACGTTGGAGACCACCACGTTGTGCACCGGGCGGGCGGAGGTGAGCCGGCTTTTGGCATAGACCCGCATCGCGACACCGAACACCGCCGGCGCGGCGAACTGCGACCAGTCCTGCAACAGGGTCGCACCGATGGCCGAACTGTGCTGCTTGGCCACCGCGTTGGCCTCGGAAATGGCCTTGAGCCGCTCGACCGGGTCGGCGATCTGCGTTTCCAGCCGGGAGAACATCCCAGACACCTGGTTGCGGCCCGGACGGTCGGACTTGCCGTGCACCGATACCGGCACCATGGCCACCAGCGACGACTCCGGCAGCTCGCCACGGGCGCTCAGAAACTGCCGTAACGCCCCCGACACCAGGGCCATCACCACGTCGTTGACCTTGACGCAGAAATGGTCCTTGACCTTCTTGACGTCCTCCAGATCGAGCTGGGTGTAGGCGACGTTGCGGTGGCCGCTCACATTGGCGTTGAACGCGGTCTGGGGCGCGGCGAACGGCGCGGCCATCGTCTCGCCGGTACGCACCCGCTGCACCGTCTTGGCCACCGACGACACGGTGCGCGGCAGCACGTTGACCAGGTTCAGGGGCCGGCTCACAAACCGGGCCAGCCCGCCTGCCACGATCGCCAGCCCGCTGGCGTCGCCGGCGCCCTCGACCGGCTCCGGGCGCGGCGCGTCGACCTCGGTGCTGCACATCTGGGACAGCATGTTGGCACCGGTGACCCCGTCGACGCCGGCGTGGTGCATCTTCGTCAGCACCGCGATGCGGCCGCCCTTGGCCGCGTCGGTCCCGTCGAGCCCCTCGATCACCCACGACTCCCACAGCGGCCGGGTGCGGTCCAGCGGCAGCGAGACGATGTGTCCGGCGATCTCGGACAACTCCACCCGCCCGCCCGGCGGCGGCAGCCCGATGCGGTGCACGTGGTGGTTGATGTTGAAGTCGCGGTCCTCCACCCAGACCGGGTGGTCGAGGTTGAGCGGGTTGTCGGCGAGCTTTTCCCGGAACTGCGGCATCGCGGTGATGCGCTGCGCGAGTTCGTCGCGGAGCCGGTCGAAGCTGTAGCCGCCCGGCATGGTGGCGGCGTCCAGCTCCAGGATCGAGCAGACATGCAGGGGCTGTTGCGGCGTCTCCAGGTAGAGGAAGCTGGCGTCGAGTCCGCTGAGCCACTGCATGTCGCCGATCGTAGGCCGGTGTGACGGATCGGGTGTGAGGAAATGCACTCCACCTGTCGGTTCAGCTGCACCGCCGCAGGTGGCACACTGGCTGATGTCAGACGACCCGGGGACCCGGCATGGGCTTCGAGGATCGACCCGACCACTTCGAGGGACAACGATGTCTGAGCACGTCTATGGCGCTTCGCCCGAGCCTGTCCGTATTGCTCCGCAGACCCGCGTTCACCATCTGCAACAGATGAAGGCCGAGGGCCGCAAGTGGGGCATGCTCACGGCCTACGACTACTCCACCGCCCGAATCTTCGACGACGCCGGCATTCCGGTGCTCTTGGTCGGTGACTCGGCCGCCAACGTGGTCTACGGCTACGACAGCACCGTGCCGATCTCCATCGACGAACTGATCCCGCTGGTCCGCGCGGTGGTCCGCGGCGCCCCGCACGCGCTGGTGGTCGCCGACCTGCCGTTCGGCTCTTATGAGGGCGGCCCGGCCATGGCGCTGGCCACCGCCACCCGCTTCATGAAGGAGGGCGGCGCGCACGCGGTCAAGCTCGAAGGCGGGGAGCGGGTGGCCGACCAGATCGCGACGCTGACCGCCGCCGGCATCCCGGTGATGGCCCACATCGGATTCACCCCGCAAAGCGTCAACACCCTCGGTGGCTTCCGGGTGCAGGGTCGCGGTGATGCCGCCGAGCAGACCATCGCCGACGCGATCGCCGTGGCCGAAGCGGGCGCGTTCGCGGTGGTAATGGAGATGGTGCCGGCCGAGCTGGCCACCCAGATCACCGGCAAGCTGACCATTCCCACTGTCGGGATCGGCGCCGGCCCCAACTGCGACGCCCAGGTTCTGGTGTGGCAGGACATGGCCGGTATGACCACCGGCAAAACCGCCCGATTCGTCAAGCGCTTCGGCGATGTGGGAGCTGAATTACGTCGCGCGGCAACGCAATACGCCGACGAGGTGGCTGCCGGGACGTTTCCCGCCGAGGAGCACTGCTTCTAGGCCGACTGCTTTGAGAACGCGGTGTCCGGGCGGTCGGGATGTGACAGGCTGGAGGCGTGTCGGCAACCGACCCGAACCCCGCTCAATATCGCGAGGTGGAACGCAAATTCGACGTTGACGCGTCGGCCATCTCGCCGTCCTTCGACGGCATCGCCGGGGTCGCCCGAGTTGAGCAGTTGCCGGAACAGGCCCTGGCGGCGGTGTACTTCGATACACCCGGCCACGACCTGGCGGCCCGACGAGTCACATTGCGCCGGCGCACCGGCGGTTCCGACGCCGGCTGGCACCTGAAACTTCCGGCCGGGCCGGACACCCGCACCGAGGTGCGCGCACCCCTGGGCCCGAAGATTCCGGACGAACTGCTCGACGTGGTGACGGCGATCGTCAGGGATCGGCCGCTGGCACCCGTGGCACGAATCTGTACCGCCCGCAGTGTGGTGGTGCTGCGCGACGATCGGGGTGAAGTGCTGGCTGAGTTCTGCGACGACCAGGTCACCGCGTCGGCCGAAGGCTCCGAGCACGAGCAAGCCGAACAGCACTGGCGGGAATGGGAACTGGAACTGGGCTGCGGGGACCTCGAGTTGCTGGACTGGCTGAGCCACCGGCTGCTCGACACCGGCGCCGAGCCGGCCGGCTACGGCTCCAAACTGGCCCGGGTGCTCGGAGCGCCGGCGGTGCCCGCGCACCCGACCGACCGCCTGCATCGGGCGCTGGCCGAGCAGATCGAGCAACTGCTGGTCTGGGATCGCGCAATGCGTGCCGACGCCGATGATGCGGTTCATCAGATGCGGGTGACGATCCGACGGATCCGCAGCCTGTTGCACGGCGAGGAGTCGGCCCACGCCCGGCTGCTCGGCGAACTGCAGGAATTGGGTGCGGTGCTCGGTGTCGCCCGCGACGCCGAGGTCCTGGCCCAGCGCTATCAGCAGGCGCTCGACGAGCTGAGGCCTGAGCTGCTCCGTGGGCCGGTCGGCGAACGGCTGGTCGGCGGTTCGCTGCGCCGCTATCAGGCGGGACGACGGCGCAGCCTGGCCGCGATGCGCTCCCCGCGCTACTTCCGGCTGCTCGACGACCTCGACGATCTGATCAGCGCACCTGCCGCCGAGCAGTACGCCACCGTCGACATCGCCTACCGGCGGCTGCGCAAGGCGGCCAAGGCCGCCAAGACGGCCGCCGACCGCGACGCGGCGCTGCACCGGATCCGCAAGGCCGCCAAGCGGCTGCGCTACGCCGCCGCAGCCGCGGATAAGAAGAAGATCGCCAAACGGGCGAAGACGATTCAGAGCCTGCTCGGCGACCACCAGGACAGCGTGGTCAGCCGGGCGCATCTGCTTCAACAGGCCGACGCCGCGGCGGCCGCCGGCCAGGACACCTTCACCTACGGGCTGCTGTATGCCCGCGAGGCCGACCTCGCCGCGCAGAGCCGGGCGAAGTTGCGGCCCGCGCTACGCAAGCTCGACCGAGCGGTTCAGTGAGACTCGACGGAGGAGAGGCGAAACTGGGACCGCCCCATGAACCGGGCGATCTAGGCGGACGAGCCGGCCGGTAAACCGGATTGTGTTCCCGGAGTGAATGCCGCACGGCAGCGCCGCCACCCGGCCCAGCGGCACAGATCAACCAACGAAATACGCTGTGTCAAAAAGCATTTGAATCGGGCTATTCCCCGGCGGATATGCCCGCCAGTGCGTCCAGTACCCGATCGATGAACCGGTCGGCGTTACCACGATGGCTGTCGTTCGCGTGTTGGGTCGTGTCGACCTCAATCGGATTCCCGGATGCAAAGCGCACCACCATGGCGCGCCGATACGTTCGCTGCCCGAAAGCGTCCGCCGAACCATAGGCGTTGACGTCGACCCCAGTGATCTGGCTCAGCGGGCGGATCAGCGCAACCAGATCCTGCTCCTCCGCAGCGTCCGCGATGTAGTCCAGCTGTCCGATCGCGTGCCTGTCGATCCACACAAGACGGCGCTGCTGATCTGGCAACGTCTCGCGGGCGAAGCCTTCAACCGGCCATCGCCTAACCAGCTCGCCGATCTGCTCAACCACGATCCTGGGCGGCCGCGACCAGTCCGGAAATACGTCCCGGGCTATCCGCCGGAGTTGTTCTTCGTTCGTCATGGACGACAAGTTAACCCGCAATGCTCTCTCCCGCAGTCCACCACGCAGCCCCTGGAATATGCAGCAGTGGCCGTTCCGAACCGTCCGCACACCGTGGCGCGCACCCTCGGTGCTGCACTTGGCGGAATTTCGCTTGCCCCGGGGGGCAAAGCAACTCCCCCGCAAGGGATTTCATAGCTAGTCTGCTCCGCATGACGCCCCCGCCCGAACCCGAACCGACCGCCGCGCAGAACCCTGGGCGGGCTGTCCGGCGCCTCTCCGCGGAGGAAGGGCACGCCATGGCAGAGCAGATTCGCACCAAGCGGGTTAGCCAACGCCCCCCGGCCAACCCGCCGTTGGACATCCCTGAGGCGTTCTCCACGCCCGAGCCGGTGCGCACCGGGTCGGACAGGCTCCGCCGACCGCCACCACTCCAGCGCAACGCCGCAATCAACAAAAGGGCTAAACCCGCCGGTCAACGTTGCAGGGCGGACGAGTTGGCCTGTAAGCCGGATTCTGTTCCGCACCGCTTACGCGGTGCGGCGGCGACCATCCATCTGGGCACACCGTCGCCGGGTACCTCAAGCGGCCTACCCGCAGATTCGGGCGAGCAGCCCTCGAACACCTGCGCGACCGCACCGTAGTGCGGTCTTCTTGGCCTTGCTTCGGGTGGGGTTTACCGAGCCGCCCCGGTCACCCGGGACGCTGGTGCGCTCTTACCGCACCGTTTCACCCTTACCACCTCACGGTGGCGGTCTGTTTTCTGTGGCACTATCCCGCGAGTCACCTCGGATTGCTGTTAGCAATCACCCTGCTCTGTGAAGTCCGGACTTTCCTCGACCCGCTTGTGGCGAGCCGCGGCCGCCCGGCCAACTCGTCCGCGCTGATCACCGTACCGGCAAGCGTCGGTGCAGGCCAACCGGCATGATGACGCTGTGGGAGCACACGCGACAACACCGTGGCGGCGGCGGGTGGACGCCGGCGACTGGGACGCCATCGCCGCCGAGCTCGACGACTGCGGCGGCGCGCTGTTACCCCGGCTGCTGACGGTGTCAGAGGCCGCGCGGCTACGCGGTGTCTACTCCGACCATGAGCGCTTCCGCGCCACCGTCGACATGCAGCGCCATCGGTACGGGTCCGGCCAGTACCGCTACTTCGCGGCACCGATGCCCGAACCCGTCGATCACCTCAAGCGGGCGCTGTATCCGCACCTGCTGCCGATCGCCCGGGACTGGGCGGCCCGACTGCGGCGAGAGGCACCCTGGCCGGACGACTTCGACGAATGGCTGGATCGCTGCCACCGGGCCGGGCAGACCAAACCCACCGCACTGATGCTGCGTTACGGTCAAGGTGATTGGAATGCACTGCACCGGGACCTTTATGGCGAGCTGGTATTTCCACTGCAGGTGGTGATCAACCTCAGCGACCCGGCCACCGACTACACCGGCGGCGAATTCCTGCTGGTCGAACAGCGTCCGCGAGCCCAATCCCGGGGCACTGCAACGCAATTGCCGCAAGGGCACGGCTATGTGTTCACCACCCGCGACCGGCCGGTGCGCTCCACCCGCGGCTGGTCGACGGCGCCGGTGCGCCATGGCGTCTCGGCCATCCGCTCCGGCGAGCGTTATGCACTGGGTCTGATCTTTCACGACGCCGGGTGACCAACCTGCCGTCGCAGCAAGATCACGTTGTCGATCAGGGTGGCGGCCTGCCCGTCGGGCCCGACCGCGTCGCGCTCGACGGTCTCCGCCCGCAGCCGTTCCCACTGCTTGTCGTCGAGCGCCAACCCCGCCAGGACCTCGTCGACCGTGGCGAAGTGATGCTCGTGAGCCTGCTCACCTGCCCACGGCGGCGCGGCGCCGTGATCGACGATCAGCAGCCGCCCACCCACCGCCACGGCATCGGCGGCGCGACGCAGCACCGTCTCGCGGTCCAGCCGCGCCGGGGAGTGCAGGAACTGCGCCGAGACCAGGTCGAACCGGCCGGCGGGGAAGCTGGTGGACAGGTCGTGGCGCTCGAAGCGGATGCGTGAGGACACATCTCGTTGTGCCGCCGCGGTCCGCGCTCGCCTTAACGCGTTGTCGGAGACGTCGACGGCGACCACCTGCCAACCGTCCTCGGCCAGCCAGACCGCATCCGCGCCCTCACCGCAACCCAGGTCCAGCGCCCGGCCCGGCGCCAGATCAGCGGTGACCTCGGCGAGGTGGGCGTTGACGTGCCCGCTCCATATCCGCTCATCGCCGCCGTAGAACTGCTCCCAGAACTCCCGGGCGTCCTGCACCGGCTCAGTCATCGCTCGACGCTCCCGGGCAGCGGTAAGCCGTAATCTTCGGCCGCCAGGCTCTGCACCACCGCCGCTGCGGCCCGAGAGCCTGCAGCGACGGCTGCGGCGACCTGTGGCATCTCCCCGGTCAGATCCCCGGCGGCGAACACCCCGGGAACCGAGGTGCGACACAGCGGATCCACGTTGACCGGGTCTTCGGCGGCGGGGCCGGGTCCGGTGATGTCCACGCCGAGCCGCTCGGCGAGCTGATCCCGCTGCCGCAGGCCCGTCGCGACCAGTAGCCCGCGGCGCGGCAGTCGGCTGCCGTCGGCGAACACCACCGCCGCCAATTCACCATCAGCTGCCTCCAGCGCCGCTACCGGCCGCTCGTCGACCTCGATGCCGGCACCGGCCAGTCGGGTTCTGCCTGCGTCGTCGAGATCGGCGGAACCGTCGCAGAGCACCACGATGTCGTCGCTCCAGCACCGCAACAACAGCGCCAGATGCACCGCCCGGTCGCCACCAGCCAGTACCGCCAGCGGCTGGTCGGCCACCTCCCAGCCGTGGCAGAACGGGCAGTGGAAAACCGAACGGCCCCATAGGCTGTCCAAGCCGGGCAACTCCGGCGGCAAGTAGGCCATGCCGGTGGCCAGCAGCACCCGGCGGGTCCGCTGGCTGGCCCCGTCGGCCAGGTGCACGGCGAAAACCCCGTCGACGCGGCCGACGTCGGCCACCTCGGCGGCGTGGACTTGTACACCGTAGGAGGCGAGCTCGCGGCGGCCGAGCGCGTACAGCTCAGCGGGTGGGCGGCCGTCGTGCCCCAACAAACCGCCGATGCCGGGTGCGGTCAGGTTGCTCTGCTCCCCCGCGTCGATCACCAATGTCTTGCGCCGGGCGCGGCCCAGCACCAGGCCCGCGCTCAGCCCGGCCGCCCCGCCGCCCACCACGATGCAGTCCCAGATTTCGTTCATGCATCCGAGCCTGCAGGCCAGCCGGCAGAATTGGCAAGGCGATTTGCCAACTGGGCAAGTCCGCCGGGTGCCGGTCGACCGGCGTGACAGCGCCCACGCCGGTGCGAGGCGAGTCGTTCTTCTGGCCCGTCCGCCGCCACAGCGAACCCGACTCCTAGCATCGTTGAGTGGGTCTATTCGGGCGTAGCCACGAAGTACCGGACGAGCAGCGAGAGATAAGGTCTCTTATGGGCAGGATCTACGACAACGTCGCCGAACTGGTCGGGCACACCCCGCTTGTGCGGCTCAACCGGGTGACCGACGGGCTCGGCGCCCAGGTCGTGGCCAAGCTGGAGTTCTACAACCCGGCCAGCAGCGTCAAAGACCGCATCGGGGTGGCGATCATCGATGCTGCCGAGCGATCCGGTGAACTGCGGCCCGGCGGCACCATCGTCGAAGCGACCAGCGGCAACACCGGCATCGCGCTGGCGATGGTCGGTGCGGCACGCGGGTACAAGGTGATCCTCACCATGCCGGACACGATGTCCACCGAACGCCGGGTGATGCTTCGCGCCTTCGGCGCCGAGATCGTCTTGACGCCCGGCGCCGAGGGCATGTCCGGCGCGGTGGCCAAGGCCAAGCAGATCATCGCCGACACCGACAACGCCGTCGCCGCCGATCAGTTCGCCAACCCCGCCAACCCGCAGATCCATGCGACGACGACCGCTGAGGAGATCTGGACGGACACCGCGGGCGCCGTCGACGTCTTCGTCGCCGGCATCGGCACCGGCGGAACGCTGACCGGGGTGGGCCACGCCCTCAAAGAACGCAAGCCCGAGGTCAAGATCGTCGGCGTCGAGCCCAAGGAGTCCGCGATTCTCAACGGCGGCGACCCCGGGCCGCACAAGCTCCAGGGCCTCGGGCCGAATTTCGTACCCGAGGTGCTGGACCGGGACGTCTACGACGAGATCATCGATGTCGGATTCGAGGACGCCATTCGGGTGGCCCGCGAGCTCGGCACCGACGAAGGCATCCTCGGTGGAATCTCTGCGGGTGCAAATGTCTGGGCCGCTCTGGAACTGGCCAAACGCCCCGAGAATGCCGGCAAGCTCATCGTCGTGGTCATCCCCGACTTCGGCGAGCGATACATCTCCACACCGCTGTTCGAGCACATCAGGGAATGACCACTCAATGAGCCTGCTATCGGCTATCCGCGAAGACCTGCGCAACGCGCGCGCGCACGACCCGGCGGCACGTGGGGACGTGGAGAATGCGCTGGTCTATTCGGGTCTGCATGCTATCTGGGCGCACCGTGTGGCACACCGGCTTTGGTCCCGGCCGGCACTGCGCGGCGTCGCCCGGCTGCTGTCCCAGGCCACCCGTCTGGCCACCGGGATCGAGATCCATCCAGGCGCAACCATCGGCCGGCGGTTCTTCATCGACCACGGTATGGGCGTCGTGATCGGCGAGACCACCGAGATCGGCGACGACGTGATGCTCTACCACGGGGTGACGCTCGGCGGCCGCTCGCTGAAGCGGGGCAAACGGCACCCTACGGTAGGTGACAGGGTGACCATCGGCGCCGGCGCAAAAGTGCTGGGGCCGTTACGAATCGGCGACGATTCCGCGATCGGCGCCAATGCGGTCATCACTCATGACGTGCCGGGGAATTCGATCGCCACCGGAATTCCCGCGGTGGTGCGCGCCCGCACCGAGAACCAGCGCGAACCCGGCGTGGACCCGACGTCCTACATCGACCCGGCGATGTACATCTGACATTGCACGGCCCCGCCATCTGCTGGCAAGCTGATTTGCCATGTCGGCAAATGACGAGGAAAGCGGTGTCGATCTGCGGGTACGGCGACGGCTGCGCGAGCTGCGCACGCAGCAGGGCCTGACGCTGGAGGACGTGGCCACTCGCGCCCGCATCGACGTCTCCACGCTGAGCCGCCTGGAGTCCGGCAAACGGCGCTTGGCGCTCGATCATCTGCCCCGGCTGGCCGAGGCCCTCGCGGTCACCACCGACGAGTTGCTGCGCGCCCCTGAACGCCCCGACCCGCGGGTGCGGGGTGCCTCGCAGACCCACCATGGCATCACCTACTGGCCGCTGACCCGGCACGGGCCGGCCGGTGGTCTGCACGCCTTCAAGATCCGGGTCAGCGTGCGGCGCCGCCGCCCGGCCGAGTTACCGGTGCACGAGGGCCACGAGTGGATGTACGTGCTGTCCGGGCGCCTGCGACTGGTGCTTGGCGACGACGACTTCCTGATCGGCCCGGGCGAGGCCGTCGAATTCTCCACCTGGACCCCGCACTGGTTCGGTGCGGTCGACGGGCCCGCCGAGGCGATCATGCTCTTCGGCGCCCACGGTGAACGAGTGCACCTGCACGATTGAGGCCGACTAGAGATAGGCCGTCTGGTTCACCAGCCGCACCGAAGCGGGCCCGTCTGCGAAGAACTCGGCGATGCTCAGCGACGCCAGATCCAGGTGCAGCCGGTAGAGGATCGCCGGACCGGCGTCCAGCGCCAGGCGCAGGACGGTCTTGATCGGGGTCACGTGCGACACCACCAACACGGTGGTACCGCGGTGTTCGGCGACGATCCGGTCGCGCGCCCGTGCCACCCGCTGCTGCACCGCATCGAAGCTCTCCCCCTCCGGTGGCTGCGTGGAGGTGTCCTTCAGCCACCGCCGGTGCAATTCCGGGTCGCGTGCAGCCGCCTCGGCGAAAGTCAGCCCCTCCCAGGCCCCGAAGTCGGTTTCGGTCAGGTCCTCGTCGACGGTCACGTCTAGGTGCAGCAACTTGGCCGCCGCGGTGGCCGTGTCATAACAGCGCTGCAGCGGCGAACTGATCACCGCCGAAATGCCGCCGCGCCCAGCGAGATAGCGTGCCGCCGCATCGGCCTGCGCCCGACCGGTGTCGGTCAGCGGCGGGTTGCCCCGTCCGGAGTAGCGGCGCTGCACCGACAGTTCGGTCTGCCCGTGCCGCAGCAGCAAAAGTCGGGTGGGCGTTCCTGTTGCGCCCGTCCAGCCCGGCGCCGTTGGCGGTGAAGGCTTTTCGGGCTTCTCCTGGACCGGTTTCACGGGCTCGGCCGAAGCCGGCTCAGCACCGGCCAACGCGGCCGCGGCGTCCATCGCCTGGTTGGCCAGCCGGTCGGCGTGCGAGTTCTTCTCCCGCGGAATCCAGCTGTAGCGGACGTGGTCGAACTTCGCGGCCAATTCGCGGGCCTGCCGATGCAGGGTGATCAGGTCGGGATGCTTGACCTTCCACCGTCCGGCCATCTGCTCGACCACCAGCTTGGAGTCCATGAACACCGCGACCTCGGCGGCGCCCAACCGTGCCGCCTCGGTCAGACCGGCGACCAGGCCACGGTATTCGGCGACATTGTTGGTGGCCGTGCCGATCGACTCCCGAGCTTCGGCCAGCACCTCGGCGCGATCCGCGGACCACACCACCGTTCCGTAGCCGGCCGGCCCCGGGTTGCCGCGCGACCCGCCGTCGGCTTCGACGATGACCTTCATCCCACGACCTTCATCGGCGCCGCACTAACCAAAGTCCTTGACCCGCAGCAGGATCGCACTGCACTCCGGACAGCGCAGCACCTCCTCCGGCGGAGCCGCCGAGATCCGCGCCAGCTCGCCGCGGTCGATCTCGATCCGGCAGGCCCCGCACTGGCCGCCCCGTAGCGGTCCGGCACCGACGCCGGCGGATGCGCGCTGCCGCTCATAGAGCGCCAGCAGCTCGGCGTCGATTGCTGCGGCCAGCTGCTCGCGGCTCGCCGCACGCTGGGCGCGGGTGGCCTCGATCTCCCCCGAGGCGGTGTCCAGCGTCTGCTGCACCCGGGCCAGGTCGGCGGCCAGTCCGTCGATCACGGCCGACTCGGCGGTCGCCTGGGCCTGCAATTGCTCGCGCTGCTCCAGCAGCTCCAGCAGCGAATCCTCCAGGCTGGCCTGGCGGCGCTGCAACGTCTCCAGCTCGTGCTGCAGGTCGGTGACCTGCTTGGCGTTGACCTGCCCTGAGTCCAGTAGGGCGCGGTCACGGTCCTCGCGCTGGCGCACCGCGTCGATCTCCGACTCGAAGCGGGCGGCCTGGGCGTCCAAGTCCTCCAACGCCAGTTCCAGCGCGGCCATCCGGTCGGAGGCGGTGGTGTGGTCGGCCTGGATGCGCATCCGGTCCTGCTGTTCGGGCAAATGACCGGCCCGGTGCGCGAGCCGGGACAGTTCGGCGTCGATCTCCGACAATTCCAGCAGCGAACGTTGCTGTGCCACTTCGGCCTTCATTGCCGGTCTCCTTCGCAAGCGAGGTTCCAGGGGTCGGTGCGCAGCGCGCTGACGCGCACCGGCACGGCCGCACCGAAGTGCGAACGGAGCACGTCGGCGGCTTGCGCGCACCAGGGGTATTCACTGGCCCAGTGCGCCACGTCGACCAGCGCCACCGGTGACCGTCGGGAGTGCTCGTCGGCCGGGTGGTGGCGCAGATCCGCGGTGAGAAAAACCTCGGCGTCGGCCTTGGCCGCCGCATCCAGCAGCGAGTCTCCGGCACCGCCACAGACCGCGACCCGCGACACCGGCAGATCCGGATCCCCCGCCGCGCGCACCCCCCATGAGGTGGCGGGCAGCCGGGCAGCGACCCGGGCGACGAAGGCGCTCAGCGGCTCCGGCGCTGCCAAGGTGCCGATCCGGCCGATCCCGACACCGGCCGGTAGCGGCTGCAACGCGAAGACGTCGAACGCCGGCTCCTCGTAGGGGTGCGCAGCCAGCAGCGCCGCACGGACCCGGCCGCGGAACCGGGCCGGCGCCACCACCTCGACGCGGTCCTCGGCGACGCGCTCCACCGCGCCCACCTGGCCGATCGTGGGCGCCGCCCCGTCGCCGGGCAGGAACTGCCCGGTGCCGGTCACGCTCCAGCTGCATTGCGCATAGTCACCGATGTGCCCCGCCCCGGCGGCGAACACCGCGGCCCGCACCGCCTCGGCGTGCTCGGTCGGGGCGTAGATCACCCACTTGTCGGTGTCGGGCGCACTCGGCGCCGGTTCCAGCACGGACTCCACGGTCAGCCCCAGCGCCTCGGCCAGAGCATCCGATACCCCGGGGTTGGCCGCGTCGGCGTTGGTGTGAGCGGTGAACAAGGCACGTCCGGAACGGATCAGCCGGTGGATCAGGGCTCCCTTGGCTGTGCTCGCCGCCACGGTGTCCACCCCGCGCAACAGCAGCGGATGATGGGCCAGCAGCAGGCCACCGTCGGGAACCTCATCGACCACCGCGGCGGTGGCGTCGACGGCGACCGTCACCGAGCTCACCAGCTCGTCCGGATCGCCGCAAACCAGCCCAACCGAATCCCAGGACTGGGCCAGCTCCGGCGGGTAGGCGGCGTCCAGCACGTCGATGACGTCAGCCAGCCGCGCAGTCACACTTCAAGACAGTAGTGCGCCACCCGGCGGGCTCGCCGCGCACGTCGGGGACAATGGGCTCGTGACGCGCACGACCACTGCCACCGCCGAGCTGGTGATCTTCGACCTGGACGGCACCTTGACCGACTCCGCCGCCGGGATCGTCGCCAGCTTCCGCCACGCGCTGGACCACATCGGGGCGCCGGTGCCCGGCGGCGATCTGGCCCAGTGGCTCGTCGGCCCGCCGATGCACCACACGCTGGCCGCGATGGGCCTCGGCGAACAGACCGACGCGGCGATCGCCGCCTACCGCGCCGATTACACCAGCCGCGGCTGGCGGATGAACACCATGTTCGACGGCGTCACCGCGCTGCTGACCGACCTGCGGGCCGCCGGCGTGCGGCTGGCGGTGGCCACCTCCAAAGTCGAGCCGACCGCACGCAAGATCCTGGCCCACTTCGGGCTCGACGGGTTTTTCGACGTGGTCGCCGGCGCCAGCGTCGACGGCAGCCGCGCGGCCAAGTACGACGTGCTGGCCCACGCGCTGGAGCAGCTGGCGCCGCTGCCGGACCGGGTGCTGATGGTGGGCGACCGGCGCCACGACGTCGACGGGGCGGCCGCGCACGGTATCGATACGGTGCTGGTCGGCTGGGGTTACGGGCAGGCCGATTACGACGACGCCGAGACGGGTCCGGCCGCCCGCGTCCAGACCGTCGCCGAGTTGCGGGAGGTGCTCGGTGTCTGAGCCGGCATTGCATGTCACGTTCGTCTGCACCGGCAACATCTGCCGTTCCCCGATGGCCGAGAAGATGTTCGCCCATGAGCTTGCGCAGCGTGGCCTGGGTGATGCGGTGCGCGTCACCAGCGCCGGGACCGCGGATTGGCACACCGGAAAGGGCGCCGACGAGCGCACCAATCGGGTGCTGCTCGCCCACGGCTATCCGGTGGAGCACAGCGCCGCCCAGGTCGACGCCGACCACATGTCGGCCGATCTGGTAGTCGCGCTGGGGCGCAACCACGTCGGCTGGCTTCGCGGGCTCGGGGTTCCCGCTGAGCGGATCCGGATGCTGCGTTCCTTCGATCCGCGTTCGGGAGCGGCCGTCCCCGACGTCGAGGATCCCTACTACGGCGGCCACGACGATTTCCAGCGGGCTTTTGACGTCATCGCGGCCGCACTGCCGGGCCTGCACGATTGGGTCGACGCGCAGCTGGCGGGCGGCGAGGGCGGCTGATGCGGCGGCTGGGCTTCCTGCTGCGCCCGAGCTGGCTGGCCGTGGCGGTGGTGGTGCTGGCCTTCGCTTACCTGTGTTTCACCGTGCTGGCGCCCTGGCAGCTGGGCAAGAACACCACCACGTCGCGGGCCAACAGCCAGCTCGAACACGCGCTGACCACGGAGCCGGTGCCGCTGACAACGCTGTTGCCGCACCAGGATTCGTCGGCGCCGGATGATCAGTGGCGGCCGGTGAGCGCCACCGGGCACTACCTTGCCGAGGCGCAGGTGCTGGTGCGGTTGCGGCTGGTCGAGGGGGTGCCGGCGTTCGAGGTGCTGACGCCGTTCGCGGTCCGCGGCGGGCCGACCGTACTGGTCAACCGCGGCTATGTGCGCACCGACGACGGCGGCTCGCGGATGCCGCAGATCCCGCCGCCACCGGATGAGCAGGTCACCATCACCGCGCGGCTGCGGGATCCGCAGGAGACGATTCCGGGCAAGAAACCGTTCAGCGAGAACGGTTTCCGTCAGGTGTATGCGATCAACACCGAACAGGTCGCGGCATTCACCGGGGTTCCACTCACCGGCTCCTACCTGCAGCTGGTGGAGGACCAGCCGGGCGGGCTGGGATTGATCGCGCTGCCGCGCCGCGATAACGGGCCGTTCTTGTCCTACGGGATCCAGTGGATCGCGTTCGGGATCCTCGCCCCGATCGGACTGGGTTACTTCGCGTACGCCGAGATACGCGCCCGGCGGTCGGAGAGGGCTCTCGACGAACAGGCCGCCGAGGACCCCGACGCCGATGAGCCCGCGCCGCCGATGACCGTCGAGCAGAAGCTCGCCGACCGGTACGGCCGCCGGCGCTGATCATCGCCGGCGCCGCGTCACCAACCGCCTAAGTGCGGCGTATCGGCCCCGGTATTCGGGCATACTCCAGCCATGGGGCTGCCATGAGACGAACCACCAGGATCGTCGACCTGCTAAATCCCGCTGCGCTGCTGATGCCGGCCGCCAACGTGATCATGCAGCTCTCGCTGCCCGGGGTCGGCTACGGCGTGCAGGAAAGCCGGGTGGACAACGGCAACGTGTACAAGCATCCGTTCAAGCGGGCCCGCACCACCGGCACCTACCTGGCGGTCGCCGCCATCGGCAGCGAGAACGACCGCGCGCTCTACCGCGCCGCCGTGGACACCGCCCACCGGCAGGTTCGTTCCACGCCAGAAAGCCCGGTGCGCTACAACGCGTTCGACCCCGAGCTGCAACTGTGGGTGGCGGCCTGCCTATACCGCTACTTCGTCGACCAGCACGAGATCCTGCACGGCCCGCTCGACGACGCAGCCGCGGATGCGATCTACGCCGACGCCAAGAAGCTGGGCACCACCTTGCAGGTGCGCGATGAGATGTGGCCGAAGGACCGCGCGGCGTTCGACGAGTACTGGAAGCACTCGCTGCACGAGCTGCGCATCGATCCCCCGGTGCGTGCGCATCTGCGGGGGGTGGCGTCGATGGTGTTCCTGCCCTGGCCGCTGCGGCTGGCCGGCCCGCTCAACTTGTTCGCGACAACCGGGTTCTTGCCCGCGGAGTTCCGCCAGCTGATGCAGCTGGACTGGTCGACGTCGCAGCAACGCCGGTTCGAATGGCTACTGTCGGGGCTGCGAGTGGCCGATCGGCTGATCCCCCACCAGGTCTGGGTGCTGGGTTATCGGGCGTACCTGTGGGACATGCGTTTTCGGGCCCGCTACGGCATGCCCGTCGTCTAGCGCGTCGGCGCCATGCCATCCTGGGGTCATGGTGAACATCACGGGTGTGGGAATCTGGAGTGCGCCGTTGCGCTACGGCGATCAGGGCGAGGCCGCCGAGGCGGCCGCCGAGCTGGAGGAATTGGGCTTCGGCGCACTATGGATCCCCGACGTCGGCGGCCCGGTGTTCGACTCGGTGGAAAACCTGCTGTCGGCCACCCGGCAGGCGGTCATCGCCACCGGAATCCTGAACCTGTGGATGCATGCTCCGGCCGACGTCGCGGCGTCCTACGCATCGCTGACCGCGGCCCACGGTGATCGGTTCCTGCTCGGCATCGGTGTCAGCCATGCCCCGCTGATCGACGCCGGGGATCCCGGGCGCTACCGCCGGCCGCTGCGGGCGATGACCACCTTCCTCGACGGTCTGGACGCCGCCGAGGCCCCCGTCCCGGCCGGGTCCCGGGTGCTCGCCGCACTGGGTCCGAAGATGCTGGAGCTGGCCGCAGCCCGCAGCCGCGGCGCCCACCCCTACCTGACCACCCCCGAGCACACCCGGTTCGCCCGCGAGCAACTGGGCGACGGCCCCCTGCTGCTGCCCGAGCAGACCGCGATCTTGTGCTCGAGCCGTGACGAGGCACGCGTGATCGGCACCAAGTGGCTGGGCTCCTACCTGGCACTGCCCAACTACGCCAACAACCTGCTGCGCTCGGGATTCTCCGAAGACGACATCGTGGGAGTCAGCGACCGGCTCTTCGACGCGCTCATCGCCTGGGGCAGCCCAGAGACCATCACCAGCCGGATCACCGAGCACCGAGACGCCGGAGCCGACCACGTCTGTGTGCAGCTGCTGGATGCCGACCCGCGCGCCTTCCCGCGTGCACAGTGGCGCAAGTTGGCTGAGGCGCTGGGCTGATCTCAGCCGACCGAACGGGCTGCGCCGGACCAGAACTGGGCGCGCACCGCCTTCTTGTCCGGCTTACCCAGCGCGGTCACCGGCAGCGATTCCGCGACGATGACCTGCTTGGGTGATTGGACCGAGCCCTTGCGCTCTTTGACCGCGGACTGGATCTCGGCCGTCATCGCGGCGATGGCCGCGGCACCGGTGTCGACACCGGCACGCAACACCACCACCGCGGTCACCGCCTCGCCCCACTTCTCGTCGGGGGTGCCGATCACGCACACCTGAGCCACCGACGGGTGCTCGGCGATGACGTCCTCGACCTCGCGGGGAAACACGTTGAACCCGCCGGTGACGATCATGTCTTTGGTGCGGTCCACGATGTAGTAGAAACCGTCTTCATCCTCACGAGCCAGGTCGCCGGTGTGCATCCAGCCGTCCTTGAACGTCTCGGCCGTGGCCTCCGGAAGATTCCAGTAGCCGCCCGAGAGCAGCGGCCCGGACACACAGATCTCGCCGACCTCGCCCTGGGCCACCGGAGCGCCGTCCTCGCCCAGTAGCGCCACCCGCGCGAACAGCGTCGGACGGCCACAGGAGGTGAGTCGCTTCTGGTCGTGGTCCCCCTTGGCCAGATAGGTGATCACCATCGGCGCCTCGGACTGACCGTAGTACTGGGCGAAGATCGGCCCGAACCGGTCGATGCCCTCCTGGAGCCGTACCGGGTTCATCGCCGAGGCGCCGTAGTACACCGTCTCCAGCGAGGACAGGTCGCGGGTGTGCGAATCCGGGTGATCCAGCAGCGCGTAGATCATCGACGGCACCAGCATGGTGGCGGTGATCTTCTGCTCCTCGATCACGCGGAGCACCTCGGCCGGATCGAACTTGGTCAGCACCACCAGCTGGCCGCCCTTGACGATGGTCGGCACGAAAAACGCCGCGCCGGCATGCGACAGCGGAGTACACATCAAAAACTTCGGCTGTTCCGGCCACTCCCACTCGGCGAGCTGAATGGTCGTCATCGCCGTGATGGACGCGACGGTGCCGATGACTCCCTTCGGTTTTCCGGTGGTCCCGCCGGTGTAGGTGAGCCCGCCGATGTGGTCTGCGGCCAGATCGGCGGCCACCAGTGGCTGCGGCTCGAATTTGGCGGCTTCGGCGGCCAGGTCGACCGCCTTCCCGTCGAGCTCCGGTGGCACCGGCCCGATGGTCAGCACCTGTCGCAGCGAGGGCACCTTGTCGAGCAGGCCGAGGGCGCGCTCCACGAAGGCCGGGGTCGGGTCGATGATCAGCGTGCTGACCCCCGCGTCGGCCAGCACGTAGGCGTGGTCATCCAGCGACCCCAGCGGGTGCAGGGCGGTGCGCCGATAGCCCTGGGTCTGCCCGGCGCCGATGATCATCAGCACCTCGGGGCGGTTCAGCGAGAGCAGGCCACAGGTGTCGGCGCCGAGCGCCTCGAAGGCCTGAATGTATTGGCTGATGCGCTCGGCGAGCTGGCCGCCGGTCAGCGTGGTGTCGCCGAGGGCCAGCACCGGTTTGTCCTTGTTGCGCTTGAGGGCGCCCACGGTCAGATGCCCGGAATGGATGGGGTGGCGCAATTCGTGCGTCGACATCGGCTTACCTCTGCTACTGCGCTGACGGGTTGTCGCTGGAGACTACCGAGAGCCCCGGAACGGGCCGAGGGTTGACACCCCACCGCCCCGAAGATCTATTATTTGCGTATGCATGCAGATACTGGTCCGGCCGACCGGCTGCCCGACGATCAGGTGGGCCTGATCGTCGAGGTCTTCCGGATGCTGGCCGACGCCACCCGGGTGCAGGTGCTCTGGGCGCTGACCAGCCGCGAGATGTCGGTCAACGAACTCGCCGAACACGTCGGCAAACCGGCCCCGTCGGTCTCACAGCACCTGGCGAAACTCCGGATGGCACGGCTGGTGCGCACTCGCCGGGAAGGCACCACGGTCTTCTACAGCATGGAGAACGAGCACGTCTGCCAATTGGTCACCGACGCCGTCTTCAACGCCGAGCACGCCGGACCCGGAGTGCCGCCACATCACCGTGGCGCCAACAACCTGCCGGCCGCTGCCGGCCAGGCGTTGCCCGCGCTGGGGCAACGAATCATCGAACAAAGGAGCTGAGCAGCCATGTCGCACCACAACCACGGCCATGACGCGCCGCATTCGCACGAGCACACCCACAGCGGGGAAACGCACGAACACGTTCACGACACCCATGAGCACGACCACGTCGAGCACGAACACGAACACACCCACGAGGACGGGACGGCACATAGCCATCGGCACGTGCATCAGGCCGGTCTCGAGGATGCGGGTCACGCGCATTCGCACTGAGTGCGGCCTTACGCGGGTGTCAGGCCGTGAGCACGATCAAGACGATGATGATCACGACCAGCACGGCCAGTCCCACCCAGAGCATCAGCCCTGGTGATACCCCCGGCCGGCCCGCCGGCGTCAGCCGCGAGCCGGTCGCAGGGGGTACGCCCGATGTGCCGGTCGGAGCCGCGCCGGGCGTTTCCGGAGCCGGAGGTGGGATCGAACCTTCGTCTGGCGGCAAGGGAGAGGTGGTCATAGGCGCTGCATTGACCGTCCACGACGACGTCAAACCACGCTGTGGGCGCGGACGGTATCGAACCGCCGACCGCTGGTGTGTAAAACCAGAGCTCTACCACTGAGCTACGCGCCCTGCCTCGGGCAGGTTACCCGCCATGATGGCGGGCGCCCAAAACCGCGAGATTGCGCTGATGCCGGAAAAAATGGTGAAAACGCTGCATCAGCGCAATCTCGCGGGGAAAACGGTGGAGAACTACCCCTTCAACGCCGCGAGAGCGTCGACCCACAGCTGCTGGTCGCGGGCCTCGCCAGGCGCCTTCATCTCGGCGAACCGGATGATCCCGGACTTGTCGATGACGAAGGTGCCGCGGTTGGAGAAGCCGGTGTCGTCGTTGAACACCCCGTAGGACTGGCTGACCGCGCCGTGCGGCCAGAAGTCCGAGAGCACCGGGAACAGGAACCCGCTCTCGGTGGCCCAGATCTTGTGGGTGGGCGGCGGGCCCACCGAGATGGCCAGAGCCACGCTGTCGTCGCCTGTGTAGGTGGGCAGGTGGTCACGCAACTGGTCCAGCTCCCCCTGGCAGATGCCGGTGAAGGCCAGCGGGAAGAACACCAGCAAAACGTTCTTCTCACCGCGGTAACCGCTCAGGGTGACCTGCTGCTGATCCTGGTCCCTGAGGGTGAAATCAGGAGCTTCGGTACCCACTTCCAACATCAACGCTTTCCCGTCCTCGATTTGGGTTGAACCAATCGACTGGCACTCCAGTCGCCGAGATTGACCGACGAGGTCGGCATCAGCCCGGCGGTCGGCGCCGCCTCCGCGATCTCGGCGGGCTGAACATGGCCGGACTTGCCGGTCTTGGGCGTCAGCACCCAGATCACGCCGTCGTCGGCCAGCGCGGTGATCGCGTCCATCAGGGTGTCCACCAGGTCTCCGTCGCCGTCGCGCCACCACAGCAGCACGACGTCGACCACCTCGTCGGTGTCTTCATCGAGCAGTTCACTGCCACAGGCCTCTTCGACGTCGACACGGATGTCGTCGTCGGCGTCGTCGTCCCAGCCGAACTCCTGGACCAACTGCTTGTTTTCTATGCCCAATTTGCGGGCGAAGTTCGGGGCGTTATCCGCCGCGACCACCGTGTGACCTCCTTCGACTTTCACCGTGCTGAGTGTTGCGCATCATCGTTGCACAGCCGGGTCCGAAATGATCGGTGACCTCAGAAGGCTCGGCACAGCTGCATCCCCTTCTCCCGGGCCCGGTTGAGCTCGTCTTTGCGGGCGTTGTACACCGAGACCGGCGCCTTGGACGAAATCGCGGTCGCCACGCCGCGGGCGGCGTCGGCATAGGTGGTGAACGCGTCCTTGAGGTCCGTCGACAGCTTCTCGTTGATGGCGCCGGACACCTCGTCGGCGCTGTGGTTGAGCGCCTCGACCGCGGGCCCGGCGGTTCCGGGGATGTCACCGCCGCTGTTGAACGCCTCCACGTACTTGTTCACGGTGTCGACGGCGTCGCTGCTGCTCGAGGCGAACCTGCCGCACGCGCCGCGCACCGCCTGGGTCGTCATCGACTGCTGGCGCTGAGTCTCGCGGATGCTCGAGGTCGCCTCCGAGGCCGACACCGACGCCGACACCGAGGAGCGGTACGCCGGCGCCGCCGAGGTGTCCGCCTCCGGCGTTCCGCCGATGATGCTGGTGCAGCCGACGACGCCCATCGCCACTGCCGCGGTTCCACCGGCCACCAACGCACCCACCCGGGCGTGTCGCCGCGCCCGCCCACGCGGGACGGTCCGCCATCCGGTCAGCACAGCTTCAGACGTTACCGGGTTGGCGGTCACATGCCGAGATCAGCCCACCCCCACCCGTCACTCACCCACCGCCGGTCCCGGGCCCGGTGGGGCAGGATAGAAAAGACAAGACCGGCGAAGCGATCGGTCCGGTGTCGTTCTGGCCACAAGCCGGGAGACACGTCCTGACCTCCAAACCAAGGAGTAATGCGTTGACTACCGAGGCCGTGCGCCAAGATCCGGTCAAAAAGCCAAGCGGCGCAAGTGAATCCGACCGCGTACGAGTGATCCGCGAAGGGGTGGCGTCCTACCTTCCCGACATCGACCCCGAAGAGACCTCCGAATGGTTGGAGTCCTTCGACGAACTGTTGGACCGGTCCGGTCCGTCCCGCGCCCGCTACTTGATGCTGCGTCTGCTGGAACGCGCCGGCGAGCAGCGGGTGGCGATTCCGGCGCTCACCTCCACCGACTACGTCAACACCATCCCGACCGAACTGGAGCCCTGGTTCCCCGGCGACGAGGACACCGAGCGCCGCTTTCGCCGGTGGATCCGCTGGAACGCCGCGGTGATGGTGCACCGTGCGCAGCGGCCGGGAGTCGGTGTCGGCGGGCATATCTCGACCTACGCGTCGTCATCGACGCTCTATGAGGTCGGCTTCAACCACTTCTTCCGCGGCAAAAACCACCCCGGCGGCGGGGACCAGGTTTTCATCCAGGGCCACGCCTCCCCCGGGATCTATGCGCGGGCGTTCCTGGAGGGCCGGCTGAGCACCCACCAGCTCGACGGCTTCCGGCAGGAGCACAGCCATCCCGGCGGTGGGCTGCCGTCCTACCCGCATCCGCGGCTGATGCCGGACTTCTGGGAGTTTCCCACGGTGTCGATGGGGCTGGGTCCGATGAACGCCATCTACCAGGCCCGGTTCAACCACTACCTGCATGACCGGGGCATCAAGGACACCTCCGACCAGCACGTGTGGTGCTTCCTGGGCGACGGCGAGATGGACGAGCCGGAGAGCCGCGGCCTACTGCACGTCGGCGCGCTGGAGGGCCTGGACAACCTGACCTTCGTGATCAACTGCAACCTGCAGCGCCTCGACGGCCCGGTGCGCGGCAACGGCAAGATCATCCAGGAGCTCGAATCGTTCTTCCGCGGGGCGGGCTGGAACGTGATCAAGGTGGTCTGGGGCCGCGAGTGGGACGCCCTGTTGCACGCCGACCGGGACGGCGCCCTGGTCAACCTGATGAACGTCACGCCCGACGGCGACTACCAGACCTACAAGGCCAACGACGGCGGCTATGTGCGTCAGCACTTCTTCGGCCGCGACCCGCGGACCAAGGCCCTGGTCGAGGATCTGTCCGACCAGGACATCTGGCACCTCAAACGCGGCGGGCACGACTACCGCAAGGTCCACGCGGCCTACCGGGCCGCCGTCGAGCACAAGGGCCAGCCGACCGTCATCCTGGCCAAGACCATCAAGGGCTACAGCCTGGGCAGCTATTTCGCCGGCCGCAACGCCACCCACCAGATGAAGAAGTTCCGGCTGCAAGACCTCAAGGACTTCCGCGACGAGATGCGAATTCCCGTCTCGGACGCCGAACTCGAGGACAACCCGTATCTGCCGCCGTACTACCACCCCGGCGAGAACGCCCCGGAGATTCGCTATCTGCTGGACCGCCGGCGCAGCCTCGGCGGTTTCGTTCCGCACCGCCGCACCCAGGCCCGCGCACTGACGCTGCCCGACTCGAAGCCGTATGCGGCGGTCAAGAAGGGATCGGGCACCCAAGAAGTCGCCACCACCATGGCAACCGTACGGGTGTTCAAAGAGTTGTTGCGGGACAAGGAAATCGGGGATCGGCTAGTCCCGATCATCCCCGACGAGGCGCGCACGTTCGGGATGGACTCATGGTTCCCGTCCTTGAAGATCTACAACCGCAACGGGCAGCTGTATACCTCCGTCGACGCCGAACTGATGTTGGCCTACAAGGAAAGCGAAGTCGGCCACATCCTGCATGAGGGCATCAACGAGGCCGGCTCGACGGCGTCGTTCACTGCGGTCGGGACGTCGTATGCCACCCACGACGAGCCGATGATCCCGATCTACATCTTCTATTCGATGTTCGGCTTCCAGCGCACCGGCGACGGCCTGTGGGCAGCCGCCGACCAGATGGCGCGCGGTTTCGTGCTGGGCGCCACCGCGGGGCGCACCACCTTGACCGGTGAGGGCCTGCAGCACGCCGACGGACACTCGCTGCTGTTGGCCAGCACCAACCCGGCGGTGGTCTCCTACGATCCGGCGTTCGCCTACGAGGTCGCCCACATCATCGAAAGCGGGCTGGAGCGCATGTTCGGCGCGAACCCGGAGAACGTGTACTTCTACATGACCATCTACAACGAGCCGTATGTCCAACCGGCCGAGCCGGAGGACTTCGACCCGGCCGGCCTGCTGCGGGGTATCTACCGCTACCGGCAGGCCGCGGAGCCCCGATCCCACACCGCCCAGATCCTGGCGTCCGGGGTGTCGATGCCCGAGGCGCTACGGGCCGGCGACATGCTGGCCGCCGACTGGGATGTGGCCGCCGACGTGTGGTCGGTGACCAGCTGGGGTGAGCTCAACCGGGACGGTGTCGCCGTCGAACGCGAGCGGTTGCGCAACCCGGACCGGGAGGCCGGGGTGCCGTATGTGACTCAGGCACTGGCGGAGGCGAGCGGCCCGGTTGTCGCGGTGTCGGACTGGATGCGCGCGGTGCCCGAACAGATCCGGCCCTGGGTGCCCGGCAATTACGTCACGCTGGGCACCGACGGGTTCGGCTTCTCCGATACCCGCCCGGCCGCGCGGCGTTACTTCAACACCGATGCCGAATCAGTGGTGGTCGCGGTGCTGGCGGCCCTGGCCCGCGACGGGTCCATCGACGCCTCGGTCGCGGCGACGGCCGCGGACCGCTACCAGATCGACGACGTGATGGCCGCGCCTGAGCAGACGTCGGACTCGGGCGTCGCTTGACACGCGCCGCTTGTTGTCGGGAGTGACCAGAAATCAGGCGTAGCTTTTAGGGATGGTTGACAACAGCCCAAGTGGGCAGGTCCTGCCGCGGTCGACCCTGGACCTGCTCAGCGCCGTCCCCGACACGCTGCTGCGCCGGCTCAAGCACTATTCGGGCCGCTTGGCCACCGAGGCGGTCTCGGCGATGGGCGAACGGCTGCCGTTCTTCGCCGACCTGGAGGCCTCCCAGCGCGCCAGCGTCGCCCTGGTGGTGCAGACCGCCGTGGTCAACTTCGCCGAGTGGATGCACGACCCACACGGCAACGTCAGCCACACCGCGCAGGCGTTCGAGCTGGTGCCGCAGGAGCTGACCCGGCACATCGCGCTGCGGCACACCGTGGACATGGTGCGGGTCACCATGGAGTTCTTCGAGGAGGTCGTGCCGCTACTGGCCCGCTCCGAGGAGCAGGTGACGGCGCTGACAGTGGGCATTCTCAAGTACAGCCGCGACCTGGCCTTCACCGCCGCCTCCGCCTACGCCGACGCCGCCGAGGCTCGCGGCACCTGGGATTCCCGGATGGAGGCCAGCGTGGTGGACGCCGTGGTGCGCGGCGATACCGGCCCGGAGCTGCTGAGCCGGGCGGCGGCACTGAACTGGGACACCACCGCGCCGGCCACGGTCGTGGTGGGCACCGCACCGCCGGGCCCGGACGCCTTCTCCGGTCAAAAGGCCAGCCAGGACGTCCGCGACGTCGCCGAACGCCACGGCCGGGCCGCGCTGACCGACGTGCACGGCACCTGGCTGGTGGCGATCGTGTCCGGCCCGCTGTCGCCGACCCAGAAGTTCTTCGCCGACCTACTCGGCGCGTTCTCCGACGGGCCGGTGGTGATCGGACCGACCGCACCGACCTTGACCGCGGCCTACCACAGCGCCAGCGAGGCGATCTCCGGCATGAACGCCGTTGTCGGCTGGACCGGAGCGCCGCGGCCGGTGCTGGCCCGCGAGCTGCTGCCCGAACGGGCTTTGATCGGGGATCCCTCGGCGATCGCGGCCCTGCACACCGATGTGATGCGGCCGCTGGCCGAGGCCGGGCCGTCGCTGACCGAGACGCTGGACGCCTACCTGGACTGTGGCGGCGCGATCGAGGCGTGCTCACGGAAGTTGTTCGTTCATCCAAACACCGTCCGTTACCGACTCAAACGAATTGCCGACTTCACCGGGCGAGACCCCACCCAACCGCGCGACGCCTACGTGCTGCGGGTGGCGGCCACCGTCGGGCGGCTGGCCAATCAGGCCCAACATGCCAGCTTCAGCAGCGCACCGGTGACATACGCCACGCCGCCGGTGGGCGGGAGCGCACCCGGCGAGCATCGGGTCGGGTGAGGCGGGGCGTACGGTTCGGCTCAGCAGCACGTCCTCAACCGGGCAGTTGTCGCGAAGAGGTATCAAACACGTCGCATCAGATGGCACGTTTGTAGGACTTCCACAAAAACATAAGACAATGTTCATGTTCTAGGACATCCTGCAAACCGCGCTTCACAATGTTCTCTTAAAGACGTGATTGCGTTGCTCGCTCCCGGACAGGGATCCCAGACTCCCGGCATGCTGTCGCCGTGGCTGGAACAGCCTGGTGCCGCCAGCCAGCTGGCCGCGTGGTCGGAGATCAGCGGTCTGGATCTGGTCGCGTTGGGCACCACCGCGACCGCCGAGGAGATCACCGACACGGCGGTCACCCAACCGCTGGTGGTGGCCGCGACGCTGCTCGCCTACGCCGAGCTGTCTCAGCGCCGTAACAGCCCGCTGGGCGCGGACGTGATCGTGGCCGGCCACTCGGTCGGCGAGATCGCCGCCTACGCCATCGCGGGCGTGATCTCCCCCGACGACGCCGTCATGCTGGCCGCCACCCGCGGCCGCGAAATGGCCAAGGCCTGCGCGCTCGAGCCCACCGGTATGGCTGCGGTGCTCGGCGGCGACGAGACCGAGGTGCTGACCCGCCTCGAGCAGCTCGACCTGGTCCCGGCCAACCGCAACGCCGTCGGCCAGATCGTCGCGGCGGGCCCGGTGACCGCGCTGGACAAGCTCGCCGAAGACCCGCCCGCCAAGGCCCGGGTGCGTAAGCTGGCCACCGCCGGCGCGTTCCACACCCAGTTCATGGCGCCCGCGCTGGAGGCCTACTCCGCCGCCGCGGAGCAGGTCGCAGCATCCGATCCCGCCGCTACACTGTTGTCTAACCGCTACGGGCAGCCCGTCACCTCGGCGGCCGCCGCAATGGAGAACCTGGTCGCACAGCTGACCCGGCCGGTGCGCTGGGATCTGTGCACCGAGACGCTTCGCGCCCGGGACATCAGCGCGATCGTGGAGTTCCCGCCCGCGGGGACATTGGCCGGCATCGCCAAACGCGAACTTCGGGGGACCCCGACGCACGCCGTCAAATCCCCCGCAGATCTGGACGGGCTGCCTGAGTTCTAGCCCTTTTCAAGCCCGCTCCAACCTGCACAACCAGATACGCAGTAATCACCCCGCACACCCCGTGCGGATCCAACCGAAGGGAATCACAGTGCCTGCTAGTCAGGAAGAAATCATCGCCGGTCTTGCCGAGATCATCGAAGAGGTGACCGGTATCGAGCCGAGCGAGGTCACCGTCGAGAAGTCGTTCGTCGACGACCTGGACATCGACTCGCTGTCCATGGTGGAGATCGCCGTGCAGACCGAGGACAAGTACGGCGTGAAGATCCCCGACGAGGACCTGGCCGGTCTGCGCACCGTGGGTGACGTGGTGGGCTACATCCAGAAGCTCGAGGCCGAGAACCCCGAGGCCGCCGCGGCCCTGCGCGAGAAGTTCGGTTCGGAGAGCTAAGTGACCAAGCCCTCCACGGCCAACGGCGGTTACCCCAATGTGGTGGTAACCGCCGTTGAGGCCACCACCTCAATCGCGGCGGACATCGACGGCACGTGGAAGGGTCTGCTGGCCGGCGAGAGCGGCATCCGTACCCTCACCGGTGACTTCACCGAGAAATGGGACCTGCAGGTCAAGATCGGCGGTCAGCTCAAGGACCCAGTCGACGACCATATGGGCCGCCTGGACCTGCGCCGCATGTCCTACGTCCAGCGAATGTCCAAACTGCTCAGCGAGCGGCTCTGGTCGAACGCCGGCACTCCGGACGTCGACAAGGACCGCCTGGCGGTCGTCATCGGCACCGGGCTGGGCGGCGGCGAGAAGATCGTCGAGACCTATGACCTGATGAATGAGGGCGGCCCCCGCAAGGTGTCGCCGCTCGCCGTGCAGATGGTCATGCCCAACGGCGCGGCCGCAGTCGCCGGGCTGGCCCTCGGCGCCCGCGCCGGGGTGGTCACGCCGGTCTCGGCGTGTTCGTCGGGCTCTGAGGCCATCGCCCACGCCTGGCGGCACATCGTCATGGGTGACGCCGACATGGTCGTCTGCGGCGGCGTGGAAGGCATGATCGAGGCGCTGCCGATCGCGGCGTTCTCGATGATGCGCGCGATGTCGACCCGCAACGACGAGCCCGAGAAGGCGTCAAGGCCGTTCGACAAGGACCGTGACGGATTCGTGTTCGGCGAAGCCGGTGCGCTGATGATCATCGAGACCGAGGAGCACGCCAAGGCCCGGGGCGCCAAGCCGCTGGCCCGGTTAATGGGCGCCGGAATCACCTCCGACGCCTTCCACATGGTGGCTCCCGGCCCCGACGGCAAGCGGGCTGGACAGGCCATGAAGCGATCGCTGGAGTTGGCGGGCCTGACCGCCAAGGACGTCGACCACGTCAACGCCCATGGCACGGCGACCCCGATCGGTGACACCGCCGAGGCGAACGCGATCCGGGAAGCCGGCTGTGAGCACGCCGCGGTCTACGCACCGAAGTCGGCGCTGGGCCACTCCATCGGCGCGGTCGGTGCGCTCGAATCGGTGCTGACGGTGCTCTCGCTGCGCGACGGGGTCATCCCGCCGACGCTGAACTACGAGACGCCGGACCCGGAGATCGGCCTGGACGTGGTAGCGGGGGCGCCCCGCTACGGCGAGTACCAGTACGCGATCAACAACTCATTCGGGTTCGGTGGTCACAACGTGGCACTCGCCTTCGGGCGGTACTGACACTTCCCGTCACAAGAGGAGTTCGGAACACCCATGTCAACACTGGCTACTGGCAACGGTTTACCCAACGTCGTCGTCACCGGTTTTGCCATGACGACCGCTCTGGCCGCCGATGCAGAGTCCACTTGGAAGGCTTTGCTCGACGGCCAGAGCGGGATTCGAGAGCTCACCGACCCGTTCGTCGAGGAATACGACCTGCCGGTCCGCATCGGTGGGCGCCTGATCGAGACGCCCGAGGCATTCGATGAGGGACTGAGCCGAACCGAGCTGCGTCGGCTGTCCTACCTGCAGAAGCTGTCCACCGTGATCAGCCGGCGGGCTTGGGAGCACGCCGGTTCACCCGAGGTCGACAAGCGCCGGCTGCTGGTGTCGATCGGCACCGGGATGGGCTCTTCCGAAGAGCTCATCTGGGCCTACGACGGCATGCGGGAACGCGGCCTGCGGGCGGTCTCCCCGCTGACCGTGCAGAAGTACATGCCCAATGGTGCGGCCGCGGCGGTCGGGCTGGATCAGCACGCCAAGGCCGGGGTGATCACCCCCGTTTCGGCGTGTGCGTCGGGCTCGGAGGGCATCGCGCACGCCTGGCAGCAGATCGTCCTCGGCGAGGCCGACATCGCGATCTGCGGCGGGGTGGAGACCCGGATCGAGGCGGTGCCGATCGCCGGGTTCGCCCAGATGCGCATCGTGCTGTCGACCACCAACGACGACCCACCGGGTGCCTGCCGCCCGTTCGACCGGGACCGCAACGGGTTCGTGTTCGGCGAGGGCGCCGCGGTGATGATCATCGAGACCGAGGAGCACGCGAAAGCCCGCGGCGCCAACATCATCGCCCGCATCATGGGCGCCTCGATCACCTCCGACGGCTACCACATCGTGGCGCCCGACCCCGACGGCGCGAGCGCTGGCCGGGCGATGACGCGGGCTATCGAGCTCGCCGGCCTCACTCCCGGCGACATCAGCCACGTCAACGCGCATGCCACCGGAACCTCGGTGGGCGACGTGGCCGAGGGCCACGCCATCAACAACGCGCTGGGCCCCCACGGCGGCGACGCGGCCGTGTATGCGCCGAAGAGCGCGCTGGGCCACTCCGTCGGCGCGGTCGGCGCGGTGGAATCCATCCTCACCGTGCTGGCCCTGCGCGACCAGATCATCCCGCCGACGCTCAACCTGGCCAATCTCGACCCCGAGATCGACCTGGATGTGGTGGCCGACAAGCCGCGCGCCGGTGACTACCAGTACGCGATCAACAATTCGTTCGGATTCGGCGGGCACAACGTGGCGCTCGCCTTCGGCCGGTACTAACGGTCGCCCCAGCGTGACAAGAATCAATTAAGGAGACGCGCGATGACGACCATGGCTCCCGAGACGGTGGGCGAATCACTCGACCCGCGCGACCCGCTGCTGCGTCTGTCGACGTTCTTCGACGACGGCACGGTGGAACTGCTGCACGAGCGTGACCGCTCCGGAGTGCTGGCGGCCGGCGGCACCGTCAACGGCGTGCGCACCATCGCGTTCTGCACCGACGGCACCGTGATGGGCGGTGCGATGGGTATCGAGGGCTGCGACCACATCGTCAACGCCTACGACACCGCGATCGCCGAGCAGAGCCCGATCGTGGGCCTGTGGCACTCCGGTGGCGCCCGGTTGGCCGAGGGGGTGCGCGCCCTGCACGCGGTGGGGCGGGTCTTCGAGGCGATGATCCGGGCGTCGGGCTACGTCCCGCAGATCTCGGTGGTGGTGGGCTTCGCCGCCGGCGGCGCCGCCTACGGCCCGGCGCTGACCGACGTCATCGTGATGGCCCCGGAGGGCCGGGTATTCGTCACCGGCCCCGACGTGGTGCGCAGCGTCACCGGTGAGGACGTCGACATGGCCGCGCTCGGCGGCCCTGACACCCACCACAAGAAGTCCGGTGTGTGCCACATCGTCGCCGACGACGAACTCGACGCCTACGAGCGCGGCCGCCGCCTGGTCGGATTGTTCTGCCAGCAGGGTCATTTCGACCGCAACAAGGCCGAGGCGGAAGAGATCGACCTGCACGCGCTGCTGCCGGAGTCGGCGCGGCGCGCCTACGACGTGCACCCGCTGGTGCACAGGTTGCTCGATTCAGACGCACCCTTCGACGAGTTCCAGGCCAAGTGGGCGCCGTCGATGGTGGTCGGGCTGGGCCGGTTGTCGGGGCGCACCGTCGGGGTGCTGGCCAACAACCCGCTGCGGCTCGGCGGCTGCCTGAACTCCGAAAGCGCTGAGAAGGCAGCCCGTTTCGTGCGGTTGTGCGACGCGTTCGGGATTCCGCTGATCGTGATCGTCGACGTGCCGGGCTACCTGCCCGGTGTCGGCCAGGAGTGGGGTGGCGTGGTACGCCGCGGCGCCAAGCTGCTGCACGCCTTCGGCGAGGCCACCGTTCCGCGGGTCACGCTGGTCACCCGGAAAACCTACGGCGGGGCCTACATCGCGATGAACTCCCGCTCACTGGGCGCCACCAAGGTGTTCGCCTGGCCGGACGCCGAGGTCGCGGTGATGGGCGCCAAGGCCGCGGTCGGCATCCTGCACAAGAAGAAGCTGGCCGCCGCCCCCGATCACGAGCGCGAGGCCCTGCACGAGGAGCTCGCCCTGGAGCACGAGCGGATCGCCGGCGGGGTGGATTCGGCCATCGACATCGGCGTCGTCGACGAGAAGATCGATCCCTCGCACACCCGCAGCAAGATCACCCAGGCGCTGGCCGAGGCTCCGGCCCGGCGCGGGCGCCACAAGAACATCCCGCTGTAATTTTTTCTTGCCGCGAGCGTGCAGAGTTGTCCGCCAAAACCCCAGGTGGGGCCGGAGGGCTGTGCCCGCTCGACGGGGTCATCGCGTGGTGTACCCGCCGTTGGCGAAGATGGTCTGGCCAGTGATCCAGTGCCCGCCGTCGAGTAGGAACGCCACCAACGGCGCGATGTCCTCGATCCGGGTCAGCCGGTTGCCCATCCCCTGCGACTTGTGGAACTCCACCCGCTCCGGGGTCTCTTGCGGATAGAAGAACGGCGTGTCCATCGGGCCGGGGGCGACGCTGTTGACGTTGATGCCCCGAGCGCCGAACTCCTTGGCCGCCGCCCGGGTGAAGTGCTCCACCGGGCTCTTGGAGCCCGCATAAGTGGAGTAGCCGTCGGTGAACGCGCCCAGCAGCGCGGTCACGATCGTCACCACCGAACCGTTGTCGTTGAGGCGCTTACCGGCCTGCTGCAGGAAGAAATACGCCGATTTGGAGTTGATGTCGAACATCGAGTCGTATTCGGCCTCAGTGGTTTCCAGCATGGGCTTGCGTAACACCTTGCCGACGGTGTTGACCGCGAAGTCCACCCCGCCGAAGGCGTCCACCGCGGCGTCGAACAGCGCGGTGACATTGGCCGGGCGGGTCAGGTCGCCCTGGACCTTGATCGCCTTGGCGCCGGCGGCCTGCACCGCGGCGACGGTCTTGTCGGCGTCGGGTTCGGAGCCGTCGCTGTTGTAGTGCACCGCGACGTTGACGCCGCTGTTCGCCAGGGTGGTGCTGATCAGCCCGCCCAGGTTCTTGGCCCCGGCCGCGACCACCGCCGATTTGCCCGCAAGGTTGCTCATTGGGTTGTCCCTCCTGTCTCGGATTCCGAAGTTAGTCGGGGGGACCACAAATGGGAAACATTGATATGTGAGCTTTCGACAACCATTCCTTGTGGCTAGGGTGGTGTCGGTGTCCACCGTCCCGGATCTGCGCCGGCTGAGCCACTTCATCGCCGTCGTGGACGCCGCCGGCTTCACCCGGGCCGCCGCCCAGCTGCATCTGTCCCAGCAGGCGCTGTCCAGCTCCGTCCGCCAGCTCGAGAAGGACCTCGGAGCGACGCTGCTGATGCGCTCCGGTCGGCGCATCACGCTCACCCCCGCGGGCCAGACGCTGCTCGATGAGGGGCGCACCCTGTTGGCGGCGGCCCGAACGATCACCCAGCACACCCGGGCCGCGGCCAGCGCCGAACGGGATGTGTTCGTGGTGGGCCACTCCCCTGCGATCACCAACCATGACGTCTACGCGCTGATCGAACCCGCGATCGCCGACGCGCCCAGCACCTCGTTCACCGTCCGGCAGATGTTCCCCGACCAGTTGGTCAGCGGGGTCCGCGACGGCGCCGTGCACCTGGGACTGCGTCGCGGCGTAGTGCCGCAGGAGCGACTCGCCACAACGGTGATCCGTTACGACACACTGCGTGTCGCGGTGCGCAGCGACCATCCGCTGGCCGGGCGCACCCACCTCGACATGGCCGACCTGGCCGGTGAACTCATTGCACTGTGGGCACCGCCCGGGGCGTCGTACTACAGCGACTTTTTGGTCAACGCCTGCCGGCGCGCCGGCTTCGAACCGCAGTACCGGGTCAGCCGGGTGCAGGGCTGTCCGCCCGAGGTTGCCGCGATCACCGAGGACGCCGCCGCGTTCGTCACCGCCCCGCCGGGGTCGGCCGTCGACGGCGCCGTCACGGTGATCGATCTCGCGGAACCGCTGCTGGTACCCCTGCAGGCGCTGTGGCAGCCGCACACCAGTTCGGCGGTGCGAGATCTGATTCTGCGCTGACCGGCCACCGAGCACACCGTTGGCGTCATGAATCGTTCGTAAGGCCTTGGCGAATCAAGGATTTCGCGTTCCCCACAACCGATTCGACCGATCCGACGCTGGGTGCCCACCATTCCACCGCCCAGTTCAGGGCGCCGAGGACCAGCATCTGCGCGATGTACAGATCCAGCTCGGGTCGCAGTAGACCCGCCCGGGCCACATCGTTGATGAGTCGGCGCCAGATTTCGCCATACCGTTCCTCTTCGACGATCTGCCGCTTACGAATCGCCAGTGGCACCTGACCGGCATTGCGGATCCACGCCCTGGCGTAGTCCGAGGCCTGCAGCACGTGGCGTAGATGCGCCTCAGCGCTGGTCAGCAATCGCGTCAGCGGCGGCGTTCCGTCGGGCAAGCCGTCGAGAACCGTAGCGACATACTCGCGCATACCCACGATGCCCGACCACATCACCTCCTCGACCAACTCGTCGCGCGAGGCGTAGTAGTGGTAGATGGCAGGGGCCTGCAGCTGGGCTTCAGCAGCAACGTCGGTCAGACGAAGCCCGGCATAGCCGTTTTCGGACAGCACATGAGCTGCCGCGTCGAGAATTCGCTCGCGTGTCGACATCGATTCAGAAGATGATTCGCCCTCGCCCGCGGGCTCGCTGATCGCTACGGTGCGCCGTCGACTCTGAACCACAGAGCGATGATAAGCGCGGCCCAGCCGGCCCAAGGCCGCCGCAGGCGCCCTTGATTTCCATTCGTGCGCTACCGCGAAGGTCGATGTCGCGAGAACCGTCCTCGCCGATGCGCCACACGTTGGTTAATCTATCATAAAAAATATGCCGGGTTGGTGAGTCGATGCCGATGAATCGGTACCGCGACCGTGCCTTTCCACGTGGTGCACGAGGGGGTTGTGCTGCCGCTCGCGAACGGGCAGCGAGACGACGCCCGATGACGCGGCTATCCGCATATTCGTCGGCGCCAGCCCTTCCGCGATCACGAACACGCACGTTGCTCGATATGATCGAACAGTGCCCAGCGAGCCGAAGGCCCCCACCAAGGACCAGTCGAAATCGGACCGCACCCGGTCACGCATCCTGGACGCCACCGCCCACCTCCTATGCACCAAGGGCTTCGCCGGAACCCGGCTGACCGATGTGGCCGAACACGCGCAATTGCAGGCGCCCGCAATCTATTACTACTTCAAATCACGTGAGGATCTCATCGAGGAGACGGTGTTCCGCGGCATCCATGACCTGCGAAACCACCTGAAACGAGCCCTGGATGGATTGCCGCCCGGTACCTCGCCGATGGACCAAATCCTCACCGCGGCCGAAATACACCTTCGGCACGGACTAGAACTCTCCGATTATGCCCGCGCCTCCATCCGGAACTCCGGTCAGATCCCTGATCGGCTGCGAGCCCGTCAGCAGAAGGAGCTCACCGCCTACAACCGCATCTGGAAGCGGCTGATGACCGCCGCGGCAGCCGAGGGCCAGATCCGCGACGACGTCGATCCCAAACTCGCGCACCCGCTTATTCTCGGTGCCCTCAACTGGAGTGCCGAGTGGTGGGATCCCCGCCGGAACTCGGTTGACACGTTGGTGTCCAACGCGCAGGTGTTCATTCGGCACAGCCTCAGTCCCGCGCCAAAGCCCGCCAGACGCAGGGCAAAGGGTCCTGTCTCGGGCTGAGCCGACGCAGCGGAGCTGTAGACCTATGAGTCCTCTCGGAAGTCGATGACCATGCGGCCGTCTATTTGACCACGTTTCATGCGCTCGAAGATGTCATTGACATCGTCGAGTCTTGCGGGTGTCACCTTCGGCTTGATCAGGCCCCGGGCGTAAAAGTCCAGGGCCTCCGCCAAGTCCTGTCGGGTTCCGACAATTGAGCCCCGGATGGTCAAGCGATTCAGCACAATGTCAAAGATCGGTGCCGGGAAGTCTCCGGGTGGTAGACCGTTGAAGACGATCGTCCCGCCGCGCCGCACCAGTCCCACCGCCTGACCGAATGCCTCCGGGTGCACGGCGGTGACCAGAACGCCGTGCACTCCGCCGGTAGCCTCGCGTGCCTCGACGGCCAGATCGACGTTGCGTGCGTTCAGGGCGATCTCAGCACCCAACTCGATGGCCAGCGCCAATTTGGAGTCATCCACATCGACGGCCAGCACACGCAATCCCATCGCCAACGCGTACTGCACGGCAATATGACCGAGGCCACCGATACCCGAGATCGCCACCCACTCACCGGGGCCGGCTTCCGTTTCTTTCAATCCCTTGTACACGGTGACACCGGCGCACAAGATCGGCGCCACCTCCAGCGGGTCGGCACCCTCCGGGATGCGTGCCGCGTAGGCGGTGTCGACCAGCATGTAGGTACCGAAGCTGCCATTGACGCTGTAACCGCCGTTGCGCTGACTCTCGCACAGTGTCTCCCAACCAGTGCGGCAGAACTCGCACTCACCGCACGCCGACCACAGCCAGACGTTGCCGATCCTATCGCCGACCTGAATATCATCGACACCGTCGCCGAGTGCCACGACCGTGCCGCAGCCCTCATGGCCCGGAATGAAAGGGGGCTGTGGTTTGACGGGCCAATCACCGTGTGCCGCATGCAGGTCGGTGTGGCACACGCCGGTGGTCTCCAGCTTTACCAGTGCCTGGCGATTGCCGGGTTTGGGCAGAGTCAACGTGGAAATCTGCAGGGGTGCACCGAATTCGGTAACAACGGCGGCCTGCATGACTTCGGTGACGACGTCTGAGGTGTCGACGGTGTCGGTCATCGTTTCGTTCCTTTCTTGGCGAAGTTCGGGAGGCGGGTTACGCGGCCAGTTTCAGAACAGGCCGGTGGCGGTCTGGGAGTAGGACACCAGCAGGTTCTTGGTCTGCTGGTAGTGGGCGAGCGCCATCTTGTGGTTCTCCCGGCCGAT
>NZ_LZMF01000129.1:0-56362 GCF_001673565.1 Mycolicibacter sinensis
TCGACTTCTTCACCGACCAATCGTTGATCCCCAACCCGTACCCGTATTTCGACCATCTGCGGGCCAAGTGCCCGGTCGTGCACGAACCGCATCAGGGCGTGCTCGCCGTGACCGGGCACGCCGAAGCGCTTGCGGTGTACAAGGATCCGGCGTTTTCCGCGTGCGTGTCGGTCGCGGGTCCGTTCTCCGGGCTGTCGTTCGAAGCCGTTGGCGACGACGTCAGCGACCTGATCGAGGCGCACCGGGCCGAGATTCCGATGAGTGAGCACATCGTCACCCAGGACCCGCCGGAACACACCCGCACCCGCGGGCTGCTCAGCCGGCTGCTCACCCCGAAGCGGCTCAAGGAGAACGAGGAGTTCATGTGGCGGCTGGCCGACGAGCAGCTCGACAAGTTCGTCGCCCGCGGCAGCACCGAGTTCATCGAGGACTACGCAAAACCGTTCTCGATGCTGGTCATCGCCGACCTGCTCGGGGTGCCCACCGCCGACCATCAAGAATTCCGCCGGGTGATGGCCGGCGAGCACGTGGGCTCCCTGGACGACGATCCGGTATCCCACAACCCGCTGCAGTGGCTCGACGACACGTTCTACGCCTACATCGAAAACCGGCGTGAGCAACCGCGCGGGGACGTGCTGACCGAGCTGGCCCAGGCGAAATATCAGGACGGGTCCACGCCGGAGATCATCGACGTGGTGCGCGTTGCCACCTTCCTGTTCGCCGCCGGTCAGGAGACCACCGTCAAACTGCTCAGCGCCGGCTTGCGGGTGATCGCCGAGCAGCCCCAGATTCAGGCGCTGCTGCGCGACGACCGCAGCCGCATTCCGGTGTTCTTGGAGGAGGCGTTGCGGACCGAGAGCCCGGTCAAATCGCATTTCCGGATGGCGCGCACCACCACGACGGTTGGGGAGACGACGGTGCCCGCCGGCACCACGGTGATGTTGCTGCCCGGTGCCAGCAACCGCGACCCGCGCAAGTTCGAGCAGCCCGACGACTTCCGGCTCGATCGGCCCAACGTGCGTGAGCATGTGGCGTTCGGGCGCGGGGTGCACTCCTGCCCCGGGGCGCCGCTGGCCCGCGCCGAGGGCCGGATCTCGCTGAACCGCATCCTGGACCGGATGGCCAATATCCGCATCTGCGAGGAGCGGCACGGCCCGCCCGACGCGCGCCGATACAACTACGAGCCGACCTTCATCATGCGGGGCCTGCAGGACCTGCACCTGGAGTTCGATCCGGTCGGCTGAGCAGGGGCCGGCCACCCCGCCCGCGGGTGCCTTCGGTGGGTTGGTTGACAATCGTCGTCAAGGACCCTCGTTGATGAAGGAGAGCACCCATGGCCGAAGCCGTCATCGTAGAAGCGGTGCGCTCGCCGATCGGCAAGCGCAACGGCGGACTGTCCGGGGTGCACCCGGCCGAACTGTCCGCCCAGGTACTCAACGGGTTGGTCGGCCGCGCCGGGGTGGACCCGGCCCTGGTCGACGACGTGATCTGGGGCTGTGTCATGCAGGCCGGTGAGCAGGCCCTGGACATCGGCCGGACCGCACTGCTAACCGCGGGCTGGCCCGAGACCGTGCCCGGGGTGACGGTGGACCGCCAGTGCGGCTCCAGCCAGCAGTCGGTGCACTTCGCCGCCGCCGGTGTGGTCGCCGGGCACTACGACGTCGTCGTCGCCGGAGGCGTGGAGTCGATGTCACGCACCCCGATGGGCTCCTCGCTGGCCAACGGCGGGCACCCCTACCCCGAGGCGTTCCGCAACCGCTACACCCAGACCCCCAACCAGGGGATCGGTGCGGAGATGATGGCGTCACGCTGGGGTCTGGACCGCACCGCCCTGGACGAGTTCGCACTGGCGTCGCATGAAAAGGCCGCCGCAGCACAGGATTCCGGCGCGTTCACCGACGAGATTGTGGGGATCAAGGACGCCGAGGGCAACGTGATCAGCGCCGACGAGGGCATCCGCCGCGGCACCACCATCGAGAAGATGGCTCAGCTCAAGCCGGCCTTCAAAGAGGACGGCGTCATCCACGCCGGCAACTCGAGCCAGATCTCCGACGGGGCGGCAGCGCTGCTGTTCATGTCGGCGACCAAGGCCAAGGAACTGGGGCTGACCCCGCTGGCGCGGGTGCACACCGCGACGCTGGCCGGTGCCGACCCGGTGATGATGCTGTCCGCCCCGATCCCGGCGACTCAGAAGGCGCTGCAGCGCAGCGGTCTGAGCGTCGACGACATCGGGGTGTTCGAGGTCAACGAGGCGTTCGCGCCGGTACCGATGGCCTGGCTCGCCGACATCAACGCCGATGCGAAGAAGCTCAACCCCAACGGCGGAGCGATCGCGCTCGGTCACCCGCTCGGCGGGTCCGGCGCCCGGATCATGACCACCATGCTGCATCACATGCGGGCCAACGGGATTCGCTACGGGCTCCAGACCATGTGTGAGGGCGGCGGCCAGGCTAACGCCACCATCTTGGAGCTGCTGTGAGTGAGGCGGCCGTTCTCGTCGAGCGGCGCGGAAACGTACTGCTGATCACGATCAACCGGCCTGAGGCCCGCAACGCGATCAACGGCGCGGTCAGCGCCGGCATCGGCGACGCCCTGGCGCAGGCGCAGGACGACGATGAGGTGCGCGCGGTGGTGCTCACCGGCGCCGGCGACAAATCGTTCAGTGCCGGAGCCGATCTCAAGGCGATCGCCAACCGGGAGAACATCTACCACCCCGACCACCCGGAGTGGGGTTTCGCCGGTTACGTGCAGCACTTCATCGACAAGCCGACCATCGCGGCCGTCAACGGCACCGCGCTCGGCGGTGGCACCGAGATCGCCCTGGCCAGCGACCTGGTGGTCGCCGAACAGCGCGCTCAGTTCGGGCTGCCCGAGGTCAAACGCGGCCTGCTCGCCGGTGCCGGCGGAGTGTTCCGCATCATCGATCAACTTCCCCGCAAGATCGCCCAGGAGCTGCTCTATACCGGGGAGCCGATCTCGGCTGCCGACGCCGGCCGCTGGGGACTGGTCAACCGGGTGGTCGATGACGGCGGGGCACTGCAGGCCGCCCTGGAACTCGCCGAACAGATCACCGGCAACGCGCCGCTGTCGGTGCGGGCCACCAAGCGGATTGCCTACGGCGTCGAGGACGGCGCCATCCCCGGCGAGGCGGCCGACTGGGCCCGAACCGGCCGGGAGTTCAGCGCGCTGCTGAAGTCCGAGGACGCCAAGGAGGGTCCACGGGCGTTCGCCGAGAAGCGTGCCCCGGTGTGGAAGGCGCGTTGAGCGACGTGCCCGAGCCGCTGATCATCCCCATTCGCGGTCGCGCCCCGCAGCTGCACCCGGAGTCGTGGGTGGCGCCGAACGCCAGCCTGATCGGGCAGGTCCACCTGGCCGCCCGAGCCAGTGTCTGGTATTCGGCGACGCTGCGCGCCGAGGTGGAGCCCATCGAGATCGGTGTCGACACCAACATTCAGGACGGGGTGACCGTCCACGTCGACAAGGAGTTCCCGGCCTGGGTGGGCGCCCGGGTCAGCGTCGGGCACAACGCGGTGTTGCACGGCTGCACCATCGAGGACGACTCCCTGATCGGGATGGGCGCGATCATCCTCAACGGTGCCGTGGTGGGTGCCGGCTCTCTGATCGCGGCCGGTGCCGTCATCCCGCAGGGCATGGTGGTGCCGCCCCGATCACTGGTGTCGGGGGTGCCGGGCCGGGTGCGACGGGAGCTCAGCGAGGCCGAAATCCGCAATAACCGGCACAACGCCGCGGCCTACCGCCGGCTGATCGAAGTCCACCGGGCGAACTGACGCAATCAGGCCACCGACTGCCGTTCGGCCGCTAGGTTTTGGATCATGACCCAGACCAGTTCGGCCCGGCCCGGCCTGCTGCGCGAGTTCACCGACATCTTCACCAAGGTCTCCGCGCCGTATCACGAGCCGCGGTCCGTCGTGCACCGTCGTCGTGTCGTGGTCTCGGTGGTGGTGCTGCTCGGTGCCGCCGTCCTGGCGTCGATGCACACCAAGAACCCGGGCGACGCCGCGTTCTACTGGCTGTCGCTGGCCCTGGCGGCGGTCTGGTCGGTGGGGGCGGTGGTGGCCGGTCCGCTGCACCTGGGCGCGGTGCGCTTCCGCGGCCGCAACGAGCGGCCGGTGTTCACCGGCACCGGTGTCGGCTTGGTGCTCGGCGGGGTGTTCCTGCTCGGCGGGCTGGCGGTGCAGCAGATCCCGCCGCTGGCCGACCAGGTGACCGCGATCCTCGACTACACCACGCAGGTGTCCTGGCGCCTGGTGGTGTTGATCGCCATCGTCAATGCGGTCGCCGAGGAGATGTTCTTCCGCGGTGCGCTTTTCAGTGCGTTCGGCCGCCGCTACCCGCTGGTGTTGTCGACGCTGCTCTACATCGCGGCGATGATGGCCGCCGGCAATCTGATGATCGGTGTCGCCGCGCTGGTGCTCGGCAGCGTCTGTGCGATCGAGCGCCGGGCCACCGGCGGCGTGCTGGCCCCGGTGCTGACGCATCTGGTGTGGGGCCTGATGATGGTGCTCGCGCTGCCGCCGATCTTCGGCAGGTAGCCGCTCAGGAGTCGGTGAACTTCGGCGTGCGCCGGTCCTGAAATGCGCGGGTGCCCTCGCGGAAGTCGTGGGCGTTCAACAGAATCGACTGGCCGACGTATTCGCGGTCCAGCGTCGCGTCCAGCTCGGTCAGCGTCGCGGCGTTGATGGCGTGCTTGGTCTTGGCGAAGGCCGCCGCCGGACCGGCCAGCAACCCGGCCAGCACCTTGTGCACCTCGGCGTCGAAGTCCTCGGCCGGGTAGACCGCGCTGATCAAGCCCCACTCCAAAGCCTCGGCGGCCGGCAGCCGTTCGGCCAGCAGCGCCAGCCGCATGGCGCGGATCCGGCCGATCGCCGCGGCGACCAGCGCCGAGGCGCCACCGTCGGGCATCAGCCCAATCTTGGTGAACGCCAACAGGAAAAACGCCTTGTCCGACGCCAGCACCAGGTCGCAGGCCAAAGCCAGCGACACCCCGACACCGGCGGCCGGGCCCTGCACCACGGCCACCACCGGCCGCGGCAGCGCGGCGATCGCCCGGATCGCGCGGTTGGCCTCGACGATGATCTCCGTCGGCACGCCGTCCGATGCGTCCTCGGCGCTGATCCCGGCGCCGGAGCTGAACCCGCGGCCGGCCCCGCCGAGCCGCACTGCGCGCACCCGCGGGTCGCGGGCGGCGCCCTCCATGGCGTCGGCGATACCGGCCAGCACGCCGGTGGTCAGCGAGTTGAGGCTGTCCGGGCGGTCGATGGTCACCGAGAGCACCCCGTCGGCCAAAGTCACGGTCAGGCCCTCCACTGGGGCCAGGGTGTCGATGCCGGAGTCGATTGTCGTCATGACCCTCACCTTAGGATGCACATCACAGGTGCAGACGACGAGGAGGCAGACATGGCGGGACCACTGGCGGGGCTGCGGGTCATCGAACTGGCCGGGATCGGACCGGGGCCGCACGCGGCGATGATTCTCGGCGACCTGGGTGCCGACGTGGTACGGGTGGACCGCCCGCCGAAATTCGGTGGCGGTGCGTCGAAGGACACCATGCTGCGCAACCGGCGGTCGGTGACCGCCGACCTGAAGTCGCCGGAGGGCCGCGACCTGGTGCTCGCCCTGGTCGCAAAGGCCGACGTGCTGATCGAGGGCTTCCGCCCCGGCGTCACCGAGCGGCTCGGCCTGGGACCGGAGGACTGCGCCAAGGTCAACGACAAGCTCATCTACGGCCGGATGACCGGCTGGGGGCAGACCGGACCGCGCGCACTGCAGGCCGGTCACGACATCAACTACATCTCGCTCAACGGCGCCCTGCACTCGATCGGCCGCGCGGGGGAGCGCCCGGTGCCGCCGCTGAACCTGGTCGGCGATTTCGGTGGCGGATCGATGTTTTTGCTGGTCGGCATCTTGTCGGCGTTGTGGGAGCGGCAGAGCTCCGGCAAGGGGCAGGTGATCGACGCGGCCATGGTCGACGGCTCGAGCATGCTCGGGGCGATGATGTGGAGCTTCCGTGCCCAAGGCATGTGGAGCGACGAGCGCGGCGTCAACATGCTCGACACCGGCGCCCCCTACTACGACACCTACGAGTGCGCCGACGGCCGTTACGTCTCGGTGGGTTCGATCGAGCCGCAGTTCTTCGCCGAACTGCTGGCCAAGCTGGGCCTGAACCCGGCCGAGGTGCCGGAGCAGAACGACAAGAGCCGCTGGCCGGAGCTGCGTGAGGTATTCACCGCCGCGTTCGCGGCGCACGACCGGGACCACTGGGCCAAGGTGTTCGCCGACTCCGACGCCTGCGTCGCACCGGTCCTGGCCTTCAATGAGGTGCTCTCGGACCCGCATGTCGCCGAGCGCGACACCTTCTACGAGGCCGACGGTTCCCTGCAGCCCATGCCGGCGCCGCGGTTCTCCCGCAGCGTCCCCGCCGTCCCGACGCCGCCGGCGGTACTGGGGGCCGACAACGACACCATCCTGAGCGACTGGGTATAGTCCCGACCAACCGGCTGGTTGGTTGACGAAGGGATGACACGGTGCAGATCAAGGATGCGGTGGCAGTCGTCACCGGCGGTGCCTCTGGGCTCGGTTTGGCGACGACGAAACGCCTGCTCGACGCCGGCGCGCAGGTGGTGGTGGTCGACCTGCGCGGCGCCGACGCCGTGGCGGAGTTGGGGGACCGGGCCCGGTTCGCCGAGGCCAACGTCACCGACCCCGAGGCGGTCACCGCGGCGCTGGATGTCGCTGAGTCGTTGGGGCCGTTGCGAATCAACGTCAACTGCGCGGGCATCGGCAACGCGATCAAGACGCTGAGCAAAAACGGCGCCTTCCCGATCGAGGAGTTCACCAAGGTGGTGCAGGTGAACCTGATCGGCACCTTCAACGTGCTGCGGCTGGCCGCCGAGCGCATCGCCAAGACCGAACCGGTCGGTGAGGAGCGCGGCGTCATCATCAACACCGCCTCGGTGGCCGCGTTCGACGGTCAGATCGGCCAGGCCGCCTATTCGGCGTCCAAGGGCGGCGTGGTCGGCATGACCCTGCCGATCGCGCGGGACCTGTCCCGCGACCTGATCCGGGTCTGCACCATCGCCCCGGGCCTGTTCAAGACCCCGCTGCTGGGTTCGCTGCCCGAGGAGGCGCAGCGTTCGCTCGGCGGGCAGGTGCCGCACCCGGCCCGGCTCGGCGACCCCGACGAGTACGGCGCGCTGGCCGAGCACATCATTGAGAATCCGATGCTCAACGGCGAGGTGATCCGCCTCGACGGTGCGATCCGGATGGCACCGCGATGAGCGCTTGCGCAAAGAGCACTAAGCACAGCAAGGAGTCCACATGTCCCTGACAACGAAATTCACCGAGACGTTCGGTGTGGAGCATCCCATCGCCCAAGGCGGCATGCAGTGGGTGGGCCGTGCGGAACTGGTTGCGGCGGTGGCGAACTCGGGGGCGCTGGGGTTCCTCACCGCGCTCACCCAGCCCACCCCGGCCGATTTGGCCAACGAGATCGCCAAGACCCGCGATCTGACCGACAAGCCGTTCGGGGTGAACCTGACCATCCTGCCGACGATCAACCCGCCGCCCTATGACGAGTACCGCCAGGTGATCGTCGACGCCGGCATCAAGATCGTCGAGACCGCCGGGTCCAACCCGGCGCCGCACCTACCGATGTTCCACGACAACGGAATCAAGGTGCTGCACAAATGTACCTCGGTACGCCACGCGGTCAAGGCGCAGAGCCTCGGCGTGGACGGCATCAGCATCGACGGGTTCGAATGCGCCGGGCACCCCGGCGAGGACGACATCCCCGGTCTGGTGCTGATCCCGGCCGCGGCCGCCCAGATCGAGATCCCGATGATCGCCTCCGGCGGCTTCGCCGACGCCCGCGGCCTGGTCGCTGCCCTGGCACTCGGCGCCGACGGCATCAACATGGGCTCGCGGTTCATGTGCACCGTGGAATCGTGCATCCACCAGAACGTCAAGGAAGCCATCGTCGCCGGCGACGAGCGCGGCACCGAGCTGATCTTCCGGCCGTTGCGCAACACCGCCCGGGTGGCGTCCAACACCGTCTCGCGCGAGGTCGTCGACATCCTCGACAAGGGCGGGCAGTTCCCCGATGTGCAGGAGTTGGTGGCCGGGGTCCGGGGCCGCAAGGTTTTCGACGACGGCGACGTCGAGGCCGGCATCTGGTCGGTGGGCACCGCGATGGGGCTGATCAACGACATCCCCACCGTTGGGGAGTTGGTGTCGCGAATCGTTTCCGAGGCCGAGGAGCTGATCTCGGGGCGCCTGGCCGGCATGCTCGAGCTCGACGACGAGGAGAACGTCGCCTGACGGCGCCAGTCTCCGGCTGACGCGCCGGATTTTCGTACTGAGTGCATGTTCGGCGTTGATGTCAGCCCGCCGATGCGCTGGACGATCTCGGCGTGCTGAGCGGCTACGCGACTGGAGCTGCGATGCGGGCGTCTAGCGGCTCAAACCTGAATGCAAGAGAAATGAATGACTCACGGATCGCGGACTGCCCGGATGCGGGCGGCCGCCGTCGCGCAATGGCGCATAGTGAAAGGCGCCGCTACCGCGGCGCCCGTCACTCAACTGGCCAGCGGATGCCAGTCGTCGAGCTGCTCGGAGGTGTCGCCTTCGACCAGGACATCGCCGTGGTACAGGGCCTCGAAGTCGACCTTGATGACGTCGGAACTTGAGTCGTCGATCCACATGACACTGAGCGTATGGGTCACTATTAAGGGATCATTGAGTCACGTTTCGGGAAACTGTGGCAATACTACCGGCGGGTAGCCTTTGCCGGTCTTTTCGGCTGGGACTGTGCTTTTTGCGTGCACGCCGGTACGGCCGGGCCACACCGCTGAGACGCTAGGGTGGCCCCATGACATCACCTTCGACCTTGGACAACCCGCTGTTCGCCCGGATCTGGACGTTCATGTCGAGCCGCGAGACCGACTGGCTGCGGGACCGGCGCCGGGAGAACCTGGAAGGCCTGTCCGGGCGGGTGCTGGAGGTCGGGGCGGGCACCGGAAGCAACTTCGCGTTCTATCCCGAGACCGTCACCGAGGTTGTCGCCCCCGAGCCGGAGTCCCGGCTGCGCGAGGCCGCCGGTCAAGCAGCGGCCGCGGCGCCGGTGCCGGTGAGCGTCGTGGCCAGCACCGTCGAAGCGCTGGATGCCGGCGAACCGTTCGACGCGATCGTGTGCTCTCTGGTGTTGTGCTCGGTCGAGCAGCCCCGCGAGGTGCTGCGCCAACTGCTCGCGTTGCTCAAGCCCGGCGGAGAGCTGCGCTATTTCGAGCACGTCGCCAGCGCCGGGGCGCGGGGCGGGCTGCAGCGACTGGCCGACGCCACGATCTGGCCGAAGCTGTTCGGGAATTGCCATACCCACCGCGACACCGAGCAGATGATCACCGACGCCGGCTTCACCGTCGGGACATCCCGGCGCGGCCATCAGTTTCCGGCGTGGGCGCCGGTACCGGTGTCGGAGTTCGCGCTGGGTCGTGCCAACCGCCCGGCCTGAGCCGCGTTAACCCAACAGCGAGGGCAGCCGCTGCAACAAGCCGGGTAATGCCGCCGAGGCGGTGTCGCGGATGCTCACCGTGGCTCTGGCGGACAACGGCGTCGCTTCGGGGTTGACCTCGATGACGGTCTTGCGCTGCTCCAGCGCCAGCTCGGGCAGGCTGGCCGCCGGATAGACCACCGCAGAGGTTCCCACCACGACCAGCACATCGGCGGCGTCGATGGCCCCGATCGCGGCGCTCCACGGGCCCTCCGGGAGGTTTTCGCCGAACCAGACGATGTCGGGGCGGATCAAACCGCCGCAGCCGCAAACCGGCGGGGCCACTTCCAGCTGCGGCTCCGACATCTCCGGCAGTTTCTCCGTATAGGGGTGATCGCAGTCCGCGCAACGGAATTTGAACATGCTGCCGTGTAGATGGTGAACCGTGGAACTGCCGCCACGCTCATGCAGATTGTCGACGTTCTGGGTGATGACTTGGACCTCGGCGTGCTGCTCCCAGTCCGCGACCGCGCGATGGCCGGCGTTCGGCCCGACTCGGCTGGCCAGGTGATGGCGCCACAGGTACCAGCCCCAGATCAGTTCCGGGTGCCGGTTCCAGCCGTCGATGCTGGACACCTCATAGGGGTCGTAGCGCGACCACAGACCGTTCTTGTCGTCACGGAAAGTAGGCACCCCACTCTCCGCTGAGATCCCCGCGCCGCTGAACACCGCCACCTGCACGCCACCAACATAGCCGGGATACTGGGTCGATGGACTTCACGGAACTGCTGGGGATCGATGCGCAGCCGGGCGCTCCGTTGTTCGAGCAGGTCAGGACACGAATGATCGAGGCGGTCCGCGAAGGCGCCCTGCCGGCGGGAACCAGGTTGCCGACGGTGCGCGAGCTGGCCGGTCAGCTGGGCCTGGCGGTCAACACGGTGGCCCGGGCGTACCGGGAGCTGGAGACCGCCGGGGTCGTCGAAACCCGCGGCCGTTTCGGCACTTTCGTGGCGAGCAGCGATCCGACCGGTGCGGCCATGACGGCGGCCGCCGGCGCTTTCGTCGCGGCGGCCCGCGCGGTCGGCCTCGGCAAGGCCGACGCGCTGCGCTACCTCGACGTGGCCTTCGACAACGTCGGCGGTTCTTAGCCGAATTCCAGCAGGGTCAGCGACGGGCGCGCGTCGGCGAGGGAACGCAGCCCGTAGATGGTCGGCAGCACAGTGTTGAACAGCCACCCGCGGCCCCGCGGCAGCTGCAGATCGTGGACCGCCCGGACGCCGGGCACGGTGTCCACCAGCTTGGCGCTGTCGGCGGCGGACAGGGTGAACGGCATCGAGGGCGCCCGGTAGCGCAGCGATGTCGGCACGCCGTGACGGAGCAGCCAGCCGATCCAGGCGGGCGGGAGGTCGAAGATCATCCGGCCGCCCGGAAACCGGCGGGCGCACTCGGCGATCAGGCCCAGCGACTGCTCGGGCTGCAGGTACATCAGCAGGCCCTCGGCGCTGATGAACACTCCGTCAGACGTGTCGACGCGGTCCATCCAGCTGTAGTCCAGTGCGGACTGGGCGCACACCGAGACCCGCGACTCTGCCGGGAGCAGTCGCTCGCGGATCTCGATGATCGGCGGCAGATCGACAGTGAGCCAACGGAATTGCGGATCCTCAACCGCTTCGCTGAGCCGCCAGAAGCTGGTCTGCAATCCCTCGGCCAGTGCCACCACGGTGCCCGTCGGGTGCTGGCGAAGGAAGCGCAGCGCCTCGGTGTCGATGCCCAGTGCGCGCACGGCGATGTCCTGGCGGGTCGAGCCGAACTTGGCGAAATCGAAGTCGATCGAGTCCGCCAGCCGGACCGCCATCGGATCGTTGATGATCCGGTCGGGACGGCGAGCCTCGGTCGCTCGCGCGTTCAAGGTCAGCAACGCGGTCTCGGAGACGCCGGTCAGGGTGACTTTCTGTGCCTGGCTCACCTGTGCGACCTTACCGGTGGCGGTTCAGCGCAGCGTCTTGGTCAAGGTGCGCAGGTTGCGGGTCGTGGTCGACGCTGCGTACCGCTTCTTGCCCATCGTCTTGCCCACGGTGCTGTCCAGGGTGTTGCCCTTGGGGATCTGCCAATAGATCACCCCGTCGCCCGGCGCGATCTTTTCGCCGGGGCCGATCTGGGTCTCGTCGGCGAGCGCGGACAGCTCGGCCAGCGCCGCCTCGTCGGCGACGAAGGTGACATAGGAGTGAGAGCCGGCGACCTCCGGTTCGAACGGGTAAGCCGCGACGATGTCGCGCACCGTGTCGATGTCGTAGACCAGCACCCGGGCCGGGTAGTCGAAGCGCTTACCCAGGGCGGCTTCCACGGTGCTGCGCACCGCCGCGGCACCCTTTGGTGATTCCAGCACGACGTTGCCGCTGGCGAGAACGGTGCGGACCTCGGCCAAGCCTGCCTCGGTCAGTGCGGCAGCAACGTCGGCCATCTTGAGGTTGACGCCGCCGACGTTGACGCCGCGTAAGAACGCCGCGTACCGGGTCATCTGCGCGATAGTAACGACGGCGCACACCGGCTTCAATCGGTACGCTTCCGGCATGGGACGCCAGGTATTCGACGACAAGTTGCTGGCAGTGATCAGCGGGAACTCGCTCGGCGTGCTGGCCACCGTCAAACGCGACGGGCGTCCGCAACTGTCGAACGTGCAGTATCACTTCGACCCGCGCGTGGTCGCGGTGCAGGTGTCGGTCACCGAACCGCGGGCCAAGACCCGCAACCTGCGTCGCGATCCGAGGGCCTCGCTGTTGGTCAGTTCCGACGACGGCTGGTCCTATGCCGTCGCCGAAGGGGATGCGCAGCTGACGCCGCCGGCCGCGGCTCCCGGCGATGACACCGTCGAGGCGCTGGTGGCGTTGTACCGCAACATCGCCGGCGAGCACCCGGATTGGGACGAGTACCGCGAGGCGATGGTGACCGATCGCCGCGTGCTGCTGACGTTGCCGATCACGCACCTGTACGGCATGCCGCCGGGCATCCGCTGAGCTACGCTCCGGTCATGCCCGAATCAGATTCCGCCGCAGACGAGAACAAGCGCAAGTTCCGTGAGGCCCTGGAGCGCAAGAAGGCGAAGTCGGCGGGCGGCTCCGACCACAAGGACGCCGGCGCCAAGCAGCCCAGATCGCACGGCCCGCTGGAGAGCCGCCGGGAGTTCCGGCGCAAGAGCGGATAGTTACTGCACCGGGCAGGCGTACTGGCGGGCCACATCCATCAGCCGCTGGCCGGCTCCTGGGCCGATGACTCCCTGCGCGGTGAGTTCCCAGCCGATGAGGCCCGGAAGGCCGCCCTCACACGACTGGTGGGCCACCCGCCACGCGGTGTCGGGGTTGAGGTTGAACCCGTTGCGTTCCAGGCCCTGCATGTAGGCGTCGAATTCCGGGGTGCCCTGCTCCGGTATCGCGCCGGCCGTGGCGGCCAAGGCGAGGGCGCAAGCCATCGCTGCGATAAGAGCTGCCGCTACACGTCTCATGCCTGTCTCCTGGAGATCGGTTGTCGCCTATACGGTTGCACACTCCACCGACACGGACACTTGTACTCGCCAAGTCGGGTGGTCCTAGACTGTCGGCGTGCCGAAGCTGCAGCTGGTGGGAGACCCGGACGCCGACGCGTTGCTGAGCACCGACCCGTTCGCGCTGCTGGTCGGCATGCTGCTCGATCAGCAGATACCCATGGAGGTCGCGTTCGCCGGGCCGAAGAAGATCGCCGACCGGATGGGTGGCCTCGACCCGCACGAAATCGCCGGACGCGACCCCGAGGAGTTCGCCGCCCTGTGTGCGGAAAAGCCTGCGGTGCATCGCTTCCCAGGATCGATGGCAGGCCGCGTGCAAGCGTTGGCGCAAGCCATCGTCGACCAGTACGGCGGCGACACGGCCGCGCTGTGGACGGCCGGCGAGCCCGATGGCGCCCAGGTGTACAAGCGGCTCAAGGCGTTGCCCGGCTTCGGTGAGCAGAAGGCGCGGATCTTTGTGGCCTTGCTCGGCAAGCAGTACGGCGTGACCCCGCCGGGGTGGCGGGAGGCCGCCGGGGCGTACGGCGGTGCCGACACCCGTCTGTCGATCGCCGATGTCGTCGATGCGGCGTCGCTGCAACAGGTACGGTCCACCAAGAAAGCGCAGAAACAGGCGGCAAAACAAGCACGCGAGAGCGGAAAGGCGGCGACGTGAAGACCCATCTGAACTGTCCGTGTGGCGAGGCCATCGTCGGTAAGGACGAAGACGACCTGGTCGACCTGACCCAGAAGCATCTCGCGGATGCGCACCCCGGTATGAGCTACGACCGGGACGCCATCTTGTTCATGGCCTACTGACGCTGTCCGTGCGATAGCACGAGACCGACGTTTTGCAGGGAAAGTGCCCGGGAGCACTCCTGCAAAACGTCGGTCTCGGCGTTGGAGGCATGGCCTACTGGGGCCTTACGGCACCACTGTCGAGCCGATGGTCGGCAGGAAGTTGCACTGGTGGTCCTTGGTGCTGACCTGACCGAAGATCGTCGACATGATGCTGCCCGAGCCGGTGTCGACGATCGCGGTCAGCGTCGTCGGCCCGTCCGCGTTGATGTCGGAGCGCGGCTGCAGGGTAGCGCTGCCGGACTTGCCCGTGGTCAGGTTGACCCAGGTGACGTTCAGCGGAAGCTTCTGGGTCTCGGCCGGGCCGGGGGTGCCGACGGCGGTGAAGACGTAGGCGGTCTGGCCGGGCTTCGGACCAGGGGTGGGAATGGTAGCCGGGCCGGCCACCGAGAGTGCGGTGGCGATGACGTTGCCGCCGTCGGCCAGGCAGTTCTGGCCGATCGAGGGGTACATGAAGTCCTGGGTCGGCGGGGCGTCCGGGCCGAATCCGGGATTGGCGGCGGCCGGTGTCGCCTCGGGTGCGGCAGCCTCGGCCGGGACGGCTTCGGCAGGCGGTGCGGCGACGCCGGCGGCCTCCGGCGGCGCCGGGACGGCTTCCGGTGCGCTCGGCGCGGCCTGCGGAACCGGTCCCACCGACTTGGCGGGGTCCACACCGCTGGGCAGGTGCGCCACCAAGCCCGGCGCCGATCCGGCCGTCGGCACGTGCTCACTGGACAACATGGCTTCCGGCGGTGTCTGCACGAACTGCGCCACCGAGTCGGCCACCTGCCGGGAATTGGCCGGCGCGGAGGAGTTTCCGGCGAACGCGGCGGCAGCGGCGGCCAGCAGCGAGGTGGCCCCGGTCGGGTCGGCGGCCGCCTGCTGGATCACCGGGCTCAATTGCTCGAGCGCGGGCAGGCCGGGAAAGCCCGCGGTGGGCAGCGGCAGGGCCGGGACGGCCGGGTCGGCTGCAGCAACCGCGCTGAGACCGCCGAAGAGCAGTGCGGCCGAGGATCCGACCGCGACGGTCGCCGTGGTGGCGTTGAACAGCGTCCGGAGGCGCGACATGATTTCCCCAATCGTCGGCGGTGGCTTCTACGAAATCCGAAGCTAGCTTGTTGCTGGTGAGGCTCAAGTGACACGAGTGTCATTTATGGGACCGTTATGGACCCGAGCCGCGACGGTGATCCGGCTGCCGTTCGCTAAAGTCGTGCGCGTAGACACCACCCTCGACCCCCCGGCCGCGCATTCCTGGACGAACCGATTGACCGCCTCGGCCCCGCTACTGCTGGCGGCCAGCATCGCGGCGCGGCTCGCCTGGACCTACCTGACCCCGCGCGGCGCCAACTTCGTCGACCTGCACGTCTACATCAGCGGTGCGGCCGCATTAGGCCACCCCGGCGCGCTGTATGACTACGTCTACGCCGACCAGACGCCCGACTTCCCGCTGCCGTTCACCTACCCGCCGTTCGCCGCGGTGGTGTTCTATCCGCTGCATCTGCTGCCCTTCGGGCTGGTCGCCTTTCTCTGGCAGATCGGCACCATGGCCGCCCTCTACGGCGTGGTCCGGCTCAGTCAGCGACTGCTCGGGGTCGCCGCCACCTCCGGGCGCCGGGTCGCGATGCTGTGGACCGCGGCCGGGATCTGGACCGAACCATTGCGCAGCACCTTCGACTACGGCCAGATCAACGTGATCCTGGCGCTGGCGGTGCTCTACGCGGTTTACAGCAGCCGGTGGTGGGTGTCGGGTCTGCTGGTGGGGCTGGCCGCCGGGGTGAAGCTGACCCCCGCGATCGCCGGGGTGTACCTGGCCGGGGTGCGGCGCTGGGCCGCCGCGGTGTTCTCGGCGGTCGTCTTCGCCGGCACTGTCGCGGTGTCGGTGTGGGCCACCGGGGACCAGGCGCGCCGGTACTTCACCGAACTGCTCGGCGACGCCCACCGGGTGGGGCCGATCGGCACCTCGTTCAACCAGTCCTGGCGCGGCGGCCTCTCCCGGATCCTCGGCCATGACGCGGGTTACGGTCCGCTGGTGCTGATCGCGGTCGCCGTCACCGCGGTGTTGGCCGTGCTGGCCTGGCGCGCGCTGAGCAGCGACCCCACCCGGCCCGATCCGCTCGGCCTGCTGCTGGTGGTCGAACTCTTCGGGCTGCTGGCCTCGCCGATCTCCTGGACGCACCACTGGGTGTGGCTGGTGCCGTCGATGATCTGGCTGCTGCACGGCCCGTACGCGGATCGCCGCGGCGCCCGGATACTGGGCTGGGGCTGGCTGGCGCTGACCCTGATCGGCGTGCCCTGGCTGCTCAGTTTCGCCCAGCCGAGCATCTGGCAAGACGGCCGGCCGTGGTATCTGGCCTGGGCCGGCCTGGTCTACATCGCCGCCGCGGTGGCCACCCTGGCCTGGATGGCCCGCACGCAGGTCAGCTCGCCAAAGTCCGGTTGATCTCGCCGGCCATCGCCACGTCCTTGTCGGTGATGCCGCCCTCGGAGTGCGTCACCAACGCGAAGGTCACCGTGCGCCAGCGAATATCGATGTCGGGGTGGTGATCCGCCGCCTCGGCGCGCTCGGCGACCCGCCGTACCGCGTCGATGCCGGCCAGAAACGAGTCGAACTTGATCGCGCGACGCAGCGCACCGTCGGCGTGTTCCCAGCCGTCGAGGTCGGTCAGCGCGGCGTCGATTTGTTCATCGGTCAACAAAGCCATACCCGACGGTAGGACGGTATAGCCTCACACGCCATGCCCACCCAGGTCGTCGTCGCCGGAGCTGTGATCGTCGGGCCGGCGCTGCTGATCGCGCAGCGACGCCGCCCGCCGGAGCTGGCCGGACGCTGGGAACTGCCCGGCGGCAAGGTGATGCCCGGCGAGACCGAACCGGCGGCCCTGGCCCGCGAGCTCGCCGAGGAGCTGGGCCTGGACACCGAGGCGATCACCGTGGGGGAGCGCCTCGGCGCTGACGTCGTGCTCGACTCCGGCATGACCTTGCGCGCCTACCGGGTCAGCCTGGCGCGCGGCGAACCCCGGCCGGACGATCACCAGGCACTTCGCTGGGTGACCGCTGTGGACTTACCTGACGTTGACTGGGTACCTGCCGATCGAGCTTGGCTGGCCGAGCTGGCTCGGGCACTGTAGTGAAACAGCTCTGTAAATTGTGCCGATGAATTGGGTCGCTCAGCGATATACCTCGCTACGCTGGGATTTTGGCCTGAGACGGTGCGCTGCGGCGGCCCGGCCTGCTGCCTGAACCGCTGGAGTGCGGCGACCCCTCTAAGGAGAACTCCGATGACACGCGCTACGCCGCCCACCTCGCCGGCACCGCCGTCCCAGGCCCGCATCGGCGGTCCGCTCGAGGAGTTGCTGGAACGCAGTGGCCGGTTCTTCACCCCGGGCGAGGTCTCGGCGGATCGGCGCACCGTCACCCGCCAAGGCGGCCGCGAGGCCGACACCTTCTATCGGGACCGCTGGAGCCACGACAAGGTGGTCCGCTCCACCCACGGGGTGAACTGCACCGGCTCGTGCTCGTGGAAGATCTTCGTCAAGGACGGGATCATCACCTGGGAGAACCAGGCGACCGACTATCCCTCGGTAGGCCCGGACCGGCCCGAGTACGAGCCGCGCGGCTGCCCCCGGGGCGCCTCCTTCTCCTGGTACTCCTACTCGCCGACCCGGATCCGCTACCCCTACGCGCGGGGACCGCTGGTCGAGATGTTCCGCGAGGCCAAGGCGCGCCTGGGTGACCCGGTGCTGGCCTGGGCCGATATCCAGGCCGACCCGCAGCGCCGGCGGCGCTACCAGCAGGCCCGCGGGATGGGCGGGCTGGTGCGGGTGACCTGGGCCGAAGCGACCGAGATGATCGCGGCCGCGCACGTGCACACCATCAAGGCCTACGGCCCCGACCGGATCGCGGGCTTCTCGCCCATTCCGGCGATGTCGATGGTGTCGTTCGCCGCCGGGTCCCGGTTCATCCAGATGCTCGGCGGCGTGATGACGTCGTTCTACGACTGGTATGCCGACCTGCCGGTCGCCTCTCCGCAGGTGTTCGGTGACCAGACCGACGTCCCGGAATCCGGGGACTGGTGGGATGCCGCGTACCTGATGATGTGGGGCTCCAACGTCCCGATCACCCGCACCCCCGATGCGCACTGGATGGCCGAGGTGCGCTACCGCGGGACCAAGGTGGTCAGTGTCAGCCCCGACTACGCCGACAACACCAAGTTCGCCGACGAGTGGATGCCCTGCGCGGCGGGCACCGACGGTGCGCTGGCCATGTCGATGGGCCACGTCATCCTCACCGAGTGCTACGTCAAGCAAGAGGTGCCGTTCTTCACCGACTATGTGCGCCGCTACACCGACCTGCCGTTCCTGATCAAGCTGGAACAGCGCGACGGCCGGCTGGTGCCGGGCAAGAACCTGACCGCCGCCGATCTGGGTCAGACGGTAGAAAATGCCGCGTTCAAGCCGGCCCTGCTCGACGAGGCCACCGACACCGTCGTGGTGCCGCACGGCTCGCTGGGCTTCCGGTGGGGCGACGAGGGCATGGGCAAGTGGAACCTCGACCTCGGCGATGTGCGGCCGGCGCTGACCGTGCTCGACCCGGCGTCCCACAACGGGCACCGGCGCAGCGCCCTGGTGTCGCTGCCGGGCTTCGACACCGTGGACGGCCACGGCACCGTCGTCGAGCGCGGAGTCCCGGTCCGTCAGGTCGGCGAGCACCTGGTTTGCACCGTCTTCGACCTGATGCTGGCCAACTACTCGGTGGGCCGCCCCGGGCTGCCCGGCGAATGGCCCACCGGGTACGAGGACGGCACCGCCGTCAACACCCCGGCCTGGCAGGAGCCGATCACCGGGGTCTCGGCCGCCCAGGCGATCCGGGTGGCGCGCGAGTTCGCCCGCAACGCAGAGGAATCCGGCGGCCGGTCGATGATCATCATGGGTAGCGGAATCTGCCAGTGGTTCCACGGCGACGCCACCTACCGGGCGGTGCTGGCACTGCTGATGCTGACCGGCTCGATGGGGCGCAACGGCGGCGGCTGGGCGCACTACGTCGGCCAGGAGAAGGTGCGCCCGCTGACCGGGTGGCAGACGATGGCCGCCGGCAACGACTGGTCGCGGCCGCCGCGCCAGGTGCCGGGCACCTCGTACTGGTACGCCCACACCGACCAGTGGCGCTATGACGCCTACGGGGCGGACAAGCTGACCACGCCGCTGGGGCGGGGCCGGTTCGACGGCAAACACACCATGGACATCCTCGCTTCGGCCACCGCGATGGGCTGGAGCCCGTTCTATCCGCAGTTCGACAAGTCCAGCCTGGATGTGGCCGATGCGGCCGGCGCGGCCGGGCGGGACGCGGGGGAGTACGTCGCCGAGCAGCTCGCCGCCGGCGAGCTGAAGCTGTCGGTGACCGACCCGGACAACCCGGTGAACTGGCCGCGGGTGCTCACGGTATGGCGGGCCAACCTGATCGGCGCCTCGGGCAAGGGCGGGGAGTACTTCCTCAAGCACCTGCTGGGCACCGACGCCAGTGTGCTCGGCGAGCCACCGGCCGGCGGGGTCAAGCCGAAGAATGTGCGCTTCGACAGCGACATTCCCGAAGGCAAGCTCGACCTGCTGATGTCGATCGACTTCCGGATGACCTCGACCACCCTGATGTCCGACGTCGTGCTGCCCGCGGCGACCTGGTACGAAAAGGCCGACCTGTCCTCGACCGATATGCACCCGTATGTGCACTCGTTCTCCGCGGCGATCGACCCGCCGTGGGAAACCCGCAGCGACTACGACGCGTTCGGCGCGATCGCTCGCACCTTCAGCGGACTGGCCAAAAAGCACCTGGGAGTCCGCAGCGACGTCGTGCTCACCGCGATGCTGCACGACACCGCCGACGCGATGGCCTATCCCGAGGGAACCGAACGCGATTGGCTGAACACCGGCGAGACGCCGGTTCCCGGCAAGACGATGCCCAAAGTCACTGTGGTGGAACGCGATTACACCGCAATTCACGACAAGTGGCAGTCGCTCGGCCCGCTGGTGGACACCTTGGGGCTGACCACCAAGGGCTACACCGTGTTCCCGCACGAAGAGGTCGAAGACCTGGCCGGCCGGTTCGGGGTGATGAAATCCGGTGCCGGAGAAGGGCGCCCGGCGCTGACCACCGCGACGCGGATGGCCGATACCGTGCTGGCACTGTCGGGCACCACCAACGGCCGGATCGCCACGGAGGGCTTCCGCGAACTGGAGAAGCGCACCGGGCAGCGGCTGGCGCACCTGTCGGAGGGCAGCGAGGAGAAGCGGATCACCTACGCCGACACCCAGGCCCGCCCGGTGCCGGTGGTCACCAGCCCGGAATGGTCCGGCAGTGAGACCGGCGGCCGGCGCTACGCCCCCTTCACCATCAACATCGAGTGCCTCAAGCCGTTCCACACCCTGACCGGCCGGATGCACTTCTACACCGCGCACGACTGGATCGAAGAACTCGGTGAGCACATGCCGGTCTACCGGCCACCGCTGGACATGGTGCGGCTGTTCGACGCCCCCGAGCTCGGCGAGGTCGGCGACGGCATCGGCATCACCGTGCGGTACCTGACCCCGCACTCGAAGTGGTCGTTCCACTCCACCTACCAGGACAACCTTTACATGCTGTCGCTGTCCCGGGGCGGGCCGACCATGTGGATGAGCCCGGGAGACGCCGCGAAGATCAATGTGAAAGACAACGATTGGATCGAGGCGGTCAACGTCAACGGGGTGTTCGTCGGCCGGGCGATCGTGAGTCAGCGGATGCCGGACGGGGTGGTGTTCGTCTACCACGTGCAGGAGCGCACGGTCGACACCCCGCGGGCCGAGACCAACAACAAGCGCGGCGGCACCCACAACTCGCTGACCCGGATCCGGGTCAAGCCCAGCCATCTCGCCGGTGGCTACGGCCAGCACGCGTTCGCGTTCAACTACCTGGGGCCGACCGGCAACCAGCGCGACGAGGTGACGGTGGTGCGCCGCCGCACCCAGGAGGTTCGTTACTGATGAAGGTAATGGCTCAGATGGCCATGGTGATGAACCTGGACAAATGTATCGGGTGCCACACCTGCTCGGTGACCTGCAAGCAGGCCTGGACCAACCGCGAGGGCACCGAGTATGTGTGGTTCAACAACGTCGAAACCCGCCCGGGCGGAGGCTATCCGCGCACCTACGAAGACCAGAACCGGTGGAAGGGCGGCTGGACGCTCGACAAGAAGGGCCGGCTGCGGCTGCTGGCCGGCGGACGCGTCCACAAGCTGCTGAACATCTTCGCCAACCCCAACCTGCCCGGTCTGAAGGACTACTACGAACCGTGGACCTACGACTACGAGAACCTCACGTCGGCGCCGCTGGGCGACACCATCCCGGTCGCCGCGCCGCGCAGCTCGATCACCGGCGACCCGATGAACATCGAGTGGGGCCCCAACTGGGATGACAACCTCGCCGGTTCGCCGGAGAACCTGGTCAACGACCCGATCCTGGCGAAGGTCAGCGATCAGGTCAAAAGCGAGCTCGAAGAAACCTTCATGTTCTACCTACCGCGGATCTGCGAGCACTGCCTGAACCCGTCGTGTGTGGCGTCGTGTCCGACCGGGGCGATCTACAAGCGCGAAGAAGACGGCATCGTGCTGGTCGACCAGGACCGGTGCCGCGGTTGGCGGCTGTGCGTGTCGGGATGCCCGTACAAGAAGGTGTACTTCAACCACAAGACCGGCAAAGCCGAGAAGTGTCACTTCTGCTATCCCCGAATCGAAGTCGGACTGCCCACGGTCTGCTCGGAGACCTGTGTCGGGCGGCTGCGCTACATCGGGTTGGTGCTCTACGACGCCGACAAGGTGCTCGAAGCGGCGTCGGTGGAGAAAGACACCGACCTCTACGAGGCGCAGTGCGGGGTGTTCCTGGACCCGACCGACCCCGAGGTGATCGCGGGCGCGCGCGCCGAGGGAATCTCCGACACCTGGATCGAGGCTGCCCAGCGCTCGCCGATCTACGCGCTGATCAACACCTACAAGGTGGCGTTGCCGCTGCACCCGGAGTACCGCACCATGCCGATGGTCTGGTACGTCCCGCCGCTGTCCCCGGTCGTCGACGCGGTAGCCCGCGACGGGCACGACGGGGAAGACCTGGGCAACCTGTTCGGCGCCCTTGACGCGCTGCGTATCCCGATGGCCTACCTCGCCGAGCTGTTCACCGCCGGCGACACCGGCGTCATCGAGGGCGTGCTGCGGCGCCTGGCGGCGATGCGCTCCTACATGCGCGACATCAGCCTGGGCCGAGAGACCCAGCCGCATATCCCCGCTTCGGTCGGTATGACCGAGGAGGAGATGTATTCCATGTACCGTTTGCTGGCTATCGCCAAATACGAAGAGCGCTACGTGATTCCGACTGCCTATAGCCAGAAGGCGCACGAGCTCGAACACATGGGGTGCTCGATCACCGGTGGTCCGAACGGGTATGAGGACGACCCGTTCGTGAGCGCCGACGGCCAAGACCAGTCGTCGTTCCACATGGTCGAGAACGGCGGACACGCCCAACGGCCGCGGGGCCGGACCAACCTGCTCAACTGGGGCGGCGGCGATCAAGCGGTGCCCGAGATGTTCCCGGAGCACCAGTGAAGCGGTTCATCCGCTCCCTGCGGCGCCAACCCGGCGGGCCGGGCGACCGAGCGGTGTGGCAGGCGGCGTCGCTGTTGCTGGCCTACCCCGACGAGCAGCTGCAGCAGCGGCTCGACACCGTGGAAGCGCTGCTCGCCCACGCGGATGCGACCCCGGCGGAGCTGCTGCGGCGCACGGTGGCCGCGCTGCGCGCTTCCGATCCGATGACGGCTGCCGTCGACTATGTCGAAACCTTCGACATGCGACGGCGTTCGACGATGTTTTTGACGTACTGGACCGGCGGGGACACCCGCAACCGGGGGATGCAGATGCTGGCGTTCGCCACCGCCTATCGCGAGGCCGGCGCCGAGCCGCCCGCCGGGGAGGCACCCGATCACCTGCCGGTGGTGCTGGAGTTCGCCGCGACGGTCGACCCCGAGGCCGGGCGCCGGCTGCTGCTGGCGCACCGGGCGCCGATCGACGTGCTGTACAAGTCGCTGAGCGACGCAGAATCAGCGTATGCCCACACGCTGGCCGCGGTGTGCGAGACACTACCGGCGGCAACCGATCAGGAGGTGCAGAACGTGACCGAGCTGATGGCGTCTGGGCCACCGGCCGAAGCCGTTGGGCTGCAGCCATACTCGGCGACTGTGTCGCTGGGGATGCCGAAGGTGCCGATACGATGACCGAAGTCACCGTCATCAGCCCCGCGGAGTTGTGGTGGGACATCGTGCCCTACTTCGTGCTGGCCATCGCCGGTGTCGCCACCTGGTGGCGGTACAAATACGACAAGTTCGGCTGGACCACCCGCTCGTCGCAGCTGTATGAGTCCAAGCTGCTGCGGATCGGCAGCCCGATGTTCCACTTCGGCAGCTTCGTGGTGATCATCGGCCACATCGTGGGCCTGTTCGTCCCGGAGTCCTGGACCCGTGCGCTGGGGATGAGCGACCGCCTCTACCACCTGCAGGCGCTGATCCTGGGCCTTCCCGCCGGTATCGCCACGCTGATCGGCGTCGGGCTGCTCATCTATCGCCGGCGCACCGAGCGATCGGTGTTCAAAGCCACCAGCGTCAACGACAAACTGATGTATCTGGTGCTGGTGTGCGCGCTGGTGGTCGGCATGAGCTGCACCCTGATGGGCACCACCGCCTACGGGGAGCAACACGACTACCGCGAGACGGTCTCGGTCTGGTTCCGGTCGATCTTCGCCCTCGACCCGCGCGGTGATCTGATGCTGCAGGCCCCGCTGTACTTCCAGGTGCATGTGCTGATCGCGCTGAGCCTGTTCGCGCTCTGGCCGTTCACCCGTCTGGTGCACGCGTTCAGCGCGCCGATCGGATATCTGTTCCGGCCCTACATCGTCTATCGCAGCCGGGACGTGGCCAAGAAGAATCAGCCGATGGGCTCCCGGCCGCCGCGGCGGGGCTGGTGAGGCTGTTCGCGGCGCTGCCCGCCGCGCTCATGTTGATCGGTCTGGCCGCGCCTGCCCAGGCCGATCCGGCCACTGACGACACCGACTTCCTCGCGGCCCTGCAGGCGGCCGGCATCACCTACAACCGCCCGGATCAGGCCGTGGTCACCGCGCGGATGGTGTGCAAGTTGATCACGGACGGCAAGCCGAGCACGGAGGTGCTCGAGGGCCTCAAGGAGCGCAATCCGGGGCTGTCGACCGAGCACGGAACGGTGTTCGTCGGGATCGCCGCACGGTCGTACTGCCCGGATCAGCTGGTGCAGAACCCTGCCGCGGGAGCGCAGTAGCGGTCTGCGCTACGGCCGCAGCTTGTTCAGCTCGTCGGTGACCAGTGCCTCGAGCCGGGCGGGCGGGAACCGGGCGGGTTCGCTGACCGCGTGCAGCGCCAGCCCGTCGACCAGTGCGCACAACACGTCGCATTGCGCGGCGGGATCGAAGTCGGTTCGCAAGGAGCCGTTCTGCTGGCCCTTGGCCAGCAGGGACCTGATGCCGCCGCGGATGGCGCTGTAACCGGCCCGGAACGCCTCCGCGAACGCGGGCTCGGTCTCGGCGCTGGCCAGCACCTGCGCGTAGAAGCGCGGCATCACCTGCTCGGCCTCGGTGGTCGGTAACGGGATCACGCACATCCGGCGCAGCCCCTCGAAGGTGTCTGTCATCGACACGGCCTGGCCGAGCAGATCCTCGAACGGGGCGAGCACCGCGTCGGCCGCCGCGACCAGCAGCTCCTGCTTGCCGGTGAAGTGGTGCATCACCACGCCGGTGGTGTAGCCGATCTCGCGGGCGATCGAGCGCAGCGAAGCGCCGGACAGTCCGTCGCGGGCGATCACCCGCACGGCCGCATCCACGACCTCCGCCCGCCGGTCGCCGCCGGCCTGCGCCGAATGCCGCGAGGCGGTTCCGTCGGTGGGCATCAGATTCCTCCGGGGCTTGACAACGCGGCAAACGGGAACGAGCATAACACTCGTTACGGACATCACAACTGTTATGAGGTACGGGTCATGCAGGTAACCGAGCAGCTCAAGCAGGATTTGGCGACCGACGGCGCCGTCGTCGTCCGGAATCTCTTCGACACCGAACAGCTCCGCCGGGTCAGGCAGAGCTACGACTACGGGATCGCCCATCCGAGCCCGCAGGCCAAGCGGGTCTACCCGGGCACCGCCGACGAGCACTTCAACGAATACGGCAACCCGGACAACATCGAGCAGTACCTCGTGCTGATCAAGGATCTGGGACTGGCCGACTTCGCGGCGGCGCTATGGGATTCCGAGCACGTGTGGTTCCTGGGCGAGGAGCTCTTCATGAAGAAGGGCGGCAAGGCCGGTCGCTCACCCTGGCACCAGGACACCTCCTACATGCCGGCCCACGGGCCGCATCTGCTCAACATCTGGATCAGCTTCGAGAAGCTCCCCAAACGCAACGCGCTCGAGTTCGTCCGCGGCTCGCACCTCGGTGCCCAGTACGACGGCACGTCCTACACCGATCCGACCGATCCCACCAAGCCGCTGTGGGGTGACGGCAGCTGGCCCCGGCTGCCCGACATCGAGGCCGAGCGCGCGCAGGATCCGGCGTCCTGGGACGTCATTTCCTGGGATCTCGAACCCGGTGACGCGCTGGTCTTCCACTCCGGCATCCTGCACGGCGGCGCCCCGGTGACGCCGGACTGCCCGGAGCGCCAGACACTGGTGTTCCGGTTCTTCGGTGACAAACTCTTCTACCGGCCGCTGCCGTCTACCAAGCCCGATTTCGGGCATGACATCAGCGGACTCAACGACCCTTCGCTGACGCTCGGCGCCCCCTACCATCCCGAATACTTCGCGCAGCTGCGCTGAATCCCGAGGAGATCCCATGGCCCGCACCATCATTCCGGCGTGGATGCAGCCGATGCACGACACCTATCACTTCGCCCCGGCGGTCATCGACGGTGATCACCTGCGCTGCTCGGGAATGATCGGCCTCCGTCCCGATCTGACCGTCTCGGAGAATCTCACGGAGCAATTCACTCAGGCGTTTGAAAACCTCCGCGATCTGCTGGGAGAGGTGGGCCTCGGCTTCGCCGACGTCACGGAGATGACCACGTATCACATCGGCCTCGCCGGGCATATCGAGGAGTTCTGCGCGGTCAAGGACGCCTTCATCTCGGCGCCGTATCCGGCCTGGACCGCCGTCGGCATCTCCGAACTGGCCTCGCCCGGGGCCGCGGTCGAGATTCGGATCACCGCCCGGCTGCGCTGATTGCCGCGCGACCGGCAGGGCGCGGCATAAAGTGACGGCGTGGCCCTGCCTGACGACGTCTATGCCCGGCTGCTTACGTTCCGGACGCGGCTGCGGCGCTTCGAGCGCTGGAGCGCTGACCAGGCGCAGGCTGCCGGGCTGACCCCGGCGCAACACCAGTTGCTGCTGGCGGTCCGTGGCCACAGTGACTCGCGGGGACCCACGGTCGGTGACGTCGCCGAATACCTGCTGTTGCGCCACCACAGTGCCGGCGAGCTGATCCAGCGTGCCGAGGCGGCCGGGCTGGTCACCCGGGTCCGCGACAGCGAAGACCAGCGGGTGATCCGGCTGCAGCTCACCGAAACGGCGGCGCATTGCCTGCAATCGCTGACCGAGCTGCACCTCGAGGAGCTGGAGCGGTTCAGCGCCGAGTCCCCGCTGGGGCTGTGACCTTCGTTGCTCTAGGCTTCTCGTTTTCGCGATTGGCGGGGTGCGCTGGCAGAATCGCCCGGTGAACTTTCGTAACGTCGCCATCGTCGCGCACGTAGACCACGGCAAGACGACTCTGGTCGACGCCATGCTCCGCCAGTCCGGCGCCCTGCAGGAACGGGGAGAGGCCGCCGACCGGGTGATGGACTCCGGTGACCTGGAGCGCGAAAAGGGCATCACCATCCTGGCCAAGAACACCGCCGTGCACCGCCACCACGCCGATGGAACCGTCACCGTCATCAACGTGATCGACACCCCGGGCCACGCCGACTTCGGCGGCGAGGTGGAGCGCGGGCTTTCCATGGTCGACGGGGTGGTGCTGCTGGTCGACGCGTCCGAGGGCCCGTTGCCGCAGACCCGGTTCGTGTTGCGCAAGGCGCTGGCCGCGCATCTGCCGGTGATTCTGGTGGTCAATAAGACCGATCGGCCCGACGCCCGGATCGCCGAGGTGGTCGAGGCCAGCCACGATCTGCTGCTCGATGTGGCCAGCGACCTCGACGACGCGGCGCAGGCCGCCGCCGAGCACGCGCTGGGGCTGCCGACGCTGTACGCGTCGGGCCGCGCCGGGGTGGCCAGCACCACCGCACCCGCCGACGGCTCGGTTCCCGATGGGGAGAACCTCGACCCGCTGTTCGACGTGCTCCTCGAGCACGTACCGCCGCCCTCGGGTGACCCGGAGGCGCCGCTGCAGGCGCTGGTCACCAACCTCGATGCGTCGGCCTTTTTGGGCCGGCTCGCGCTGATCCGGGTCTACAACGGCCGGATCCGCAAGGGCCAGCAGGTTGCCTGGATGCGCGAGGTCGACGGCGAGCCGGTCACCACGACGGCGAAGATCACCGAGTTGCTGGTCACCGAGGGGGTTGAACGCACCCCGACCGAGGAGGCGGTCGCCGGTGACATCGTCGCCGTTGCCGGCATCGGCGACATCATGATCGGCGATACCTTGGCCGACCCGGCCGCCCCGGTCGCGTTGCCGCGCATCACCGTCGACGAGCCGGCGATCTCGGTGACGATCGGCACCAACACCTCCCCGCTGGCCGGAAAGGTCTCGGGCCACAAGCTGACCGCGCGAATGGTGAAGAGCCGGCTGGACACCGAGCTGATCGGCAACGTCTCGGTGCGGGTAGTGGACATCGGGCGCCCGGACGCCTGGGAGGTGCAGGGCCGTGGCGAGCTGGCGCTGGCCATCCTCGTCGAGCAGATGCGCCGGGAGGGCTTCGAGCTGACGGTCGGCAAGCCGCAGGTCGTGACCCGCAAGGTCGACGGCAAGGTGCACGAGCCGTTCGAGCACCTGACCGTCGACTGCCCGGATGAGTATGTCGGCGCCATCACCCAGCTCGCCGCCGGGCGCAAGGGCCGGATGACCGAGATGGCCAACCACACCACCGGTTGGGTGCGGATGGAGTTCATCATCCCCAGCCGCGGTCTGATCGGCTGGCGCACCGACTTCCTCACCGAAACCCGCGGGACCGGTATCGCCAACGCGGTCTTCGACGGCTATCAGCCGTGGGCCGGCGAGATCCGGGCCCGGCACACCGGCTCGCTGGTGAGCGACCGGGCCGGGTCCATCACCCCGTTCGCCCTGATCCAGTTGGCCGACCGAGGCCAGTTCTTCGTCGAGCCCGGGCAGGACACCTACCAGGGCATGGTGGTCGGGATCAACCCTCGCGCCGAGGACCTCGACATCAACGTCACCAAAGAGAAGAAGCTGACCAACATGCGGTCGTCGACGGCCGATGTGATGGAGACGCTGGCCCGGCCGATCGAGCTGGACCTGGAGCAGGCGATGGAGTTCTGCGCCGCCGACGAGTGCGTCGAGGTCACCCCCGAGGTGGTGCGGGTGCGCAAGGTCGAGCTGGATTCGACGCTGCGGGCGCGCAGCCGCGCCCGGGCCAAGAACCTCTAGATTTGGGCCGCCCCGATACCCTGGTGGCCGTGCCGAAGCCCCTCCGCCGCGTTCCTCTGACGGCGGGCGCACTGGTTTCGGCGATGCTGCTGGTGTTGAGCCAGGCGTGCACGGTCAATCCGCCGCCGGCGCCGCAGAGCACCGAGACCCCGAAAAGCGCCGCGCCCCCGCCGCAGCGCATCAGTCAGATCATCATGGGCATCGACTCGATCGGCGCCGGGTTCAACCCGCACCTGCGCTCCGATCTGTCGCCGGTCACCGCAGCCATCAGTGCGCTGGTGTTGCCCAGCGCCTTCCGGCCGATCCCGGATCCCGGCACGCCGACCGGTTCCCGCTGGGAGATGGATCCGACGCTGTTGGTGTCGGCCAAGGTGACCGATGACGCGCCGTTCACCGTGACCTATCGGATCCGGCCCGAGGCCTCCTGGACCGACAACGCGCCCATCGCGGCCGACGACTTCTGGTACCTGTGGCAGCAGATGGTCAGTCAGCCGGGCGTCGTCGACCCGGCGGGGTATGACCTGATCACCGGGGTGCACTCCGTCGACGGCGGCAAGCGCGTGGTGGTCACCTTCGCCAAGCCGTATCCGGCCTGGCGGGAGCTGTTCAGCAACATTCTGCCCGCGCACATCGTCAAGGATGTGCCCGGCGGTTTCCCGGCCGGGCTGGCCCGGGCGCTGCCGGTCACCGGCGGCCAGTTCCGGGTCGAGAACATCGATCCGCAGCGCGACGCGATCCTGCTCGCCCGCAACGACCGCTACTGGGGCCCGCCGGCCAAACCGGACCTGGTGCTGTTCCGCCGCGCCGGGTCGCCGGCCGCCCTGGCCGACTCGATCCGCAACGGTGACACCCAGGTGGCCCAGGTCCACGGCGGCTCGGCGGCCTTCGCCCAGCTGTCGGTGATCCCGGGGGTGCAGACCGCCCGGGTGGTCACACCGCGGGTGATGCAGTTGGCGCTGCGGGCCGGGCAACCCAAGCTGGCCGACGTGCGCGTCCGCCGGGCGCTGCTGGGGCTTCTCGACGTCGGCCTGCTGGCCACGGTGGGCGCCGGGAGCGACAACACCGTCACCTTGGCCCAGGCCCAGATCCGCACGCCCAGCGACCCCGGCTACGTGCCGACCGCCCCGCCGGCCGTGTCCGACTCGGCGGCGCTCGCGCTGCTACAGGCGGCCGGCTACCAGGTCGAGAAGGATGCGCCGCCCTCCGCGCTGGTACCACCGGCGGGCGCCGAGCCCACCCTGCCGCACCCGCCGGAGATCACTCGCGGCCGAATCAGCCAGGACGGCGAACAGCTGTCGCTCGTCATCGGGGTGGCGGCCAATGACCCGACCTCGGTGGCCGTGGCCAACACCGCCGCCGACCAACTGCGCAACGTGGGCATCGCGGCCACGGTGCTGCCGCTGGACTCGGTGAAGCTCTACCGCGAGGCGCTGGTGACCCATCAGGTCGACGCCATCGTCGGCTGGCAGCAGGCCGGCGGCGATCTGGCGACACTGCTGGCGTCGCGGTATGGCTGTATCGCGCTGGAGGCCACCACCGTGCCGACGTCCGGTGGCCCAGCCCCGTCTGCGGCTCCGGTCCCTCCGTCGTCCTCACCCGCGGCGGAGTCGACCACACCGACGTCGAAGGTGCCGCCGCGGCCGGCCGGCTCCCCGGCGCTGGTGCAGGCGCCGTCGAACATCACCGGCGTCTGCGACCACGGCATCCAGGCCGAGATCGATGCGGCACTGGATGGCAGCAAGCCCATCAGCGAGGTGATCGCGGCCGTCGAACCACGGCTGTGGAACATGGCGACCGTGCTGCCGATCCTGCAAGACACCACGATCGTGGCCGTCGGTCCCAGCGTGGCGAACGTCAGCCTGTCCGGGGCGGTGCCGGTGGGCATCGTCGGCGACGCCGGAATCTGGGTGAAGCGGCCGTAGGGGCGGGTCCGGCAGGAGAATAGCCGAAGTAAATGCTTCTGGTTCGCTGAGAGATGGCCTGCGGGTCTCCCCGACGGCCGGTCGGCGGAGCTAAGGTCGCAAGGTTGGGAGGTTCGTCGTGCCGGGGGGAGGGGAGCCGTCGTCCGAGCTGAAATCGGACCCGTCTGCGTCTTGCGCACAGATAATCCTTGGCTAGTATTAAGCAACTTGCCGCCGACAAGTGGAGAGGACGGTTGATGGAACACCTCGCTCACCGGTGCGCCACCGTGGCAGCTGCAGCGCTCGCCGTCGGCGGACTGGTCGCGGCTCTGACTCCGACCACCCAGTCCCTGCCTGACGTGCAGATTCGCGCCTTCGACCTGGCCAACTCAGCGGCGGCGAACGTGGACGTCAACCCCGGCCTCGAAGTGGCCGAGAGCCACGCGCGCATCGATTTCCCCGGTCTCGGTGGCCTGGAGTCACAGCAGGTCACGCTGGGCGATCTGCTGTTCGGCCATGGTGAGAACGAACTCGGCACCGGGTCGCCGGTCGACATCGGCGACATCGAGAAGGAGTTGAGCGACCTGCTCGGCGTGGGGGGAACCCCGGACCCGCAAAGCGTGCTCGGCGTTGTGCCATCAGTCGTCGATTTCGGTGGTGTCGCGGGTCCGTCGGTGGCAAGCTTCAGCGGCGGCAGCGAGCAGGCCGCCAACGCCGCGGTGGCAAGCCTGACAACCGGCATGTATGCCCTGATGCAGGGCCTGCCGGCGGCCTACCAGTCGCTGCTCAGCGGGATTGCCAGCCTCGAATTGGCGTTCAACAACGCCCTGGTGCAGGCGCAACTGGACGTCGTCGGACAGATGCCCGGCGACAGCGCAGCCAGCGAGGTCGCCCACTTCATCTTCCTCGCCAACAACTCGATCGTGGCCCAGAACGAACAGGCGCTGAACAGTCTGCTCGGCATCGACCTCAGCGGAGACGCCCTGCAGAACAGCTTGTTCGGCAGTTTCGATCCGGGCAGCGCCGCGTTCGGAGCCGACTGGGATGCCCTGCTGGCCTCCTTCAGCCCGGACACGGTCTCGGCGGTTCTGCACGACAACCTCGCGTTGCTGCTGACCGACCTCGACATCCCCAACTACCTGGCGAGCTTCATCCTCGGCCTTTTCTGATCCGGGCGGTAGGGTTCGGCCGATGTCAGATCGGACCCCGCGACTGTTGTTCGTGCATGCTCATCCCGACGACGAGACGCTGACCACCGGGGCAACGATCGCCCACTACGCCGCCCGCGGCGCCGACGTGCACGTGGTGACCTGCACGCTCGGCGAAGAGGGCGAGGTCATCGGGGACCGCTGGGCGCAGCTGGCGGTCGATCACGGCGACCAGCTCGGGGGCTATCGGATCGGCGAGCTCGCCGCCGCGCTGCAGGCTCTGGGTGTCGGTCCGCCGCAGTTTCTCGGCGGCGCCGGCCGGTGGCGCGATTCCGGGATGGAGGGCACGCCCGCACGCCGCCAACAGCGGTTCGTCGACGCCGACGACGCCGAGACCGTGGCGGCGCTGACCGCCGTCATCCGGCGGCTGCGTCCGCACGTGGTGGTGAGCTATGACCCGCACGGCGGCTACGGCCATCCCGACCATGTGCACGCCCACCGGGTCACCACCGCGGCGGTGGCGGCCGCGGCAGACGACAAGGCCGGCCAGGGCTGGACCACCCCGAAGTTCTACTGGGCCGTGACGGCCGCCAGTGCATCGCGGGCCGCCCGGGACGCACTGCGGGATGCCGACCGGTTGCCGCACTGGACACTGCCGGGCGAGGGCGACGCGGTGGGTGAGTTTCCCGACGAACGGATCGACGCGGTCATCGAGGCCGCCGAGTCGCGCCCGGCCAAGGTGGCGGCCATGGCGGCGCATGCCACCCAGGTCACCGTGGGGCCCACCGGCCGGGCGTTTGCGTTGTCCAACAACGTGGCTCAGCCCATTCTGGACAGCGAGTACTACGTGCTGGCCGCCGGTCGCGCCGGTCCGCGTGACGCACGGGGCTGGGAATCCGATCTGCTGGCCGGACTTGAGCTCGGCGACGCCGGGCACGGGGTAGGCTCTGCTGAGCAAGTCCCTGACGTAGAGCTGAAGGCGTAGGCATGGATCCCGATCTGGACCCGAACTTGGAGCACTGGCAGTGGTGGCTGGACAGCTTCCAGTGGATGGTCGGTTCGATGGTCAGCCAGCTGGACAGCATCCCCACTTGAGCCGCGTCGCGCCGCTCACCGAGCCCGCGATGAATACCGCTACGCCGGGGCGGGCAGCCGACTACCCGGTACTGACCCTGCTGGCCGTCGATGGCGTGCTCTGCGCCGTGACCAGCGCCCTGCTGCTGCCCGCGCACATCGGCGCCGTCCCGTTTCCGCTCAGCGCCTTGGTCGGCGGCCTGGTCAATGCCGGTTTGGTGTGGCTGGCTCTGCGCTGCACGTCGTCGCTGCGGTTGGCCGCGCTGCCGCTGTGGGCCTGGCTGGTGGCGATCGCGGTGATGACGTTCGGTGGCCCGGGCGACGACCTGATCTTCGCCGACCGCGGCGTGATGGCATACGGCGTGTTGCTGATGATCGTGCTGGGCAGCGCACCGCCCGGGTGGCTGCTTTGGCGGCGCCGCCAGGCGCTGTCGGCAGCCCGGCCGGTGGGCGAGCCCTGAGGGACGGGCGGGCGCGACCTGCGCCCGTCGGGCCGGTTGGCGCGGCGGCTACTGTGGCGCGTATGGCATGCGCGAGATTCCGGATGCGGGTGGAACGCGGATGACGAACCCGTCGGCGCTGCGGCGTGTCCTGCGGCGGGCCCGTGACGGCGTACTTCTCAATATCGAGGAGACCGCCATCGCGATGAGTGCGCGCGGTTCCGACCTGGCCGACCTGTGTGCGAGCGCCGCCCGGGTGCGCGACGCCGGTCTGGTGTCCGGCGGCCGGCGCGGGCCGGGTGGTCGGCTGCCGGTCAGTTATTCGCGCAAGGTGTTCATCCCCGTCACGCACCTGTGTCGGGACACCTGCCATTACTGCACCTTCGTGACCGTGCCCGGGGTGCTGCGAGCCCAAGGCAAGCAGATGTACCTGGGGCCCGACGAGATCCTCGAGATCGCACGCCGCGGCGCCGAATTGGGCTGCAAGGAGGCACTGTTCACCCTGGGCGACCGGCCCGAGGAGCGCTGGCCCGAAGCGCGCCAATGGCTCGACGAGCGCGGCTACGACAGCACGCTGGCCTATCTGCGGGCGATGGCGATCCGGGTGCTGGAGGAGACCGGCCTGCTGCCGCACCTGAACCCCGGGGTGATGAGCTGGTCGGAGATGTCGCGGCTCAAGCCGGTGGCGCCGTCGATGGGCATGATGCTGGAGACCAGCTCGAGGCGGCTGTTCGAGACCAAGGGGCTGGCGCATTACGGCAGCCCGGACAAGGACCCGGCGGTGCGGCTGCGCACGCTGGCCGACGCGGGACGACTCTCGATCCCGTTCACCACCGGCCTGCTGGTCGGCATCGGCGAGACACTGGCCGAACGTGCCGACACCGTGCACGCGATCCGCAAGGTGCACAAGGAGTTCGGCCACATCCAGGAAGTGATCGTGCAGAACTTCCGGGCCAAGGAGCACACCGCGATGGCGTCGACGCCCGACGCGGGCTTCGAGGAATTCCTGGCCACGGTGGCCGCGACCCGGCTGGTGCTGGGCCCGAAGATGCGGGTGCAGGCGCCGCCCAACCTGGTCTCGGCGCAGGAGTGTCTGGCGCTGATCGGCGCCGGGGTCGATGACTGGGGCGGGGTGTCACCGCTGACCCCGGATCACGTGAATCCGGAGCGGCCGTGGCCGGCGCTGGACGAGTTGGCCGCGGTCACCGAGCGGGCCGGTTACGACCTGGTGCAGCGGCTGACCGCCCAACCCGATTACGTGCAGGCCGGTGCGGCGTGGATCGACCCGCGGGTGCGCCCGCATGTCGCCGCGCTGGCCGATCCGGCCACCGGATGGGCGCGCGAGGTCAACCCCGTCGGGCTGGTCTGGCAGGAGCCCGACGACGTGCAGTCCACCGGCCGGATAGACCTGCACACCGCGATCGACGTCGATGGGCGCGCCACCGAGACCCGCAGTGATCTGGGCAGCGCATTCGGGGACTGGGAGTCGATTCGCGAACAGATCCACGAACTGGCTGCCCGCGCGCCCGAACGCGTCGACACCGACGTGCTGGCCGCGCTGCGCTCAGCCGAACGCGATCCGGCCGGGTGCAGCGACGCCGAGTATCTGGCCCTGGCCACTGCGGACGGCCCGGCTCTGGACGCGGTTGCCGCACTGGCGGATTCGCTGCGTCGCGAAGCCGTCGGCGACGACGTGACCTATGTGGTCAACCGCAACATCAACTTCACCAATGTCTGTTACGTCGGCTGCCGGTTCTGTGCGTTCGCCCAACGCAAGGGCGATGCCGACGCGTTTTCGCTGTCCAACGCCGAGGTCGGCGAACGCGCCTACGAGGCGCATCTGGCCGGCGCCACCGAAGTGTGCATGCAGGGCGGGATCGATCCGGAGCTGCCGGTCACCGGTTACGCCGATCTGGTGCGGGCGGTCAAGGAGCGGGTGCCGTCGATGCACGTGCACGCGTTCTCTCCGATGGAGATCACCAACGGGGTGTCCAAGAGCGGCTTGAGTATTCGCGAGTGGCTGATCAGCCTGCGCGAGGCGGGGCTGGGCAGTATCCCGGGCACCGCCGCGGAGATCCTCGACGACGAGATCCGCTGGGTGCTGACCAAGGGCAAGCTGCCGACCTCGACGTGGGTCGAGGTGGTCACCACCGCGCATGAGGTCGGACTGCGGTCCAGCTCGACGATGATGTACGGCCACATTGATTCGCCGCGGCACTGGATCGGACACTTCCGGGTGCTGCGCGATATCCAGGACCGCACCGGAGGTTTCACCGAGTTCGTGCCGCTGCCGTTCGTGCACCAGAGTTCGCCGCTGTATCTGGCCGGCGGAGCGCGCCCGGGACCCAGCCACCGCGACAATCGCGCGGTGCACGCGCTGGCGCGCATCATGCTGCATGGCCGGATCCCCAATATCCAGACCAGCTGGGTCAAGCTGGGCGTGGAGCGCACCCAGGTGATGCTCAACGGCGGAGCCAATGATCTGGGCGGCACTTTGATGGAGGAGACCATCTCCCGGATGGCCGGCTCCGAACACGGGTCGGCCAAGACCATCGCCGAGTTGGTCGGGATCGCCGAGGGCATCGACCGCCCGGCCCACCAGCGCACCACCGACTACGCGCCGATCCCGGCGCGAGAGTGCGCGTCCCCGGTCGACACACCGGGCTGACAGCCGGGATTGCGCACGCTCGCCATGCCATACAGGCTCGCAGCGAAATCGGCGCCAGCCCTGCGCGGCGGCCCGGTTGACGCCGGCGACACCGGTGCCGGAGTCGACCGCGACCATCGCGGACTTGAAGATGGCGGTCGCCCGCACGGTGGGTCTTTTCGGCCGATGACTTCCCCTGCGAGCTGGGGGCACCTCGCACGTACAGCGCTACAGGCGGGCGGCCAGTTCGGTGCCCTGCTTGATCGCGCGCTTGGCGTCCAGCTCGGTCGCCAGCGCCGCCCCGCCGATCACGTGCGGGCGCAGCCCGCGTTCGCGCAGCCCGTCCTCCAGATCGCGCACCGGTTCCTGGCCGGCGCAGATCACCACGTTATCCACCGCCAACAGCTGCGGGTGTGACTTCTTCGGCCCGTAGCTGATGTGCAGCCCGTCGTCGTCGATCCGCTCATAGTTCACCCCGGAGAGCTGTTGGACGCCTTTGGCTCTCAGTGACGCCCGGTGCACCCAGCCACTGGTCTTGCCCAGTTTGCGGCCTTGGGCTCCCGCGGTGCGGGCCAACAGGTACACCTGCCGAGCCGGAGGCGACGGGTCGGGCGCCACCAGTGCTCCCGGGGCATCCCACGGGTCGGCGGCACCCCACTCGGCCTTCCACTCTTTGAGGTTCAGCGTCGGGGAGGACTCCGGGTTCTCCACCACCAGGAATTCGCTGACATCGAAGCCGATCCCGCCGGCGCCGACCACCGCCACCGCGGCTCCCACCGGGCGGCCGGTGATCGCTTCGGCGTAGGACAGCACCATCGGATGCTCGATGCCGGGGATCTGCGGGATCCGGGGCGTCACTCCGGTAGCCAGGATCACCTCGTCGAAGCCGGTCAATTCGTCGACATGTGCCCGGCGGCCCAGCCGCACCGTCACCGCGTACTTGTCCAGCATCGCGGTGTAGTAGCGAATGGTCCCGGCGAATTCCTCTTTGCCGGGAATCCGCTTGGCGAGGTCGAATTGGCCCCCGATGAACTCGTTCGCCTCGAACAGTGTCACCTGGTGGCCGCGTTCGGCGGCGCTCACCGCCGCCGACAGCCCGGCCGGCCCGGCGCCCACCACCGCGATGCGCCGACGACGCCGCGTCGGGCTGAGCACCAGCATCGTCTCGTGGCCGGCTCGGGGATTGACCAGACACGAGACCTTCTTGTGCACAAAAGCATGGTCCAAACAGGCCTGGTTGCAGGCGATGCAGGTGTTGATCTCGTCGGCCCGGCCGGCGGCGGCCTTGCGTACCCAGTGCGGATCAGCCAGCATCGGGCGGGCCATCGAGATCAGCTGCACCGATGTCTCGGCGAGGATCTGCTCGCCCGCCTGCGGCATGTTGATCCGGTTGGACGCCACCACCGGGATGCTGACGTGCTCGGCGACCGCGTGGGAGACGTCGACGAATGCGCTGTTGGGCACCGACGTCACGATGGTCGGCACCCGGGCCTCATGCCATCCGAAGCCGGAGTTGATCAGGGTGGTCCCGGCCTCCTCGACTTCGGTTGCCAGCGCGAGGACTTCGTCCCAGCTCTGGCCCTCTTCCACATAGTCGGCCATCGACATCCGGTAACAGATGATGAAATCCGGCCCCACCGCCGCACGGGTGCGGGCCACGATTTGCACCGGGAATCTGCGCCGGTTGGCCGCGGTGCCGCCGTAGCGGTCGGTGCGCTTGTTGGTGCGCGGCGCCAGGAACTGGTTCAGCAGATAGCCTTCGCTGCCCATGATCTCGACACCGTCGTAGCCGGCCTCGCGGGCCAGTTCGGCCGCCCGGACGAAGTCGGCGATGGTCGATTCGACCCCCCGCGACGAGAGCGCGCGTGGCCGGAACGGGTTGATCGGGGCCTTGATCGCCGACGCGCTGACCGAAAAGGGATGGTAGGCATAGCGTCCCGCGTGCAGGACTTGAAGCAGGATCTTGCCGCCCGCCTCGTGCACCGCCTCGGTGACGCGCCGGTGGCGGCGGGCGTCGGCCGGGGTGGTCATCGCCGAGGCGAACGGCAGCAGCCACCCCGTCCGGTTCGGGGCGTATCCACCGGTGATGATCAGCCCCACGCCGCCGCGGGCCCGCTCGGCGAAGTATTCGGCCAGTTTGCCGATGTCGGAGGCGCGGTCCTCCAGGCCGGTGTGCATCGAGCCCATCACCACCCGGTTGGCCAGGGTGGTGAACCCCAGGTTCAAGGGGGACAACAGGATCGGGTACTTAGCTGTCACAGTGCCGCCCTAATCTCGTCGAGCCAGTCGATGGCGCTTTCCTCGGCCCGAATCCCGCCGCGCAGCACCAGGTACTGATGCAGCGCCGCCCCCGTCAGCGTGCCGGGGTCCGGGAACTGGCGTTTCTCCAACTCCCGGTACAGGTCCAGTCGTTCGGCGCGTTCGGCGCGCAGCGTGGCGGCCTGGGCGGCTACCGCCGCGGCGTCGCCGTAACAGGCGGCTCGCACCTTCACCGCGAGGTCGCGCAGCGGCGCGTCGACCACCGCATTCCGGCGACCGGCCAGCGGTGCGGCGATCCAGCGGGCCAACTCGGCCTGGCCCGCGTCGGCGACCGTGTAGACCTTCTTGTCCGGACGGCCGCGCTGGCTCACCTCGGTGGCGTGCACCCAGCCGTCGGCTTCCATGGTGCGCAAGGTGCGGTAGATCTGCTGGTGGGTGGCGCTCCAGAAGTACCCGATCGAGCGGTCGAATCGGTTGGCGAGCTCATAACCGGAGCCGGCCTGCTCGCGCAGCGACACCAAGATCGCGTGGGGAAGAGCCACGAGCGCGAGCATAGGCACGCCGGGTGTATCTATGCAACTAGTTGCACTGCAACTGTGCACATAGCAAGCGTGCGGTGCCGGTCACCGTGGCCACGCGGTTAATATCAGGAACCGATGAACCAGCCGCGTTTGGCCGCAGCCCCGTGAGCCCCGTGCCCGGCGGCAGGTCAGCCGCGCTGCCGACGTTCCCGTGGGACACGTTGGCCGAGGTGACGGCGCTGGCCAAGGCGCATCCCGACGGCATCGTCGACCTGTCGGTCGGCACCCCGGTCGATCCCGTCGCCCCGGTCATCCGCGACGCGCTCGCGGCGGCCTCCTCGGCGCCGGGATATCCGACCACCGCCGGCACGCCGGGGCTGCGGGCCTCGGCGGTCTCAGCACTGGAGCGCCGCTACGGGATCACCGGTCTCGCGGAGTCGGCGGTGCTGCCGGTCATCGGCACCAAAGAGCTCATCGCCTGGCTGCCGAGCCTGCTGGGCCTGGGCGGCGACGACGTGGTGGTCGTCCCCGAATTGGCCTACCCGACCTACGAGGTGGGAGCCCGGCTGGCCGGGGCGCCGTGGGTGCGCAGTGACGCGCCGGACCGCCTCGATAACGCGCCCCCGGCCCTGGTGTATCTGAATTCACCCAGCAACCCGACCGGAGCCATCCTGGCCGCCGAGGAGCTACGCGCCCTGGTCAACTGGGCCCGCGAGAACCAGGTGCTGCTGGTCTCCGACGAGTGCTATCTGGGGCTCGGTTGGGACGCCGACCCGCGTTCGGTGCTGCACCCGCAGGTGTGCGACGGCGACCACCGCGGCCTGCTGGCCGTGCACTCGCTGTCGAAGACCTCCTCGCTGGCCGGCTACCGGGCCGGCTTCGTCGCCGGCGACGCCGCCGTGGTGGCCGAGCTGCTCGCGGTGCGCAAGCACGCCGGGATGATGGTGCCGACCCCGGTGCAGGCAGCGATGGTCGCCGCCCTCGACGATGACGCGCACGAACGCGAGCAGCGCGACCGCTACGCGCGCCGCCGCGCGATGCTGCTGCCGGCGATGCGCGCGGCCGGATTCGCCGTCGACCTGTCGCAGGGCGGCTTGTATCTGTGGGCTACTCGCGGCGAGGCGTGCCGGCGCACCGTCGGGTGGTTGGCCGAGCGCGGCATCCTGGTGGCGCCGGGGGAGTTCTACGGGCCGGCCGGCGCCGAGCACGTCCGAGTGGCGTTGACCGCCACCGACGAACGGATCGCCGCGGCGGCAGCCCGGCTGGGATCGGACCGCTAGGCCTTTTCCGCGCACCCGCGGATTTATCGGCCGCGAGATTCTATCTGCCCGCCGTGGCCGAAAAGGGCTGTGCTGCCACGTGGTTTCCCGTCGAAGCTGTTCGCGATCGGTGCGACGCATACCCCTTCCGCCTGCGGGAGTGCCCGCCAGCCGTAATAGCCTCACCGAAACCGACGATCCCAGGTGGCGACGCGGGTCGGTGTCCAGCGACGAGGTGAGGAGTTTGTGGTGATGGACTTCGGAGCGTTGCCGCCTGAGGTCAATTCGGCACGAATGTATTGCGGCGCCGGGTCGGCACCGTTGGTAGGTGCCGCATCAGCTTGGGGCGCCCTCGCCGAAGAACTCCATTCGGCAGCGGAGCTCTACCAGTCGCTGGTCTCCCAGATCGTCGACGCCTCCTGGCGGGGGCCCTCGGCGATAGCGATGCTCACCGCAGTCGGTCCCTACGTGGCCTGGATGAGTGCGACCGCCACCCAGGCCGAACAAGCGTCTGGGTATGCCCGTTCGGTCGTCGGCGCCTATGAAATCGCCTATGCGGCAACGGTTCCTCCGGGACAGGTCGCAGCCAACCGCAGTCTGCTGAGCCTACTGGTGGCCACGAATCTGCTCGGGCAGAACAGCTCGGCGATCGCGGCGACCGAGGCGCAGTACGCCGAGATGTGGGCGCAGGACGCCGCCGTGATGTATGGCTATGCAGGAGCGTCCCGGGTCGCCTCGATGGTGACACCATTCGAAACACCACCGCAGACCACCGCTGCGCGCGGGCAAGAACGCCAACAGGAAGCGCTCGCACAAGCCGTCGGTTCGGCTGCCCAGCACAGGGCCACGACAGATCTGGTCACCGCTATCCGCGAAGTGTTGGAGAAACTTTCCTCGTCGCGGTCGCAATCAGCGACATGGGACGAGCTCAAGGCGAGCCTGCCACAGATCCTGAAGAACTTCACCACCAGTGAACAGGTGGTTCAGCGGCTCGCCTCCACGCCGACCAACATCCTCAACATCATGAAAGGGCTTGTGCCGCCGGCGCCGGCCGCAGTGCCGCCCGTTGCTGCGCCGATCGCCCCAACGCTTCCCGCGCCAGTCGCTGCAGGATGGTCGGCCGGGGCGCCTTCGGGCGGCTTCGGCAGAGCCGGAACCGTCGGCAAGTTGTCGGTGCCTCCCAGCTGGGCCGGCGCCACGCCGCCGACAGGTCCAGAGGCATTGGCGCCGCAGGCCGTTCCCGCATCCGGCTCCATCGAGAACCAGCCCAAGGGCTTGCTGCGGGGGATGCCGATGAGCGCCGGCGCGCCCCGGCGCAGCGAAGGGTATGTCAACCGATACGGCTTCCGGTACAACGTGTTAACGCACCACCCGGCCGGCGGCTAGCCGGACGCGGGTTCCGGGATGCGCCCAAAGATATTATCCGCGTTGGGATTATTTCTCTGATCGGCTGGTTGCACGGTACGGATTCCGGCGCCCCCTCCGTGGTGTTTGCAGTGATCAGGATGTTTTCGTGAACTTTCGTTGAACGGGGTGTGGCGCACGGGTGGGGTCGCACGCCGGCAGAGTTGGCGGGCGACACCAGCTTCGGATCCGAATAGTCTGCCAAGTAGAGAGCCTCCCCAACTGCGGTGGCGCGGATAACGATTAGGAGTGAGCAGATGTCGTTCGTCAACACCCAACCGGAAGCATTGGCAGCTGCCGCCAGCGGCTTGCAGGGTATCGGCGCGGTGGTGGCCGCTCAGAACGCAGCCGCCGCGGGCCCGACCACCGTCTTGCCGCCGGCGGCCGCTGACGAGGTATCGGCTTTGACTGCAGCGTTATTCGCTGCGCATGCGCACGCCTACCAAGAGGTCAGCGCACAGGCCGCAGCGATCCACGAGGCGTTCGTCCGGACCCTGGCCAGCAGTTCTGAGTCGTATGCGGTGACCGAAGCGGTCAACGCTGCGGTGGCGAGTTAGTCCGCAGCAATGGATTTCGGGTCATTGCCTCCGGAGGTCAACTCCGCCCGCATGTATGCCGGCGCCGGATCCGCACCGCTGGTCGCCGCCGCGTCGGTGTGGAGCAGGCTGGCCGCCGAGCTGAACTCGGCTGCCGCCGGCTATGAGGCCATCGTCACCGGTCTGACGGGGCAGGACTGGCTGGGGCCGGCGTCGGCGTCGATGGCGCACGCCGTTGCGCCCTACGTGGACTGGATGAACACCACCGCTGCGCGAGCCGAGCAGGCCGCAACCCGGGCGCGGCAGGCCGCTACCGCCTACGAGACCGCGCTGGCTTCCACGGTGCACCCGGCCGCTGTCGATGCCAATCGCAACCAGTTGTCTGCCCTGGTCTCGACGAACGTGCTGGGGCAGAACACCCCGGCGATCGCGGTGACCGAGGCGGATTACGGTGAGATGTGGGCGCGCGACACCGCCGCCATGTATGGGTATGCGGGAGAGTCCGCGTCGGCGTCGCAGGTGGCACCGTTCCACACACCGGATCCGACCACCACGAACGACTCGCAGAACGCGCAACTGGTCTCCGCGCTCCAGTCCGCGCTGGCGAGCTTGACCTCGCCTGCCTCATCGACGGTCGGAGCAGCGGAGTCGTCGACGTCGCCACTGGACAGCATGTTGAGCGATCTCTACACGATGGTGGGTCTGAAATACACACCCGGAAGTCCGGTAGCCAATTTGCTGGCCCCGTGGACGTCCTATGTCGCTCCGACGCAGAGCAGCATTGCGATAGCGCACTTCTCCACCGGCGCGGTCAACAGTGGGGTGGCCCTGTCCAAGGCGCTGGCGCCGGCTACCGCCGCCGCGAAGGCGGCCGGTGACGGTGCCAAGGCAGCCGCCGGGGCGCTACCGGCGGCGCTGCCGGCGGCTGGACTGGGCGCCCAACTCGGCGGCGCCGCCCCGGTGGCGGCTGGGCTGGGCAATGCCGCGGCGGCCGGGCGTTTGTCGGTCCCGGCTAGCTGGACGGCCGGTCCCGCAGCGGCGTCGGTCGCGCCGATACCGGTCAGCACCGTCTCGGCCATCAGCCCCGATATGGAAGGTTCCGGCCATCTGATGGGCGGGATGCCGCTGGCCGGTGCCGGACTCGGCGCCAGGGGATCCGGACCCAGGTACGGCTTTCAGCACAAGGTGATGGCACGCCCGTTTTCCGCCGGCTGACGGTCGCGGCGGCTATTCGCAGGCGATGCCGTCGCCGTCGCCGTCCAACCCGGAGCGGTATCCGGGTTGCCCGGCCAGTATCGGGGCGGCGCCGGCGGCCCGGGCGGCAGCGCAGTTCGGGAAGAACGCGGGCGCCCCGTCAACCGGACCGGCGAACGGCACCGGTTCGGTCGGGGTCTGCTCGACCGGGGGTGTGGCCTCCGACGGCGCTTCCGGAGGCAGCGGCTGGTCGGGAGCACCGTATTGTGCGCCCAGAATCCGCGCGATCGCATCGTGCTCGGCCTGGGTGACCCACAGCCCGTAGGCGGCCTTCACCTCGACGATGCGCGAGACGTAGGTGTAGCGGTAGGACTTGTTGGGCGGCAACCACGTCGCCGCATCGCCGTCGCCCTTCTGCTCGTTGATCGGCCCGCTGGTGGCCTGCAGGTTCAGCGGATCATTGGCGAAATTGCGCCGGGTGGTCTCATCCCACTGCTGAGCGCCCTTCTGCCAGGCATCCGACAACGCCACGACATGGTCGATCTGCACCGCACGGGAGGTGCCCCGGCCGCGCTGGAAGGCGATCGCGGTACCGGTGTACGGATCGTTCAGGACACCCGAGAGCACCACGCAATCGTTGCTGCCCGGCTTGATCTCGATGTCGACCAGGTCCCGGCGCAGGATGTCGTTGCGAGTGTCGCAACCGTTGTGGCCTTCGGGCACTGTCACGTCGTCGCTCCAGGCCTGGCCGAACAGTGCGCGCTCGTAGCCCGTCTTGGGTGCCCGGCCCTTGATCGGGAGCGTGTCGAGCTTGGCCAGTACGAGAGATGCGTCGGCACCGACCGCAACCGGGTCGGCGGCCGCGGGCGCGGCCGGCGCAAGCAGCGACAAGGCCACCGCCACCGCGGCGTAACCCCGCCGTCTGCGTCTCTGCTCGACCACGGCACCTTCCCCTCTCGCTGTGCTGGCGCGGACGCTATCAGCATGGTCCGACGCGATCGGCGGCTGCGACATGTTTGTTGGGCGCAATAGGCTGGACCGGTGCGTGTCCATCCCGAAGTCGCCGATGCGCTGGCCGCCGGTCGGGCCGTGGTGGCGCTGGAAAGCACGATCATCACCCACGGGCTGCCGCGCCCGGAGAACCTGCGCATCGCCCGCAAGATCGAGAACGCGGTGCGCGCGGCCGGAGCCGTGCCGGCCACCATCGCGATCATCGGGGGCCAGCCGCACGTCGGTCTCGACGACGGCGCGCTGCACCATCTGGCCACCGCGGGCATGGCGGTCAAGGTCAGCGTCCGCGACATCGCGATGCTGTCGGCCACCGGCGGAGACGGCGCGACGACGGTCGCCGCGACCGCGCACCTGGCGGCCTCGGCGGGCATCGCGGTGTTCGCCACCGGCGGGCTGGGCGGTGTGCACCGCGGCGCACGCGAAAGCTGGGACGAGTCCGCGGATCTGACGACCCTGTCGCGCACTCCGGTGCTGGTGGTGTGTTCGGGCGTCAAGTCGATCCTGGACATCGGTGCGACGCTCGAGCGGTTGGAAACGCTCGGGGTCGGGGTCATCGGTTATCGCACCGACCGGTTCCCCGCGTTCTATTTGGCCGAATCCGGCCACCCGGTGGACTGGCGCGTCGACACGCCGAAGCAGGTCGCCGCGGTGCTGCGGGCACGTGCCCGGCTGGGCACCGACGGCTACGGGCTGGTGCTGGCCAACCCGATCGCCCCCGAGGCCGAACTCGATCGGGCACTGCATGATCGGGTGCTCACCGACGGGTTGGCCGCCGCCGAGGCGGCGGGGGTGCGCGGCAAGGACGTCACGCCGTTCCTGCTCGCTTATTTTCACCGCGGCACCCGGGGCGCCTCGGTCGCGGCCAATGTCGCACTGGTGCTGGCTAATGCGCGGCTGGCCGCCGAGATCGCCGTCGCATATGCGGGCCGGGCGATCGCCTGACCGCCGGCACCGATTTCACGTAGCATGGACCGTTATAAACCGCTGGTCTGGCCGGCACGCTTGCTGCCGACGGGGCTAGGACTTCGGCGGGAGGCGGGCCGATGGCTGACGTGGCGAACCGGGGCGTCGCGTGAGCGTGGGGAGCGTTCCGAGCAGGGCGCTGTCACCGGTGCGCCCGTACCCGCCCCGCAGCGGCCCGCGCGGGGCCTTGGTCTACCGGGTCATCACCACTACCGACCACAAGCTGATCGGCATCTTGTACATGGTGACCACGTTCGGCTTCTTTTTGACCGCTGGCCTGATGGCGTTGCTGATGCGCACCGAACTGGCTGCGCCGGGACTGCAGTTTCTGTCCAACGAGCAGTACAACCAGTTGTTCACCATGCACGGCACCATCATGTTGCTGCTCTACGCGACGCCGATCGTCTTCGGTTTCGCCAACCTGGTGCTGCCGTTGCAGATCGGCGCCCCGGATGTGGCGTTCCCGCGGCTCAACGCCCTCGCTTATTGGTTGTACCTGTTCGGCGCGTTGATCGTCGTCGCCGGGTTCCTGACGCCCGGCGGCGCGGCTGATTTCGGCTGGACCGCCTACACCCCGCTGAGCGGCCTGATGCATGCGCCCGGCGCCGGAGCAGACCTGTGGATCATGGGGCTGGCGGTCTCCGGGCTGGGCACCATCCTGGGCGCGGTGAACATGATCACCACCGTGGTCTGCATGCGCGCTCCGGGGATGACGATGTTCCGGATGCCGATCTTCACCTGGAATGTCCTGATCACCTCGATCATGGTGCTGATCGTCTTCCCGCTGCTGACCGCGGCCCTGATGGGCTTAGCGGTCGACCGGCACCTGGGCGGGCACCTTTATGACGCGGCCAACGGCGGAGCGCTGCTGTGGCAGCACCTGTTCTGGTACTTCGGGCACCCCGAGGTGTACATCGTCGCGCTGCCGTTCTTCGGCATCGTCACCGAGATCTTCCCGGTGTTCTCCCGCAAGCCGATGTTCGGTTACACCCAGATGGTGTACGCGACGATGAGTATCGCGGGCCTGTCCACGGCGGTCTGGGCGCATCACATGTTCGCCACCGGTGCGGTTCTGCTGCCGTTCTTCGCAGCCATGAGCTTCATGATCGCAGTGCCGACCGGTATCAAGTTCTTCAACTGGATCGGCACGATGTGGAAGGGCCAGTTGACTTTTGAGACGCCGATGCTGTTCTCGATCGGGTTCGCGGTGACGTTTTTGGCCGGCGGGCTGACCGGGGTGATGCTGGCCAGTCCGCCGCTGGACTTCCACGTCCACGACACTTATTTCGTGGTGGCGCATTTTCACTACGTGCTGTTCGGCACCATCGTGTTCTCGACGTTCGCCGGCATCTATTTCTGGTTCCCGAAGATGATCGGCCGGCTGCTCGACGAGCGGCTGGGCAAGCTGCACTTCTGGCTGACGTTCATCGGGTTTCACACCGCGTTTTTGGTGCAGCACTGGCTGGGCAACATGGGCATGCCACGCCGTTACGCCGACTACTTGCCCACCGACGATTTCCAGCCATTCAACATCGTCTCCACCCTCGGGGCGTTCATCCTCGCCGTTTCGGTACTGCCGTTCCTGTGGAACGTATTTCGCAGTTGGCGCTTCGGCGAAGTCGTCACCGTGGATGATCCGTGGGGCTACGGCAACTCGCTGGAGTGGGCGACCAGCTGTCCGCCGCCGCGGCACAATTTCACCGAGCTGCCCAGGATCCGTTCGGAGCGCCCGGCTTTCGAAATGCACTACCCGCACATGGTGCCCCGGTTACGCGACGAGCTGCACATCCGGCGTAAGGAGGACGTCACCGGGTGAGGCCGACGCATCCAGGTGCGGTTAGCGAGCGATCACCTTGGCGATGCACAGCTCGGGCTCGACGAACGGGTCCAATTCCGCGCTCAGCGCAGTTTTTTCGCTGTCGGTTCCGTCCGGGTTGAGCAGCCCGCGCAGCAGGCCCAGGTGCATGGCGCAGCTGACTTCCGGGTGTGACCGCGCCAAATCGCGGACCGGGCAGCTGTGCAGCCGGATCGCGCACTCGCGCCGGCCCTCGCCGGCGTCGGCTGCCGCGGTGATCTCAGGGCCGAAGCCCATTCGGTCGAAGATCAGCGCGATCCGGTCGGCGGAGTCGTCGACGCCGGGCTCGACAGCGCTAGCGTTCGGCTCGGCCGGATCGGCGGACGCGCCCTCGGCGAGGATCCGGCCGGCCCAGCGTCGGCCGGCCCGTTCGGCGCGCTGCCGACGCTCGGCGGCGGTGTCGCCGAGCTCCATCGCGAGGATCTCGGCGAGGCTGCGGTAGTCCAACCGGTCACGCACGGCGACGTATCCGGTGCGGGGGCGCCCGACGCCGTCCCGCTTGATCCGGGTCCGCGCGACAGAACCGTCCTCGCACAGTGCGTCGAGGTGGAAGCGGACCGTGGTGACGTGTAAGCCCATCTGCTCGGCGATCTCGGTGGCGTCCACCGCGCCGGTGGCGCAGGCGACCAGCCGCAGCACCCGTTCCCGCTGCTGGTTTCGTGGCAACCGCTGACTGCGATTGGCGCCGCGCCGCGGGTCGGACTGGTCGCGCATCGGTAGGCCTCTCGGTGAGCAGTTGTCCGCAAATTTAATGGAACGAATTCATTGATACCAGGGGCGGCGGGTGAAAGTTGCTCGGCCGATCGGCTGCGGCCGTCCGGACAGCTAACCGGTAACGTCGCTCAGGTGCTGCTGACCTCGCTGGACACCGACACCGACGATATCGCCGATGCGGTGCGCATCGACGACACCGTACTTAGCCGGGCCGACTTGCGGGCCGCCTCGGCCGCGGTGCGCGAAGACCTCGGCGGCGTGGGGCGGGTCGCGGTGCTGGCGACCCCGACGGCGTCGACCGTGCTGGCGGTCGCCGGCTGTCTACTCGCCGGGGTGCCGGTGGTGCCAGTGCCCGCCGACGTCGGCGTCGCCGAACGCGCGCATATCCTGCGTGACTCGGGCGCGCAGGCGTGGCTGGGGGAGCGGCCCGACGAGCTCGCCGGCCTGCCGCACTGTCCGGCGCGGCGCGGCGCCGGATCGTCGTATGGGTCGGCCCAACAGCCGGAAGACGACACCGCACTGGTGATCTACACCTCCGGCACCACCGGGCCGCCCAAGGGCGTGCAGTTGAGCCGGCGTGCGCTGGCAGCGGATCTCGACGCCCTGGCCGAGGCCTGGCAGTGGAGTCCCGACGACGTACTGGTGCACGGCCTGCCGCTGTATCACGTGCACGGTCTGGTGTTGGGCCTGCTGGGATCGCTGCGGGTCGGCAATAGGTTCGTGCACACCGGCAAGCCGACCCCGCAGTCCTACGCGGCCGCCGGGGGTTCACTGTATTTCGGGGTGCCCACGGTGTGGTCGCGGGTGGTGGCCGACTCGGCGGCCGGCGAGGCGCTGCGGCCGGCCCGGCTGCTGGTATCGGGCAGTGCGGCACTTCCGGTTCCGGTGTTCGATCGGCTCGTCGCACTCACCGGGCATGCGCCCATCGAAAGGTACGGCAGCACCGAATCGCTGATCACGCTGAGCACCCGCGTCGACGGTGAGCGCAGACCCGGCTGGGTGGGCCTGCCGCTGCGCGGCGTGCAGACCCGGCTCGTCGGCGAGGACGGCGGGCCGGTCCCGCACGACGGAGAGAGCATCGGGCGACTCTTGGTGCGCGGGCCGACGCTGTTCGACGGGTACCTCAACCTGCCGGAGGCGACGGCGGCGGCGTTCGACGCCGACGGCTGGTACCGGACCGGGGATGTCGCGGTGATCGACGCCGACGGGATGCACCGGATCGTCGGCCGCGAATCGGTCGACCTGATCAAGTCCGGGGGCTTCCGGGTCGGGGCCGGCGAGATCGAGACCGCCCTGCTCGGCCATCCTGCGGTGGCCGAGGTGGCCGTCGTCGGACTGCCCGACGAAGACCTGGGCCAGCGCATCGTCGCCTTCGTGGTCGCCGCCTCCGACGGCGAGGCGCAACCCGATGAGCTGATCGCGTACGTGGCCCAACAGCTGTCGGCGCACAAGCGGCCGCGCGAGGTGCGGGTGGTCGATGCGTTGCCGCGCAACGCAATGGGAAAGGTACTCAAGAAAGCGTTGCTGACGTAGGCTCGCGGCTGTGAAGCCGATGAAGCGATTCAGTCTCGCCATAGTGACGGTCCTTACCGTCGCGGCATTCGTGCTCGGCGGGTGCTCGTCCGTCAGCAAGGTCATCAACAAGGGCGGTGACACCACCTGCCAGGAGTTCAACAGCCACGACGACGAGAAGCAGCGGTCGGAAGTGTCCAAGATGCTCAAGGACAAGCACGGCAATGAGCCGTCCAACATGGAGCTTTCGGCGACGCGGGTGGCGGTCAGCGCCTACTGCAAGACGATCGGCAAGGACAGCGACAAGATCAGCAACGCGATGCTGTAACGCCCACCCTGGGCGGGGAGCAGGGGCCTGCGGGCTCCCAGGTGCGCATCGCGGCTTCGACGCCGTCATCGTCGAGCGCAGCAACCGGTAGCGGCAATTGGTCACTGCGGTAACGCATTCCGTCAAGAAGGATGGCCACATAACGGCGCCACAGCTCGGCGTCGATGTGACCGGCGAACTCGCTGACCGTGCCGGCCAGAAGCCCGAAGATCGGCATGTCCGTATCGGAGAGGTCCGGACGCAGGCGACCGTCGGCGCGCGCGCGCTCGACGAGCCTTTTCAGCACGGGGACAAGTCGCTCCTGGGCAGCCGTCACTCGATCGCCGCCGTATGCCTTGCTGAAGGCGATCTCCCGCAACCCTCGGTCGGTCGCGGTGATCTCACACATCTGCTCGACGTACCAGACCAGCCCGTGCCATGAGTCAGGTTGCTGCAGAGCTGTTTCCGCCAAGTCGGCGAGCTGATTGACGCCGTCTTCGAAGATCGCCTCGAGAAGCTCCTCCTTGGTGGCGAACCGCCGGTACACGGTTCCGACTCCCACACCGGCATGGTGCGCGACATCGTTGAGATTGGGCTCCAGGCCCTTGCTCGCAAACAGCTCGCGGGCCGCTGCCAGGATGCGCTTCCGATTGCGCTCGGCATCCTTTCGCAGCGGGCGGTCCGCCGTCTTCTTGGAACTCACACCGACGAGTCTAATGTGAGCAACGCCATAAGTGGATTGACTGTATCCGCTTACGTAGTTAGCTTGACTACCTGGAACAGCGAAAGCGCCTGCCGTGGCTGTCGACCGCAATATCAACGTCGGGAAGGTAGCGATGAACAGGCTCATCAAACGTGCGTGGCTCCCGGCCCTGATCGCGGTGGCGGTCGCAGCGGGGGCCATCACGGTCGCCCAGCTGCGGACGGTGTTCGGTTCGCATCCCGTGGTGGTGACCGACTTGTCCTCGGACAACGCCGAGGACTTCAACCCGAAGTTCGTGACGTACGAGATCTTCGGCTCGGGCACGACGGCGGTCATCAACTACATGGACCTCGAAGGCAAGCCGCAGCGCGTCGCCGATGTGGCGTTGCCGTGGACTTTGACGCTGCAGACCACCCTGCCCTCGGTGATGCCCAACATCCTGGCCCAGGGCGACGGCGACAGCATCAGCTGCCGGGTCACCGTCGACGACGAGGTCAAACAGGAAAGGACGGCTACCGGAGTGAATGCCGAGACCTTCTGCTTTGTGAAGGCAGCATGACCGCGCCGACCGGGCGGCCGTGGCTGCCCCGGTTCATCCGGACGTTCGCGGTGCCGATCATCCTGGCCTGGATCGCCCTGATCGCCGTGCTGAACGTCGTCGTTCCGCAGCTCGAGGACGTCGGCAAACTGCGTGCGGTGTCGATGAGTCCCAACGACGCACCGTCGATGATCGCCACCAAGCGCGTCGGCAAGGTGTTCGAAGAGTACGACACTTCGAGCTCGGTGATGATCGTGCTCGAAGGCGACGAGCCGCTGGGCGCGCAGGCGCACGAGTTCTATGACCAAATGGTGCGCGATCTGCGTGCCGACACCGCCCACGTGCAGCACGTCCAAGACTTCTGGGGCGACACACTGACCGCCAAGGGCGCCCAGAGCGCCGACGGCAAGGCCGCCTACGTTCAGGTCTACATCGCCGGTGACCAGGGCGAGACACTGGCCAACGAGTCGGTGGAGGCGGTGCGCCACATCGCATCCGAGGTTCCCGCGCCGGCCGGTGTGAAGGCCTACGTGACGGGGCCCGCGGCCACCAGCACCGATCAGAACCACGTCGGTGACAAGAGCATGGAGACCATCGAAATGCTCACCTTCGCCGTCATCACGGTGATGTTGCTGACCGTCTACCGGTCCATCATCACCACACTGATCGTCCTGGTGATGGTCGTGCTCGAGCTGTCGGCCGCCCGGGGGCTGGTGGCATTTATGGGATTCCACAACCTGTTCGGCCTGACCACCTTCGCCACCAACATGCTGGTGACGCTGGCGATTGCCGCCTCCACCGATTACGCGATCTTCCTGATCGGTCGATATCAAGAAGCGCGCAAAGCTGGTCAGGATCGAGAAGCCGCCTACTACAACATGTTCCACGGAACTGCGCATGTGGTGTTGGCCTCCGGGTTGACCATTGCCGGGGCGACGTTCTGCTTGCACTTCACCCGGCTGCCGTACTTCCAGACGATGGGCTTCCCACTGTCGATCGGCATGGTGATCGTGGTCGCCGCGGCGTTAACCCTGGGGCCCGCAGTCATTTCGGTGTGCAGTCGCTTCGGTCGCGTTCTGGAACCCAAGCGCATCACCCGCTCGACCGGCTGGCACCGGGTCGGTACCAGCACCGTTCGCTGGCCCGGAGCGATCCTGGTGGCGGCCGTCGCGGCCGCGCTGATCGGCCTGCTTGCGCTGCCCGGGTATCACACCAGCTACAACGACCGCATCTACCTGCCCGATGACGTCGCGGCGAACGTGGGCTACTCGGCGGCGTTCCGGCACTTCTCCCAGGCGAAGATGAATCCCGACCTGATGATGGTCGAAGCCGACCGGGACCTGCGGAACCCGGCGGACTTCCTGGTGATCGACAAGATCGCCAAGGCACTCAAGCACGTGCACGGCATCGCCCAAGTGCAGACCATCACCCGCCCCGATGGGGACCCGATCAAACATTCGACGATCCCGTACACCCTCGGCCAGAGCGGCACCGCTCAGCTGATGAACAACGACTACATGCAGACCAACCTGGAGAACTTGCTCAAGCAGGCCGACGATCTGCAGGCCAGCATCGACTCGATGACCGAGATGATGAGCATCCAGCAGGATCTGGCCGAGGTGTCGCAGCGGATGGCCGACAAGATGTCCAACACGGCCGTCGACATCGGCGAAATGCGCAATCACATGGCCGATTTCGACGATTTCTTCCGGGTGTTCCGCAACTACTTTTACTGGGAACCGCACTGCTTCGACATCCCGATCTGCTGGTCGTTGCGGTCGATTTTCGACGCCCTGGACGGCGTCGACACCATGTCTGCCGACTTCGATGAGATCGTGCCCGACATGCAGCGCATGGCCGAGCTGATGCCGCGGATGGTCGCCGTCATGCCGGCGCAGATCCAGTCGATGAAGAACCAGAAGCAGACGTTGCTCAACCAATACCAGGTGCAGAAGGCCCAGCAGGACCAGAACATGGCGATGCAGGAGAACTCCACGGCCATGGGCGAGGCGTTCGACACCGCCAAGAACGACGATTCGTTCTACCTGCCGCCGGAAGCCTTCGACACCGCCGACTTCAAACGCGGCATCAAGCTGTTCATGTCGCCGGATGGACATGCGGTGCGGTTCACCATCATTCACCAGGGTGACCCGTTGACGCCCGAGGGAATATCGCGCATCGAAGCGCTCAAGGTCGCGGCGGCCGACGCGATCAAGGGAACCCCGTTCGAGGGCGCCAAGATCTACCTCGGCGGCAGCGCGGCGATGTTCTACGACATGCAGCAGGGCGCCAACTACGACTTGCTGATCGTTGCCACGGCCGCACTGATCCTGATCTTCATCATCATGATGGTGCTGACCCGCGCCGTGGTCGCCGCGACGGTGATCGTCGGCACGGTGGTGCTCAGTCTCGGCTCGGCGTTCGGACTGTCAGTCCTGCTCTGGCAACACCTGGTGGGCATCCCGCTGCACTGGATGGTGCTGCCGATGTCGGTCATCGTCCTGCTTGCCGTCGGCGCGGACTACAACCTGCTGCTGGTCTCGCGCATCAAGGAGGAGATCCACGCGGGCCTGCACACCGGGCTCATCCGCGCCATGGTCGGCACCGGCGCGGTGGTCACGGCCGCGGGCCTGGTGTTCGCCTTCACCATGGCCTCCATGGCGGTCAGCTCGTTGATCGTGATCGGTCAGGTCGGCACGACGATCGGACTGGGTCTGCTCTTCGACACCCTGATCGTCCGGTCGTTGATGACGCCATCGGTGGCCACGCTGCTCGGGCGCTGGTTCTGGTGGCCCCAGATCGTGCGTCCGCGCCCGGTTCCGCAGCCCTGGCCGCAGCCGATCGAGCGCGACCGTGAAGAGGCGCTGGTCTAGTTGGCGTGCAGGTCCTCGTTGAGCGCGATGCCCTGACCGTCGCGGGCGACCACCTCGACCGCGCCGGTCTGCGAATTGCGGCGGAACAGCAGGTTGTTCCCCCCGGCCAGCTCGCGGGCCTTGACCGTGCCGCCGTCGGGCATGGCGACCTTGGTCCCAGCGGTGACATAGAGCCCGGCCTCGATCACACAGTCGTCGCCCAGCGGGATGCCCAGCCCGGCGTTGGCCCCCAACAGGCAGCGCTCGCCGATCGAAATCACTTCTGTGCCACCGCCGGACAGCGTCCCCATGATCGACGCGCCGCCACCGACATCGGAGCCGTCGCCGACCACCACGCCCGCCGAGATGCGGCCCTCGACCATCGAGGCGCCCAGCGTGCCGGCGTTGAAGTTGACGAATCCTTCGTGCATCACCGTGGTGCCCGGCGCCAGGTGCGCGCCCAAGCGCACCCGGTCGGCGTCGGCGATGCGCACTCCGGACGGCAGCACGTAGTCGACCATGCGCGGGAACTTGTCCACCCCGTACACGGTCACCGGGCCGCGCCGGCGCAGCCGGGCGCGCACCGACTCGAAGCTCTCGACCGCGCAGGGCCCGTAATTGGTCCAGACCACGTTGGTCAGCACCCCGAACAGGCCGTCGGCGTTGAGTCCGTGCGGCGCGACCCGGCGGTGGGAGAGCAGGTGCAGTCGCAGGTAGGCGTCGTAGGCGTCGACGGCTTTGTCCGCGAGCGAGCCGATGACCGTGTGCACCGCGACCGTCTCGGTGCCGCGGTCCTCGTCGCGGCCGAGCAGCCCGGCCAGCTCGGCGGGCACGTCGTCCCCGGCAATCCTGGTGGTTCCGGACTCACCCGAGCCGCCCAGCTCCGGGGCGGGAAACCAGGTGTCGAGCACTGATCCGTCTGCGGCCAGCGTCGCTACTCCGACGCCCGAAGCTCCAGTCACGCCGGTCAGGCTATTTCTTTCCGCGAGCAGACGCAAAAGGCCCCTGCGCACGTGGAAATCGGGCGCTTTCACGTCTGCTCGCCGGGAGATGCGACCCGTTAGGCTGGGTCCGTGCTGGATCTGCGCTCCGACCCGATCGCGCTGACCGCGGCGCTGGTCGACATCCCCAGCGAGTCGCGGCACGAAGCGCGGATCGCCGACGAGGTGGAGGCCGCGCTGCGGGCGCAGACTTCCGGTTTCGAGATCATCCGCGACGGCGACGCGGTGCTGGCCCGCACCCAGCTGGGTCGACCGACCAGGGTGCTGCTGGCCGGACATCTGGACACCGTGCCGGTGGCCGGCAACCTGCCCAGCCGGCGCACCACCGATGCCCAAGGCGACATGTTGCACGGCTGCGGCACTGTCGACATGAAATCCGGTGACGCCGTTTTCCTGCACCTGGCGGCCACCCTCACCGAACCCGCCCACGACCTGACGCTGGTCTTCTACGACTGCGAGGAGATCGAGGCGGCGGCCAACGGGCTGGGCCGCATCGAACGCAACCTGCCGGACTGGCTGGCGGCCGATCTCGCCATCCTCGGTGAGCCCACCGGGGGCTACATCGAGGCCGGTTGCCAGGGCACCCTGCGGGTCGTCATCACCGCGGCCGGTACCCGGGCGCACTCGGCGCGATCGTGGCTGGGTGACAACGCGATCCACAAACTGGGGGCGGTGCTGAACCGGCTCGCCGCCTACCAGCCGCGCAGTATCGACATCGACGGCTGCGTCTACCGCGAGGGCCTGTCGGCGGTGCGCATCGACGGCGGGGTGGCCGGCAACGTCATCCCCGATGCCGCCAGCGTCACGGTGAACTTCCGCTTCGCCCCGGACCGCACGCCTCACGAGGCGCTGACCCACGTGCAGGAGGTGTTCGACGGCCTGCACGTGGTGATCGAGCGGACCGACTCCGCCGTCGGCGCCCTGCCGGGACTCACCGCGCCGGCCGCTGCCGCGCTGGTGGCCGCCGCCGACGGACAAGTACGGGCCAAGTACGGCTGGACCGACGTCGCCCGGTTCGCCGCCCGCGGCATCCCCGCGGTCAACTACGGCCCCGGTGATCCCAATCTGGCGCACTGCGTCGACGAGCGGGTGCCGGTCGAGCAGATCAGTGCGGCGACGGCGCTGCTGCGCCGGTTCCTGTCCGGCTAGCTGCCGGCCAGCGCGCGGGCCTGAGCCAACGCCGTTTTGCCCAGGGCGCAATCGATCTCGTCGCACAACCGGGCCAGCGGGTCGGCCGCGCGCGCATCGCCGAGCTGGACGGCGGTGTGCCAGGCCTGCAGCGCCACCGCCGACTGGCCGCTGCGCTCGGCCAGCCGGGCGGCGTCTCGGGCAGCGGTGATGGCGCCGTGCCGGTCGCGCATCCCGGCCCGTTGCCAGGCGCGGGCCATCCCCAACTCCGGAGCGAACAGCGCCGACTTCGTTCCGTGCCGGGACTCGGCGCGGCTCAGCGCCTTTGCCGCGCCGGCGATGTCGGACTGGCGGGCCAGCGCGGTGGCCAGCAGGGTCAGCGACAGCGGGCCCCACGAGTAGCCGGTGCGCTCCAAGGCGGCCGCGGCCGGTACCAGTAGCTGTGTCGCGGCGTCGAATTCGCCGGCCGCGATCAGCACCTGGGCCACCAGCACCTCGCCGATCGCCCGCCCGGGCTGGGCCAGTTCGGCGAAATCGGTGAATTGCCGGGCGAGTTCGCGCGCGTCGGTGAGCCGTCCCGTCATCAGCAGCACGGTGATCTCGGCCAGCCCGATGGTGAACCGCAGCAGCCCGGGATGTTCGGCGTCCAGCGCGCGGTGGGCCAGCGGCCCGACGTCGTCGAATCGTCCGGCCCGCGCCGCACACAGCGCCGCGGCGCTGCCGGCCCAGGCCACCGCCATGTCGTCGGCGGCCGGATCGGCCAGCACCGCGGCGGCGGCCTCGGCGGCGCGGCCGATATTGCCGGCGTTCATCGCGAACGTCGCGCCGAGCGCATCCAAGGTGATGCGCGGGCTCGCCCC
>NZ_LZMF01000130.1:0-10430 GCF_001673565.1 Mycolicibacter sinensis
TTCTGAGCTCACCCGGCAGCTGCGCGAGGTGCTCACCGTCGAAGGTGCGGTGGCCTCCCGCGACGCCCGCGGCGGCACCGCACCGGTGCACTGCGGCAGCAGTCCGCACACCGCGATCGCCGACAGCAGCCGGATACTTCGGCGGCCGGTGCTCGGCCCGGCCGGAGCGCTCAGCCGTCCAGCACAGCGCCACCGGCACCCGCGTCCGTCACCGCCGTCACGGCCGCCGAGCTCGGCGCCACCTGGCGCCCCGGTTGCCCGGTCACCCCGGCGCAACTGCGGCGCGTCACCGTGACCCACCTCGGCTTCGACGCGAATGCGCACCGCGGCGAGCTGATCGTGCACCAGGAACTGGTTCCGCAGGTCATCGCCATATTCGAGCGGCTGTACCGGCTGAACTTCCCGATCGAGAAGATGCGGTCGGTCACGAACTACCGCGGCGGCGACGATGAATTGTCGATGGAGGACAACAACACCTCGGCGTTCAACTGCCGCCGCGTTCCGGGTTCGGGCAACTGGGCGCAGCACGCCTACGGCCGGGCTATCGACATCAACCCGCTGCTGAACCCCTCGGTCGACCGCGGCAGATTCGAGCCCAAGAACGCCAAGGTCTACCTGGACCGCCACCGGATCGAGCCGGGTCTGCTGCACCCCGGGGACCCGGCGGTGCGCGTCTTCACCGACGCCGGCTGGCGCTGGGGCGGCAACTGGAAATCGCCGGTGGACTACCAGCACTTCGAGCGGCGCTGACGAGACGGTAGTCACGGCTGCCACATCAGCGGGGTAGTGCGATGGCGGAAAACGATGGCGCCGGCGATATCACGGCCGCAGGCGCGCCGCGTGATAGCGCAGGCGCTATCCGATTCGGCAACACCCACCTGCTTCCCCCACGGTGCTGCCGGGACCGCTGTGACGCCAGCGCTATTCGACGATCTCCGACAACTCCAGCCAACGGCCCTCCTGCTCGGCCACCTCATCCTCCAACGCCCGCAGCTGCCGGGTGAGCTCGGCCAAGCCCACGTGATCGGACTGGTCGAAAGCGGCCAGCTCGTGATGCTTGGCCTCGATCTGTTCGGCCAGCCGCGCCAACCGGCGCTCGACGGCGGTCAGATCCTTCTGTGCGGCACGCAATTCCGCTCCCGACAGCGCCCCCGAATCAGCGGCGGCGGGCGCGGACGGCGAGACCGGTGCGCGCCGCGCCGAGGCGGCCAGCCGCAGATATTCGTCGACACCGCCCGGCAGATGCCGCAGCCGGCCGTCCAGGATCGCGTACTGCTGATCGGTGACCCGCTCGAGCAGGTATCGGTCGTGGGAGACCACGATCAGCGTGCCCGGCCAGGAGTCCAGCAGATCCTCGGTGGCGGTCAGCATGTCGGTGTCGACATCATTGGTCGGCTCGTCGAGCACCAGCACATTCGGCTCGGCCAGCAGCGTGAGCATCAACTGCAGCCGGCGGCGCTGCCCGCCGGAGAGCTCACCCACCCGCGCCGACAGCTGTGCGCGGCCGAACCCGAGCCGCTCCAGCAGCTGCGCCGGCGTCATCTCGCGGCCGTCGACCTGATAGTCGTTGCGCAGCCGGCCCAGCACATCGGCCACCCGGTCCTCGGCGAGCGACTCCAACTCCCCGGACTGCTGATCGAGCATGCCCAACCGCACCGTCTTGCCGCGCTTGACCCGGCCGGTGTCGGGCGTCACCGTGCCGGCGATCAACCCGAGCAGCGTGGACTTCCCGGCGCCGTTGGCCCCGACGATCCCGGTGCGCTCACCGGGACCGATCCGCCACTCGATGTCGCGCAGCACCTCCCGGCCGTCGAACGAGACCGAGACGTCGAGCAGGTCGATGACGTCCTTGCCTAGCCGCGCCGTCGCCAGCTTCATCAGCTCGACCGTGTCGCGCAGCGGGGGCACATCGGCGATCAGCGCGTTGGCCGCCTCGATGCGGAACTTGGGCTTGGAGGTACGGGCCGGGGCACCCCGGCGCAGCCACGCCAGCTCCTTGCGTAACACGTTCTGCCGCTTGGCTTCGCTGGCCGCGGCCATCCGGTCGCGCTCCACCCGCTGCAGAACGTAGGCCGCGTAGCCGCCCTGGAAGGGCTCGACGATGCGGTCGTGCACCTCCCACGTGGTGGTGGCCACTTCGTCGAGGAACCAGCGGTCGTGGGTGACCACCAGCAGGCCGCCGGTGTTGCGGGCCCAACGCTGCTGCAGGTGGGCCGCCAGCCAGGTGATCCCTTCCACATCGAGATGGTTGGTGGGCTCGTCGAGGGCTATCACGTCCCATTCGCCGATCAGCAGCGCGGCCAGTTGCACCCGCCGGCGCTGCCCGCCGGAGAGCCCGGCAACAGGTGCGTCCCACGCGATGTCGGAGACCAGGCCGTCGACCACATCACGAATCCGCGGGCTGGACGCCCACTCGTGGTCGGCCTGGTCACCGACCAAACTCGCCCCGAGGGTCCGGTCGGGGTCGAGGGTGTCGGCCTGGTCCAGCAAACCGACCCGCAGGCCGGTGCGGCGGGTGACCCGGCCGGAGTCCGGGGTCATGGCACCGGCAAGCAGTCTCAGCAGAGAGGATTTGCCGTCGCCGTTGCGGCCCACGATGCCGATGCGGGCGCCGTCGTTCACCCCGAGGGTGACTGAGTCGAGCACCACACCGGTGGGGTACTGCAGATGAAGGGCCTCGGCTCCGAGCAGGTGTGCCACTGCCAGAAGGCTACTGCCTGCGGCTGAACGAGCCGGGTCGACCGCACTGATGTGCCAGAATGTGCACGTCATTGACGATCAGGCGCGAGGTAGGGGAGCAGCGTGGATCTGAACCTGTCGGCCATCACCCGGCCGGTCGAGTGGTTGATGGCCACCGCGCAAAACGGCCTGGAGGTGCTGCGCTGGGGCGGCCTGGAGACCGGCACCGTGCCGTCGCCGTTCCAGATCGTCGAGAGCACACCGATGTACAAGCTGCGGCGCTACTTTCCGCCTGACAATCGGCCGGGCCAGCCGCGGCCCGGGCCGCCGGTGCTGCTGGTGCACCCGATGATGATGTCGGCGAACATGTGGGACGTCACCCGTGAGGAGGGAGCGGTCGGCATTCTGCACGCCGCCGGGGTGGATCCGTGGGTGATCGACTTCGGCTCGCCCGACGAGGTCGAGGGCGGTATGCGCCGCAATCTGGCCGACCACATCGTCGGCCTGAGCCAGGCGATCGACACCATGGCCGAGACGACCGGACGTGACGTGCACCTGGCCGGCTACTCCCAGGGCGGCATGTTCGCCTACCAGGCCGGCGCCTACCGGCATTCGAAGAGCATCGCCAGCATCATCGCGTTCGGCTCCCCGGTGGACACCCTGGCCGCGCTGCCGATGGGTGTGCCGCCGAATATCGCCTCGGGGGTGGCGGCCTTCATGGCCGACCACGTCTTCAACCGGCTGGACATCTCCGGTTGGCAGGCGCGGATCGGTTTCCAGATGATGGACCCGCTCAAGACCGCCAAGGCCCGGATGGAGTTTCTGCGCCAGCTGCACGACCGGGAGGCCCTGCTGCCGCGCGAGGCGCAGCGGCGGTTCCTGGAGTCCGAGGGCTGGATCGCCTGGTCGGGTCCGGCGATCTCGGAGCTGCTCAAGCAGTTCATCGCGCACAACCGGATGATGACCGGCGGCTTCGCGATCAACGGGCAACTGGTGACGCTGACCGACATCACCTGCCCGGTACTGGCGTTCGTCGGCGAGGTCGACGACATCGGCCAGCCGGTCGCGGTCCGCGGTATCCGCCGCGCCGCTCCCAACGCGAAGGTCTTCGAATACCTGTTGCGGGCTGGGCATTTCGGTCTGGTGGTGGGATCCAAGGCTGCCGAACTGACCTGGCCGACGGTCGCCGACTGGGTGCTGTGGCAAGAAGGTCAGGGCCCGCAGCCCCCCGGCGTGGCGCTGATGGCCGACCAGACCTCCGAGCACACCAAGGGCGGCGTCGCGATGACGTCGCGGATCGCGCATGGGCTGGGGGAGGCCGGCGGTGTCGCGCTCACCCTGGCGCGCGGTGCCGCCGACGCCGTAGTGGCGGCGCAGAAATCGATGCGCACCATGGCGGTCGAGACCGCGCGCACCCTGCCCCGGCTGGCCCGGCTCGGACAGATCAATGACCACACCCGAATCTCGTTGGGCCGCATCATCGATGAGCAGGCGGACGACTCCCCGGACGGCGAGTTCCTGCTATTCGACGGGCGGGTGCACACCTATGAGGCGGTCAACAAACGTATCGACAACGTCGTTCGCGGGCTGATCGATGTCGGCGTGCGCCAAGGCGTCCACGTCGGCGTCCTGATGGACACCCGGCCCAGCGCCATGGTCGCGATCGCGGCGTTGTCCCGACTGGGTGCGGTCGCGGTGCTGATGCCACCGGACGGGGACCTGGCCGCGGCCGCGCGCCTGGGCGGCACTTCCGAGATCATCACCGACCCAGGCAATCTCGACCTGGCGTTGGCGGCAGCCCGGGAATTGGATTGCCAACTGCTGGTACTCGGTGGCGGCGAGACGCGCGACCTGGATCTGCCCGCTGACGCTGAAGGCGTCATCGACATGGAACAGATCGATCCTGATGCCGTCGAGCTGCCCGGCTGGTACCGGCCCAACCCGGGATTCGCCCGCGATCTGGCGTTCGTCGCCATCGGCACGGTGGCCGGCGAGCTGGTGGCCAAGCAGATCACCAACTACCGCTGGGCGCTCTCGGCGTTCGGCACCGCCTCGACGGCCGCGCTCGGCCCCAACGACACGCTGTACTGCCTGACCCCGCTGCACCACGAGTCCGGGCTGCTGGTCAGTCTCGGCGGCGCGGTGGTGGGCGGGGCGCGCATCGCGCTGTCACGCGGCCTGAACCCGGACCGGTTCGTCGCCGAGGTCCGCCAGTACGGGGTCAGCGTGGTGTCCTACACCTGGGCGATGCTGCGCGAAGTCATCGACGACCCGAACTTCGTGCTGCAGGGCAACCACCCGGTGCGGCTGTTCATCGGCTCCGGTATGCCGGTCGGCCTGTGGAACCGGGTCACCGAGGCGTTCGCGCCGGCCCACGTGGTCGAGTTCTTCGCCACCACCGACGGGCAGGCGGTGCTGGCCAACGTCTCCGGCGCCAAGGTCGGCAGCAAGGGTCGCCCGCTGCCCGGCGCGGTGGAAGTCGAGTTGGCCGCCTACGACCCCGAGCACGACCTGATCCTGGAAGACGATCGCGGCTTCGTGCGCGTCGCCGAGACCGACGAAGTCGGGGTGCTGCTGGCCAAACCGCGCGGCCCGATCGACCCGTCGGCCTCGGTCAAGCGCGGGGTGTTCGCGCCGGCCGACACCTGGATCTCCACCGAATACCTGTTCCGGCGGGACGCCGACGGCGACTACTGGCTGGCCGGCGGGCGCGGTTCGAGCATCCACACCGCACGCGGGACGGCCTATCCGGTGGTGATCACCGACGCGCTGGGCACCGTCAACGGCATCGATCTGGGGGTGACCTACCGGGTGTCGCCGGGCGCGCCGGGCGCGGCGGAACTCGTCGTGTCGGCGGTGACGGTACGGCCGGGAGCGACGATCACCGCCGCGCACCTCAGTGAGGCGGTGGCCGAGATCCCCGTCGGGGTCGGACCCGACATCATCCACGTCGTGCCGGACCTGCCGCTGAGCGCTGTCTACCGCCCGACGCCGGGTGCGCTGCGCGAGGCCGGGCTGCCCAAGGCCGGACGTAACGCCTGGTACTTCGATACCGCCAGCCAGCAGTTCAAGCGGCTGACCGCCGCGGTGCGCGCCGAACTGGCCGGGAGTCACCCGTGATCGACGCCGCCCTGTTGGCCATCCTGGTCTGTCCGGCCGACCGCGGTCCGCTGCTGCTGGTGCAGCGTTCCGGCGGCTCCGGCGACCGGGCGCTGTATAACCCGCGGCTGCGCCGCGCCTACCGCATCGAGGACGACATCCCGGTGCTGTTGGCCGACGAGGCGACCACGGTCGACGACGACGAGCATGCCCGTCTCATCGCCCAGGCTCCGCCGGCAGATCCCCGGTGAGATAACGCTGCAGGGTCGGGGCGATGATCGCCACGATCTGCTCGGCGGGCAGTGAGGCCAGCGGTTCCAGACCGATGATGTAGCGGGCGACCACGATGCCCATCAGTTGGCTCGCGGCGAATTCGGCGCGCAGCACGCCGGTCCCGGCCGGTTCGTCGATGCGGTGGGCCAGTTCTGCGACCACGATGTCACGGAAGAACGAACGGGCCAGCGGCACTTCGGTTCCGGTCAGCATCGAGCGCAACGCCGCGATCAGTCCGGTGCCGGTCTGTGAATCCCACAGTGGCAGCAGCAGCTCCGGCATGGTGCGGCCGAGGTGCTCGACGGGGGTTTCCCGCAGCGGCCCCAGCACGACCATCGGATCGATGGGCAGCTCGGTGGCGGCGGCGAACAGCTGCTGTTTGGTGCCGAAGTAGTGGTGCACCAGCGCGGCGTCGACACCCGCATCGGCGGCTACCGAGCGGATCGAGGTGTGCGTGAATCCGTTGCGGGCGAACAGCTCCCGTGCCGACGCCAGAATCCGGTCCCGGGTACCGGAGGCGCCGGCGGGGCGCCCCGGCTTTCGGTTGCTCATCTCGGCGGACATTACCCCGTCCGCCGTCGCAGCGTCACGGCCGCCAAACACAGCGCGGCGACCGCGAACGCCAGCACGATGACGATGTCGCGCACCGCGACCCCGGTCAGCTCCGGATGGGTGCCCACCTGCTGAAGTGCCTCTAGGGCATAGCTGGCCGGTAGCGCGTTGCTGATCCACTGCAGCCACTCGGGCATCGCCGCCCGCGGCACGATGATCCCGGCCAGCAGCAGCTGCGGCACCATGACCAGCGGAATGAACTGCACGGCTTGGAATTCGGTGCGGGCGAAGGCACTGCACAGCAGGCCCAGCCCGACGCCGAGCACCGCGTTGACGATCGCGATGACGAACACCCACGCCGGACTGCCCAGGGTCTCGAAGCCCAGCAACCAGAACGCGACCACGCACGCCAGGCTGGCTTGGGCGGCCGCCGCGATCGAGAACGCCGTCCCGTAGGCGGCCAGCAGGTCGAGCCGGCGCAGCGGTGTGGTCAAGATGCGTTCCAATGTTCCCGACGCGCGTTCGCGCTGCATGGTGATCGCGGTGATGACGAACATCAGGAACAGCGGGAACAGTCCCAGCAGGATCAGGCAGGCGGTGTTGAACGGCGACGGCGTGCCCGGCGGGTGGGCAACTTCGGCGAACATGAAATAGATCAGCGTGATCACCAGGCTGGGTAGCAGCAGCACCATCGCGACACTGCGGTGATCGCCGGCCAGTTGGCGCAGGATCCGCTGCGTGGTCGCCAGGAACGGCCGCAGCTGCAGCGTGCCGGTCAGCCGGTTCGGGGCGCGGTGGTGCGCCGGATGACGGACAGGAACGCTTCCTCCATCGACGTACATCCGGTCTCCTCTCGCAGTCGTCTCGGTGAGGTGCGCGCCAGCAGCGCGCCTTCGCGCATGAGCAGCAGATCGCCGCAGTGGTCGGCCTCGTCCATCACGTGGCTGGATACCAGCAGCGTGGTGCCGCGCCGGGCCAGCGCCGCGAACTGCTGCCAGAGCTCCGCGCGCAGCACCGGGTCCAGGCCGATCGTCGGCTCGTCGAGCACCAGCAGGTCCGGCCGGCCCACCAGCGCGCAGGCCAACGAGACCCGGGCGCGCTGACCGCCGGACAGCTTGGCGCAGTAGTCGCCGCGGTGGCGTCGCAGATCCACCGAGTCGACCGCCTCGTCAGCGGCCTGGGTGTCGACCCCGGCCAACGCCGCGAAGTACCGCACGTTGTCGATCACCCGCAGGTCCTCGTAGATGGTCGGCTCCTGGGGCATGTAGCCGACCCGGTGCCGCAGCGGGGCCGAGCCGGCCGGGCTGCCCAGCACCTCGACGCGCCCGCCGGTGATGACCTGGGTGCCGACGATGCAGCGCATCAGGGTGGTTTTTCCGCAGCCTGACGGCCCGAGCAGGCCGGTGATCGCGCCGGGAGCGAGCCGCAACGACACATCGTGCAGCACCGGCCGCTTGCCGCGGACCACCCGCAGGTGCTCGATGTCGACGGCCGCGGCGGTGAGCGAGCCGGATAATTCATCACCCGATGAAATCATCATGTGATGAATATTCTGCCGGTTGCGGCGCGTTGTCAAGCATCCGGCACAATCTCCGGCGTGAGTGCTGACCGGCTTGCGGTGGATCCGCTCGCGGCCGCCCGCCTGCTGCTCGGCGCCACCCTCGATGCCCGCGGGGTGCGCGCGACGATTCTCGAGGTGGAGGCCTACGGCGGCGTGCCGGACGGGCCCTGGCCGGACCCGGCGGCGCATTCCTATCGCGGGCCCACCGGGCGCAACACGGTGATGTTCGGCCCGCCCGGCCGGCTGTACACCTACCGCAGCTACGGCATGCACGTCTGCGCCAACGTGGCCTGCGGCCCGGACGGGACGGCCGCCGCGGTGCTGCTTCGGGCCGCGGTCGTAGAGGAAGGATGCGCGGTGGCGCGGTCCCGTCGCGGTGAAGCGGTGCCGAGCACCGGCATGGCCCGCGGCCCGGGAAACCTCTGCTCGGCCCTGGGAATCATTATGGAGGACAACGGAATCGACCTGTTCGACGCGCGCAGCCCGGTGCGGCTGATGCTGGGTGCGCAGCTGACCGCCCAAGCCGGACCCCGAGTCGGAGTCAGCCAGGCCGCAGACCGGCCGTGGCGGTTTTGGGTGCCCGGCCGCCCCGAAGTATCGGCCTACCGACGCAGCCCGCGGGCACCGGCGCCCGGCGCCAGCGACTGATCCGGGAAAATCGACCCATGCCGACGACGATTCTCGACGAGCTGAGCTGGCGCGGGCTGATCGCCCAATCCACCGACCTGGACGCGCTGAGCGCCGCAGTGACGGCCGGGCCGATCACCGTCTATGCCGGATTCGACCCGACCGCGCCCAGCCTGCACGCCGGAAACCTGGTGCCGTTGCTGGCGCTGCGCCGCTTCCAGCGCGCCGGGCACCGGCCGATCGTGCTGGCCGGCGGGGCCACCGGTCTGATCGGCGATCCGCGCGAAACGGGCGAACGCACCCTCAGCACCGCCGACACGGTCGCCGAGTGGTCCGAGCGGATCCGCGGGCAGTTGGAGCGGTTCGTCGATTTCGACGACAGTCCCACCGGTGCGGTCGTGGTCAACAACCTGGACTGGACCGCCTCGCTGTCCGCGCTGGACTTCCTGCGTGATGTCGGCAAGCACTTCTCGGTCAACGTGATGCTGGACCGCGACACCATCCGGCGCCGGCTGGATTCCGAGGGCATCTCCTACACCGAGTTCAGCTACATGCTGCTGCAGGCCAACGACTACGTGCAGCTGCATCAGCGGCACGGCTGCGCGCTGCAGATCGGCGGCTCCGACCAGTGGGGCAACATCATCGCCGGCGTCCGGCTGGTGCGCCAGAAGCTGGGCGCGACGGTGCACGCGCTGACCGTCCCACTGGTGACCGCCGCCGACGGCACCAAATTCGGCAAGTCCACCGGGGGCGGCAGCCTGTGGCTGGATCCGGAGATGACCAGCCCCTATGCCTGGTACCAGTACTTCTTCAACACCGCCGATGCCGACGTGATCCGCTACCTGCGCTGGTTCACTTTCTTATCCGCCGACGAGCTGGGGGAGCTGGAGCAGGCGACGGCCGAGCGCCCGCACGAGCGGGCCGCCCAGCGCCGGCTGGCCCGCGAGTTCACCACCTTGGTGCACGGTCAAGCGGCCACCGAGGCCGTCGAGCTGGCCAGCCAGGCGCTGTTCGGCCGGGGCGAGCTGACCCGGCTGGACGAATCGACCCTGACCGCGGCACTGCAGGAGACCTCGGTTGCCCAGCTGGAGCCCGGTGCCGCGGACGGGATCGTGGACCTGCTGGTCGCCACCGGACTTTCGGCGAGTCGGGGCGCGGCCCGCCGCACGATCGGCGAGGGAGGCGTCTCGGTGAACAACGTCCGCGTCGACACCGAGGAATGGACGCCGCAGCCCGACGACTTTCTGCACGGCCGGTGGCTGGTGCTGCGCCGCGGTAAGCGCAATGTGGCCGGCGTTCAGCGGGTCTAGCGGGGGCTTTGCGGGGAGCTCTGCGCGTGGGAAGTTGATCTTGAAGCGGGCGAGATATCGCTTCTAGCAGCGGATTTGACTCCCAGTTTCACCTCGCGTAACTTAGTCCACGTCGCAGCGACCAGGCCAGACCCGGTCAGCGCGACAAGCCCGCGGGAACCGCAGAGATCGCAAGGCGATTCCGGGGGCGTTTCACTTGTCCGCACTGCCAATGCGCGGCTTTTAGCCGCGGGTTGACTGCGCGTCCGAGTGGGGCGTGTTGTTTGAGAACTCAATAGTGTGTTTGGTGGTTTTTGTTTGTTGTTGTTTTGCCACATCCTTGGCGCCCC
>NZ_LZMF01000131.1:0-570 GCF_001673565.1 Mycolicibacter sinensis
GCGTCGGTGTTGGCCATGTTGTTGCCGGCGGTCTGCACCTTCTGACCGTGGGCATTGGCCTGCTCGTAGATGACCGCGAAGTTGCGGCCCAACTGCGCCACGAACTCCTGGCAGGCCACCGAACCAGCGCCACCCCAGAAATCCCCGGCAGCCAGCACGTCATGCACGATCGCCTGGTGCTCGGCCTCCAACGACGCCGCCTGGGCACGAATCAACGCACCGTGGGCGTTGACGTCACCGAACTGGTAATTGATGCTCATCTGCGATTCTCCTTCTAGCTCGACAGGATCTGCTGAGAAGCAGCTTCCTGCTGCTCGTAGTGGTTCGCATCCCGAATCAGACCATCACGCACCCCGTGCAGCATGTTCACGATGTTGCGAAACGCCGTCTGCATCTGACCCATGGTGTCCATCGAGGTCCGCTCGGCCAGACCACCCCAGCCCGCACCCGAGATGTTGGTCGACGACGCCCACATCCGCCGGGCCTCATCCTCCACCGTCTGAGCATGCACATCGAAACGCCCCGCCATGCTGCGCATCGCGTCCGGATCGGTCATAAAACGTGTTGCCA
>NZ_LZMF01000132.1:0-68972 GCF_001673565.1 Mycolicibacter sinensis
TGCTGCGTATCGCGCCGGGCATCAACCGGCGGATGGCGCAACCGTTCTCGGTGCAGACCATGGAGAAACTCGGCGCCCGGCTGTTGGACCGGCTCGGGGATTCCCGGCTGCTGGCCTCGTTGTATGACCGAGCGGTCGTCGACGACCCCGTGCCGAAGGGTCGATAGCGGCCTTCGTGGTCCACGTCGAGGTGCTGCGTGTCTTCACCGATGGCCGCGGCGACGTCACTCAGTTGTGGGCATGGCGCGACGAGATCACGGTGCACCACGGTCGTTGATCGGTCGTTCACGCCTGGCACGCCCGGAGGTCGGACAGCGACACCGCGGGTGAATCGCCGCAAGAATATCGCCGGCGAATGCGCGAGCGGGGGTACCGCTCCGTCGAGATGTGGGTGCCCGATGTGCGGTCCGCCGAGTTCGCGGATATCGCGACCGGGAGGCGCTGGCGCTGGCCGCCGCGGACCGGAACAGCGACGAGGTGGATTTCGTCGAGGCGATCGCAGATCCGGTCGACGAGTGAAGCGTGGTGAGCGGATCTCATAGTGGAGACCGAACGCTCACTGATGGTGTGTCTCGGCATCGTCCCCTGACACCGCCCGGGGTTCTTCGACCGTTCCCCCGTGAGACACTGACGCCTATGTCTGAGACCGCCACGCTGGTGCTGCTGCGCCACGGAGAGAGCGAATGGAACGCCAGCAACCAGTTCACCGGCTGGATGGACGTCAACCTGACCGACAAGGGCCGCACCGAGGCAATCCGCTCCGGCCAGCTGCTCGTCGAGCACGGCGTGCTGCCGGACGTGGCCTACACCTCGCTGCTGCGCCGGGCCATCACCACCGCGAACCTGGCCTTGGACGCCGCCGACCGGCACTGGATCCCGGTGCACCGCACCTGGCGGCTCAACGAACGCCACTACGGCGCCCTGCAGGGTCTGGACAAGGCCGCCACCAAGGCCCGCTACGGCGACGACCAGTTCATGACGTGGCGGCGTAGCTACGACACCCCGCCGCCGCCGATCGAGGCCGGCAGCCGCTACAGCCAGGACACCGACGCCCGCTACGCCGACATCGGCGGCGGTCCGCTGACCGAGTGCCTGGCCGATGTGGTGGCACGCTTCCTGCCGTACTACACCGACGTCGTCATCCCGGACCTGCGGTGCGGCAAGACGGTGCTGCTCGCCGCGCACGGCAACTCCTTGCGGGCGCTGGTGAAGTACCTGGACGGGATGTCCGATGATGAGGTGGTCGGGTTGAACATCCCCACCGGTATTCCGCTGCGCTACGACCTGGACGCCGACCTGCGTCCGACGGTCGCCGGCGGCATTTACCTGGACCCCGAGGCGGCCGCGGCCGGGGCCGCCGCGGTGGCCAGTCAGGGCGCCAAGTAGCCGCAGTGCGCCGCCAGTGTGAATGACCGGTGGAAAGCGGGTGAAATCTTCCCCCTGAATTCACATTCGGCGCACGTCGTGGTCGACCGCTGGTCGGATAGGGCGCTCGAACTGCGTACGATTTTGCCGTGGCTGCGACTTCGGCGCTGACGCTCGCTGCGGTGTCGGCACTGCCGGCCCTGGTGGCGGGGGTGGCGGCCGGTATCTGGCTCTCGCCCCGGCTGGCCGAGCGGCGCCGGCGGGTGGTCACCGAACGCGCCGGCATCACCGTCTCCCAAATGCTGCAGCGGATCGTGGCGCACGCATCGCTGGGGATCGCCGTCGTCGACACCCACCGCGACGTGGTCTACCTCAACGATCGCGCCTCGGCCTTGGGTCTGGTGCACGGCCGGCTGCTCGACGATGTCGCCTGGGCGGCTGCGCAACGGGCACTGGCCGGTGAAGAGGAGGTCGTGTTCGACCTCTCGGCGGCCAAGCGTGCGACCGGGGCGATCCGGTCGGACTTGTCGGCGGTGCGCGGGTACGCCCGGTTGCTGTCCGAGGAGGATCGCCGGTTTGCGGTGGTGATCGTCGACGACCAGTCCGAACAGGCCCGGATGGAGGCCAGCCGGCGCGACTTCGTGGCCAATGTCAGCCACGAGCTCAAAACCCCGGTCGGGGCGATGGGCCTGCTCGCCGAGGCGCTGCTGGCCTCCGCCGACGACCCCGAGGCGGTACGCCCGTTCGCCGAGAAGGTGCTGGTCGAGGCGAATCGGCTGGCCAGCATGATCGGGGAGCTGATCGAGCTGTCCCGGCTGCAGGGCGCCGATCCGCTGCCGGACTTGGGCGTCGTCGACGTCGACAGCGTGGTCAACGAGGCGATCTCCCGGCACAAGGTGGCCGCCGACAATGCGGAGATCACCATCACCACCGACGCCCCGAGTGGCTTTCGGGTGCTCGGCGACGAGCCGCTGCTGATTACTGCGCTGGCTAACCTGGTGTCGAACGCGATCGCCTACTCGCCGCACGGCTCACCGGTGTCGATCAGCCGCCGCAGCCGGGACGGCTTGATCGAGATCGCGGTCACCGACCGCGGCATCGGAATCGCGCGCAAGGACCAGCAGCGGGTCTTCGAGCGGTTCTTCCGCAGTGACAAGGCGCGCTCGCGGGCCACCGGCGGCAGCGGGCTGGGGTTGGCGATCGTCAAGCACGTGGCGGCCAACCACAACGGCACCATCACGCTGTGGAGCCAGCCGGGCACCGGTTCGACGTTCACCCTGGCGATTCCTGCCTATCAAGCCGATTCGGAGCGAAGGGATGAAGAGCAGCGATGACACCTGCTGGCGACGATGCAGAGCGGAGCGTGCGGAGCGATGAGGAGGAGCAGCAGCGATGACTCACGTGTTGATCGTTGAGGATGAGGAGTCGCTGGCGGATCCGCTGGCGTTCCTGCTGCGCAAGGAGGGTTTCGAGGCGACCGTGGTGACCGACGGACCCTCGGCGCTGGCCGAGTTCGACCGGGCCGGCGCCGACATCGTGTTGCTCGACCTGATGCTTCCGGGAATGTCCGGCACCGACGTCTGCAAGGCGCTGCGAGCCCGCTCCAGCGTGCCGGTGATTATGGTCACTGCCCGCGACAGCGAGATCGACAAGGTTGTCGGCCTGGAACTGGGTGCCGACGACTACGTCACCAAGCCGTATTCGGCCCGCGAACTGATCGCCCGGATCCGCGCGGTGCTGCGCCGCGGCGGCGACGACGAGGGCGGCGTCGGGGAGGGCGTACTGGAGTCCGGCCCGGTGCGCATGGACGTCGAACGGCACGTGGTGCTGGTCAACGGCGAGCAGATCACCTTGCCGCTCAAGGAGTTCGACCTGCTCGAATACCTGATGCGCAACACCGGCCGGGTGCTCACCCGCGGCCAGTTGATCGACCGGGTCTGGGGCGCGGATTACGTCGGCGACACCAAAACCCTGGATGTCCACGTAAAGCGACTGCGGTCCAAGATCGAGACCGACCCCGCCAACCCCGTGCACCTGGTTACCGTGCGCGGTCTGGGATACAAACTGGAGGGCTGAACCCGCTTCCGCTGGTTGAATGGGCGACCTAAATTTGCCCGCGCGGTCGCCGTCGCCGAAAATCACGGAATTGACGCCTTCGTTCTTAAGGTAACCTTAAACAAGGTCACCTGCAGGGTGCTGGGCCCAATCTAAAACCAATCTTCGTTAGCCATACGGGAGGCGTGATCGATGAGCGGGCCGGAGGACACGGTGCACGCCGTACGCACGCTGGTGGACCTGTTGCGGCAGGAGTCCGAGCGGCGTGGCGACAAACCGGCGTTCACCTTCTCCCGCGACGGCGACGAGCACGAGACCAGCCGGGTGAGCTATCGGGAGCTGGACCTGCGCGCCCGCCAGATCGCCACCGACCTGCAGAGTCAGGGTGCCACCTGGCAGCGCGTGCTGGTGCTGTGCCCGCCCGGGCTGGACTTCATCGCCAGCTTCTTCGGCTGTCTCTACGCCGGCGCCATCGCGATCCCGGTGCACCCGCCGATGCGCGAGCACCTAATCGGCCGCGTCGAGTCGATCATCGCCGATGTCGAACCCGGCTTCGCGCTGACCACCGCCGACATCGAGCCCCGGATCAAGCCCGCCATCGACGCGTTGCCCGGTGGGCAGGCGCTGCGGTGGATGATCACCGACGAGACCGCCGGGGGCAGCGAGGCGGGCTGGGTGCCGCCGCAGATCGACGCCGAGACCGTCGCGATGCTGCAGTACACCTCCGGGTCGACCAGCGCGCCGAAGGGCGTCGTACTGACCCACGGCAATCTGGTGCACAACCTCGAGACCATCTTCGAGGCCTGGGGCGACCGGATCGACGGGGACGTGACCGGTGTGTTCTGGCTGCCGCCGTACCACGACATGGGGCTGATCGGCGGGCTGCTCTCGACTCTCAGAGCGGGCGGCCATTCGATCCTGATGCCGCCGACCGCGTTCATCAAACGGCCGATGCGGTGGCTGGAAGCGTTCTCCCGGCACGGCGGGACGATCACCGCGGCCCCCAACTTCGCCTACGACATGTGCGTCGAGCTCAGCAGCCCGCAGGAGCGCGCGGCGCTGGACCTGTCCCACTGGGCGACGGCCATGTGCGGCGCCGAACCCGTGCGCACCGCGACGCTGAAAAACTTCGCCGAGGCGTTCGCCCCGGCCGGATTCCGGCGGGAGGCGTTCCTACCGGTGTACGGGCTGGCCGAGGGCACCCTGCTGGTCTCCGGCGGGTCCGACTCGCCGCTGCCGTTGGTGCGGCACGTCGACCGGGTCGCCCTCGGCGACAACCGGGTCATCGAGGTCTCCGCCGACGATCCCAATGTGGCGGCCCTGGTCGGCTGCGGCAAGCCGCGTGGTGGCCAGCGGGTGAGCATCGTCGACCCCGAGACTCGCCGGGAATGCGCGGCCGGCCGGGTCGGCGAGATCTGGGTGAGCGGAGGCAGCGTCGCGCACGGCTACTGGGGCGCCCCCGAGCTGTCCGCCGAGACCTTCGCCGCGACCCTGTCCGACACCGGCCAGGGTCCGTTCCTGCGCACCGGCGACCTGGGATTCCTGCATTCCGGGGAGCTGTTCGTCACCGGCCGCCGCAAAGACCTGATCATCATCCGGGGCACCAACCACTACCCCAACGACATCGAGCTGACCGTCCAGAACACCAACCCGGCGTTGCTGCGCGGCCGCGGCGCGGTGTTCTCGATCGCCCCCGAGCCGGGCGCGGCCGAGCAACTCGTCGTGGTGCAGGAGGTCGACCCGAGCCGGTTGAGCGGGGACGCGGCCGACGAGGCGATGCAGGTCATCCGCACCGCGGTCACCGAGAACCACGCGGTTCGCACCCACGCCGTCGTGCTGGTGCAGCCACTGCAACTGCCGACGACCTCCAGCGGCAAGATCCAGCGCAGCGCTTGCAAGCAGCGCTACCTCGACGGCGAGCTGCCGGTAGTGGCGCAGTGGCCGGCCGCCGCCGAACCGCCCGCGCCGGCCGAACCCGAACCCGCGCCCGAGGCCAAGGCCGAGGCCGGGGAGCGCAGCGCGGCCGAGATCAGCGCCTGGCTCGTCGACCGGTTGTCCGGTGAACTCGAACTGCCCCCCGCCGAGATCGACCCGGCCAAGCCGTTCGCCTTCTACGGCCTGGACTCCATCCACGCGGTGCGCCTGTCGACCGCCCTGGAGCAGTTCCTGGGCTGCGAGCTGGCCCCGACCATCGCCTACGAATACCCGTCGATCGACATCCTGTCGCAGCACCTGGCCCGCGTCGCAGCGACGACTCCAGCGGCTCCGGACGCGGTAGCCGCCCTCGAGCGCACCGAACGGCCTGCGGCCGACGAGCCGATCGCGATCGTCGGCATCGGCTGCCGCTTCCCGGGCGCCGACGGGCCCGACGCCTTCTGGCGGCTGCTGTCCGGCGGGGTCGACGCCACCAGCGAGGTCCCGGCCGACCGCTGGGACGTCGACGCCTTCTACAGTCCCGACCCCTCGGTGCCGGGTACCGCCGTCACCCGCCGCGGTGGCTTCTTGGGCCAGGTCGACCAATTCGACTTCCAGTTCTTCGGCATCTCGCCCCGCGAGTCGGCGCAGATGGATCCGCAGCAGCGGCTGCTGCTCGAGGTGGCCTGGGAGGCCCTCGAAGACGCCGGTCAGGTGCCCGACGCGCTGGCCGGCAGCCGCACCGGGGTGTTCGTCGGGATCTCCACCAACGACTACGGCTTCCTGCGGCTGGGCCAGCCCCAGCTCGTCGACGCCTATACCGGCACCGGCAACGCGCTGAGCATCGCCGCCAACCGGCTGTCCTACACCTTCGACTTCCACGGGCCGAGCCTGTCGGTCGACACCGCCTGCTCGTCGTCGCTGGTCGCCGTCGACCTGGCGTGCCGCAGCCTGCGCGACGGTGAGTGCTCCATGGCGCTGGCCGCCGGGGTGAACGTGATCCTGTCGCCGGCCCTGGCGATCAACTTTTCCAAGGCCCGGGTGATGGCACCCGACGGCCGGTGCAAGACCTTCGACGCCGACGCCGACGGTTACGTGCGCGGCGAGGGCGCCGGTGTGGTGGTGCTCAAGCCGCTGAGCAAGGCGCTGGAGGACAACGATCCGATCTACGCGGTGATCCGCGGCAGCGCCACCAACTCCGACGGCCGCACCAACGGCCTGATCGCCCCCAGCGGGCGGGCCCAGGAGCGCGCGGTCACCGAGGCGTTCCGCCGGGCCGGCCTGCCGGCCGGTGCGGTCCAATACATCGAGGCGCACGGCACCGGCACCGCGATCGGCGACGCCATCGAGGCCAACGCGCTGGGCACGGTGCTGGCCGAGGGCCGGCCGGAAGGCAGCCGCTGCCTGGTGGGCTCGGTCAAAACCAACATCGGCCACCTGGAGGCGGCCGCCGGCATCGCCGGCCTGATCAAAGTGGCGCTGTCGCTGCAGCACCGGGCCATCCCGCCCAGCCTGAACTACACCTCGCCTAATCCGCACATCTTGTTCGACAGCCTGCCGCTGGACGTGGTGCAGACCCTGACGCCATGGCCGGCGGGCAGCCGCGCCGTGGCCGGGGTCAGCTCGTTCGGCTTCGGCGGCACCAACGCCCATGTCGTGCTCACCGAGGCCCCGCAGGTCCGCAGCAGTCACCCCGACGACTTCGCGCCGGCGCGCGCCGAGCTGCTGGCGCTCTCGGCCCGGTCGCCGGAGGCGTTGGCCGCGCTGGTCGGCGAATACGAGATGGCCCTGTTCTCCAGCGGTCTCGCGACCGCCGGCTCGCTGTCCGACTTGTGCTACACCGCCGGTGCCCGCCGCGGCCACCACGACTACCGGCTCGCGGTGGTCGGTGACTCTCCGGCGGCGCTGTTCGAGTCGTTGGCGGCCTACCGCCTGGGCGAATCACGGCCGGGATTGTCGGTCGGGCACTGCGCCCCCAGCCGGCCCGGGCCGGGCGTGACCTTCGTCTTCTCCGGTCAGGGCTCGCAGTGGCCCGGCATGGCCCAGCGGTTGCAGGCCGACGAGCCGGTCTTCGCCGACGCCCTGGCCGCCTGCGACAACGCGCTGCACCCGCACCTGGGGCACTCGATCCTCGAGGAACTGGCCAAGCCGCAGGAGCAGTCCACGCTCACCGACATCGGCATCCTGCAGCCCACGATCTTCGCGATTCAGGTGGCCCTGGCGGCGCTGTGGCGGTCCTGGGGCGTCGAGCCCGCCGCGGTGGTCGGCCACAGCCTCGGCGAGGCCGCCGCCGCCCACGTCGCCGGAGCGCTCAGCTTGGAGGACGCCGCGCGGGTGATCTGCGCCCGGGCCCGCATGCTGCGCGGAGTGCGCGGCCGCGGGGCGATGATGGTCACCGAGACCACCATGGCCGAAGCGCAGGAACTCATCGCCGGTCACGAACACCAGGTGGCCATCGCCGCCAGCAACAGCCACCGGTCGACGGTGCTGGCCGGCGAGCGTGCGGTACTCGAAGAGCTCATGGCCACGCTGACGCAGCGCGACCGGTTCTGCCGCTGGATCGAGGTCGACGTCGCCTCGCACAGCCCGCAGATGGAGGCCCTCGGCGCGGGACTGCGCGGCAGCCTGGTCAAGCTGAAGCCGACCGCGCCGACGGTGCCGCTGTACTCCACCGTCACCGGGGAGTTGGTCGGCGACACGCTGCTCGACGCCGACTACTGGGTGGCGAACCTGTGCTCGCCGGTGCGGTTCTCGGCCGCGCTGCGACGGCTGCTGGAGACCGGGCACGACACCTTCGTCGAGCTCAGCCCGCACCCGATCCTGCTGACGGCGGCCCGCGAAGACGTTGAAGACATGAGGCGCACCTGCACCCTATTGCCGTCGATGCGCCGCGACGACGAGGGCCGCTCGACCATGCTCGGCTCGCTGGGCACCCTCTACACCCTCGGGCACCCGGTGGCCTGGGAGCGGATCTACCCCGAGGGCAGCCGCTGTGTGCCCGCCCCCACCTACCCCTGGCAGCGGGTGCACTCCTGGCTGGATGCCGGCTCCATCGCGGCGCCCCGCAGCGCCGGTGCGCCCGGCGGCTGGCGCGGGCCGATCCGGTCGGCCACCCAGAACGCGGTGCTGGCCGAGATCGACGTGACCACCGGGGCGCTGTCCGCCGAGCAACTCGGTGAGCTGGCCGGCCAGGCGGCCGAGGTGGCCTTCGGCCCGGGCAGCCGGTCGGTCGGTGCACTGAACCTGCGCGGCGCTCCGGCCGAGGCGCGCACCGTGCAGTTCGCCCTGACCGACGACCGGTTCGACTGCTACGGCAGCGCGGCCGGCGGGGACTGGACGCTGCTGGCCACCGGCACCCTTGTCACCGGACAACCCGGCGCGCCGGCCATCACGACCGCCCCCGCGGACCCGGCCGATCGCAGCTACCAGGTGCGCTGGCAGCCCGCGTCGATCGCGGCCGAAGGGGAGGGCCGATCCGGCGAGCCCGGCAGCTGGCTCATCCTGGCCGACGGCCCGGTGGCCGACACGCTGCGCGATCACCTCGAGGCGCAGGCCCAGTCGTGCGTGCTGGTGGAACCGGTTGTCGGGCTGGCCGCGATCGAACGGGTGAGTGCCGACAGCTACCGCATCGACCCGGGCCGGCCCGAACACTTCGGCGAGCTGCTGCGCGCGGCGTTCGGCGGCGACCGGCCGCCGTGCCGTGGGGTGCTGCACCTGTGGAACCTGCTGGCCGCAGCGCCGGCCGACACCAGCGCCGACTCGCTGCAGGCCGCGACGACGCTCGGGACACTGAGCGTTGTTCACCTGATTCAGGCGCTGACGCTGGCCGGCTGGCCGGAATCGCCGCGGCTGTGGCTGGTGACCCGCGGGGCGCAGCCGGCCGGTGACAACGACTCCGCCGCCCTGTCGATCGGGCAGGCCCCGGTCTGGGGGCTGGGCCGCAGCATCGATCACGAGCACCCGGAGCTGCGCGTCACCGGCGTCGACCTGTCCGCCGGCGGCGGTCCCGAGGAGCTGCGAGCGCTGTTCACCGAGATCTGGTCGGACGACCGCGAGGCGGATCTAGCGCTGCGCGGCCACCGGCGCTATGTGGCACGGTTGGAGCCCTACCGCGAGGCCTACGACGAGCAGCCGGGTGAGTTCGCGCTCCGCGAGGACGCCAGCTACCTGGTCACCGGCGGCCTCGGCGCGGTCGGCGGCGAGGTGGCCGGCTGGCTGGTCGAGCGCGGTGCGCGGCACCTGGTGCTGATGGGCCGCCGCGCGCCGTCAGCTGCGACGGAGGCGACGCTGGATGCGCTGCGTGCGGCCGGTGCCGAGGTGACGGTCGCCCAGGGCGACGTCACCAAGGCCGAGGACGTCGCCGCGGTGCTCGCCGGCGTCGGCGCGTCAATGCCGCCGCTGCGCGGTGTGGTGCATGCCGCCGGCACCGTCGACGACGCGATCCTGGCCCGCCTGGACGCCGCCCAGCTGCGCGAGGTGATGGCGCCGAAGGTGCAGGGCGCCTGGAACCTGCACACGCTGACCGCCGATGCGCCGCTGGATTTCTTCGTGCTGTTCTCCTCGGCCGCCTCCGTACTGGGTTCGCCCGGAGCCGCCAACTACGGTGCCGCCAACGCCTTCCTGGACGCCCTGGCCTGGCACCGCCGCGCCGCCGGGCGGCCCGCGCTCAGCGTCAACTTCGGCCCGTGGGCCGGGCTGGGCATGTTCACCAACTCCGAGCTGCACCGCCACTTCTCGCACTACGGCGTCGAAGGCATGTCGGCGCAGGACTACTTCACCGCGCTGGCCGGCCTGCTGGGCGGCACAGTCGCGCCGCAGGTCATGGTGCTCGACATCGACTGGGCGCGGTGGCGTCCCAGCGCGCAGTCACCGTTGCTGGGGGACCTGCAGGTCTCCGGCGAGGCGGCGATCGGAAGCGGTCTGTTCGAGGCGGTGCAAGCCGCGGATGCCCAAGAACGCCAGCGGCTGCTGGAGACCTACCTGCGCGATCTGGTCGCCGGCAAGCTGGGCCTGGCCCCGGCCGGCCTGGACGTGGCGGCGCCGCTGAACAGCCTTGGGGTGGACTCGCTGATCACCCTGGAACTTCGCATTCAGGTGGAGCGCGAACTCGGAATCGTCGTTCCGGTGGCCCGGCTGCTGGATGGGCCGAGTGTAGTCAGCCTGTCGGGCTGGCTCAATGAGCAGTTGGCGGCCGCCGGCGAGGCCCGGCCGGAGCAGGCCGCAGCGCCCAGCGCCGCCGAGCCCGCGCCGGAGATGGACCTGCTGTCGCAGGTGTCCGACCTCTCCGACGACGCGGTGGATGCGCTGCTGGCGAAGATGCTCGCCGACGGCGAGCATGCCAAGGATGGGGGTAGCCCATGACGGACCAACCCGAGGCGCCCATCGACATCGCCAGCCTGTCACCGGAGGAAAAGCGCGAACTGCTGGCGCAGTTGCTGGCCGCCAAAGCCCGGAACGCGGCGTCTGAACACGAGTTGTCCTACGGGCAGCGCTCGATGTGGTTCGTCCACCGGTTGTCTCCCGACAGTGCCGCCTACACCGTCGCCTACGCGGGACGCATCCGCAGCGGACTCGACGTGCCGGCCCTCGAGCGGGCCGCCCAAGCCCTGGTGGACCGGCACCCGATGCTGCGCACCACCTACACCGAGCGGGACGGCCAGCCGGTCGGGCTGGTCCACCCGCACTGGCCGATGCGGATCGCCACCCATCGCATCGGTACGGACGCGGCCGAGCTCGAGCAGTGGATCCAGACCGAGACCGACCGGCCGTTCGACTTGAGCACCGGGCCGGTAATACGGCTGACCCTGCTGCAGCGTCCCGACGATTACGTGCTGTTGCTGACCGTGCACCACATCGCCGTCGACTTCTGGTCCATCGACGTCATCCTCGACGAACTGCCTGCGTTGTACGCCGCCGAGCACGGCGTCGGGCTGCCCGAGGGGCCGCCCGCCGACCGGTATGTCGACTACGCCGCGAAACAGAACCGGATGCTGGCCGGGCCCGACGGCGAGCGGCTCTGGGAGTACTGGCGCGACGCGCTGGGCGGTGAGCTGCCGACGTTGGCGTTGCCCACCGACCGGCCACGGCCGGCCGTGCAGACCTACGCCGGTGCGCTGCACCGGTTCAGCGTCGACGCGCAGGTCACCGCCGGGTTGAAGCAGGTGGCGCGGACCGTCGGGGCGACGCCCTACATGACCCTGCTGGCCGCCTACGCGGTGCTGCTGCACCGCTACAGCGGCCAGGACGACCTGATCATCGGCTCGCCGTTCGCCTGCCGTGACCGATCCGGCCTGATGGGCATGGTCGGCTACGTCACCAACCCGCTGCCGCTGCGCGTCGACGTGAGCGAAGACCCGAGTTTCGTTGCGCTGCTGGGCCAGATCAAAAACACCGTGCTGGGCGCCATCGGCCACCAGGAATACCCGCTGCCGCTGCTGGTCGAGCGTCTGCGGCCGGTCCGCGACGCCGGGCGCACCCCACTGTTCCAGGTGTCGTTCGCTTGGCAGCAGGTCCGGCTGTTCGAGGAAGCGGAGGCCAGTGCCGGCTCCGCCGGATCGGAGTCTGACGGCACGCTGCCCCTGGAAACCCTGCACATCGGCCAGGGCGGCTCGCCGTTCGACATCACCATGCAGGTCGGCGAGCACGACGACCAGCTGCAGCTCGCGCTGCAGTACAACACCGATCTGTTCGACGCCGACACCATGACCGCGATGGCGCAGCACTTCGCCATGCTGCTGGCCGGGTTGGTGGAGCCGGGCGCTGCCGACGCTCCGGTGTCGCAGCTGCCGATGCTCACCGACGTCGAACGGGCAAAGCTACAGTCCTGGAACGAAACCCAGGTCGACTACCCGGATGCCCCGGCCTTCCTGCATGAGATGGTCGCCGCCGCCGCTGCGCGCACACCCGACGCCGTCGCGGTGAGCTACGACGGCCGCGAGCTCAGCTACGGCGAGCTCGACCGGCGGGCCAACGGCCTGGCGCACCGGCTGCGTCAGCTCGGCGTCGGCGCCGGCAACGGGACCGACGTGGTGCCGGTGCTGCTGGAGCGTTCCGAAGACCTGGTGATCGCACTGCTCGGTGTGCTCAAGTCCGGCGGTGTCTTCCTGCCGCTGGATCCGGCCCAGCCCGCCCGGCGCATGGAGGCGATGCTGGCCGACGTTCCGGACGCGCCGGTCTGCGTCACCCACCGCCAGCACCTGGCCGGTGTGCCAACGGATTTCACCGGCGCCCGGCTGTGTCTGGACCAGTCTTCGGCGTTGCCCGCAGAGCAGGAGTCGGCTCCCGAGGTGAGCGGCGCCGACCTGGCCTACCTGATGTACACCTCCGGTTCCACCGGTGCGCCCAAGGGGGCGCTGAACAGCCACGCCGGCATCCGCAACCGGCTGCTGTGGATGCAGGACGCCTACCGGCTGGCCGCCGACGACCGAGTGCTGCACAAGACACCGATCAACTTCGACCCCTTCGTCTGGGAGATCTTCTGGCCGCTGATCGTTGGCGCCCGGGTCGTGATCGCCAAACCGGAGGGTCACAAGGACGCCGGCTACCTGGCCCGTACCATCGTCGACGAGCGCGTCACCACAATGCATTTCGTGCCGTCGATGCTCCGCCGTTTCTTAGCTGAACCCGGGGCGGCGTCCTGCACCGAGCTGCGCCGGGTGTTCTGCAGCGGGGAGGCGCTCACCGGCGACCTGCGCGACGCGTTCTTCGAGACGCTGCCCGCCGAACTCTACAACCTTTACGGCCCGACCGAGGCCGCCATCGACGTCACCCATTTCCACTGCCGGCGTGGGATAACCGAACCGATCATCCCGATCGGGCGACCGATCGCCAACATCGCGATCCACCTGCTGGACGCCGCGGGAAACCCGGTTCCGGTGGGGGTGCCCGGCGAGCTGTACATCGGCGGGGTCGGCGTGGCCCGCGGCTACCTGAACCGGCCGGAGGCCACCGCCGCCGCGTTCGGCGCCGACCCGCTTAGCTCTGAACCTGGTGCTCTGCTCTACCGCACCGGCGACCTGGCCCGCTACCGCCCGGACGGCAACATCGAGTACCTGGGCCGCCGCGACGACCAGGTGAAGATCAACGGTTTCCGCATCGAGCTCGGCGAGGTGGAGGCCGCGCTGGCCAAGCACCCCGGCATCGCCGAATGCGCTGTGGTGGCCCGTAAAGACGCCGCCGGCAACACCGCGCTGATCGCGCATATCGTGCCGGTCGCCGCAGCGCCCGGCACCGCGGAGCTGCGCCGCTTCCTGCTGGAACTGGTGCCGGCGGCGATGGTACCCGCGGTGTTCCGCAGCACGGACCTGCTTCCGCTGTCGCCCAGCGGCAAGGTGGACCGCCGGGCGTTGCTGGCCATCGATGCGGATCTCGACGCCGCGCCGAAAGAGTTCGTGGCACCGCGTAACCGCACCGAAGAGACGCTGGCCGAGATCTGGCGCGAGGTGCTCGACGTGGAGCGCGTCGGCGTCACCGACGACTTCTTCGCGCTCGGCGGGGCTTCCACCCAGGCCCTGGAGGTCGCGGTGCGGGTCGGCGAGTTCGGCATGGAGCTGCGCCCGGAGTCGCTGTTCGTCTACGGCACCATCGCCGAGCTGGCCGAAGAATTCGGCCCGATCGGTGACGACACCACCGCCGCAGCGCCGCAAGCCCCCGCTGTTGAGCAGCCGGCACCGCCGAAACCCGTTGCGGCGCCGGTGACCAAGCCGGTGCAGGCCGGCCCGGCTCGCAACGTCGTGATCGAAAGCCTCGGGGTGTACCTGCCGCCGCGGTCGGTCTCCACCGAGCAGGTGCTGGCCGACTGCGTCAACGAGGTGAAGATCCCGCTGGAGCGCCTCACCGGCATCAAGAACCGGCGGATGGCCGGCGTCGACGAGTTCTCGATCGACTTGGGCCGCAAGGCGATCGGCGACTGCCTGTCCCGGTCGAGCTACGCCCCCGAAGAGATCGACCTGGTCATCGCGTGCAACATCTCCCGGTGCGACGGCCCGGAGCACATGTTCACCTTCGAACCCAGCACCGCCTCCCAGTTGCGGGATCAGCTGGGCCTGACCAACGCGGTGTGTTTCGACATCAACAACGCCTGCGCGGGCATGTTCACCGGCGTCAGCGTGGCCCAGGACTTCCTCAAGACTCACCTGGTGCGCAACGCCCTGGTGGTCAGCGGCGAGTACATCAGCCACATCACCGAAACCGCGCAACAGGAGATCGAGAACGCGATGGATCCGCGGCTGGCCTGCCTGACCGTTGGTGATGCCGGCGCGGCGGTGATGCTCGAACTCGGACCCAATGACCGGGTCGGCTTCCACGACCTCGATCTGGCCACCTACAGCGAATTCGCCAAGTTGTGCATCGCCAAGGCCACCGACGGCCCGCACGGAGGCGCCATCATGGTCACCGACTCGGTCACCCAGACCGCGATCGCGGTGAAGCACTCGGTGCCCTACGTCGCGGCGGTGATGCAGCGCCACGGCTGGCGGCCCGAGACGGCCGATCAGCTGCTGATGCACCAGACCTCCGAGGCGTCGATCAACGACGCCATCTTGACCATCAACCGGGTGTTCGGGGCGGGCGCGGCCAGCCGGGCCAACACGATCTGCAACCTGGCCGAACGCGGTAACACCGCCACCACAACGCATTTCGTCGCGCTGCATGACTACATCAACGCGGGCCGGATCAACTCCGGCGACAACGTGGTGCTGTCGATCACCGGCTCCGGGCAGACCATCGGCACCGCGCTGTACACCTTCGACGACCTGCCCGACCGGATGCGACGGGCCGCCAACGGTCAGCCCGCCCGTGCCGGGCGGTCCGCCCCCGGCCGCCGGGAGTTGCCGGCGACACCGCGGGTGCAGATCGACGGTGTCGGTATCGCCTCGGATGGCCAGGACCCGCCGAGTTCCATTGCGTTCGCGGTGGACGCCGCTCGGGCCTGCTTGGACGACAGCGGTGTCGACGGGTCCCAGGTCGGCCTGGTGATCCACACCGGCATCTACCGCGACGACTTCCTCAGCGAACCGGCGGTCGCCACCCTGGTGGCCGGCGAGGTCGGGATCAACGCCGAGCCGGAGTCCGCGGACGCTCCCAAGACCTTCGCGTTCGACATCCTCAACGGCGCGGTCGGCTTCCTCAACGGCTGCCACGTCGCCGCCGGCATGATCGGCGCCGGCCGCACCGGCCACGCCATGGTGCTGGCCTCCGAGGTGGAGAACAACACTCCGGACAGTGGCTACCCGCGCACCGGCATCGCCGAGACCGGGTCGGCGATCATGCTGAGCCCCAGCCACGGCCCGGAAGGCTTCGGCCGCTTCGTCTTCGAACACCACCCGGAGTACCGCGGGGCGCTGGCGACCCACACCCAGGAGCGCGACGGCCGGATGTGGCTGCGGGTGGACCGCGACCCGAACCTGGCGGCGATCTATGTGAGCTGCCTGCCGTCGGCGGTCAAGCAGCTGCTGGCCCTGGAGGCCCTGGGGCCCGAAGACATCGCGCTGGTGTTGCCGCCGCAGCTGCCCGGTGCCGCTCTCGACGAGCTGGCCGCGGGCATCGGCGTGCACCGGTCGCGGTTCGTCGACCCAGATGCGCAGGGCTGGACAACTGACCCGTTCACCTCGACCCTGCCCTATCAGATCGCCGACGTTCGGCGGCGCGGGCTGGTCAAGCCGGGTGAGGTCGCGCTGATCATGGCCGTCGGTTCCGGCGTCGAAGTCGGCTGCACCACCTACCGGTTCTGAACTCGATGCGCGCATTGGTCACCGGGGGAACCGGATTCGTCGGCTCGAACCTGGTATCCGCATTGCTCGACCGCGGCATCGAGGTGCGGGTGCTGCGGCGCTCGACGTCGCCGATGGCCGCACTCGAAGGTTTGGACTGCGAGACCCGGGTCGGCGACGTGCTCGACGGTGTCGAGGCGCTCACCGCGGCGATGGCCGGCTGCGACTGGGTGTTCCACACCGCGGCGGTGTCGGACTACTGGCGTCACCGGACTCAGACCCGGCTGTACCGCACCAACGTCGACGGCACCCGCGACATGGCGGAGGCCGCCCGGCGGGCCGGCGTCAAGCGGTTCGTCTACACCAGTTCGATTGCTGCCCTGGGTATTCCACCGCGTGGGCGCGAGCTGGTGGAGACCGACGAGTTCAACATCCGCCCCCGCCGGTTCCCCTACGGCCACAGCAAGCACCTGGCCGAGGCCGTACTGCGCGACGCTGTCGCGGCGGGGCTGCCGGCGGTGATCGTCAATCCGTCGGTGGTCATCGGCCCGCGTGACGTCAACCGGATCGCCAGCGCGATGATCGTCGAGGCGCAGCGCGGCCGGTTGCGGGTCGCCGCGCCGGGTGGTACCAACTTCGTCTCGGTCGAGGACGTGGTGGCCGGCCACGTCGCCGCCGCCGAGCGAGGCCGGGTCGGCGAGCGCTACATCCTCGGTGGGGAGAACCTATTGTTCGGTGAGGCGTTCGCCATCGCCAACGAGGTCACCGGCCAGCGGGGCCCTTCGATCGTGTTGCCGCGCTGGACGATACCGGTGGCGGCGGCCGGCATCAGCGTTGCCCGTGCGGTGGTGGGGCCGCGACTGCCGATCGGCGCCCACCAGATGCGGCTCTCGGCGGCGGAGATCTTCGCCGACTCCACCAAGGCCCGCGAGGAATTGCGCCTGCCGTTCACCTCGTTCCGCACCGCGCTGCGCGACGCCTACCACTGGTACCGCGACAACGGCTACCTCGCCCGCTGACCAACCGGCGGCAGCGTCGTCATCCGGCTTCCGCCCAGTCGTCGTCGAAGAGGTGTCGTTGGGCGTGGACTTCGAAGTCGATCGTGTCGTAGGCGGCCTCGTCGAACAATGGGTCGTCGAATACCGGGTCATCGCGCGGTGGCCATTCGTCGTCGGGTGGTGGTTGCTCGTCGGGCGGATCACCGGGTGGCAGGCGGCGGTGGTAGTCGATGACGGCTTCGATGAAGTGGAAGGGATTCACCCGGGGCTGGCCGTGGTCGAGTTTCGGTGGGGGAATCCATTCGACCCGGCCGGTCTCACCGAGCCGGGTGACCCAGCCCTGCTCGCTGGCCATCCGATTATCCGGCGCACACGCCAGCGCGAGGGAGTCGATATCGGTTTGGCCGTTGTTCGCCCAATCGTGTTCCAGATGGTGCGCCTGGGACAGATAGCCCGAGACCGTGCACCCCGGCCGGGTGCAGCCGCGATCGCGCGCGTGCAACACGATGCGCTGATCGGCCGAGGCGATCCGCTTGGCCCGGCCCAGCCACAGCGCCCGGCCTTGGCCGTCGAACACGCTCAGGTAGTGATATGCGTGGCCGGCCATCCGCAGCAGGTCGCTCATCGGCAACAACGAACCGCCGGCGGTGTGGGCCTTGCCCGCCGCAGCCTGCAGTTCGGCCAGCGTGGTCGAGACGATGACAGTGACCGGCAGGCCATTGAGCTGTCCCAGATCTCCACAGGCCAGCACCGCCCGGAACGCGGCCAGCAGCGCGTCATGGTGGCGTTGGTCGCGGGTGCGGTGATCGCCTTGGATCTGCTCCTGGCTCGGCGTGCCACTGACGCAGGGCTTTTCGTCGGCGGCGTTGCACATACCCGGTGCCCCCAGTTTGGCCAGGATCGGCTCCAGGGTGGCCCGCAACTCTGGGGTGATCTTGCCGCTCAACGAACTCATCCCGTCGGCGTCTTGGCGGCCCAGTCGCAGCCCGCGCCGGGCTTGGCGTTCACGGTCGTCGGGCTCGTCGCCATCTTGATCCAGCACCGCGATTAGGTGAACAGCCAGGCGTTGAAAGGTCTCCGGGGCGAACTCGGAGGCCAACGCCGCCAGATCACGCTCGGCGCGCTCGCGATCGGCAGCACTGACGCCGGCGGGGATCTTCGCCATCGCCTTACGCGCGATCGCCACCTGCTCGGGGCCCACCCGCCCGTCGGCTTGGGCGGCTGCCAGCGCCGGCAGCACCGGCTCAAGGGTTTCGCCGGTGATGGCGGTGCGCAGGCCCAACTCGCCGGCCTCATCGATGCGCCGTCGGGCTTCTTTCGCGCTGATCCGCAACCGCTCACTCAACGCCTTGGCCAGCGAGCACGCCGCCAGTACCTCACCGTGGCCCTCAGCCACCAGCCGGGCCAAGATCTGATGCTCGATCACCGGCGCCTGCCACGCCAACGCCTCCCGGCGGGCCAGCACCTCCACCAGCTCCTCGGCGCTCAACGCATCAAACGAACACTGCGCCAACCGGGCATTAATCGCCTCCTGCTCATCGAGGCACCGCATGATGGTGTCCCGATCCGCGAAAGCGTCCCTGCCCATAAATCGAACACTAGTTCGGCACACCGACAAGAAACCGGCCCGATCCGGCACCGACGTTTAAGAAACCATTGAGGAAATCGGCCCTCCTGACTCGGTAGGGTCGGACCGAAGTCCCGTCACCGAAGGGAAACACCATGGCGGTCACCGTTGTCGATGCCGGGCCCCGGCAGGTCAGCCGGTCAGTGGAGGTTGCGGCCCCGGCGGCTGAACTGTTCGCGATCGCGGCCGACCCCCGCCGCCATCGGGAACTCGACGGGTCGGGAACCGTCCGCGACAACGTCAAGGCGCCGGCCGAAATCACCGTGGGGTCGAAATTCTCGACGAAGATGAAGATGTACGGCGTGCCCTACCGCATCACCAGCACGGTGACCGCGTACCAGCCGGATGAGTTGGTCGAGTGGCGCCACCCGGAAGGCCATCGGTGGCGATGGCAGTTCGAGGCGCTCTCGCCGGGCCTGACCAGGGTCACTGAGACATTCGACTACCGCAACGGCGGTGCGCTCAAGTTGAAGTTCTACGAGCTCACCCGGTCCGCCAAGACCAATGCCGCGGGTATCGAGGCGACGCTGTCCGGGCTGCGCGAACGCTACTCGGCCGACTAACCCACCTGCGAGAGCAGCGCTTCGGTCGGGGGCCGGCGCTGAATCCACGGCCGCATCGACTCCAGCTGTGCCGCAAGCGAAATCAGGGTCGCCTCATCGTTGGCCCGGGCCACCAGGTGCACCGCCTCCGGTACGCCGTCGGCGGCGATCCCGGTCGGCACCGAGATCGCCGGTTGGCCGCTGTAGCACTGCGGGAAGGTGAACGGGATGAACTTCAGCATCCGCAGCATGGCCCGGGTCGGACCATAGCCCTCGAAGTAGCCCACCTGCACCGGCGGCATCGCCACGACCGGTGTCATCAGGATGTCGAAGTCGGCGATCGCGCGTTGCGAGCGGGCGGTGATCCGGGGCTCGGCGGCCACCGCGCGGCGGGCGAGCCAGTCCGGGACCAGGCGACTGGTGCGGGCCTCGGCCTGCATGCGCCGTTCCAGCAGTTCGGTTCTCGGCAGCCGTTCGATCTCATGGGCGAACCCGTTCATGAACAGCGCGAGCACCGCGGCGATGCCGACCACCGGATAGACCGGGTCGCGCTCGACGACCTCGTGGCCCAGCGACCGCAACAACTCCGCGGTCTCCAACACCGGCCGGCGCACCTCGTCGCTCACGGAAACCGGCACCACCGGCTTGAACGACATCGCGATCCGCAGCGGCCGGGTGGGCGCCAGCAGCGCGTCCATCAGCGGCGGCGCCGGTGGCGGCGAGGGAATCTCGTCGTCGGGTTCGGGGCCGGTCATCGCGTCGTGCAGCAGGGCGGCGTCGACGACGCTGCGGGCCAGCGGCCCGATGTGGTTGAGGCCGTGGAACCGGTAGGCCCGTTCGGGTGACTCCTTGGCGCTGATCCGTCCGCGCTGGCCCTTCAGACCGACCAGCCCGCAGCAGGCGGCCGGAATGCGTACCGAGCCACCACTGTCGCTGCCGGTCGCGCCGGGCACCATCCCGGAAGCCACGGCGGCGGCCGAGCCGCCGCTGGATCCGCCCGGGGTCCGGTACAGATCCCACGGATTGCGCGTCACCCCCCAGGTCGCCGATTCGCACACCGGGTAGGCGCCGAATTCCGAGAGGTGGGTCTTGCCGATGATCACCGCGCCGGCGGCGCGCAGCCGGCGTACCGCGGCACTGTCGGTGCTCGCCGGACCGGCGTCAATTCCGGTGCCGCACATGGACGAAACTCCCGCGACGTCGGTGTCGTCCTTGACCGCGATCGGCACACCGGCCAGCGGTAGCACCTCTCCGGCGGCCAGCCGGCGCTCGACCTGCGCGGCCTCGTCCATCGCCCGGTCGCCGAGCACGGTGCGAAATGCGTTCAGCGCCGGGTCAAGTCGGGCGATCCGATCCAGATACAGCGTCACCAGTTCGCGCGGGGACACCTCCCGCTCGCGCACCAGCTGCGCCAAGCGCGCGACGCCGGCAAAGGCCAACCCATCATCGCGCGCGCCAGACATGCTTGCGTCCTTTCCCCCGCGGACAACAATACCCACCGTGCGCTGCGTAAACGTGTGTCGGCCTTGGCGACACACTGAGAACTGCGAACGTCAGCCCGCCGGCGTGATGTTGTGGTTGAGGGTGAACCGGTTGTCCGGGTCCAGGCGCGCCTTGAGCTCGGCCAGGCGTTGGTAGCCGGCGTCGCCGAATGTCGCGCGGATGCGGTCCTGCCCTTCGTCTCCGACGAAGTTGAGGTAGGCACCGGCGGGGCCGAGCGGCCGCAAGATCTCGAAGGCCTGGCCGGCCCACGCCGTGCAGCGCGCGGTGTCGGCCGGGTCGGTCCAGGTCGTCATCAGATGGATGATGTAGGGGTGCTCCCGGGTGGCCACGGCCGTCGCCTCCGGCGGCACCCGGCTGGCGTACCCGCCGAGCCGGATCAAATGCAGCCGGGTCTGCGCCGAGGGCCGCGAGCGCCCGAGCAGCGCGATGCGGCGGATCGCCTCGTCGGTGAGTTCGGTGACGAACAGCGACTTCCAGTAGTTCAGCCAGCCGAAGGGCGCCGTCTGGTCGATGGCCTGCTGCCAGGTCGGGTACTCCAGCTTGTGCTGCAGGGCCAGCACGGGCTTGGCCGCCGCGCCACGGACGTTGAGCAGCGCATGGGTGTCGTCGACGCCGATCTGGTCGGTGCGCGTCGAGCAGCCCAGGATGTTGACCAGCGACTGACCGGACTTGAGGTCGCTGGAGAAGTCCAGGATGGACGCCAAATGATCGGGGGCGTTGTCCATCTGGGACCGAAAATGCTTCAGCGCCGCCTCGGCGTCGGTGTCGGGGTAGGACTGCACGCCGGCCACCACCGAATCCACCGGGTGCAGTCGCAGCATGAACTGCGCGACGACGCCGAAGTTGCCGCCCCCGCCGCGCAGGCCCCACAGCACGTCGGCGTTCTCGGTCTCGCTGACCGTCAGCACCTCGCCGGATGCCAGCACCAGCTCCGCGCCGATGAGATTGTCGCAGGTCATGCCGTACGCGCGGGAGAGCCACCCGATGCCGCCGCCGAGCGAGAAGCCGCCGACACCGGTCGTCGACACCACCCCGCCGGGGCACGCCAGGCCGTGCTTGCTGGTGACCGGGTCGACGTCGCCCCAGGTGGCGCCGGCGTCGACGTAGGCGATCCGGGCCGGTGCGTCGACGCGCACTCCGCGCATCTGCGTCAGGTCGATGACGACGCCGCCGTCGGTGGTCGAGTGGCCGGCCACGCTGTGGCCGCCGCCGCGCACCGCGATCTCGGCGCCGGCGTCCACGGCGTAGCGCACCGCGGCGACGATGTCCTCGCGCGAACGGCACTGCAGCACTACCTGCGGCCGCTTGTCGATCATGCCGTTGAAGACCTGACGCACCGTGTCGTAGCGGGCGTCGGCGGGGTAGATGGCGTCGCCGGTGAACCCCGGCACGGTCGCGGTCATTGCATCCTTCGTGTCACTCGTCGCGAAGTTCGGTTGCCGGGGTAGACCGGGTGGACTTCCACGCGGGAATGATGGCCGCGAAAACGGCGGCGACGGTGGCCAGCACCGCATACAGCAGCGCGTCGGTCCAGGGGAACACCAGCGGGGTGATCAGGCCGACGTTGACGACGGCTGCCCGCCGAACCGCTTCGGAGATGGCAATCGCGAGCACCGCGCCGAACAGGCCGCCGGCGGCGCCGGCAACCACGGCCTCGATAGTGGTGATACTGAACACCCGCGCTCGGGTGGCGCCCAGCGCCTGGATCAGGGCCACCTCGCGCCTGCGCCGGATACCGACCAGCAGCAGCGTCGACAGCACCGAGATGAAGGCGATCGCGAGCAGGCCGTACTTGAGGGTGTTCAGCGGGGTGAGGTAGCGCCCGATCGACGCCGCGATGTCGGAGGCGTAGCCATCGGTGTCCACCGCGGTCACCGGCTGGTCGAATTTCGTGGCCCCGATGTTCTCGATGACCTCTCCGGCGGTGAACCCGGCCGCCGGGGTGGCGAAGATCAGGCCGGCGGGCTGCGGGCCGTAGATCTGCTCGGCGACCGAGTAGGGCAGGTAGATCCGGCGGCCGCCGTATTCCGGGGTTGCGACAATGGTCCCGATGCTCATTGCTTGCGCCTCGAGTCCACTTCCCAATACGAGTGCGTCACCGATGTGGAGATTTTTCTCGCGCGCCAGGACGCTGCCGATCACGACCTGATTGGCTTTCTGGCTTGCCTCCGGGGATTGCCCGGCGAGTAGTCCGAACGGAAATGTGGGCCGGTCCTGGGACTGAATATGCGCCAGCGACCCGTCTTTGAGACTGATCTCGATTTCCGCCATCCGCTCGGTCTTTTCCACCCCGGCCACCGAGTTCAGTTTGTTGAGCGTCTGCGGGGCGAATCGGGCGTCAATGGGCCCGTAATCGGCGAACTGCGTCGTGGTGATGGCAATGCGGCCGTCCGCCTGCGATTCGGCGACCTTGGTGGCGCCGATGTGGATCGCCACCAGGAATCCGGACAGCAGGATGGCGACCACGACGGGCACCGCGATGGCGCCCGAGATCGCCGCGGTGCGCGAGCGGTCCGAGCGCAGCGCGTTGAGCGCGATGGTCAGCGTTGCCCCGCTCGACTTGTCCGGCCTCGGGCGCAGGCTGGTGATCGCCTGCGCGCTCAGGTACGCCGTAGCCAGCAGCAGACCGATGAGTGCGACGACCGCGCCGATGTCGGCGAGGATCGCCTGCCAGGCGACCAGCGCGCCGGACAGTGTCGCCAGCCGTGCCGCGATCACCCCGGCCAGCCCGATCGCCAGCAACAGCAGCGCCTTGAACCAGATCTTGCGCTGGGTGGTCTGCTCCTGGGCCGCGCGCCCCGACAGCTCGGCCGCGATCGGGGTGTTGGACGCCGACAGGGCGGGACCGATCGCGGCCCCCACCGCCAGCAAGACGCCGACCAGGACGCCCAGGACCAGGATCGCCGGCTTGAGGATCACCGGGACGGTGACGCCGACGAACCGTTCGGTCAGCTCGCTGGCGCTGGCCACGATGGGTTCGGAGATGACGATGCCGGTCAGCACGCCCATCGCCGATCCCGCCGCGCCCAACAGCGCGGCCTCGCTGAGGAACCCGGTCATGATCGAGGCCGGCGACGCCCCCAGCGCGGAGGCGATCGCGATCTCGCGGCGGCGCTCCTCGACCGAGAGCCGGGTGATCTGGGTGATCAGGATGACCCCGACCCCGATCGAGATCAGCGCGAAGATGCCCAGCAGGGGCAGCAGCACGTCGTTGACGTTGTATCCCCGCGCCGGCTCGCTGCGGGGCTGCACGCTGTAGGTGGGGCCCAGCGCGGTCTTCAGCTTCTGCTGGACCGCGGCGGCGTCGGCGCCGGAGTTCAGGGTCACGTAGAGCATGTCCACCCGGTCGCCGCGGGCGAACTGCACTTTGGCCATGCTCAGCGGCAGCACCGCGACCAGGCCGTTGTTGACCTCATCGAGATCGGCCACCCGCTGGAACTTCTTCACCGACAGTTGCCCGACGTCGGTGACCAGGGTCGCCGAGGAGTCCAGGGAGTCACCCAGCGACTTCGAGATCGCCGGCGGGGGCTCTTGCTGACCGGTCTGGCAGACCTTCGGGTCGACGATCCACTGCGCCGAGCAGTCCACGCCCAGACCCAGCCCGTAGCTCTCCGTACCGTCGCTGCGGATCATCGTCACCCCGCGGATGACCGGCACCACGGCCGCCACCCCGTCAACCGATCGGGAGTCTTCGACGACGGCCGGGCTGATGCCGCCACGGGTGGCCGCCCCGACCACGCGCAGCGGGGCGGGTCCGGCGATCTGGTAGCCGACGTCTTCGACGGCCTTGGAGACGCTGGTGACCTCGATCATGACGGCCACGACGACCGCGACGCCGCCGCCGAGGGAGAACGCGGCCAATGCGGCCCGGAAGGCGTGTTTACGAACGGCCCGGAAATTGATGATCCGAAGCAGGCCGAAAGTCGCGGCTAATGTCCCGCGAGCCATGACACATTGTTAGGCGCGTGAATCATTCCGCTGTCGGTTTCGATTTCACCGTCGAGCAATGAAACCAGGCGCGGGGCGTCGTCGGCAATTTTGCGGTCGTGGGTCACCAGAACAATTGTCTGGCCGGCCGCATTCAAGTTATACAACGCATCGATGACCCGGTGGCCATTCAATGTGTCCAGGTTACCGGTCGGCTCGTCGGCGAGAATTACGTCGGGTTTCATGAAAAGCGCTCGCGCCACGGCCACGCGCTGCTGTTCGCCGCCGGACAATTCCGACGGCACCCGCTTGGATTTGGCGGCCAACCCGACCTGGTCCAGCAGGCTCATCGCGTGGGCATGCTGGGAGCGACCGGACTTGCCCGCCAGCAGGCCGGGCAGCATGACGTTCTCCACGACCGACAGGCCCGCCAGAAGGTTGAATGCCTGGAAGACGTAGCCGAGCGTCTGACATCGGACGGTGGCCAGCTGCCGGCGCGACAGCGCTGAGACGCTGTGACCGTTGACCAGGACGTCGCCGCTGGTCGGCATGTCCAGCAGGCCCAGGATGCTCAGCAGCGTCGACTTGCCCGACCCGGACGGCCCGACCAGGGCGACGAATTCCCCGCGGGTTATCTGGATATCGACGTTGCGCAATACCGGGGTGGCCGTATCGCCCGCGCCGAACTGTTTGTTGAGCTTGCGGGCTTCCAGGACCACGGGAGGCCGGAGGACGACCGGCGGCGCGTGTCCGTTATGGTCGCGCTCCACGGTGTGCATGTCGGTCCTGATCATGAATCTCCAGCGGGCGTGCGTAAATACAGGATCATGCCCGCGTAGGGCGTGGCTCTCAATTCAGTGCGCATTCCGATGGTGGTGCTGCGCTACGCGGAGACTACTCCCGATTATACCGACCTGAGCCGCTTGCCAGAAATCGTTCAGCCGTGACCCCGCACACCATTGATGGCCCAGGTCGGCGGCGGTTCCGGGGGTCAGCCGGCGCCGGTGGCCGGGTGCACGGCCACCAGGCCGAGTTCGTTGCGGCGCTCGCAGATCGCCGCCAGCTCGGCGTAGGCCTTGGCGCCCAGCAATTCGGTGAGCTCCGGGGCCAGGCTCTGCCACACCTGCTTGGCGCCGACGTGCGCCGCCGGATCCCCGGTGCAGTACCAGTGCAGGTCTTCACCGCCCGGGCCCCAGCCCCGTCGGTCGAACTCGGTGATCGTGGTCTTGAGGACCTGGGTGTCGTCGGGGCGGGTGACCCACTCCTGGCTGCGCCGGATCGGCAGTTGCCAGCACACGTCGGGCTTCATGGTCAGCGGCTCCACGCCGAGGCGGACCGCCTTGATGTGCAGTGCGCAGCCCGCACCGCCGGCGAACCCGGGCCGGTTCAGAAAGATGCAGGCGCCCTTGACGGTCCGGGTGCGCAGCTGCTCCTCGCCGTCGTTCTCGTCGTACTCCAGGTAACCCTTCTTGCCCAGCCCCTTGTCGCGCAGCTGCCAGTCGGCGTCGGTCAGCTGTGCCACGGCGTCGTCGAGTTTGGCGCGGTCGTCGTCGTCGCACAGGAACGCACCGTGCGAACAGCACCCGTCGTCGGGCCGGCCGGCCACGATGCCGCGGCAGGCCGCCGTGCCGAACACGCACGTCCAACGCGACAGCAGCCAGGTCAGATCGGCGGCGATCAGGTGTTCGGGGTTGTCCGGGTCGTAGAACTCCACCCATTCGCGGGCAAAGTCCAGGCCGACTTCGCGCCGAGGGGAGGCAGGCTGTGCGGGGGTCACAAAACTCCAGGCTAGACCAGAAATTGGCGTTGCCTCACCGTGCCACTGCTTCGCCCTACTAAGTTGGGTGGGTGCGATTAGGCGTGCTCGACGTCGGCAGCAATACCGTCCATCTGCTGGTGGTCGATGCCCACCGGGGCGGTCACCCGACCCCGATGAGTTCGACCAAAGCCACGTTGCGGCTGGCGGAGGCCACCGACAGCTCCGGCAAGATCACCCGGCGCGGCGCCGACAAACTGGTGTCCACGATCGGCGAATTCGCCACGATCGCAGCCAGTTCGGGCTGTGCGGAGCTGATGGCGTTCGCCACCTCGGCGGTGCGCGATGCGTCCAACTCCGAGGATGTTCTGGCGCGGGTGCGCAACGAGGCCGGTGTCGACCTGCAGGTGCTGGAGGGCGAGGACGAGTCCCGGCTGACGTTCCTGGCGGTGCGGCGCTGGTTCGGCTGGAGCGCCGGGCGGATCATCAACCTCGACATCGGCGGCGGTTCGCTGGAGCTGTCCAGCGGTCTTGACGAGGCGCCGGAGGTGGCGTTGTCGCTGCCGCTGGGTGCCGGACGGCTCACCCGGGAATGGCTGCCCGAGGACCCGCCCGGGCGGCGCCGGGTGGCGATGCTGCGGGACTGGCTGGACACCGAGTTGGCGGGCGCGGCCGCGACAGTCCTCGAGGCCGGCCCGCCCGATCTCGCGGTCGCCAGCTCCAAGACGTTTCGTTCGCTGGCTCGGCTCACCGGGGCCGCGCCGTCGGCCGCCGGACCGCGGGTACGGCGCACATTAACCGCCGCAGGCCTTAGGCAGCTCATATCATTCATCTCTAGGATGACCACGGCAGATCGTGCCGAATTGGAAGGGGTGAGCGCCGAGCGGGCCCCGCAGATCGTGGCGGGCGCCCTGGTGGCGGAGGCGAGCATGCGAGCGCTGTCGATCGAAACGGTTCAGATTTGCCCGTGGGCACTGCGGGAGGGCTTGATCCTGCGGCGGCTCGATCGCGAAGCCGACAGCGCCACCTTGCTGGCATCCTCGGCCGTGGGCTTGGCCGCCGCCCGGCCGGGAGGGGGCGGACGATGACTGGTCCCAAGCCTGATCCTCGCGACGTCGAGACGCGGCCGATCTCGGTAGCCGAACTGCTCGCCAAGAACGGGACGATCGGTTCGCCACCGGTCACCGGGCGCCGTCGGCGCAGGCGGGGCAACGCAGACGCCGTCACCGTCGCCGAGCTGACCGGCGAGATCCCCATCATCCGCGACGAGGACGGTCCCCCCGAACCAGAAGCTGCAGCCGAGCCGTCGGACAGCTCCGAGACGTCCGACGACGAGCCGAGTGGCGGGCTGCTCCTTGGCCCGGCACCGGGATTCGTCGAGGAGGACCGGCCGGCCACCGGAGCGCGCCCCGTCGAGCGGGTGGAGTTCGTTCAGCGGTCGACCCCCGAGCCGCGCTGGCCCAAATCTCCGCCCCCGCCGCCGCCGCGCGGTAGCGGTCCGCAGCAGAGTTCCTACCCGCGGCCGATGCGCCGCGCCGATCCGCCGGCAGCCGAGAACGGCCGGCCTGCCGCCGAGAACGGCCGCCCAGCCGCCGAGAGCGCCGCGCGGCCGACGGGCTCCGGCGCCGAACGGATGCGCCCCGACCCGGTCGACACCTACACCGACATCGAAGTCGACGTGATGGACACCGAGGTGCGCGAGCCCGACCTGTCGGTCGGAGATTCCGCCTACGTGCGTTCGGTCCTCAGTGCATCCGGCGGTACCGACCGGTCGGTCCGGTCGGATTTCGGCGCCGACGCCGACGATCGCAGCGGTGCCGCCGACTTCACCGACCCGGTCGAGGCCGACGCCGCGCAAACCGAGCCGGTCGAAGAATACGTCGGCCGGCCCGGAGCGGTCGGCGGGGCGCTGGTGGTGCTGCAGTCGATTCTGGCGGTGGCGTTCGGCGGCGGGTTGTTCATCGCCTTCGACCAGCTGTGGCGGTGGAACAGCATCGTGGCTCTGGTGCTCACCGTGCTGGTCACGCTCGGCCTGGTGGCCGCGGTACAGGCCGTGCGCAAGACCGTCGACATCGTCAGCACGTTGATCGCGGTGGCGGTCGGGCTGCTGGTCACCTTGGGGCCGCTGGCGTTGCACGCCAATTAGCCGTTCACTATTAGTCCGTGCGTCCCGCCATCAAGGTCGGCCTGTCGACGGCTTCGGTTTACCCTCTGCGGGCCGAGGCCGCCTTCGAGTACGCGGCCCGGCTCGGCTACGACGGCGTCGAGCTGATGGTGTGGGGGGAGTCGGTCAGCCAGGACATCGGCGCGGTGCGGCGGCTGTCGCAGAAGTACCGGGTGCCGGTGCTGTCGGTGCACGCGCCGTGTCTGCTGATCTCGCAGCGGGTCTGGGGCGCCAACCCGGTCCATAAGTTGGAACGCAGCGTCCGGGCCGCCGAACGGCTCGAGGCCCAGACCGTGGTGGTGCACCCGCCGTTTCGCTGGCAGCGGCGCTACGCCGAGGGATTCAGCGATCAGGTCGCCGAGCTGGAGGCCACCAGCGACGTGATCGTGGCGGTGGAGAACATGTTTCCGTTCCGCGCCGACCGGTTCTTCGGCGCTGACCAGTCTCGGGAGCGGATGCGACGCCGTGGCGGCGGCCCCGGCGCGGGCATCTCGGCGTTCGCGCCGTCCCACGATCCGCTCGACGGCGGCCACGCGCATTACACCCTGGACCTGTCGCACACCGCGACCGCCGGCGCCGACGCCTTGGAGATGGCCCGCCGGATGGGGTCCGGCCTGACCCATCTGCATCTGTGCGACGGCACCGGGCTGCCGGCCGATGAGCATCTGGTGCCCGGGCGCGGTGATCAGCCCACGGTCGAGGTGTGCCAGCTGCTGGCCGCCAGCGACTTCACCGGTCACGTGGTGCTGGAGGTGACCACCTCCCAGGCGCGGTCGCCACACGAGCGCGAGGCGTTGTTGGTCGAGTCGCTACAGTTCGCCCGCACGCACTTGCTGCGCTGATCGCGACACCGAAGGGACACCATGGGCCAGACTTCGCTCGCCTCGTTCGCCGACGCCATGCGGCTCACCCCGATCGAAGAATCCGGGGACGTCATGAGCTTCGCTGGGGAACTCAACCGGCACTGGACGATCGGCCCCAAGGTGCACGGCGGGGCGATGCTGGCGCTGTGCGCCAACGCCGCCCGCACCGCCTGCGCCGACGGCCGATCCGGCGATGGTGCCTCCGGCGGCCTGCAACCGGTCGCGGTCTCCGGCAACTTCCTGTGGGCGCCCGAACCCGGGCCGATGCAGCTGACCACCCGGGCGCGCAAACGGGGCCGCCGGATCAGCGTCGTCGACGTGGAGCTCACTCAGGGGGAGCGGACCGCCGTGCACGCCGTCATCACCCTCGGCGAGCCCGAGCATCACGCCCCGCCGCTGCTGTCGGCCAACCCGGTGACCGCCTTGATGCCGCCCGAACCGCCCGACGACCTGGCCCCCATCGCTCCCGGGCACCCGATGGCCGGGCTGGTGAACCTGGCCGAGGGCTGCGACATCCGGCCGGTGGTCTCGACGCTGCAGCCCAGCGACAACGGCAGGCCTCCGCTGATCCAGCTGTGGGTGCGGCCCCGCGGCATCGCCCCGGACGCTCTGTTCGCCCTGCTGTGCGGGGACGTGTCGGCGCCGGTGACATTTGCGGTGGAACGCACCGGCTGGGCGCCGACGGTGCAGCTCACCGCTTACCTGCGCGGCCTGCCCGCCGACGGCTGGCTGCGGGTGCTGTGCAGCTGCGTGCAGATCGGCCAGGACTGGTTCGACGAGGACCACACCGTGGTCGACTGCGAGGGCCGGATCGTGGTGCAGTCCCGGCAACTGGCGATGGTGCCCGCCCGGTAGCCCGGCCGAGCTGCGTCTTCGGCGGGCGACCCGCCGCGCCCGGCTCCGCCGTGCTTGCGATCGCCCGGGTCTGCCATGCTGTCGCCATGGCCAGAATCGCGATCATCGGCGGCGGCAACATGGGCGAAGCCCTGCTGGCAGGTTTGCTGGCGGCGGGGCGCCCGGTCAAGGACCTGGTGGTCGCCGAGCGGTTCGGGGACCGGGCCCGGCAGCTCGCCGAGACGTATTCGGTGCTGGTGACCTCGGTGGCCGACGCGATGGAGAACGCGGCCATCGTGATCGTCGCGGTGAAGCCGCAGGACGTGGATTCCGTGGTCGCCGAGTTCGCCAAGAACGTCACCGCCGCCTCCGGCGACAGCGCCGAACAGGTGCTGGTGTCGATCGTGGCCGGTGTCACCACCGCCTACGTGGAGTCCAAGCTGCCGGCGGGCGCGGCCGTGATCCGGGTGATGCCGAACACGCCGGTCAAGGTCGGTGCGGGAGCCAGCGCGCTGGCCAAGGGCCGATTCCCCACCAGCGAGCAGGTCGACCAGGTTGCCGCGCTGTTCGAATGCGTCGGCACGGTGACGATCGTTCCGGAAGAACAGCTGGACGCCGTCACCGCGGTGTCGGGTTCGGGGCCCGCCTACTTCTTCTTGATGGTGGAGGCGCTGGTCGACGCCGGCGTGGCGGCCGGGCTGAGCCGGCAGGGCGCCACCGATCTGGCCGTGCAGACCATGGCCGGGGCGGCGCAGATGCTGTTGGACGGGCGCAGCGAGGCGGTGGGGACCGCGAACGCGGTGATCGACACCGCTCCGGCGCAGCTGAGAGCAATGGTGACTTCTCCCGGGGGCACCACCGCGGCGGCGCTGCGGGAACTGGAGGCCGGCGGCCTGCGGACCTCGGTGGATCGGGCGGTCCAGGCCGCAAAAACCCGCTCTGAGCAGCTAAGAATTACATCAGAGTAATTCACTTATTTTTCACATATTGGCTCTCACACGTCGCAGGAACCCCATTCGTCCCGCTATTCTCCTCTATGTCTGCGCGTGTGGGCTAGCGGAGGGGAAGCCGCTGGGACTGCACGTGCCTGATTGAAATGGGTAACGATGACGTCTGCGAACGGGCCTTCGGCACGAGACTCGGCTGGCGGCAGGGCGGCACGGGATGCCGGCTCCGCCGAGGCGGGTCGGACACAATTTCTCACCGTGGCCGAGGTGGCCGCGTTGATGCGGGTGAGCAAGATGACGGTGTACCGCCTGGTGCACAACGGCGAGCTGCCCGCGGTACGGGTGGGTCGGTCTTTTCGGGTGCACGCCAAGGCAGTGCACGACCTGCTGGAGACCTCCTTCTTCGACGCAGGCTGACCGCCGGTCGACAACTAAGCGCCCCCCGGGCGTCGCCGCACGGCGACGCCCGGGGTCGGCTGTGTCGTCGGTCCGCCTCAGGTGCCGGTTTTCAGTCCCGGACCTGTCTACGGGTAAAGTGAGCCGGTCGAGCAAGTTCGCCCAGCGCCCCTGTGGCGGCGCGGGCAGAAGCAGATAGCGGAGTTCATGGGTTCAGTCATCAAGAAGCGGCGCAAGCGCATGTCGAAGAAGAAGCACCGCAAGCTGCTTCGCCGTACCCGGGTTCAGCGCAGAAAACTCGGTAAGTAACTCCGTCTGGCCTGAGACTCGGCCTACGACCGTGGACGGCCGATCGCCGGTATTGCTTTTCACCAGTGGCCGTTAGGCTTGCGGAGTGGACGAGGCCGGCCCCCCGAGCGACAGCACGCGAAGCGACGTCCGGCACTACCCCAAGGTTGTGCTGGTCACCGGCGCGTGCCGGTTTCTAGGTGGTTATTTGACCGCCAGGCTCACGCAGAACCCCTTGATCAACCGGGTGATCGCAGTCGATGCGGTCATGCCGAGCAAGGACATGCTGCGCCGGATGGGGCGCGCTGAATTCGTCCGCGCCGACATTCGCAATCCCTTTATCGCCAAGGTGATTCGAAACGGCGAGGTCGACACCGTGGTGCACGCCGCCGCGGCGTCGTATGTGCCGCGCTCCGGCGGCGGGGCGGCGCTCAAGGAGCTCAACGTGATGGGCGCCATGCAGTTGTTCGCCGCCTGCCAGAAGGCGCCCTCGGTGCGCCGGGTGGTGCTCAAGTCGACCTCGGAGGTCTACGGGTCCTGCTCGCGTGACCCGGTGCTGTTCACCGAGGACAGCACCAGCCACCGGCCGCCCACCCAAGGCTTTCCACGCGACAGCATCGACATCGAGGGCTACGCCCGCGGGCTGGGCCGGCGCCGGCCGGACGTCGCGGTCACCATCCTGCGGATGGCCAACATGATCGGCCCGGCCATGGACACCGCGCTGTCGCGCTACCTCGACGGGCCGCTGGTTCCGATGGTGCTGGGCCGCGACGCGCGCCTGCAGCTGCTGCACGAGCAGGACGCGCTGGGCGCGCTGGAACGTGCCAGCATGGCCGGCAAGGCGGGCACCTTCAACGTCGGTGCCGACGGCATCATCATGATGTCGCAGGCGATCCGCCGCTCGGGCCGGATTCCGTTGCCGCTGCCCGGTTTAGGCCTGTCGGTGCTGGATTCGCTGCGGCGGGCCAACAACTACACCGAGATCAACCGGGAGCAGCTGAACTATCTCAGCTTTGGCCGGGTGATGGATACGACTAGAATGCGAACCGACCTCGGGTACAGCACGAAGTGGACTACCGCTGAGGCATTTGATGACTACGTTCGGGGGCGAGGTCTCACTCCGATCATCGACCCCAAATGGGTGGAGTCGGTGGAGCGACGCGCGGTGAGCGTGGCGCAACGACTAGGTGATATCGGTATGGACAGGGTGCGGGGAGGTTAATGCGATGGCTGGTGGTGCAAAAGCCAAAGTCATTCCGCTGCACAAAAACTCGGGCGCCGGGCGGCGGCACCCGTCGACGCTGAGCAGCCCCTCCGAACGGGCCTCGGCCGAGCAGATCGCGGCCGTCGTCCGCGAGATCGATGAGCGCCGCGCTGCGGTGTCCAGCGATGCCGAGCCGACCCCGGCCGAGTTCGCCCGGCGGGTGGCCGCCGTCGTCGCGTTCCTTCGCGAGCGGATCACCGGCGACTACCAGGTCGACGAGTTCGGCTTCGACCCGCACTTCAACGAGGCCGTCGCGCTGCCGCTGCTGCGGCTGGTCTTCAACGAGTGGTTCCGAGTCGAGGTCAGTGGCATCGAGAACCTGCCGGCCGAGGGGCCCGCACTGGTGGTGGCCAACCACGCCGGGGTGCTGCCGATCGACGCGCTGATGCTCTCGGTGGCGGTGCACGACCACCACCCGTCGCACCGCGACCTGCGGATGCTCGGCGCCGACCTGGTGTTCGACCTGCCGCTGATCGGCCCGGCCGCCCGCAAGGCCGGCCACACCATGGCCTGCACCGTCGACGCCAACCGGCTGCTGGCCGCCGGCGAGCTGACCGCGGTGTTCCCGGAGGGCTACAAGGGCCTGGGCAAGCGGTTCAAGGACCGCTACAAGCTGCAGCGGTTCGGTCGCGGCGGCTTCGTCTCGGCGGCCCTGCACACCCAGGCGCCGATCGTGCCGTGCTCGATCGTCGGCTCCGAGGAGATCTATCCGATGATCGCCGACGTCAAGCTATTGGCCCGGCTGCTCGGTGTGCCCTACTTCCCGATCACCCCGCTGTTCCCGCTGGCCGGGCCTGCTGGTCTGGTGCCGCTGCCGTCGAAGTGGCACATCGCCTTCGGTGAGCCGATCAAGACCACCGACTACGAGCCCGGTGCGGCCGACGACCCGATGGTCACCTTCGAGCTGACCGACCAGGTGCGCGAGACGATTCAGCAGACGCTGTACCGGCTGCTGGCCGCCCGCCGCAACATGTTCCTGGGCTGAGCCGCCTACTTCTTGCCCTGCGCCCGGTCGCGCATCGCTGCGATCGCGGCGATCGTGGCCGCCTCGGTGTCGGCGTCCTGGTTGACCGACTCGCCGAGCATGGTGACGACGCTGGTCACCACCGGCTTGCCCTCGGCGTCGGTGACTTCGCTGCGGACCTCGCTGACCACCGTGCCGTGGGACTCGATCACCGAGTCCAGGTAGGTGTCGAAGTACAGCCTGTCCCCGGCCATGATCGGCCGGTGGAAGGTGAACTTCTGGTCACGGTGCAGCACCCGGGCGATGTTGATCGGGATGTCGAACTTCTCGAAGATCTCCAGCTGGACCTGGCGCCCGGCGACCGCCAGGAACGTCAGCGACGCGACCAGGCCGGGGTGCCCGGCCTCGGTGGCGGCGTCCTCGTCGAAGTGGGCGGGGTGGTCGTCCTTGACCGAGCGGGCGAACTCCCGGATCTTCTCCCGGCCGACCTCGAAGTAGTCCGGGAACCGGTAGTGCGTGCCGATGATTCCCTGCGACTCGGTGTGTACTGCCATGCCGGTCTACCCCTCCGCTCGCCGTGGTGTTCGGCGGGCGGAAGCTTATCAGCGGTCACGCTAGGCGCGCTCGTTCCGGTGCGCCACGGCCGCAGCCAGGGCCCCGCCGACCGCCCCCAGCGCCAGCGCCGACGGCACGCCGATACGCGCCGCCCGCCGCGCGGTGCGGAAGTCGCGGATCTCCCAGCCGCGGTTGCGCGCCATCTCCCGCAGCGCGGCGTCCGGGTTGATCGCGACGGCGGTGCCCACCAGCGACAGCATCGGCACATCGTTGAAGCTGTCGGAATAGGCGGTGCAGCGCCGCAGGTTCAACCCCTCGCGGATGGCCAGCGATCGCACCGCGTGCGCCTTGCCGAGCCCGTGCAGGATCTCGCCGACCAGCCGGCCGGTGAACACCCCGTCGACCGACTCCGCGACGGTGCCCAGCGCCCCGGTCAGCCCGAGCCGACGGGCGATGGTTTCGGCCAGCTCGTAGGGGGTGGCGGTCACCAGCCACACCTGCTGGCCGGCGTCGAGATGCATCTGGGCCAGCTCGCGGGTGCCGGGCCAGATCTTGTCGGCGATGATCTCGTCGTAGATCTCCTCGCCCAGATCCACCAGCTCCGACACCGGCCGGCCCTCGATGAACGCCAGCGCCTTGCGCCGGCCGGCCGCGACGTCGTCGCTGTTCTCCCGGCCGGTCAGTTGGAACTTGGCCTGGGCGTAGAGGAACCCGACGACGTCGCGGTAGGTGAAGTAGTCGCGCGCGGCCAGTCCCCGGCCGAAATGCACCATCGACGAGCCCTGCACCAGGGTGTTGTCGACGTCGAAGAACGCGGCCGCGGTCAGGTCGACCGGGGCGGGCGTGTCCTCGTCGGGCAGGTCCTCCAGCGCCCGGTCGGCGCTGGCGCCGCCGACTAGCAAGGGGTCGGCGCCCGCTGCGGAATCCCCGTTGGCCGGGCCCGGTAACGCCATCACCCGACTCCTTCCGCTCGGCATGGGCAGCCGGTTCTCCGGCCGCCGTCAACCCTAACCGGCCCCGCCCCCCAAGACCCCCAGGTGATCGCGCAGATCGCCTGTGAAATCGAGCATCGAGTAGTCCCGGAAACTGAACCGCCAGACGCCGTCGACCCGCTCGAACTCGTCGTGATAGCGGCCGGCGGCGACTATCTGCAGCGGCACGGCGTCGGTCTGTTGCAGCACGGTGTAGTAGGACCGGCACGCCGCGGTGCCGGCCTCCTCGTCGATATCGAGGATCGGGTTGGTGACCACGTGCTTGGTGCGCGGCGTGCCGTCCGGGTGGATCTTGACCAGCCCCCGCCACAGTTGCAGCAGCCCGGCGCTGTCGAGGACGACGCGGCCCTCGGCGTCGGCCTTGATCCGGGCGTGGGTGAACAGCGCCGCGGCGGCGTCCAGGTCGCCGGCGTCCATCAGCTCGGCGTAGCGGTACAGCAGGTTAGTGATCGAGACCGCACTTCCGCTGGGCATATCGAAAAGATAGCCACCCTGCGCCAGACTGGACTCATGACCCGCCCCCAGGTGCAGCTGCTGACCCGCGACGGCTGTCCGGTCTGTGTCGAGGTGCACACCCAGCTGGCGCAGCTCGCCGCTGAGCTGGGGTTCGACCTGCACGCAGTCGACGTCGACGCCGCCGCAGCGGCCGGTGACAGCGCGCTGCGAGCGGAATTCGGCGACCGGTTACCGGTGGTGCTGCTCGACGGACGCGAGCACAGTTACTGGGAGGTCGACGAGCCCAGGTTGCGCGCGGATCTCGCCGAATTTGGTGGGCCAGCGCTTTAGCCTCTACCGTGGAGTGAAGTTTGTTCACGGGTGACAGCAAGGAGCGGACCAGGTGATCTTGCCGTGAGCGTCCTGCTCTTCGGGGTCTCGCATCGCAGCGCCCCGGTCTCCGTACTCGAGCAGCTCAGCACCGCCGAACCAGATCAGGTCAAGATCGTCGAGCAGGTGCTGGAATCGCCGCTCGTCACCGAGGCGATGATCCTGTCGACCTGCAACCGGGTCGAGGTCTACGCCGTTGTCGAGGCGTTCCACGGCGGGCTGTCGGCGGTCGGGCAGGTGCTCTCCGAACACTCCGGCATGTCGATGACCGACCTGACCAAGTACGCCTACGTCCGCTACAGCGAAGCCGCCGTCGAGCACCTGTTCTCGGTGGCCAGTGGTCTGGACTCGGCGGTCGTCGGCGAACAGCAGGTGCTGGGGCAGGTGCGCCGCGCCTACGCCTCCGCCGAGGCCAACAACACCGTCGGCCGGGTGCTGCACGAACTGGCGCAGCGCGCGCTGTCGGTGGGCAAGCGGGTGCACTCCGAAACCGGGATCGACGCCGCCGGCGCCTCGGTGGTGTCGGTCGCGCTGGGTATCGCGAGTAACCAGCTGGGCGACAACGGTTTACAGGGCCGGACCGCGGTGGTGATCGGCGCCGGATCGATGGGAGCGCTGTCCGCGGCGCACCTGGCGCGCGCCGGGGTGAAACGCATCCGGGTGGTCAACCGCTCGCTGTCGCGCGCCCAGCGCCTGGCCCGCAAGATCCGCGAGTCCGGTGTGGCAGCCGAGGCCGTCGCCCTGGACCGGATGACCGCAACCCTGTCCGACGCCGACGTCGCGGTGTGCTGCACCGGCGCGGTGAGCCCGGTGGTGTCGCTGGCCGATGTGCACCACGCGCTGGCCGCCGGTAACCGGGATGAGGCGACCCAGCCGCTGATGATCTGTGACCTGGGCATGCCGCGCGACGTCGACGCCGCGGTGGCCGGCCTGCCCGGGGTGCAGGTCATCGACATGGAGCGGATCCAGCGCGAGCCGTCGGCGCAGGTCGCCAGCTCCGACACCGACGCCGCGCACGGCATCGTGGCCCGCGAGGTCGCCACCTACCTGGCCGGTCAGCGGATGGCCGAGGTCACCCCGACCGTGACCGCGCTGCGCCAGCGGGCCGCCGACGTGGTCACCGCCGAGTTGCTGCGGCTGGATCACCGGCTGCCGGATCTGGAGACCGCCCAGCGCGAGGAGGTGGCGCGCACCGTGCGCCGCGTCGTCGACAAGCTGCTGCACGCCCCGACCGTGCGGGTCAAGCAGCTGGCCAGCTCGCCCGGCGGCGACAGCTACGCCGAAGCGCTTCGCGAGCTCTTCGAGCTCGACCCGACCGCCGTGGACGCGGTCGCGACCGCCGGTGAATTGCCAGTGGTGCCCGACGGGATGGACGTTGGCGCCGAAACCGGGTCAGCCGGGTAGACGTTTTGGGTGACGTAATCCGTATCGGTACCCGGGCCAGCGTGCTGGCGACCACTCAGGCCGGGACCGTTCGTGACGCCTTGGTGGCCGCCGGGCACCCCGCGGAACTGGTCCTGATCAGCACGGCCGGGGACCGTTCGTCGGGCCCGATCGCCGACCTCGGGGTGGGGGTGTTCACCGCCGAGCTGCGGGAGGCCATCGCCGACGGCCGCGTCGACGCCGCGGTGCACTCGCACAAGGACCTGCCCACCGCCACCGATCCGCGGTTCCAGCTGGCCGCGATCCCGGCCCGCGAGGACGCCCGGGACGCGCTGGTGGCGCGCGACGGGCTGGTGCTCGGCGAGCTGCCGGCCGGGGCGGTGCTGGGCACGTCGTCGCCGCGGCGGGCCGCGCAGCTTAGAGCATTGGGTCTCGGTTTGGAAATTCGCCCCCTACGAGGCAACCTAGATACCAGGTTGAACAGGGTAAGCAGCGGAGAACTCGACGCCATCGTGGTAGCCCGGGCGGGTCTGGCCCGAGTGGGACGCCTCGATGTGATCACCGAGACGCTGGAGCCGGTGCAGATGTTGCCGGCGCCGGCTCAAGGTGCGCTGGCGATCGAGTGTCGCGCCGGCGACACCGCACTGGCGGCAGTGCTGGCGGAGTTGGACGACACCGACACCCGCGTCGCGGTCACCGCCGAGCGTGCCCTGCTCGCCGAACTGGAGGCGGGTTGTTCCGCACCGGTCGGCGCGATCGCTGAGGTGGTCGAGTCGATCGATGAGGACGGCCGGGTCTTCGAAGAGCTGTCGCTGCGCGGTTGCGTGGCGGCGCTGGATGGATCCGACGTGATCCGTGCATCCGGCATCGGCAGCCCCGAGGCGGCCCGAGAACTGGGGATCTCGGTGGCCACGGAGCTGTTCGAGTTGGGTGCACGTGAGCTGATGTCGGACGCGTGAAGTGACTGGGAGTGGGAAAAAATGGCTCGCCATCTGAGCGTGCGAGGGCAGAAGCCCAAGCCGGGCCGCATCGTGTTCGTCGGCTCGGGCCCGGGTGACCCGGGCCTGCTGACGACGCGGGCGCGCGCGGCGCTGACGAACGCCGCGCTGGTGTTCGTCGACCCCGACGTGCCCGAGGCAGTGCTCGGGCTGGTCGGTACCGACCTGCCGCCGATCGCCGGGCCGGTTCTGCCGGACCCCAAGGCGGACAAGACCGACGACGCCGACGCCGACGGCACCGACGGCGCTGACGCCGACTCGGACAAGGCCGCCGCCGCGACCGTTCCGGGCGGGCCCGACATCCGCCCGGCGCTGGGCGAGCCGGCCGAGGTGGCCAAGATCCTGACCGCCGAGGCACGTTCGGGCGCCGACGTGGTGCGCCTGGTGGCCGGCGACCCGCTGTCGGTCGACGCGGTCATCACCGAGGTCAACGCGGTGGCCCGCACCAACGTGGCGTTCGAGATCGTGCCGGGTCTGCCGGCCACCAGCGCGGTGCCGACCTACGCCGGCCTGCCGCTGGGTTCGTCGCACACCGTGGCCGATGTCCGCGACCCGCAGGTGGATTGGGCGGCGCTGGCCGCCGCCCCGGGCCCGCTGATCCTGCAGGCCACCACCTCGCATCTGCCCGAGGCGGCCCGCACCCTGATCGAGTACGGCCTCGCCGACGCCACGCCGTGCGTGGTCACCACGTCGGGCACCACGTGCGCGCAGCGTTCGGTCGAGTCCACCCTGGCCGGGCTGACCGAACCGGCGGCGCTGGCCGGGATCGACCCGGTCGTGCTGCCCAACGGTCAGGAGACCACCGCCGGCACGCTGGTGGTGACCATCGGCAAGACGGTCAACAACCGGTCCAAGCTGAACTGGTGGGAAAGCCGCGCCCTGTACGGCTGGACGGTGCTGGTGCCGCGCACCAAGGATCAGGCCGGCGAGATGAGCGATCGGCTGGTCTCCCACGGCGCCCTGCCGGTCGAGGTGCCCACCATCGCGGTGGAGCCGCCGCGCAGCCCGGCCCAGATGGAAAGGGCCGTCAAGGGTTTGGTGGACGGCCGCTACCAGTGGGTGGTGTTCACCTCGACCAACGCGGTGCGCGCGGTGTGGGAGAAGTTCGGCGAGTTCGGTCTGGACGCTCGCGCGTTCTCCGGCGTCAAGATCGCCTGCGTCGGCGAAGCCACCGCCGAGCGGGTCCGGGCGTTCGGGATCAGTCCTGAGCTGGTGCCGGCCGGGGAGCAGTCCTCGCTGGGCCTGCTGGATGAATTCCCGCCCTACGACGACGTTTTCGACCCGGTCAACCGGGTGTTGCTGCCGCGCGCCGACATCGCCACCGAGACGCTGGCCGAGGGGCTGCGCGAGCGGGGCTGGGAGATCGAGGACGTCACCGCCTACCGCACGGTGCGGGCCGCCCCGCCGCCGGCGACCATCCGGGAGATGATCAAGACCGGCGGGTTCGACGCGGTGTGCTTCACCTCGAGCTCCACGGTGCGCAACCTGGTCGGCATCGCCGGCAAGCCGCACGCGAGGACCATCGTGGCCTGCATCGGCCCCAAGACCGCCGAGACGGCAGCCGAATTCGGGCTGCGGGTCGACGTGCAGCCCGAGACGGCTGCGGTGGGTCCGCTGGTCGACGCGCTGGCCGAGCACGCCGCCCGGTTGCGCGCCGAGGGCGCCTTGCCGCCGCCGCGGAAGAAGAGCCGGAGGCGCTAGCCGCATGGCGTTTCCCCGGCAGCGCCCGCGTCGGCTGCGGTCCACGCCGGCGATGCGCCGCCTGGTGGCCCAAACCTCGCTGGAGCCGCGGCATTTGGTGCTGCCGATGTTCGTCGCCGACGGCATCGACGAGCCCAGGCCCATCCCTTCTATGCCCGGTGTCTACCAGCACACCCGCGATTCGCTGCGCGCCGCGGCGGCTGACGCGGTGGCCGCCGGGGTGGGCGGGCTGATGCTGTTCGGCGTTCCGGCGGAGGCGGACAAGGACAGCGCAGGCTCGGCGGGCACCGACCCCGACGGGATCCTCAACACCGCGCTGCGCGATCTGGCCGCCGAACTCGGTGACGCCACCGTGCTGATGGCCGACACCTGCCTGGACGAATTCACCGACCACGGCCATTGCGGAGTACTCGATGACCGGGGCCGGGTCGATAACGACACCACCCTGAAGCGCTACGTGGAACTTGCTGTGGCGCAAGCGGATTCCGGTGCTCACGTGGTGAGCCCCAGCGGCATGATGGACGGCCAGGTCGCCACCATTCGCGACGGGCTGGACGCCGCCGGGCACAGCGACACGGTGATCCTGGCGTATGCGGCGAAGTTCGCGTCGGCGTTCTACGGCCCCTTCCGCGACGCCGTCGCCTCCAGCCTGGAGGGGGACCGCCGCACCTATCAGCAGGAGCCCGGCAACGCCCGCGAGGCACTGCGTGAGGTCACCCTGGACCTCGCCGAGGGCGCCGACATCGTGATGGTCAAGCCCGCCATGGGATACCTGGATGTGATCGCGGCCGCGGCCGCGATCTCACCCGTTCCGGTCGCCGCCTACCAGGTCTCCGGCGAGTACGCGATGATCGCGGCGGCGGCCGCCAACGGCTGGATCGACGGACGAGCGGCGGCACTTGAGTCGCTGGTCGGCATCCGGCGCGCCGGGGCCGACATCGTGCTGAGCTACTGGGCGGCCGAAGCGGCCGGCTGGCTGCAGTGACGGGCCCGGATGTCGGGTCGCAGCCACCGGCGGCGACCCGGCCCACCGACGTCGACACCGGGTTCTGGCTGTGGCTGGCCGCCTTGCCGCTGATGACGACCGGGTACGTGGTGAGTCTGCTGGCCGCGCCGGAGATCGCCGACCTGCCGGTGACCTATCCGATTGTCGGGCTGACCGCACTGGTGCTGGTCGTGGTGGTGGCGACCTTCCTGATGCTGATGCGCTCCGGGTACCGCTGGGCCCGCACCTTGTTGACCGGCGGGGGGATCGGCTCGGTGGTGTACGCGGTGAACGGACTGTCGCACGCCGATGCCCGGCCGGCGGTCGCGGTCACCCTCGCCGTCACCGGCATCGTCGGATCGGTGCTCATCGCCGCCGGAACCTTCCTGCTGCACCGCGCCGACGCCCAGGAGTACTTCACCCGCTAGCCGTGAACAGGAACCGCTTGCCCTCGTGCGGGGGCGCGGTCACGGCAGACTGGGGTCATGGATCCGGTGGAGGCACTGCGCCAGATCGCGTTCTACAAGGACCGGGCCCGCGAGGACCCGCGTCGGGTGATGGCCTACCGCCGCGCCGCCGATGTCATCGAGGCCCTGGGCGACGAGGAGCGGCGCCGCCATGGCGTGGCCGAGAGCTGGCAGTCCCTGCCGGGCATCGGACCGAAGACCGCCGCGGTGATCGCGCAGGCCTGGGCCGGTGCTGAGCCCGACACCCTGGTGCGGCTGCGCGACGAGGCGGCGGATCTGGGTGGTGGGGTGTTGCGCGCGGCGTTGCGCGGGGACCTGCATCTGCATTCGGACTGGTCGGACGGCTCAGCGCCGATCGAGGAGATGATGACCACCGCGGTGGCCCTGGGGCATGACTACTGCGCGCTGACCGATCATTCCCCGCGGCTGACCATCGCCAACGGGCTCTCACCGCAGCGGCTACGCCACCAACTCGAGGTGATCGACGGGCTGCGGGAGCAGTTTGCGTCGCTGCGGATCCTGACCGGCATCGAGGTCGACATTCTCGATGACGGCAGCCTGGATCAGGAACCGGAGTTACTGGAGCGACTCGACATCGTGGTCGCCAGCGTGCACTCCAAGCTGGCGATGGAGTCGGGCGCGATGACGCGGCGGATGGTGCGCGCGGTCTGTAATCCGCGGGTCAACGTGCTCGGGCACTGCACCGGGCGGCTGGTGACCGGTGGGCGCGGCCGGCGGCCGGAGTCGCAGTTCGACGCTGAGGCGGTGTTCACCGCCTGCCGCGAGCACAACACCGCGGTGGAGATCAACTGCCGCCCGGAACGACGCGACCCACCGACCCGACTGCTGCATCTCGCACACGAGTCGGGGTGTCTGTTCAGCATCGACACCGACGCACACGCTCCCGGGCAGCTCGACTTCCTCGGCTTCGGCGCCCAGCGTGCGCTTGACGCCGGGATTGCGACCGAGCGGATCGTCAACACCTGGCCGGTCGAGGAGCTGCTGGCCTGGGCGGCAGCCTGAGAGCTCAGGTGAAAGATCCACCGTTTTTCGGGTAGCGGCGCCGCGTTAGGCTGACCCGACATGTCTGACCCCGAGCCGACCGCGCCCCCCGCACCGCTGTTCTTCGAAAGCGGTGCCGGCTGGTGGTGGGTGCTGTTCGGGCCGGTCGCGGCGAGCCTGTTGGTGGCGATCCAGAACTCCGGCGGCTACGGGGTCCAGCCGTTGTTGCCCGCGCTGCTGGCGGCGCTGGTCTCGGCCATGCTGGCCATCCAGGTGAAGGCGGCGCGCATCCACACCTCGGTGGAGCTGTCCGCAACCACGCTGCGGCAGGGCACCGAAACGCTGCGGATCGCCGACATCGTGATGATCTACCCCGAGGCCAAGCGGCCCACCGGCTGGGGCAAGCAGCAGCCGGAGAAATGGCAGGAAGCCCGGGCGCTGGGCGAACTGAGCGGGGTGCCGCGCCGCCGGGTGGGCATCGGGCTGCGGCTGACCGGGCGGCGTACGGTGCAGGCCTGGGCGCGTGATCACCGCACGTTGCGGGCGCTGCTGAGCGAGCTGGTGCCCCAGGCGGTCCCGCCCGGCGACCTCACCGCGCCGGCGGAGCTCGACGACGATACCGAAGAAACGTCATGGTGAGAGCCCCGATCGTGCGGGGGATCGTCGAGCTGATCCTGGCCGGGGCCGCAGCTGCGGGCTGCGCGGCGAGCTGGCTGAACGTTCGCTATCTGGTGCTGGTCGCGCCGGTGATCGACGGTGAACCGGCCACCCTCTCGGTGGCCTACCACCCCCGGATGGTGCTGCTGGCGCTGCTGTTGGCGACGGCCGCCGGCGTGCTGGCGGTCGTCGGTACCGCCCGGCTGCGCCGGGCTCGTCGCCGACCGGCGCCGGTATACCCCGCGGGGGTATCATCGGCGGGGTGATCACCACCGACCTCGAACTGCGCGGAATGACCTGTGCCTCCTGTGCGGGGCGAGTGGAGCGCGGCCTGAACGCGCTCGACGGGGTCCAGGCCACGGTGAACCTGGCGGTCGAACGCGCCCACGTCGAACACGACCCGAGCGTGTCGGCCGAAGACCTGGTGCTCGCGGTGGAGTCCGCCGGCTACCAGGCCGCGGTGATCGGCGCCGCCCACGAGCACCCGGCCGAACATGCCGACGTGCCCGCCGGACAACTACGCCCCCGGCTGATCGGCTCGGCGCTGCTGGCGCTGCCGGTGGTGGCGCTGTCGATGGTGCCGGCCTGGCAGTTCAGCGGCTGGGACTGGCTGGCGCTCGCGCTGACCACGCCGATCGTGGCGTGGGGCGGCTTCCCGTTCCACCGGGCCGCGCTGCGCACCGCCGTCCACGGTGCCGCCACGATGGACACCCTGGTGTCGCTGGGCACGCTGGCGGCCTACCTGTGGTCGGTGGTCGCGGTCCTCACCGGCTCGGGCCACCTGTATTTCGAGGTGGCGGCGGTGGTCACCGTCTTCCTGCTGACCGGCCGCTACGCCGAGGCGCACGCCAAACGCTCGGCGGGTGCCGCACTGCGCGAGCTACTGGAGCTCGGCGCCAAGGACGCCTCGGTCATGCGCCGCGGCGACGACGGCCTCAAGGAGACCCGGGTGCCGATCGCCGAGCTGCGGGTGGGCGACGTCGTCGTGGTCCGGCCGGGTGAGCGGGTCGCCACCGACGGCGTCGTCATCGACGGCGCCACCGCACTGGACACCTCCGCGATGACCGGCGAGTCGCTGCCGGTCGACGTCACCGACGGCGATGCGGTGCTGGGCGGAGTGCTCAACACCACCGGCCTGGTGCTGGTGCGCGCCACCAAGGTGGGCGCCGACACCCAGCTGGCCCGGATGGCCAAGCTGGTCACCGACGCCCAGGCCGGCAAGGCGTCGATCCAGCGGCTGGCCGACCGGGTGTCGGCGGTGTTCGTGCCCGCGGTGCTGGTGATCGCCGCGCTCACCCTGGCCGGCTGGCTGCTGGCCGGACAATCCGCGGCGGCGGCGTTCACCGCGGCGGTCGCGGTGCTGATCATCGCGTGTCCGTGCGCGCTGGGGCTGGCCACGCCGACCGCCATCCTGGTCGGCACCGGCCGCGGCGCGCAGCTGGGCATCCTGATCAAGAACCCGCAGGTGCTGGAGGCCGTCAAGGACATCGACACCGTCGTGCTGGACAAGACCGGAACGGTCACCACCGGTGTGATGACCGTCGCCGGCCTTGCGGTCAGCCGCGGCGAGGATCCCGACACCGTGCTGGCCCGCGCCGCGGCCGTTGAATCGGCGTCCGAGCACCCGATCGCCGCGGCGATCGTCGCCGGTGCGAAAGCGGCGGGGCTGATGATCGGACCGGTGACCGAGTTCGCCAGCCGGCCCGGCCACGGGGTGACCGGGCTGGTCGACGGGGTGCGGGTCGAGATCGCCCGCTCGGCCGCCGCGCACCAGACGGGGACCGCCGTCGAGGTGTCCTGGGACGGCCGGGAACGCGGGACGATCACGCTGACCGACACGGTGCGGCCCAGCAGCGCGGCGGCGGTGGCCGAACTCAAGGCCATGGGCATCACCCCGATGCTGCTCACCGGCGACGGCGCGGCGGTGGCGCGCAAGGTGGCCGGCGAGGTGGGAATCGACCCGGCCGACGTCATCGCCGACGTGCTGCCCGCGGACAAGGCCGACGCCGTCAAGACCCTGCAGGCCGCCGGCCGTCGGGTGGCGATGGTCGGCGACGGCGTCAACGACTCGGTGGCGCTGGCCACCGCCGACATCGGCATGGCAATGGGCACCGGCACCGACGCCGCCATCGAGGCCGGTGACCTGACGCTGGTGCGCGGTGACCTTTTGACGGTTCCGGCCGCGCTGCGGCTCTCGGGGCGTACGCTCCGCATCATCCGGCAGAACCTCATCTGGGCGTTCGGTTACAACGTCGCCGCGATTCCGCTGGCGGCGGCGGGACTGCTCAACCCGATGATTGCTGGCGCGGCGATGGCCGCTTCTTCGGTTCTGGTGGTGACGAACAGCCTGCGACTGCGGGCGTTCTCGGCCGAGCGAAGGAGTGATTAGGTGAGAATCGTTGCTACGTCTTCAGTGGCTGTTGCTGCCGCCGCATGTGCCCTGGCACTGGCCGGACCGGCCGGAGCGGACCCGGCCAACCCCGACCCGTTCAGCCCCAGCGACTGCATCGCCAACGCCAGCGCGGCCTGCAACGCCGGCCCGTACGGACCCGACAGCCTGACCAACCCGGCCAACATCAGCAGCCCGCTGAACCCGGACAACCCGGCCAACATCGACAGCCCGATGAACATCGACAACCCGGCGAACATCGACAGCCCGATGAACCCGGCGAACCCGATGAACCAGCCCTAGGTAAATCAGGAACCCAGCCAGGCCAATTCGGCCGGCAGCTGTCCCCGCCAGTAGGTCACGTCGTGGCCGCCCTGCGTGAACCCGCCGGCCGGCCGCGGATTCAACTGGCCGACGAAGTGGTTGGTCGCGTAGTAGAAGCTGTCCGACGTGCCACAGTCGACCCGCAGCGGGATCGGGGCCAGCCGCGGCGCCAGGCTGAAAACCGAGTTCGTCCGCCAGTCGTCGACGCTGTCGAACGCCCCGGCGGGCGCGCCAAAGTAGGTCATGTAGATCGCCGGGCTGATCGCGCAGATGCCGGCGGTGCGGGCCGGGCCCAGCCGGGTGCCCAGCAGCATCGCGCCGTAACCACCCATCGACCAGCCCATGAACCCGATCCGCGAGGTGTCGATGCCCTTGTCGGCCAGCATCGGGACCAGCTCATTGAGCACCATCGCCCCGGAATCCTGGCCGTTGCTGTGCGGTCGCCAGTAGGAGTTGCCGCCGTCGACGGCCACCACCGCGAACGGGGGCCGGCCCGAGGCGGTCAGCTTCGCCAGCTCCTCCTCGACCCCGAGATCCATCACCCAGGCGGCGTCGCCGTCCTTGCAGTGCAGCGCGATCACCGGCCGCAGCGGCGCGGTCTGCCCCGGCGGCCGGGCGATGATCCAGTTGGTCTCCACCCCGCCGCGGGCCGCGGACACGAACGACCCGGACTCCCGGGTGGGGTAGGCATTCCCGGTGGCTCGCGCCTGACCCGAGACCCACGTACCCGAGCCGAACAGGCCCGCGGCACCGACCCCGAGGCGCAATGCAGCCCGGCGGGTCAGATCAGCCATGACAGGCATCATCTCGTGACCGCGCACCACGATTGGACAGGCACGCCGCAGGAACGGTCACGTTGATGCAGGGGCGTCCGGAGCCGGCGGGTGACCGAACTGCTCGCGAAACGCCTCCACGGTGTAGCTCACCACCGTCGCCTCGCGGGGCGCGCGGACGGTCGCCGAGCGGGGGATACGAACCATCGGGCCGAGCTGCCCGGCATAGTTGTCCGGCTTGCCGATCTTGAGCAGACCCCCGCCGGCATCGGACGACTGCGGTGCGATCTCCACCTCGCCCTCGGTGACGACGTAGATCAGATCCTCCACGGTGCCCTGTTCCAGCAGCACCGCGCCGGGCCCCAGCCGGACCGGGGCCTGCTGGGCGCGTGCCGGGGCGGGCGCCGCGGTCGGCGAGAGCTGGATGACGATGTCGGCCAGCGGCACGATCCGGGTGTCGTGGGTGGCCACCACCACGACGCGGTCACCGGCGGCGAGCACCCGCAGCAGCTGCACGACTTCGTCGGCGCGGACGTAGTCCAGCTGCGCGGTGGGTTCGTCGGCCAGGATCAGCGGCGGGTCCAGGGCCAGGGCTCGGGCCACCGCCACCCGCTGCTGCTGGCCGCCGCTGAGCTGGCCGGGCCGGTGGTCGATCCGGTCGGCCAGGCCGACCCGGGTGAGCAGATCGCGGGCGCGTTCCTGGGCAGACCACTGCGTCCAGTCGGCCGCCCACAGCGGCACCATCACGTTCTCCAGGGCGGTCAGGCTCGGCACCAGGTTGAACGCCTGGAAGACGATGCCGACGGTGCGGCGCCGGTAGGAGGTGATCTCGCGGCGGTTCAGCGTGGTGACCTCGGTGGCGCCGAACCGGATCTCACCGCTGGTCGGACTCAGGATGCCGCCCAGGCACGACAGCAGCGTGGTCTTCCCACACCCGCTGGGCCCGAGCACGACCACCAGCGATCCCGCCGGAATCTCCAGGCTCAGGCCATTGATGGGGCGAATCGGTTCCCCGCCGCCGGTCGCGTATTCGATGACCAGATCGCTGATCCGCAGGTCACCCATTTACGGCCCCCCGAACGCCAGCACCGGGTCGACGGCCACCGCGTGGCGCAGGCCCGCCAGGCTGGCCAGCAGGCCGATGCCGACCGCGGTCAGCATCAGCAGCGAGAACGACGACGACGTCACGGCCACCAGCATCGGAAACGCCGGCCCGATCGCCACCGCCAGCATCCCGCCGAGCACCGCCGCGGCCATCGTCACGATCACCGACTGCAGCGCCAGCCCGGCCAACACCATCCAGGTGGTCACCCCCAGCGCCTTGAACACCGCGAAGTCGCGGGTGCGCTCCAGGGCCGACAGATAGATCAGCGAGCCCACGATCAGCGCGGCGACGCCCCACAGCAGCACCGACATGTACGACAGCGCCATCTGCGCCCCGGCCAGCGGGCGCACCATGTCGTCGACGGCGGCGGCCCGGTCCACCACCCGGTAGCCCTCGGGCACCTTCGCCGGGGTGCCCCGCAAGCCGATCGCCGAGGCCACCGGCTGCGCGGAGAACATCAGGCGCTGCGCTCCCGCGACGGTCAGGAAGCCATTGGGTTGCCCGGCCAGCGTCGTCGACTTCTCCACCAGGCCGACGATCCGTAGCTTGTCCGCCCCCATTTCGACGTCGTCGCCGATGGCACGCTTCAGCGTCGTGGACATCGCGACCTCGTTGGGCTCGGTCGGTGCCCGCCCCGAAATGATCGGCGGCATTGCCTCCTTGGGGACGCCGTAGATGTTCACGTTCAGCGGCGACTCGCCGTCCTGCAGGATGGTGTTGCCGTAAACCACCGGCAGTGCCGCTTCGACACCGGAGATGCCGGCGACGTCGCCCGCCTCCTTCTGCGGGAACCGCGACGAGCCCATGAACGGACCGACGGCGGCCGTCTGGATCAGATAGCTGTCGATGCCCAACGAATCGACCACGTGCTCCGCCTCGACCCGGAAGCCGTGGGTCAGCCCGGCCAGCACCAGAGTCAGCGCGAACACCATCGCGGTGCCCACGGCGGCGACGATGAACCGGCGCAGCCGCCACTGCAGGTCGCGCAACGCAGTGATCAGCATCCGCACGCGCGCATGTTATCGCAGCATGCGGCTGTGACCGCCATCTCGGCAGCTGAGCCGGACCCTGCCCCGCAAAACCGGAATCGTAGGCCACGGGGGCGATTTTCGGATAGAAATACACACACGACGGTTTCCGTCGGCGGTGCCCAGGGAGGGGGTCAGTGAATGAATTACGCTGCCCTGCCGCCGGAGGTCAATTCGCTGCGGATCTACACCGGCCCGGGCTCCACACCGATGCGGGCGGCGGCCGCCGCCTGGAGCGGCTTGGCCGCCGAACTGCACTCGACGGTCACTTCCTATGAGACCGTGATCGCCGAGCTGACCGGCCAAGCCTGGCTGGGGCCGGCGTCGGTGGCGCTGACGCAGTCCGCCGCGCGGTACGCGACCTGGATGGCCGCCACCGCGGCGCAGGTCGACCAGACGGCGGCGCAGGCCAACGCGGCGGCCGCGGCTTACGAGGCGGCGTTCAGTGCGACGGTGCCACCCACGGTGGTGGCCGCCAACCGGGCCCAGCTGATGCTGTTGGTCGCCACCAACGTGCTGGGCACCAACACCGCGGCGATCGCCGCCAACGAGGCCGAGTACGCCCAGATGTGGGCACAGGACGCCGCCGCGATGTACGCCTACGCCGCGGCGTCGGCGACCGCGACCGGGCTGGCACCATTCCAGCAGCCCCCGCAGACCAGCAATCCGGCCGGGCCGCTCAGTCAGACCGCCGCGACCGGCACGGCGGGGCTGGACGCGTCGTCGTCGAACATCCAGTCGCTGCTGGGCCAGTTGGCCTCGGGAATCTTCGGGTCGCCGCAGAGCGCTGCGCTGCAGGCGGGGGTGGCGGCGGCGGGAGTGGCCCAGGAGACCCCGGCGTTACCCGACCTGATCGGACTGAACCTGATCGCGGCGATTTCCCTGGGCGCGTCGTCGGCCGGCATCGCACTATCGGCCGGCGCCTGGACGGCGGCGGACGCCAGCACCCGGGAGATCCTCGCCGAGCAGGATCAATTGCAGATGGTGGAATACGAGATCCTGCACAACATCGATCTGTTCTCGCCGTTGACCCCGTCGCGGCCGAGTGGCTTCATCGGGGACGCGCTCTCGTCGGCGTCATCGGTGTCGTCGGTGACGTCCGCGGCCAGGGGCGAGGCGATCAGCGCCGGGAACCTGTCGGTGCCGATCAACTGGGCCGCCAATGCCCCGGAGGTCCGCACGCTGTCTTACACGACGCCGCTGGCCGGACCGGGCGTCGGCGGCGCACCGGCGGCCTCGCTCGCCGGCGCCGGAAGCGCGTTCAGCCAGATGGCGCTGGCCGGCATGGGCGGCAGCGCGCTGGCCGGCTCGGTCAGCCGCGGCCGCGCCGACGCCGCGCCGGCTCCGGCGAACGTCCCCACGCCGCAACGGACCGCCGGCTCGGCTGCGGATTCGCCGGCCGGTGAGGCCGACGGCGACGGCACCCCCGGGCCGTCGATGATGGGAATCGCCGCGGAGATCCGCGAATTCGCCGAGCTGCGCGATCGCGGTTTGATCACCAACGACGAGTACAACGAGCAGAAGATGCGGCTGCTGGGCCACTGAGACGGTCGGGGTATCTGGATCAGCCCGAGCCTTCGGGGCTCTCCCAGGTGTGCGGCAGCATCGGGGCACTGTCGGTCAGAGTCGTCAAACCCGTTACCGCAGAACCGGTTTCCTGGTGCACGGTGCCGGTGAAACCCAGCTGTCCCGCGCCGCTCGCCGAGTCGAGGTATTCGTAGCGGTTGCCGGGGTCCCTCAGCCCCTGACGGTGCCGTCGCCGGCGGGCCTGACGCTCGGTGGGCGCGGTGACCGCGGCGGCGGCAGGCGCGGGGGAGCGCTGGGCCGCCGCTGGTGCGGCGAGGCGCATCGGGGTGGCTGCCCCATAGGTCGGGCCGCTACCGACCAGGTACGGGAAGACTGCGGCTTCCGCTCCGGTGATCGGGGGCGGCATCACCGGGACGCCGCCGGCAGCCGTGGCGGCCGGGGCCAGTGTCGGCGGAGCCATCGCCGGGGGAGTGGCCGAGGCCGGGGCCGGCGGGGCGGCCAGCGACGTCGGCGCAGCAGCGGACGCGGCGGGCACCGGCGGGCTGGGGGCCGGCAGCGCCGGTGCGGCCGGAACGTTGATGCCGGCCAGCCCGGCGACCGCGGCGAGGCCGGCCAGCGGCGACGCCGGTGCGACCAGGCCGAGCATCGTCTCGGTCAGCGCCGTCACGGTCGGCGCCATCCCCAGGACGATCTCACCGGCGTAATGCGGGGCGATCGTCATCAGCACCGGGTCACTGATCAGGCTGGTCAGCGGATTGTTGCTGGAAAGATCGGCCTGAATGGCCTCGTTGATCTCGGCGATCCGGGTGGTCCACCAGCTCTCCTGGTAGATGTTGCCGAAGTCCTGGGTCTGCTGCTGGTTCGGCCGGTGCTGGTGGTCGCGATGGACGGGGGTGTCGGGGTTGAGCACCGTGGGCGCCGTTGTCGCAGCCGGGGAGGACGCCACGGCCGCACCGGCCACCGCCTGATACGTCGACATCGTGCTGGCCGCCTGCACCCACATCCGGGCGTAGTCGGCCTCGTTGAGCGCGATCGGAATGGTGTTGACCCCGAAGAAGTTCGTAGCCTGCAGCACCGCGTGCACGGCGTGGTTGGCGGCCAGTTCGGCCAGGGTCGGCATCGTCGCCAGCGCGGAGGTGTAGGCCGTGGCGGCGCTCTGGTGCCGGACCGCCAATGCCATCGCGTCGGCGCCGGCTTTGGCCAGCCAGGTCAGGTACGGAACGTTCGCGGCCACATAGGATTCCGCGCTCGGTCCCTGCCACGAGCCGGCCTGCACCGCCGCAAGCATCGTGGACAGCTCCTGCGCCACCGCGGTGTATTCGGTGCTCAACGCGTCCCACATGCCGGCGGCCGCCAGCAGTGGCCCGGCACCCGGACCGCTGCTCAGCAGCGCCGAGTACACCTCCGGTGGCGACGCCATCCAGATTGGTGCCGTCATGGTCACCTTTCCCCGTTGCGAACGCCTAGATCCTATCCTCAAATCAAGAATAATAACTGGATGTCTGCTGGGAATACGGATTTTGCACCCGGTAATCGCCGCATTTATGGAATCGCCGGTGCGGCTTGGGTGGTCCAGGTGGTCGGCCGCACCAGGAATCCACTCATGATCAGACTCCGCGCCAGCTCCACCTGCTGGGCGTCCGTCAGCCCGGGCAGTTCGCCGATGCGGAACGGGTCGGTGCGCTCCGAGAGAAACCGCATCGCCGCTTCATGGTCCGGACGGGCGCTGACGATCAACTGGGCGAACTGCAGGCCGACGCCCTCGGCGGTCGTGGTCACCCGGGAGTACAGCGGCTGCTGCTTGTGCACCACCGTGTCGGTGTCGAGGCCGACGGTGTCGGAGACCTGTCCGACGACCGGGCAGCGGGCGCGCCGCAGCAGGAAATCCTGCATGGCGCCAAGGCCTTCGGCCAGCGCCTCGGGAGCCGCGATGGCGGCCAGCCCGTCCCGGATCAAGGTGCCCAGGCCGGCGCGCACCTGCGGGTCGTCCAAATGCCTTGCGGGCAAACGGGTGTGCACCGCATCGTCGCCCAGGCTCAGCATGTGCAGCGTGTGGGTCAGCAGGGTGAGCACCGTCGGCACGTGAATGCCCACGGTCAGATGCACCGATGCCTGCGATGTCGTCTCAGCCGAATGCACCCGGCCCCGGGGCAGATACAAAGTGTCCCCGGCGGCCAAATTCAGGCTGGTCGGCTCCGGCAGCCCGGCCGGGTCGACCTCATGCATCTGCTGCATCAGGTGCGGTGGCACCGGATGGTCGCCGTAGAAGTACCAGCTCTTGCTGCCCTGGATCTGCAGCACCAGCACGTCGTGGTGGTCATAGTGCGGCAGGAATCCCGTCGAGGCCGGCGGGGTGAGGTAGGCGTTGACGTGCGTCGGGAAGTTCAGCTCCACCTCGACCGCGTGGGTCAGCGTCGACATCGGGCGCAGGTACTTCTCTATGTTGTTGCAGATGACCGTGTAGCCGCCGGCCATCTCGGCGTGAACCCGGGCCAGGTCCAGGGTGCCGTCGGCGAGGGTGTAGTCCTGCGGCTGCAGATGATCGGCCCCGCGCACCAATCGCACCGCGGACGGCTCGGTGCGCAGCGCGGCCAGGAGCTGTTCGGCCGACGACGGGCCGGCCAGCAGGTCGAAGTAGTCGGCGCTGTCTCGGGCGATGTGATGCGGCGCGGCGCCCCACAGTTCATCGAGGAAAGTCTGCACCGTCACCGGTGCCAGCAACCAGGCAAGCGGGGACCCCGGGCCTGAGAAGCCACCACCGGCTGACACCGGCACAAAATACACCCGGCGTCCAGTGTCACGCCCCTTGGTATCTGCGGCGGCTATCGATCCGTTGATCCGCACCTGCCCAACAATGCCGCTTCGAATATCCGTAGTTGTGGAATCCGTACCCGGCTGGATAAGTTCGGTGGATGCCCGGTCGTCGCGCTGTGAACCAGAACCCTCGCCCCTCTCGTGCCGTCGGCGCGGCCACGTCGGTAGGCACGTTCCTGGCGCTCGGGCTCAGCCCACTGACCGCCGCGCCGGCGCGCGCCGACTTCGATGAGCTGTTCTCCCTCGATGGGCTGATGGACGCCTTCGCTGCGGCCGACCCGGGTCCGGCGGCGGCGGACACCTTGGATCTGTCCCAGGTGGGCACCGATCTCTACACCTGGACGTCGGTGGTCGAGGTCGTCTTCGCCGGGTTGATCCAGAACCAGCTTTACGCCACCATCCACGATCTGGGCAACTTGTGGATCATGGGCCCGGGCGCCCTGATCGATCCGATCATCAACCCGCTCTTCGCATTCGACGGTGCCTGCGGCCTGATCTGTCACGGTGTCGACGGCACCGTGGATCACCCCGACGGCGGTGACGGCGGCTGGCTGTTCGGCGACGGCGGCAACGGCTACGGCGCGGGCAGTGATGAGAACATCGCTGCGGGTGTGGTCGGCGGCCACGGCGGTAACGCCTTGATGGTCGGCAACGGCGGCTGGGGCGGTGACGGCGGTTCCGGAGCCGCCGGCGGTGACGGCGGCACCGGGGGCTGGCTGCTGGGCAACGGCGGCGAAGGCGGCTGGGGCGGCGACGGACTGGACAGCATTTCCGGCACCGCGGGCAACGGCGGTGACGGCGGACTCGGCGGCGACGCCATCTCGCTGTTCGGTGCCGGTGGGCGTGGTGGCGACGGCGGCGACGGCGGCTGGGGCAACGGCGGTGGCGACGGCGGCCACGGCGGCAACGCCGGGGACGGCGGAAACGGGGTGGCCGGCTTCGGCGGTCCGGGCGGCTCCGGCGGGTACGGCGGCAACGGCGGGGCCGGCACCGCCGACCACCCGAGCGGCGGTAACGGCGGGGATGGCGGAGCGGCCGGTAACGCCGGCGACCTGGTGTTCATGGGCAACGCCGGGCCCGGCGGCTTCAGCGCCCCGGGCGGTAACGGCGGCGACGCGCTGGCCGGTTCCGACGGCAACGGTGGCAATGGTGGTCGTGGCGGTGACGGCGGCTCAGGCGGCTACGGCGGCGTCCCCAGCCACGGCCGGGTGGCCGGCGCCGGGGGCAACGGCGGCGCGGCGGGATCGTGGGCCGGCACCGCCGGAAACGGCGGCGACGGCGGCAACGGCGGCCAGGGCATGGTCGGTCACCCGGGCAGCGGTGAGAGCGGCGGCGGCGGCAAGGGTGGCACCGGTGGTGCGGGTGGTGCGGGTACGGCGGCGCATCCCGATGGCGGCGTTGGCGGGATGGGTGGCAACGGTGGCAACGCCGGAGACGGGGCCGCCGCGGTGGCCGGTGGTGCCGGAGGTACCGGTGGTGCCGGCGGTGCGGCGGCCGCCGGTGGCTCGGTCGGTCCGGGCGGACCGGGTGGCGACGGCGGTGACGGCGGCAATGGTGTCCAAGCCGGAAAGGCCGGCGCGGCCGGAGCCGGCGGGGCCGGAAACCCGGACGGCAACCCCGGTCAGCCTGGCAACCCCGGCACCGAGACGGGCTAGGTCAGCCGGCGCGGTCCAGCAGCAGGGTGTGCGCCACGCAGAACTGCACTGCTCAGCCCGCCCTGGTGAGCAGCACCGCCTGCTCGAAGGGCAGCCGCCCGAACGCGCGGCGACCGAATCCGGTGACGTGCGCCGCGGCCTCTTCTCGGCTCACCACCCGAGGTTGGGTGACCGTGAATGTTTTGCCGTGCCGGCGCACCTTGGCGGTACCGGCGGCGGTGATGTTCTTCAGCCAGTCCCGGTCCGGGCCATAGGTCAGCATGATGGCCACCCCGTTGTCGGTGCTGAACACCGTGAGCGGGGTGCGGTAGGGCTTGCCGGAGCGCCGGCCCACATGCTCGAGGATTCCGAAGGACGGCGCCCAGCCGGCCCACATGCGCTGGATCGGGTTGGTGACGTGCCGGTTGAACCGGGCCAGACGTTGCGGTAGTTGCATGGTCGCCATCCAACTCCGAGTGCGCAGCCACCTCAACCCCTGAACAACTACACCCTGTAGTCGGCTGAGCTGCAGGAGCTGGGACACTGGTCGTCGTGGCTAATGCGGATCGTCTCCTTGCGGCATCGGAGCGGCTGTTCGCCGAGGCCTGCGCGGTGATTCCCGGCGGGGTGAACTCGCCGGCCCGCGCGTTCGCCTCGGTCGGCGGCACGCCGCCGTTCATCACCGAGGCCCAGGGCTGCTGGCTCACCGACGCCGACGGCCACCGGTATGTGGACCTGGTCTGCTCCTGGGGCCCGATGATCCTCGGCCACGCCCACCCGGCGGTGGTCGAGGCGGTTCGCGCCGCCGCCGGTTCCGGCCTGTCGTTCGGGGCGCCGACGCGCACCGAGACCGAGCTGGCGGCTGAGATCATTCGCCGGGTGCCCGCGGTGGGCAAGGTCCGGTTGGTCAACTCCGGCACCGAGGCCACCATGAGTGCGCTGCGGCTGGCCCGCGGCTTCACCGGCCGGGCCAAGGTGGTCAAGTTCTCCGGCTGCTACCACGGTCACGTCGACGCGCTGCTCGCCGACGCCGGCTCCGGGGTGGCCACCCTGGCGCTGCCGTCTTCGCCCGGGGTCACCGGCGCCACCGCCGCCGACACCATCGTGTTGCCCTACAACGACGTCAACGCCGTCCGCGCGGCGTTCGCCGAATTCGGTGACCAGATCGCCGCCGTCATCACCGAGGCCAGCCCCGGCAACATGGGCGTGGTGCCGCCGGCGCCCGGCTTCAATGCCGCACTGCGGGAGATCACCGCCGAGCACGGGGCGTTGCTGATCATCGATGAGGTGATGACCGGCTTCCGGGTCACCGAAAGCGGTTGGTACGGCGTCGATCCCGTCGAGGCCGACCTGTTCACCTTCGGCAAGGTGATCAGCGGTGGGTTGCCCGCTGCGGCCTTCGGCGGCCGGGCCGAGGTGATGGATCGGCTGGCGCCGCTGGGGCCGGTGTATCAGGCGGGCACGCTGTCGGGAAACCCGGTCGCGGTCGCCGCCGGGCTGGCCACGTTGCGCGCCGCCGACGCCGAGGTCTACGCCGCGCTGGACAAAAACGCCGACCGGCTGACCGCACTGCTGACCGAGGCGTTGACCGGTGCCGGTGTGGCGCACCAGATTCCGCGGGCCGGCAACATGTTCAGCGTGTTCTTCGCCGAGGAACCGGTCACCGACTTCGCCGCCGCACGCGCAAGTGACACCTGGCGCTTCCCGCCGTTCTTCCACGCCCTGCTGGACGCCGGCGTCTACCTGCCGTGCAGCGCCTTCGAGGCCTGGTTCGTCTCGGCGGCACTGTCCGATGACGCCTTCGAACGGATCGCGGCCGCGCTGCCCAGGGCAGCCGAAGCGGCCCGCGACGCAACCCCGGAGCCGAAACCCTGATGGCCGAAGAAACCCGCGTACACCTGATCCGCCACGGCGAGGTCCACAACCCGGACCGCATTCTCTACGGCCGGATCCCGGGCTTCCGGCTCTCCGAGACCGGCCGGGCCCAGGCGATTGCCGCCGCCGACATGCTGGCCGGTGCCGACATCGTCGCGGTGATCGCCTCGCCGCTGCAGCGCGCTCAGGAGACCGCCGCGCCGATCGCCGCCCGTCACGGGCTGCCGGTCGACACCGACGAAGACCTGATCGAGTCGACCAATATTTTTGAGGGCAAGCCGGTTTCGCCGGGCGACGGCGCGTGGCGCAACCCGCGGTACTGGTGGCACCTGCGCAATCCGCTCACCCCGACCTGGGGCGAACCTTATGCCGAGATCGCCGCCCGGATGGCCACCGCGGTGGACAAGGCCCGGTCGCGTGCGGCCGGCCACGAGGTGGTGTGTGTCAGCCACCAGTTGCCGGTGTGGACGGTGCGGCAGCACCTGAGCGGCAAGAGACTCTGGCACGACCCGCGTCGGCGGCAGTGCGACGTGGGTTCGGTGACCACGCTGATCTTTGACGGTGATCGGCTGGTCGACGTCGACTACCGCGTTCCGTCCGGCGGCTGACGATGCGGGCGGTGCTGATCGCCGGGGCGGTGGCGGCCGCCCTGATCTCGGGCTGCTCGGTCGGCGACGACGCGGTGACCCACGGCGGCACCTTCGAGTTCGTCTCACCCGGCGGCAAGACCGACATCTTCTACGACCCGCCGGAGGCGCGCGGCCGGCCCGGCCCGATCTCCGGGCCCGACCTGATGGACTCGCAGCGCACCATCGGCGTCGACGACTTCGGCGGACAAGTCGTCGTGATCAACGTCTGGGGACAGTGGTGCGGGCCGTGCCGCACCGAAATCAGCCAGCTGCAACAGGTCTACGAAGACACCCGCGCCGACGGGGTGGCGTTTCTGGGCATCGACGTCCGGGACCCCGAGCCGCAGGCGTCCCGCGACTTCATCAAAGACCGCGGGGTGACCTATCCGTCGATCTATGACCCGGCGATGCGCACCATGATCGCCTTCGGCGGCCGGTATCCGTCGTCGGTCATCCCGGCGACCATGGTGCTCGACCGGCAGCACCGGGTGGCCGCGGTGTTCCTGCGTGAGGTGCTCGCCGAAGACCTGCAGCCGGTGCTGCAGCGGCTGACCGCCGAGGCGCCGCAGTGAGCAGCCTCACCGCCACCGCCACCACCGGCCCGCTGCTGCTGGCCGTCGCGGTGTCGGCGCTGGCCGGGCTGGTGTCGTTCGCCTCGCCGTGCGTGGTGCCGCTGGTGCCGGGCTACCTGTCGTATCTGGCGGCGGTGGTCGGCATCGATGAACGGCCCGAGGGCGCACTCCGGCCGCCGCCGTCGGCGAGGTGGCGGGTGGCGGGGTCGGCGGCCCTGTTCGTGGCCGGATTCACCGCGGTGTTCCTGCTCGGCTCGGTCGCCGTGCTGGGCATGACCACCACCTTGATCCGCAATCAGGTGCTGCTGGAGCGGGTCGGCGGCGCGGTGACGATTCTGATGGGACTGGTGTTCATCGGCTTCGTCCCGGCGCTGCAGCGCTCACTGCGATTCACCCCGCAACAACTGTCGACGGTGCTGGGGGCGCCACTGCTGGGCGCGGTGTTCGCGCTGGGCTGGACCCCGTGCCTGGGGCCGACGCTGACCGGGGTGATCGCGGTCGCCTCGGCCACCGACGGCGCCGGCGTGGCCCGCGGGGTGGTGCTGGTGATCGCCTACTGCCTGGGACTGGGCATTCCGTTCGTGGCGCTGGCGTTCGGTTCGGCCAGTGCGGTAGCCGGGCTGGGCTGGCTGCGCCGGCACACCCGGGCCATTCAGATCGCCGGCGGGGTGCTGCTGATCGCGGTCGGATTGGCGTTGATCACCGGCGTGTGGGGCCACTTCGTGGCCGCGGTGCGCGACGGGCTGGTCTCCGACGTCAGGCTGCCGATCTGATGGTCACTTCCAAACCGCGAGCAGACGTGAAAGCCCCCAAAACGGGCCGCTCTGGGGGGCTTTCGCGTCTGCTCGGCGGGGTGGCTGCCCGGGGCCGCAACACCTGGCGGGCGTTGACGTCGATGGGCACCGCGCTGGTGCTGCTGTTCCTGCTCGCGCTGGCGGCGATCCCCGGGGCACTGCTGCCGCAACGCAACCTCAACGCCGCCAAGGTCGACGAGTACCTGGCGCTGCACCCGGTGCTCGGGCCGTGGCTGAACCGGCTGGAGGCGTTCGACGTCTTCTCCAGTTTCTGGTTCACCGCCATCTACGTGCTGCTGTGCATCTCGCTGATCGGCTGCCTGACCCCGCGGACCCTTGAGCACCTGCGCAATCTGCGCGCCAGCCCGGTCGCCGCGCCGCGCAATCTGGCCCGGCTGCCCAAACACGCCGAGACGCAACTGGCCGGCGATGTCGACGAACTCGGTGCCCAGCTGGCCGGGCGGCTGCGGGGCTGGCGGCGGATCAGCCGCACGCAGGACGGCACCGTCGAAATCTCCGCGGAGAAGGGCTATCTGCGCGAATTCGGCAACCTGGTCTTCCATTTCGCGCTGCTGGGCCTGCTGGCCTCCGTCGCGGTCGGCCGGCTGTTCGGCTACGAGGGCAACGTGATGGTCATCGCCGACGGCGGGCCCGGGTTCTGCTCGGCATCCCCGGCCGCGTTCGACTCGTTCCGCGCCGGCACCACCGTCGACGGCACCCGGCTGCACCCGATGTGCATCCGGGTCAACGACTTCGAGGCCAACTATCTGGTCTCCGGGCTGGCCACCTCGTTCACCGCGCACATTGACTACCAGGTCGGCGAGGACCTGCGCGCCGACCGGTGGCGCCCGTACCTGCTGGAGGTCAACCATCCGCTGCGGGTGGGCGGCGTCCGGGCCTACCTGCAGGGGCACGGCTACGCCCCCACCTTCACGGTGATCTTCCCGGACGGGCAGACCCGCACCCAGACCGTGCAGTTCCGCCCCGACGACCCGCTGACCCTGTTGTCGTCGGGTGCGGTGCGCATCGACCCGCCGGCCGGCACTTATCCCGACGCCCGCGAACGCCGCAAGCACCAGATCGGGATCCAGGGCCTGTTCGCCCCTACCGCGGAGCTCGACGACGGGCTGCTGTCGTCGGCGTTCCCGGCACTGCGCGACCCGGCGGTGGCGGTCGATGTCTACCGCGGTGACACCGGCCTGGACACCGGCCGCCCGCAGGGGCTGTTCACGCTGGATTCCCGGCTGATCCATCAGGGCCGGATGACCAAGGTGGCCCGGTCCAACCTCAAGCCCGGCGAGGAGATCCGCCTCGACGACGGCACCCGCGTGCGCTTCGACGGCGCCGTGCCGTTCATCAACATCCAGGTCTCCCATGACCCGGCCGCGGTGTGGGTGCTGGTGTTCGCGATGACGATGATGGCCGGGCTGGTGGTGTCGCTGGCGGTGCGCCGGCGCCGGATCTGGATCCGGATCTCCCCGGCGGGACAGGCCGGTACGGTGAACGTCGAGCTGGGCGGGCTGGCCCGAACCGACAACTCCGGCTGGGGTGACGAATTCGAGCGATTGAGCACGCGGCTGTTCGGCAAGGAGAGCTAGATGAACACCACCCACATCGACGTCGGGCTGGCCCGCTACTCCGACTGGGCCTTCACCTCGGCGCTGATCGTCCTGGTCATCGCGCTGCTGCTGCTGGCCGTCGAGCTGGCCTACAGCCGCGCCCGGACCCCCGCCGAGGCCGAGCTGGTGGCCGCCGGGAATGTGACCGCCGACAGCGCCACTCCCGGGGTGGTGGCGCCCGCGGCGCGGCGGCCGTTCGGGGAGCGGGTGGGCCGCGCCGGGCTGGCCCTGGTCTACCTGGGCATCGCCTTGCTGCTGGCCTGCATCGTGTTCCGCGGCGCGGCCACCCTGCGCCCGCCGTGGGGCAACATGTACGAGTTCATCAACCTGACCTGCTTCTCCGGGCTGGTGGCTGCCGCTGTCGCGCTGCGCCGTCCGCAACACCGCAGCCTGTGGGTGTTCGTGCTGCTGCCGGTGCTGATCCTGCTGACGGTCTCGGAGCGCTGGCTTTATGCCACCGCCGCCCCGGTGATGCCGGCGCTGCAGTCCTACTGGCTCCCGATCCACGTCTCGGTGGTCAGCATCGGCTCGGGGGTGTTCCTGGTGGCAGGCGTGGCCAGCATCCTGTTTTTGGTGCGGTGCTCACGGCTGAGCGACCCCGAGACCCCGGGCGCGCTGGCCCGAATGGCCCGCCGGTTGCCGGACGCGCAAACCCTGGACCGCATCGCTTACCGGACGACGATTTTCGCCTTCCCGGTGTTCGGCTTCGGAGTGATCTTCGGCGCAATCTGGGCCGAAGGTGCGTGGGGCCGCTACTGGGGCTGGGACCCCAAGGAGACGGTGTCGTTCGTCGCCTGGGTCATCTACGCCGCCTACCTACATGCCAGGTCGACGGCCGGGTGGCGCGACTACAAGGCGGCCTGGATCAACGTCGCGGGGTTCGTGGCGATGATCTTCAACCTGTTTTTCGTCAATTTGGTGACCGTGGGCCTGCACTCCTATGCCGGAGTCGGCTAACGCTGCTGACAGATACGCTTAAAGCGCCTGCGCTACCCTGCGCTTACAGACGTCCACCGACTCGACCCAACCACCGTGATGGGGGAGATATCAGTGTCTGACCATGCACCGGGTGATGCCACCCAGGGCCACGACGTGACCGATCATCCGACCACCCAGTTCCGGCCGTATCAGCAGGTCGCCGGGGCCGACGACGCTGCTGCGGGCAACCCGGACACCGGGGAGTTCAGCCGGCAGGGCGAGGGCACAGAGGGCGGCGAGACCCGGTCTTTCGGCGGGTTCCGCACCGAACGCCGGTTCTCCGAACCGCTGGACCCGTGGCCGGCGCCCGCCGAGACCCAGGCCCACCAGCAGCAGTGGAACCCCGGCCCGGCGACCTGGGTGCCGCAGCCGATGGAGAACCCGGCGCCGGTCTACTACGGCGGTCCGGGTAACGCCCCGAGCGGCGGCAGCGCCCCGTATCGCCCCGCAGAACCCATCGCACCCTTCTCAGACCTGTCCACCACGTCACTGCTGCGGCAGGTCAAGCCGCCGCCCACGTCCGGCTGGCGCCGGCTGCTCTACGTGGCCTCCGGCCAGCTGATCAACGTCGGGGAGAGCCCGCGCACCGCCCGCTACAACGACCTGGTGGTGCAGGTCAACCGGCCGCTGCAGGGCTGTCACCGGATCGCGGTGCTGTCCCTGAAGGGCGGCGTCGGCAAGACCACCATCACCGCGACGCTGGGGGCCACCTTCGCGTCCATCCGCGGCGACCGGGTGGTGGCCGTGGACGCCAACCCCGACCGGGGCACGCTGAGCCAGAAGGTGCCGATGGAGACCCCGGCGACGGTGCGTCACCTGCTGCGCGACGCCGACGGCATTCAGCGCTACAGCGACGTCCGCAGCTACACCAACCAGGGGCCCAGCCGGCTGGAGGTGTTGGCCTCGGAGAGCGACCCGGCGGTGTCGGAGGCGTTCAGCGCCGAGGACTACGCCCGCACGCTGCAGGTGCTGGAGCGGTTCTACAGCCTGGTCCTGACCGACTGCGGCACCGGCCTGATGCACTCGGCCATGTCGGCGGTGCTGGCCAAGGCCGACACCATGATCGTGGTGAGCTCCGGGTCGGTCGACGGCGCCCGCAGCGCCTCGGCGACGCTGGACTGGCTGGACGCACACGGCCACGAGGAGCTGGTGCGCAATTCGATCGCGGTCATCAACGCGGTGCGGCCGCGGGGCGGCAAGGTCGACATGCAGAAGGTGGTCGACCACTTCTCCCGGCGGTGCCGCGCGGTGCGACTGGTGCCGTTCGACCCGCACCTGGAGGAGGGCGCCGAGATCGATCTGATGCGTCTGAAGCGGGAGACCAAAGAGGCGCTCGTCGAGCTGGCGGCCATCGTCGCCGAAGCCTTCCCGGGCGACGACCGGTTCAACCAGCACTTCGTCTAGAGCCGGGGCGCCTGCCGTCCTACGGCTGGTTGTCGCCGTGGCTGAGCTGCCACAGGAAGTCCGGGTCGTCGTCCGGCCCGATGACGCGCGTCTTCGGCCGCGCGCGGCTGGCGCGCAGACCGAGGTAAATCAGTGTCCCTAGAGTCAGGACGAGGAGCAGGTAGAGCACTCGCGACACCTCCTGGCGCCGAATATACCGTTAGCGCCGCCGGAGCCCCCGGGAGCCGACAGTAGGCTTGGTGAGCGTGACAGCGGGTCGAGGCCGGATGGGCCGTGCGGTAGTCGATGTGATGGTGTACACGGCGGCGCGCCTGGCGCTGGTGGCGGTGCTGAGCGCGGTGATCTACGGGCTGGGGCGGCTGATCGGGCTCAGCGACTTCCCGCCAGTGGTTGCGGTGCTCTTGGCGTTGATCATCGCGCTGCCGTTGGGCATCTGGATCTTCACTCCGCTGCGCCGGCGCGCCACCGCCAGCCTGGCCGAGGCCGGCGAGCAGCGCCGGCTCGACCGCGAACAGTTGCAGGCTCGGCTGCGCGGGGAGTGACTGAGCCGCCCGGCCGGAGCCGCCCGCCCACGCTGCCCCTTTTTTCGTCATGCGTCACGCCGGTCACTTGCGCACCGTGAGCGCGGGGATGGGATGTTTCTCAAAACGATTGCGTTTGCGCTATTACCGAGCGGTTCACTCAGCGTTGATAGCGCCCGCGATATCCAATTCGAGAAGATGTGCATCCTCCGGAGCTGGGGCTCCTGGGGCCCGTGGGATCTGGCCAAGTCACGCCAGCCCCAGCGCCACCGCCTCCGCGATCGCCCACACCAGCATCGCCAGCCCGGTGTCGCGCAGCACCGGAATCAACGCCACGCCGCCCTGACCCGAGCGCACCGGTGCCATCGCCCGCAGTGCCAGCGGGGTGGCGATGAACCCGGCCGCGCACCACGGGGTGGCCCGCATCAGCGCCAGCGTCAGAACCGCGGCCAGCGCCAGCAGCAGCTGAAACAGCACCCGGGTACGGGCGTCGCCGAGCCGCACCGCCAGGGTGATCTTGCCGGCCGGCTTGTCGGTGGCGATGTCGCGCAGATTGTTGGCCACCAGCACCGCCGAGGACAGCGACCCGACACCGACGGCCAGCGCCGCCCCGACCCAGTCCACCCGCAGCGCCTGGGTGTACTGGGTGCCCAGCACCGCGACCAGGCCGAAGAACACGAACACCGCCACCTCGCCGAGGCCGGCGTAGCCGTACGGGCGCGACCCGCCGGTGTACAGCCACGCCCCGGCGATACAGGCCGCGCCCACCGCCAGCAGCCAGGGGGAGCTGACCAGGGCCAGCGCCAAACCGGCCAGCGCCCCCACCGACAGCGCGGTGATCGCCGCGGCCAGCACCGCGCGCGGGGCGGCCAGCCGTGAGCCCACCAGCCGCAACGGGCCGGTCCGGTCGTCGTCGGTGCCGCGGATGCCATCGGAGTAGTCGTTGGCGAAGTTCACCCCGATGATCAATGCGACCGCGACGGTCAGCGCCAGCAGCGCCTTCCACCACACCGCAGCACCCAGCCAGGCCGCCGCGCCGGTTCCGGCGATCACCGGGGCGATCGCGTTGGGCAGGGTCCGGGGACGCGCACCTTCGATCCACTGTGCAAAGCTGGCCTTTTGGGACATGGGCACGATCTTTGCACGCGGGAGGAGCACGAGTTGCTGGGCGTGATCGGCGGTAGCGGCTTCTATTCGTTCTTCGGGGACGACGCGCGCCGCGTGCCCTGCGACACCCCCTACGGCACGCCCAGTGCGGAGATCACCGTCGGCACCGTCGGCGGCCACGAGGTCGCGTTCCTGCCGCGCCACGGCGAACGACACGAGTACTCCGCGCACACCGTGCCCTACCGGGCGAACCTGTGGGCCCTGCGGGCGCTGGGGGTACGGCGCATCCTGGCCCCGTGCGCGGTCGGCAGCCTGACACCCGAGCTGCCACCCGGCTCGGTGGTGGTGCCCGATCAACTGGTGGACCGTACCTGGGGCCGTGCCGACACCTACTTCGACGACGGCGGCGTGCACGTCGAATTCGCCGACCCGTACTGCCCGACGCTGCGGAGGGCGATGGTCGGCCTGCCCGACGTCGTCGACGGCGCCACCATGGTGGTGATCCAGGGGCCGCGGTTCTCCACCCGCGCCGAAAGCCAGTGGTTTGCCGCCGCGGGTTTCCGCCTGATCAACATGACCGGCTATCCCGAGGCGGTGCTGGCTCGCGAGCTGGAAATGTGTTACGCCGCACTAGCGTTGGTGACCGACCTGGACGCCGGTGTCGATGTCGGCAGTGGCGTGAAGACCGTCGACGTGTTCGCTGAATTCCAGAAGAACATCGAACCGTTCAAAAAGCTGGTGCACCAAGGTATCGAGCGGCTCGACGACGAGCGCAGCTGCACGCACTGTCTGGCGCACGAGGGCGTCGAATTGCCGTTCGAGCTGCCTTAGCGCGCTCAGAGGTGCGCGGCCGCGAACTCGGCGCCCTGCTCCGTCATCCCGTTGGCGCCGTACGTCGCGTGCGCGAACGGCGGCCCGCCGGCCGTTGCGCCGTTGCAGATGGTGTCGCCGTCGGCGCACAGCTGCAAGGTCTTGGGCTGATACAGCGGGCCGATCCGGATCGGCGGTGCACCGTTGGGCGCCAAGAACTCCGCCGATGGCGTGCCGAACAAGACCACCGCGGCGACGTGGTTGGCCACCGACGCCGGCATCGGCTGCGGGATGTAGGAGCGGTAGTCGGCGGGCACTTCCTTGGGGATCTCGGCCGAGGTGGTGTAGCCGGCCAGCGCCGCGCCCTGCGAGAAACCACCGAGCACGATCCGGGTCCTGGGGCAGTTCGCGGCGGTGCCCTCGATGTGGGTGGCGGCATCCCGGATCCCGTCGACGACGGTGCGGGCGAAGTCGACGCCGCCGCCGAAGTCGCTGCTGGCGGCGTAGTTGACCGGATACACCTCCAGCGATCGTTCACCGACCCGGCCGCGTAGCGCGTCGACGAAGGCTTGGCCGAAGCCCCCGACGCCGGGTGGTTCGCCGGTGCCGCGGGCGAACACCACTTCCACGTCCGGACACGGCTCCGCCGAGACCGACGCGACACCCGGGGCTACCAGTGCGGCGCCGCTGATCACCAGCACGGCGCCCAGATACCGGGCGAGGGGACGGGCCTTCATCGCGATCAATGCAGTGACGTACATCGTGGACCCTCATTCGTATCGTCCGCCCGACCGGGGCTGATCCCCCGGTGCCCTGCACGTGCAGGAGCTAAAGCGCAGTGACGGCTACCCGGGCTCGGTGTTCGATAAACGCCCTGGTGCTGACGTGCCGGCGCCGACCGGATCGTCGGCTCCCCGGTAGATCTTCGGACCGCCGGCGGCTGAGGGCGCCGTCGAGTTCTCCGACCGGAAGATGTGCGGTGCGCCGCGACCACCGGGTTTGGGGCGGTCGTCGGCGGGCAGGGCCAGGCGGCCGGCGATGATCGCGACGCCCAGGGCGCACAGCGCCAGCACGCACAGCACCACGTCGAAGGTGCTGGTGATCTGCTGGGCGAGCCCGTTCCCGTAGACGGGGTTCGCCAAGGCCTCGGCCCGTTGCCAGTCCGCCAGCCGCGGCGCCAGCCCGATGCCCACCACGAGGCGGGCGATCGTGAACCCGAACAGGACCGCGGCCACCGACCACAGCGCGGCCGCCGGAAGCGACCGATTGCCCAGGTTGATCCGCAGCCAGATCGCCACCACCGCGGTCACCACGTCGAAAGATGCCATCGCCGCGCTGTCGTAGGGCGAACGCGGCAGATCCAGAGCGGCCGCGACCGCGAGGTCGTTGACGCGCATCAACGCCGACCCCAGGCACCAGACGATGATGAGCAGCAACGTATTCCGGGTCGCGCCCAGCCAGGTTGTCGCCGATACGTCGCGCACCGCGGCCACCGCGAAGATCGCCGCCGCGGCCACCCACACCAGATAGCCCTCGAACCCGACGCCGGCGGTGGAGGTGTTCTGCGCGATACCGTGAAAGCCGTCGATGATCCGGCCCACGGGCAGCGCCCACACCAGGACGCCGGCAAGCAGGGTGGCGCCGCCGAGCATCACCACACCGAGCTGGGATGCCTTGTCGCGCCGCAGAATCCAGCGCGATGCGGTAAGCACTGCGATCCACGCCACCAGCCCGTACACCAGAGCGGTCACGATGATTCCGACGTGCTGCGTACCGAAGTCGCCCGCCGAGTGCGAGCCGGGCAGGGCGTAGCGCACCCGCCAGTACAGGTTGAACAGCACACTCAAGGCGGCGCCGGCGATCGCGGCGGAGCCCAGAACACGGGCCCCGCGTCTCCAGAATCGGACCGGCCCGGCCAGCACCGGTTGCCCGGCGAGCAATGCGCCGGTGACCCCCAGCCACGCGCCGGGACCCACACCGCCGGGCGGCTTCGCGCTGCCGCCGTATCGGATGGTCTGCACCACGTCGGCGATCACGACACCCAGTACCAGCAACAGGTACGGCGCACTGAGCAACCGGCGCAGCTGTCCGGCCAAAGCCGGGTTGGGGTGCGCGCCGAGCAGCGCCCAGGGGCCGACATAGGTCACGGCGACCGACCCCAGCGCGAGCACCGTTGCGGCGGCCAGCACCGCCAGCAACCTGGTGTCGCTGCCGGGGATTCCGGCCCCGAAGTACAGGCTCCAGGGCAACGCCGGCGCGACGCAGAGCAGCACCACGGCGGTCACGTCACGGCCGATGTTCCAGCGCCTGGTCGACTCGGCGATCACCTGCTCACCATAACCGCGCGCCGGCCGGGCACCGCTGATCAGCGAAGATCGGCGCCGCTGCGCTGTCGGTTCGCGCGGCTAAACTGGCTGATCGAAGTGTCGGGCGGAAGGAGTCCCGCAGATGGATGTCGCGCTGGGCGTCTCGGTCACCGGCGCGCTGGCCCGCCTGGCGCTGGTGGAATCGGATGCCTACGGCGACGCCGTGCTTGACGAGTCGATGCTCGATCTGACCCAGGATCCGGTCGGAACGCTGGCCGAGACGGTGACCGGAACGCACCGGATGTTGGCCGACGAAGGCCATCGGCTGGCCGCCACGCGGCTGTGCTGGCCGGACCCGGAATTGCTGGCCGATCTTCGCCGGGCCCTCGACCAAGCCGGAGTCGAGAACGTCTCCGAGCAGTCCCATGCGCGTTCGGCAGTGGCGTTGGCGCGCAACGTTTCGGGCGAGGACGGCGAGACGTCCATGCTGCCGGCCCCCGGCGGGGAGGCGACGATGGCCGCACCGGCGGCGGCTGTCGCTGAGCCGACCATGGCGGCGGCCGCGCTGCCCGACCTCGACGCCGCGGACGCAGCGGCCACCGCCGCGGTAGCGCCGGTGGACAGCGCAGAGCCCGAACAGCAGCTGGCGTACTCCCTCACCGACGACGACTCCGAGTTGCTGCCGGTGGAGTACGCCGAAGATGACTACGACTACGACGAGGACGCCGAGACAACCGCCATCGACGAGTTCGACGTCGCGCCGCCACCGGTGGGTCGCGCACTTCTGGTGGGCAGCACGGTCGGCGGCATCCTCGTGGCCGGGTGCGCGGCCCTGGCGGTCGCGGTCACGATCGGTATCCGCCCGACCGCCGCGGCCACCCAGGTGCAGCCACCGGTGCTGGCGGAACCGCTGCAGCCCCAACCGGTGCCGGGCAACTTCATGCCCGCGCTGCCGGCTCCGAAACCGGTGTCGGTGCCTGCTCCTCAAGTTCCGATTCCGAACCCCGTTGTGGCGCCGGTGGTTCCGACGCCCCCGGCTGCGGTTTCGCCACCGCCGGTCGTTGCCCCGGTGCTGCCGCCTG
>NZ_LZMF01000133.1:0-31710 GCF_001673565.1 Mycolicibacter sinensis
GCACGGCGGGCGGATGCACCGGCAGCGTGCGCACCAGCGCCGAGGCGACCAGCATCAGCGCGGCCGCGACGACGAACACTGCTCGCCACCCGGCCACGGCGGCGATCAAGCCGGCCACCACTCGCGACAGCAGGATGCCCAGCAGCAGTCCGGTCATCACGCTGCCGATGACCTGGCCGCGTTCGTCGTCGCGGGCCAGCGTGGCGGCGAACGGCACCAGCACCTGACCCACCACCGAGCCCAGGCCGACCAGGATGGCGGCGACGGCCAGCACCGGCCAGCTGGGCGCAAACGCCATCCCGAGCAGGCACACGCAGGTGCCGGCCAGCATCCAGGTGAGCAACCGGCGTCGCTCCAGCAAGTCGCCGAGCGGCACCAGCAGCGCCAGGCCGATCGCATAGCCGACCTGACTGGCGGTGACGATCAGCCCGACGCTGGTGGTCGAGGCGTGGAAGTGTCCGGCAATCGTGTCGACCAGCGGTTGCGCGTAATAGCTGTTGGCCACCACGAGCCCGGAGATCAGGGCCATGACCAGTACCAGACGACGGTCCAGTCGCGCCGGCGCGGACTCGGTGGTGAGGGTCATCTGTTCATGGTCACTCCGCACCACTGTGATGTAAAACAAGACAATTGAGTCAATCTCATCGCTAAAGTCGATAGATGGAGATCAGACAGTTGCAGCACTTCGTGGCGGTGGCCGAATCCGGCCACTTCACCCACGCCGCCGAGGCGCTGAACATCTCCCAGTCGGGACTGAGCGCATCCATCCAGGCTCTGGAAAAGAGCCTGTCCACGCCCGTGTTCGAGCGCACCACCCGCTCGGTGGTGCTCACCGCGGCCGGGCGCGCGCTGCTCGGGCCCGCCCGGCGCGTCCTGCGCGAGGTGGCCACGGCCGAGTCGGCCGTCGCGTCGATCCGCGATGCCGAGGCGGGCCAGCTGACGCTCGGGGTGGTGCAGACGTTCACCGCGGTCGATCTGCCGGCCACCATCGCGCGGCTGCATGCCCGTCACCGCGGCATTCAGGTGCTGCTGCGGGAGGCGCCCACCTCAGATCTGCTGGGCGCCGTCGACGACGGCGAGCTGGACCTGGCGTTCGTGGCGCTGGATGCCGCACCGCTGCCGGCGGGGCTGGCCGCGTTGCGCGACTACCCCGAGACGCTGGTGCTGGTAGTCGGAGCCGGACATGCGCTGGCGCAGCGGACCACGGTGCGGATCGCGGAGCTGGCCGAGCAGTCTTTCGTGGAGTTCGCGGCCGGGCTCGGTTTGCAGACGGTGGTCGCCGCGTTGTTCCGCGACGCGGGTGTGCGGCGGCGGATCGCGTTTCGCACCAGCCAGATGGACCAGGCGCTGAGCCTGGTCGAGCACGGACTCGGGGTGGCGGTGGTGCCCGAGCCGGTCGCCCGCCACAGCGGGCTGCACATCGCGGGGCTGCGCCCGATCAGCGGCGGCGCGCCGCCTACCCGCCGACTGGCGCTGGTCGGTCGCACCGCGGTGCCGACCAATCCGGCCGCTCGGGCGTTTCTGGACCTGCTGCCCGCTGCCTAACCGACCTCGAGGCGGGTGTGCACCGGAGTCGGGTTGGTGGTGAGATCCAGTACCGGGCAATGGGATTCGACGACCCGATGCAGTTCGGCGTAGCGCTCCGCGGTTTCCGGGCCGGTCACGGTGATAACGACCCGCACCTCGCTGAAGCCGGGACGCACCGAGTCGTCCAAGCCGAAGAAGCCGCGCACGTCGAGGTCGCCCTCGGCTTGGCCGGTGATCTCATCGACGGTGATGCCCAGCTTTTCCGCCCAGTATCGCCAGGTGACGATCTGGCACGACAGCAGCGAGCCCAGGTAGTACTCGACGGGGTTCGGGGCGGTGTTCTCACCGCCGAGCGTGGGCGGTTCGTCGACTTCGACGCTGTAGCGCCCCATGGTGATCGTGCTGGCCACCGCGTCGTGGGCGACCGCGGAGGCCCGGAACACGACCTGGGAGCCGGCCGGATCGGCGGCGGCCGGGTCGCTGGTGGCGGCGACAACGGCGGCCAGGCGGGTGGTCGATGAGGTCATGCCGGTCAAGGGTAATGGGCGGCCATCTGCCGAGGATTGGCCCATGCCCATGTCACGGGCTAGCCTGAGCCACGTGGAGGTACTACGGCACGTAATAGTTCTGCTGCACATCGTCGGCTTCGCGGTGACCTTCGGGGCGCTGGCCGCCGAGGCCGCGGCGCGGCGCTTCCAGCTCACTCCGGTGATGGACTACGGCGTGGTGCTGTCGTTGGTGACCGGCCTGGCGCTGGCCGCGCCCTGGCCCGCCGACGTGGTGCTGAACTACCCCAAGATCGGGACCAAGCTGGTGCTGCTGATCGCCCTGGGAGCGGTGCTCGGGATCGGCCGGGCCCGGCAACGCCGATCCGGCGAGGCGGCTCCGCGGGTGCTGTTCTACGCCGCGGGCGCGCTGATCCTGACCGCCGCGGGGCTCGCCGTCATCTGGTAGCGGGCTGGTAGGGCGCGCGCCGTCTTTTCGAATCAGCGCCGATTGGCACCCCCGGCTGCTCAGCACATCAAAGTCCGAATTTGGCCCGGGCCTGGTCGGTGACCGGTGTGAACAGGTTGACGAGATTGCCGTCTGGGTCACGAAACAGCAGCGCGCGGTTGCCCCACGGCATGGTCGTCGGCTCGGTCACGACCTCGGACACGTGCCCGCGGAGGCGCTCGAACTCGGCGTCCACGTCGTCGACGATGAACTCGAGGATCGCGCTGCGATTGGCGCCCGGCTCGGCGGATCCGGCGCCGAACAGCGGAACCGTTTTGTCGCTGCCGATGGCTAGCGTGCCGAGCGGTGTCGGGATCTCGGCGAAGAGTTCATTGCCCCAGATCGCGGCGAAACCGGTGACCAGCTCGTAGAAGCCGACCAGTCGCTGGACGTCGGCGGTGATGATGCGAGTCGAGACGAACTTCATGCCGCGCACGCTAGCCGCCACCTCCGACACGCGGACCGGGCTCAACCCAGCCTCGGCCGCCGGCAACACTTACCCGCGCAAAATTCGCCGGGATTCTGCCATCGCACGCCTGACTTCGGCGTTCTCCCGCCTGGCAGCGGCATCCCGGCGCTCTGCCTGATCCGCGACCCGTTGCAGACGCTCGCGCTCACGCTGCGCAGCGGTGCCTTCACGTTCGTCCGCACGCGCCTCCCGGTCGTCCGCCGACCGCTCACGCACGTCAGCAACTCGGTCGCGCTCATCGGCGACGCGCTCTCGTTCGTCAGCGATCCGCTCGCGCCTGGAGAGTTCAGCCGCGCGACGCGTGAGGGCATCCTCGCGCTGACCCAACTCAAGAGCGCGACTGTCGGGTTCGCCTGGCACGCCGGCGCGGCCCGCTGCGACCATCACTCCACATTAACGCGGTTGCCCGCCCGCGGCTTGGAGAAAACCGCCCGGCTCCAAGAAGAGGTCGCCCGAATCGAAGACGACACGATCGCGCAACCGCACGCTGGCCGACCTGAAGCGCAGAGAAGCCCGAGAAAACTCGCCGCCCTACACCGATCAATAACGGCACATTTCCCTTTCGCGGAATCTAGCCAGTAACTGGAGGCCCCGAGAACCCGGCGGCCTGCCGGATCAGGCCGATTAAAGTCTGCACCAGTGCTACGACGCCGTCGTAGTGGTCGCGCCAGTCCACACTGCTGACCCCGAGGTAGTCCTGCCCGGCAAGCTGTAGAAGAACCTGATCCCGGCCCGCTAGCCTCGGCGCCACCCGCTGGGCTGCAACATCTTTGGCGACGATCGCCTCGGTTTCGATGGTGAGCAGAATACGAGCCAGGGTGAGCAGGACGAATGCCTCCTCACCTACCGGGTCGTTCATGAGTTCAGGCAGTAAGGCGAGCTGGGCGCCGCGGAGGAGCTCAGACGGCACCGGAGCAATCAGATCCTCGAGTGCCGCGCCGCGCAACACTCGATGGGCGCTCAGAGCGGTGGCCAGGAGCACGACCACGTCGGGATCGGACACCGCGGGAGGCACGTGGCCGTCGAGGATCTCGGCCCGCAGCCACTCGCCGAATTGGAAGTCGCGGCGCGGCGTCTGGGGCAGCGGATCCAGATCGTCGACGACCAGGCTGGTCACTTCCAGTGGACGACGATCGGCGACCTCGGGGAATTGGGCGGCATGACCGCGCCACCCCGAGACGCTCAGTAGCAGAGACGCCAGCGAAGCCCGCTCGGACCCGGTGAGCGACTTGCGTGTGAGAACGAGTAGATCGACGTCGCTGGATGGACGTAGGCCGGCGGTTGCCGCCGAGCCATAGAGATACGCCCCGACCAGCCCTCCCGGGCGGTGGTCGTCCAGATAGCTCAGCACCGGCGTAAGCAGTGCCTCCATGTGCAGCAACGGATATGGCCGTCCCGCGTCGTCAAGCTCGCTGCGGCCGGTGACGACGAAACCGCGTCGGGTGTAGAACTCGGCCGCCTGCTCGTTCTGCTCATTGACATCGGCGTACCGGATTCCCTGCTCTGCGATCGCGTGATCGAGCAGCGCGCTGCCGACTCCACGGCCGCGGGCGTCGGCGTCGACGAACAACATCTCGAGGCGCTCCCCCGCGGTGCCCGCGAAGCCCACCGGCTCACCGTCGACCTCCGCGACCGTGAGGCGGACGCCGGGAAAGTAGTTATCCGCTAGCTGACGCTCGATGGCCACGCGGTCCGGTTCTGCCAGAAAGTGGTGAGTCGCCACGACGGCACTTCGCCAGATCTCCACCAGCCGTGGGTACTCCGCTGGCCCAACGCAGCCGCGAATCCGCACCGTAGGCATCGTCATAGTCAGCTATCGCCCCTTCCTTGCCCGAGAATGAACTGACGCAGAAGGACTCGCGGAATTTTCCAGCATGGCTTCAGTCTCGCGGAATATCGCGCCCGGTAGCCTGGCGCGGTGGATCCGGTGCTCGACGAAGGTCCGTTCTACCACGGGACAAAGGCCAAACTAGGCGTTGGAGACCTGCTCACCGCAGGCTTCCGTTCCAACTACCGGCCGGAAATCGTCATGAACCACATCTATTTCACCGCCCTGCGCGACGGTGCCGGGCTGGCCGCCGAGCTCGCGGCCGGTGCCGGCACACCGCGGGTGTATCTCGTCGAACCGACCGGGGAGTTCGAGAACGATCCGAACGTCACCGATAAGAAGTTCCCCGGCAACCCGACCCGCTCCTACCGCAGCAGTGCACCGCTGCGGGTCATCGAAGAAGTCGACGACTGGACGAGGCTGTCTCCCGAGGCGCTCCAGGAGTGGCACGACCGCTTGGCCTCGCTGCGGGCGGAGGACCGCGACGAAATCATCAACTGATCCGGTCGTCGCGAACAAGTCCGCCAACCAGCTTCTGGAAAAGGGCTGCGCTCCCAGCTGCCATAGCCCAATACGGGCCGATGGCGCGCTCGACGGATAGCCGCACACTGTTGATCAGCCCATTCATGCGGCGACGCCGGGCGCGGAGTTTCAGCATGTAGTGGCCTGCGATGCACAACGCTCCCACCACCACCAAAATCCATAGCAGCGCCGCCACCAGGTAGATCAGCTCAACCACCGCCATGACAACGAGCCTCCCCTGCCGCCATCGCGGTCAGATCACCGGCAAGACACAATGTCGGCGCGCATTACGCGAGCGGCGTCATGGCCGGAGCCATCCATTCGTCCGGGCTTAGCCGGAGAGCGACTACACGTTGAACCGGAACTCCACCACGTCCCCGTCGGCCATCACGTAGTCCTTGCCCTCCATGCGCACCTTGCCGGCGGCTTTGGCGGCGGCCATCGACCCGGCCTCGACCAGGTCGTCGTAGGAGACCACTTCGGCCTTGATGAAACCTTTTTCGAAGTCGGTGTGGATCACCCCGGCCGCCTTCGGAGCGGTGTCGCCCTGGTGGATGGTCCAGGCCCGGGCCTCCTTCGGCCCGGCGGTCAGGTAGGTCTGCAGCTTCAGGGTGTGAAATCCGGCCCGCGCCAAGGCATCCAGGCCGCGTTCGGTCTGCCCGATCGACTCCAGCAGCTCCATCGCCGACTCGTCGTCCAGCTCGGCGAGCTCGGCTTCGATCTTGGCGTCGAGGAACACCGCGTCGGCCGGGGCCACCAACTCCCGCAGCGCCGCAACCCGCGCGGCATCGGTGAGCACCGCTTCGTCGGCGTTGAACACATACAGGAACGGCTTGGTGGTCAGCAGGTTCAACTCGCGCAGCGGGGTGGCGTCCACGCCGGCAGCGAACAGGGTCTTGCCGCTGTCGAGCACCGCACTGGCGGCCACCGCCGCCTCCAGCATCGGCTTGCGGTCCTTGTTGTTGCGGGCTTCCTTCTCCAGACGCGGTACGGCGCGTTCCAGGGTCTGCATGTCGGCGAGGATCAGCTCGGTGGCGATCACCTCGATGTCGGACTCGGGATCCACCTTGCCGTCGACGTGCACCACGTCGTCGTCGGAGAACACCCGCACCACCTGACAGATGGCATCGCACTCGCGGATGTTGGCCAGGAACTTGTTGCCCAGCCCGGCCCCCTCCGAAGCGCCCTTGACGATGCCGGCGATGTCGACGAACGTCACCGGAGCAGGCAGGATCCGCTCGGAACCGAAGATCTCGGCCAGCTTGCCCAGCCGGGGATCGGGCAGCGGCACCACGCCCTCGTTCGGCTCGATCGTCGCGAACGGGTAGTTGGCGGCCAACACGTCGTTGCGGGTCAGCGCGTTGAACAGGGTCGACTTACCGACGTTGGGCAACCCCACGATTCCCAGGCTCAGGCTCACAGGGAGCCAAGTCTAGATATAAGCGCCGACCCGCGTCGCCCGGCTCCGCCGCGCTAGCGATCGACGCGAGACGTGCCGCCGTACGCCCACCCCAACGCCAGCCGGTACCGTCAATGTGTGGCAGCACAGCGGGACAAGTCGGCGGTAGCGGCCGATCACCGTTCGATTCTGCCCAACAAGGCCGGTTTTCCCTGGTGGGGCGCTGTGGCAGTGGCCATGGTCGCGACCGCCATCGGCGTCGCCTTCGACGCCGGCTCCGGCGACAAGGAACTGAGCACCGTCTTCTCCGCCCTGTATGTGATGGGCTGCCTCGCGGCGGTACTCATGGTGCAGCAATCGGCGGTGTTCACCGCGGTCATCCAGCCTCCGCTGATCCTGTTCTGCACCGTGCCGGCCGCCTACTGGCTGTTCCACGGCGCCGGTTTCCCCGGGCTCAAGGCCATCGTCATCAACTGCGGGTATCCGCTGATCGAGCGGTTCCCGCTGATGTTGTTCACGGCGGCGGCCGTGCTGTTGATCGGGCTGGTCCGCTGGTATCTGGGCATGCTCGGTGGCGCGGCGAGCCCCGCGGACGACGACACCGGCACGAGCCGGCGGCCCGCGCTGCTCGACAAGCTCGGCGGCATGCTCACCGCGGCGCTCAACCGCAATCCGGCCCACGCCATCGAGCCGCCGGCCTCGGAAAGCCCGCGCGAACGACGCCCCGGCGACCGTCCCCGGCGGGCGACTCCGGAGGCTCGGCGCGCCGCCCGCAAGGCCACCTCGAGCCGCTCAGCCGCTCGGTCCGGCGAGCGCCGTCGCGGGGCCAACGGGTCCAGCCCGACGCGCTCACGGCACGTCCGGCCGCCCATGGACGATGTTGAGATGACGGAGCGCCCGCGACGGCGCCCGGCACCCGATCTGCGCGACGAGCCGCTGCCGCGGCGCCGACGCCCGGCGCCCGAGTGGCGCGATGAGCCGCCGCGGCGACGTGGCGAACCGGCGCCGAGGACCGATGTGCGCGCTCGCGGTTATCGGCCCACCGAGGCGCCCGAATCGCTACCGCGGCGTCGTCCCGCGGCCGGCCGCGGCAACGGCACCACCCACCACCCGGTCTCCCGGGTGCGCTATCGAAACGGTGCCGGCGACGAGCCCGGCGCGGAACGCCGCACCCGACCCCGTAAGCCGCGCGACGAGGAAGCCGACTCTTGGGAGTACGACGTCTAGGCGTTAACGCCGGTCGGGCCGGATCTCCCGAGGCAGCGCGAACACCAGCGTCTCATTGGCGGTCGCCACCGGGTACACCGTGCCGTAGCCGTGCTCGGCCAACCGCTCCAACACGCCGCGGACCAGGATCTCCGGCACCGAGGCGCCCGAGGTGACGCCGATGGTCTGCACTTCGCCGCCAGCGGGGTCCAGCCACGACGGGTCGATGTCCTCGGCGTAGTCGACCAGATGGGCGGCGTCGGCGCCGGCGTCCAGCGCCACCTCGACCAAGCGGTTGGAGTTCGACGAGTTCTTCGACCCGACGACGATCACCAGCTCGCATTCCGGGGCCATCGCCTTGACCGCGGTCTGCCGGTTCTGGGTGGCGTAGCAGATGTCGTCGCTGGGCGGATCCTGCAGGCTCGGGAACCGCTCACGCAGCTTGACCACGGTCTGCATCGTCTCGTCGACGCTGAGCGTGGTCTGCGACAACCACACCACCTTGCTCTCATCGCGGACCTCGACCGCGGCTACAGCCTCTAAGCCGTCGACGAGCTGCACGTCGTCGGGCGCCTCGCCGATGATCCCGATGACCTCCTCGTGGCCGGCGTGGCCGATCAGCAGGATGTCGTAGCCGTCGCGGGCGAACCGTTTGGCCTCGTTGTGCACCTTCGACACCAGCGGACACGTCGCGTCGATGACCCGCAGGCCGCGATCGGCGGCCAAGTCATGCACGCTCGGGGCCACCCCGTGCGCGGAGAACACCACCATCGCGCCTTCGGGCACCTCGTCAGCCTCGTGCACGAACACCACACCCTTGTTGGTCAGGGTGTCCACCACATGCTTGTTGTGCACGATCTCGTGCCGGACGTACACCGGTGCGCCGTGCTTCTCCAGCGCCCGCTCGACCGTCTCAACGGCCCGGTCCACGCCGGCGCAGTACCCGCGGGGCTCGGCCAGCAACACGCGCTTGCCGGCGGGGGCAGCGGCGACTGGCGCCCCTGAACTGGCTGAACTATTAGCGGTCTCCACATCGAGGGTCGGCGGCATGGCACCCAGGGTACGGTCTGCCGACACGGGACCGCCAGCTCGCGCCACGGCCGTCGCTACTTGGAGATGACCGGCAGGTAAGGCAGTCTGGAGGCCATGGCTAATGCACCATTCGGAGTCCGGCTTCTGGTCGGCGCGGCCACCGTCGCCGTCGAGGAGACGCTGAAGCTGCCGCAAACCATCCTGACCTACCCGATGACGCTGGCCAGCCAGGCCGCGCACGCGGTGATGCGCTGGCAGCAGGGCATCGCTGAGCTGGTCAACAAGGGCGACTCCACGCTCGAGTCGATCTTTCCGCCGAAGGACGAGCAGCCGGAGTGGGCCACCTTCGACGAAGACGTCGACGACGACCTCAACGGCGCCGACTACCCCGGCACTGCGGATTTCGATGATGCCGATTCCGGCCCGCGCACGGACGGGCGCTTCGCGCTGTACTCGTTCAGCGAGGGTGCCGACGACCGGCCCGCACCGCCCGCCGAGACCGATGTCACACCGGGTAGTCGTCGGGCCGCCGGGCCGACGGTGCCCACCCCGGACCTGGTCGACGAGCTCGACTACGGCGCGCTGACCCTGGCCCAGCTGCGGGCCCGGCTGGCCTCGCTCAGCGTCGACGAGCTGGAGACCCTGCTCGCCTACGAGGAGGCGACCAAGGCGCGAGCGCCCTTCCAGACGCTGCTGGCCAACAGGATCACCCGCGCCACCACGAAGTGACCGCACCCGCAGCGGGCAATTCCGCTGAGAACCCGTTTCCGGTCCGCGCGGTCGCCATCCGGGTCAAGGGCTGGATCGACCGGCTCGGCTCGGTGTGGGTGGAGGGCCAGCTGACCCAGATCAACCTGCGGCCGGGCGTCCGAACGGTGTTCATGGTGCTGCGGGATCCGGCCGCCGACATGTCGCTGACGGTGACCTGCAGCCCCGAACTGGTGGCCGGTGCTCCGGTCAAACTGACCGAGGGCACCCAGGTGGTGGTCTGCGGCAAACCCAACTTCTACACCGCCCGCGGCAGTTTCTCCTTGCGGCTCAGCGAGATTCGAGCTGTCGGGGTCGGCGAACTGCTGGCCCGCATCGAACGGCTGCGCCGGCTGCTGGACGCCGAGGGGCTGTTCGACCCGCGGCTCAAACGGCCGCTCCCGTTCCTGCCGGGTGCCATCGGCCTGATCACCGGCCGTGCCAGCGCCGCCGAGCGGGACGTGATGACGGTCGCCGGCGCCCGGTGGCCGGCGGTGCGCTTCGTGGTGCGCAACACCGCCGTGCAGGGCCCGAACGCGGTTGCCCAGATCGTCGAGGCACTGCGCGACCTCGATGCCGACCCGGCGGTGGATGTGATCGTGCTGGCCCGGGGCGGCGGCAGCGTGGAGGACCTGTTGCCGTTCTCTGACGAGACGTTGTGCCGGGCGATCGCGGCGTGCCGAACTCCGGTGGTGAGCGCGGTCGGTCACGAGCCCGACAACCCGCTGTGCGATCTGGTCGCCGACCTGCGGGCCGCCACTCCCACCGGCGCGGCGAAGAAGATCGTCCCGGACGCCGCGGCCGAGCAGGCACTGGTCGACGATCTGCGCCGGCGCAGCGCCCAAGCGGTGCGCAACTGGGTGGTGCGCGAGGAACGCGTGCTGGCCCAGCTACGCAGCCGCCCGGTATTGGCCGACCCGATGCGCGCGCTGACCGAACGCACCGAGGAGGTGGGACGCGCCCTGGCTGCCGTGCGCCGCGACATCGTCCGGCTGATCACCGTGCAGAGCGAACGGGTCGGGCACCTCTCGGCCCGGCTGGCTACCCTGGGCCCGGCCGCCACCCTGGCCCGCGGCTACGCGGTCGTTCAGACGGTGAGCACCGATGGGCCGGCGCACGTGCTGCGGTTAGTGCAGGACGCGCCGGCCGGCACCCATTTGCGGATCCGGGTCGCCGACGGAGCGATTGCCGCTACCAGTGAAGGACATACCGATGGCCACTGAGCAACCCGAGCCGACGAGTCCCGTTAGTGACCTCGGGTACGAGCACTGCCGCGACGAGCTGATCGAGGTGGTGCAGCGATTGGAGCAGGGCGGACTGGATCTCGACGCTTCCCTGAGCCTCTGGGAAAGAGGCGAACAGCTGGCTAAGCGCTGTGAGGAGCACCTGGCCGGCGCTCGCCAGCGAGTACAGGACGCATTGGCCTCCGAGTCCGAGGATGCCGACCGGGCGTAACCGCCCACGCGAGAAGCCCACGGGAACTGAAACACGTTTCCGTTATGCTCACCCGATGGGTGATCCCGCACTGACAACCGAACTCGGCCGGGTATTGGTCACCGGCGGCTCCGGCTTCGTCGGAACCAATTTCGTCAAGACACTGCTCGAACGCGGCTATCAGGTGCGCTCGTTCGACCGGGCGCCGTCGCCACTGCCCCCGCACCCCAACCTGCAGGCGGTGGAAGGCGACATTTGCGACCCGGCCTCGGTGGCCGCCGCGGTCGCCAACATCGACACCGTGTTTCACACCGCCGCGATCATCGATCTGCAGGGTGGCGCGAAAGTCACCGACGAGATCCGGCGACGCAGCTTCGCGGTCAACGTCGACGGCACCCGGAATCTGGTTCAGGCCGGACAGCGGGCCGGGGTGAAGCGGTTCGTCTACACCGCATCCAACAGCGTGGTGATGGGCGGCAAGGCCATCTCGGGCGGCAACGAAACCATGCCCTACACCACCAAGTACAACGACCTCTACACCGAGACGAAGGTGGTCGCCGAGAAGTTCGTGCTGGGGGAGAACGGTGTCGGCGACATGCTGACCTGTTCAATCCGCCCGTCGGGAATCTGGGGCAACGGCGACCAGACCATGTTCCGCAAGCTGTTCGAGAGCGTGGTCGCCGGACACGTCAGAGTCCTGATCGGCAGCAAACGCGCCAAGCTGGACAACTCCTACGTGCACAACCTGATTCACGGTTTCATCCTGGCCGCCGAGCACCTGGTGCCGGGCGGAACGGCACCCGGACAGGCCTATTTCGTCAACGACGGCGAACCGATCAACATGTTCGAGTTCGCCCGCCCGGTCATCGAAGCGTGCGGCCAGCACTGGCCCCGATTCAGGGTTTCCGGCCGGATGGTACGCGACGTGATGGTCGCCTGGCAGTGGCTGCACTTCCGGTTCGGGCTGACCCAGCCACTGCTGGAACCCGGTGCGGTGGAACGGCTTTACCTCAACAATTACTTCTCGATCGACAAGGCCCGCCGCGATCTCGGCTATCAACCGCTGTTCACCACCGAGCAGGCGATGGTCGACTGCATGCCGTACTACTGCGAGTTGTTCCAGCGGGTCAAGGCCGAAGCGCATCCGCACCTGGCGACGGTGGTCGCCGAGCCGCATCCGGAATAGCAATGGTCTTGGCTAACGCGGCGACCCGGTAGGACGGCGGGGCGCCACACCGACGTGGCGCACGCGCCGCAGGCGGTCATGTCATCGCCCCCGCTTGTGCGATGTGGCCCTCAAAACCTAGATCGGCGGCCATCTTTCGGTAGCCGGCGACCAGGTCCCGGTAGCCGTCCGCATCTCCCTTGGCCCGGGCCAGCAGCGCCCGCAGCCGAAGCAGCCAGATGTCGTGCACGACGAACCCCGGTTCGGTCGGCACGGCGACCAGCCGGTCGATGGCCGCCTGTGTTTCCCGCACGTCGGCGTCTGTACCTCTGAGCAGTAAAAACCCGCCCAGAACGGCGGTGGCCTGCCCAAGATTGAGTACATCGCCTGAGGCGAACAGCTCGTTGAGGACGACTCGCGACAGGGCGATCGCGCCGTCGAGGTCGCCGGCTCGGGCCTTCTCCTCGGCGAAAACATTGTCGGCGAAAAAGGCCGCGATCAACGTGAAGCGCTCTTGCACAGCAGCCTCACGGGCCGCGGCAAGCAGTGCCAAACCCGCTTCCCGGTCGGGATTGTCCTGGCTCATCAGGGCGATGCCGCGCACCTGCCGGGCGGATGCGAGCGGGAGATCGTCACCGGATCGCTCCGCGAGTTCGAGCACCTCAGCTGTCTCCTGCAACGCGGCCGCGTCCGGCAACCACACACCACCACCGACGAGGGTGTACTTGAACAGCAGTGTCACCGCGCGGAACGACGGTTGGAATGCCCGGGCCATCGTCGCGGCCTGCTCGACGTCGTCTCGCCAGCCACGGTCGCCCAGGCAACATCGTGCGCAGCCACGCAACATGAGCGCGCACACCAACGGAGAGTCGACTATCAGATTGCCCTTGGTGGCATCGCCGTCAGCCAGGTCGATCATCCGTTGCGCCAGCCCCACAACCTCGCGCATCTCGGCCCGCTCGAACTTGGCGGCGAGCGCACTGTAGAGCAGCCCGAGGGTCAACATCGGATCGCCGATCGATTCGAGCAGGCTGGTGAGCTCGGAAGCCATCATCGATGCTTCCCGGAACCGGGCGTGCACGATCAAAGCCGGCAGCCATCCCGCCATGCCCATGGCCAGCGACACCTTGTCGTCGGCGGCGCCGGCCAGGTCGCGCAGTTCGTCAAACCCGGTGTCGGCCAGGGTACCGCCGGCAAACCACGATGTGGCGCACAGCAGCGTCCGCGGGGCGATCCGCAGTGCGGTGCGTTCTGGGTCTGAGTCGGGCAATCGGTCGGCGACGTCACGCGCACGCTGCCAGCTGGCCCGTGCCGCGATCATGTTCCGATGGGTCAGCCACGTACCGGCGCGCATGTGCCAGTCAAACGTTGCGTGCAGATCGCCTGCCGCTTCAAGGTGTTCGGCGATCAGCGCAGCGTTCTCGTCCGCCGACTCCGGGCCGCGTTGTTCGATCGAGGCAGCCAGCCGCTGGTGCAGCTCGGCGCGATCGGATCTCAGCTGGGAGTCGTAGGCCACCGACCGGATCAACGGGTGCCGGAATGCGTACTCGGGGCGCGGGGCGAACCCGACCTGATCGACCAGCTCGGCCTTGACCAACTCATCGAGGAGCGGGTCGATCCCAAGTGCGGCCAGCAGATCGGGGTTGAATCGTGACCCGATGACCGCCGCGGCACTCAGCGTGCGTTTGGCGGCGGGAGTGAGGCGGTCGACACGGGCGGCGATGGCGGACTGCAGTGTTGCCGGCACCCCCACGTCGGCGACGTCACCGACCAGCAGGTAGGAGTGTCGGCTGCCGCGGATGACGCCGCGCTCGGCCAAGTCGCGCACGATCTCTTCAGCGAAAAACGGGTTGCCTGAAGCACGTTCGGCGATTATCTGAGTCAACCCGTGCACCGAGGGATCACTGCCCAGCAGCTGCCCGATCAGCGTCGCGGCTTGCGCGTTGTTCAGCGGCCGCAGCACGATCGTCTGTGCCCCGGACATGGTGGCCAGCGCGCCATGGTATTCGGGGCGATACGTGATCAACACCATCGAACGGGTCTGCGGTATCACCGCCAAGAAATCGGTCAACATCGATTCGCTGACCTCATCGATCCAATGGGCATCTTCGATCACATACAGTGCCGGCGTATCTCGGGCCACCGAGGCGCCATTGACCAGCGCCGTCAACCGCCGCCGCCGGGCATCGGCTTCGATGTCGGTCAGTTCGATGTCGGGATCGGCGATGCCCAGCAAGTCGTCCAGCAGCAACAGGTCTTCGAGGTCGGCAGGGGTGACGAGGTCACGGACCCGTGCCCGAGCCGCCTGGTGCCCTAGACCTTCGACTCCCAGCGCGGCCCGTAGCAATCCCACGACCGCATGGAACGGGATGTCGCTGGTATGCGATTCGCAATGAGTGGCGAACACCTCCACGCCACGTTGTGCGGCCAGTGCGGCGGATTCCCGAACGATGCGGCTCTTACCGATACCCGGCGGACCTACAGCATTGATCACGCACCCGGCGCCGCCAATCGCCTCATCGAGAATCCCGGCTATGGTGTTCAACTCCCAGGTGCGCCCCACCAGCGCCGGGTCGCTTCGCTTGCCTTGCTGATGCTGTTGCGCCACCCCCAGCAACCGGCGTACCCGCACCGGATCGTCGGCGCCTTTGATCTGCACCCACTCCGATTCGCCCAGTGCGGCAACCTCTTCGACCAACCGCGCAGTGGATGCGCTGAGCATCACCCCGCCCGGCGGGGCAACCGACTCCATCCGCTGCGCCATCCCGACCTGCTCGCCGATCGCCGTATAGCTGCCCGGTCCGGACCCGATCTCCCCGGCGACCACCTCACCCGAGTTCAGCCCGACCCTCAGCTGCAGCACACCCTCTTCGGACCGCTGAATTTCCAAGGCCGCCAAGCACGCCCGAAAAGCGTGATCCTCCAGCGCCACCGGCGCACCGAACACCGCCATGATGCCGTCCCCGGTGAACTTGTCCACCGTCCCGCCGAAACGTCGCACCACCGCCGCGCACTGGTCGAACAACTGCGCCATGATCTCGTGCAGCCGTTCGGCGCCCACCGCCGCAGCGATATCCATCGAATGCACCACGTCGGCGAACAACACCGTCACCTGCTTGAATTCCGCCGGCGCCGGGGCAGCGGTGATCGGCGAACCACAGGAGTGGCAGAACCGTGCATTCTCCAGTGGTTCGGCACCGCACGCCCGGCATGTGGTTGCGGTCATCCCGACGCCGCCGATCCATAAAATCAACCGATCGGCCAACAATATGCTTTTCCGCAGCTAGCTGGACTTTTGTAACGTGATCGTCACAGTAGCGACGGCTGCGGGCGGCGCTGTAGCTGGGCGAAACCCATCACGGCAGCGACAACAGCGGGAACACCTCGCCAGTCGCGCTGTTGACCAGAGCCGCGCGATCCAACCGCGCCTGAAACGGCACCACGTCGAACACGTCGGCCGCCACCAGCGGCAGCTGATCCAGCCTGGCCCGCGGGGCCAGCGAGCAGTGCGGCAGCCACACGCCGGGCCGATAGTGCTTGTGCAACTCGGCACCGGTGCTCCTGACAACCTCGACGACGCGCTGTTGGCGCGCCACAATATCGGCGCTGACCCCGGCGAGCAGCCAGGCCCGCCCGCGACGAAACAGGCCCAGGCCATCGAAGCTGAGTTCCACCGGGGCACCGTCGTCCAGCTCGGCCAGCGCCGCTGCCACCGCGTCGCGGTCCCAGCTGCGCAGCACCGCGTAAGACAGGTGCGGGACGTGCCGCCGATGGGTATGCGATCGCAGGCTGGGCACACCGTGGCTTTCGATACGGTCCCATAGGGCTCGCAGCGCCCGCTCGGATCGCCGGTCGAACAGCAGGCAGACGGCCAGGGCCATTGGGCCAGTTTGTTCCGAACGGCTGTCGCAGACCTCGCTTTCACGGAAAGATCGCGCTAATTGAGGAGGTGCTCGTGGGCACGGTGTTGGTGACCGGCGCATTCGGTCTGGTCGGTTCGGCAGTGGTGCGGCAGTTGGCCGCGGACGGCCGAAGCGTTGTCGCAACAGATCTCGACATCCCAGCCAATCGCAAAGCGGCGGCGGCACTGCCGAAATCGGTAACGGTGCGATATGCCGACCTCACTGACGCCGCGGCGGTCGATGAGCTCGTCGCCACCGTTGAACCCGTCGCGATCATCCATCTGGCCGCGGTGATCCCACCGCTGATCTATTCGCGCCGCAAGCTGGCCTACCGGGTCAACGTCGAGGCGACCGGGCACCTGCTTGCCGCGGCGGCGCAGCAACCCGACCCGCCGCGCTTCGTGCAGGCCTCCAGCATCGCGGTGTACGGCTCCCGCAACCCACACACCGTCTCCGGCGTGCTGACCGCCGACACCCCGACCAATCCGGCCGACGTCTACGGCGACCACAAAGTGCAGGCCGAACAACTGGTTCGTGATTCCACGCTGGACTGGGTGATCCTGCGGCTCGGCGGAGTGCTCGCCGTCGACCTGGGCTCCAGCATCAATCTCGACAGCCTGTATTTCGAGCAGTTGCTCCCGTCCGACGGCAGACTGCAAACCGTGGACGTGCGGGACGTCGCCTCGGCGTTCGTCGCGGCCACCACCGCACCCGTGGTCGGCGAGACCCTACTGATCGGCGGCGACGACACCCACCGCCAGCTGCAAGGCGACATCGCGCCGGCGATGGCCGCAGCAATGGGATTGGTCAACGGGATCCCCGCGGGCCTGCCCGGCAACCCCGACAGCGACGACGACTGGTTCAACACCGACTGGATGGACACCAGTCGCGCCCAGGAGGCGCTGGGCTTCCAGCACCACTCCTGGCCGCAGATGTTGGCGGAGACGACCGCGAAGGCCGGCCCACAGCGCTACCTGCTCAGGATGGTTGCTCCGTTGGCTCACGTCGTCCTGCGCTGGCGCGCGCCCTACTTCGGCACCGGCAAGAAGTTCGCCGATCCGTGGCGGGCCATCGCTGACAAGTGGGACGACCCGCGCCCGTGAACTCCGACTTCTCCCCTACTCAGCGGCGTGCCCTTGCGGTCTTCACCGTTATCGCACTGCTGTTCGGGGCGTACTTCCTGCGAACCTTTTTCGTGCTGATCGTGGTGGCCGCGGTGGGTGCCTACCTGTTCACCCCGCTGTTCCGCGCCCTGGGCCGACGGCTGCCGACCGGCCTGGCGGCCACCGGCACGCTGCTGGCCGCGCTGATCGCCGTCATCGTCCCGGTCAGCCTGACGATCTTTCTGGCCGTCATGCAGATCACCCGCACCGCCGGCGACGTGGCGGAGTGGGTGCAGTCCACCGATCCCAACACCCTCGGCGACAAGGTGCTCACGTTCGTCAACGGCCTGCTGGAGCGGATTCCGTTCGTGCACGTCCAGCTGACCATGGACTCGCTGCGCGGGGCGATGGTCAATGTGGCGCAGCGGGGCGGCGAAATGCTGCTGCAGGTGCTGCAGGGCGCCGTCGGAGGTTTCGTCGGGGCGATCACCGCGGCCATCATCTTCTTGTACGTGTTCCTCGCGCTGCTGACCCACCGCGAGGAACTGCACACCCTGATCGGCCAGCTCAACCCGCTCGGTGCCGACGTCACCGATCTATACCTGGCCAAAATGGGCTCGATGGTGCGCGGCACCGTCGGCGGGCAGTTCGTCATCGCGTTCTGCCAAGGGGTGGCCGGGGCCGCCTCGATCTACATCGGCGGGTTCCACCAGGCGTTCTTCATCTTCGCGATCCTGCTGACGGCGTTGTCGGTGATCCCGCTCGGCGGGGGCATCGTCACCATCCCGTTCGGCGTGGGCATGGCACTGTTCGGCAACGTCGTCGGCGGGGTGTTCGTGGTGGCGTTCCACCTGATCGTCGTCACCAACATCGACAACGTCCTGCGGCCGATCCTGGTGCCGCGCGACGCCCGGCTCAACTCGGCATTGATGCTGCTGGCGGTTTTCGCCGGGATCGCCATGTTCGGCTTCTGGGGCATCGTGATCGGCCCGGTGGTGATGATCATCATCGTCACCACCATCGACGTCTACCTGGCGGTGTATCACGGCGTGGAGTTGCAGACCGAAGATGAGGAGCCCAAGCCGCGACGGTGGCGCCTCCCGCTACCGGGTCGTCGGTAGCGGCGCCTGCGTTTGCACGGCCGCCGCCAGAACGCGGAACTGCTCGGCAGCGGCCGCACCGGTGATCGCCAGCTGCGCCGGGCCGCCCGTAGAGGTCAACCGGGTGGTCCACACCGGCTCGCCCTCGCCCTGGTAGACCACCCAGCCGGTGCCGTCGACGTCCTCGCTACCGGTGGCATGCAGTCCGGGGCGGATCGCGGTGACCAGCGCGGTCTCGTCGGCGTCGCTCTGGGTCAGGCTGACATACATCCCGGTCGGGGTGATGTAGCCGACTCTCGAGGTGACCGCGCGCAGCCGCTGGCCTTTACCGTCGGTGCGGCCGTCGGTGATGCTGCCCCGACTGCCGGAGTTGGGTTGCCAGCCTTCCGGCAGCGCCGGCAGCCGGACGGGAAACCCGAGCGTCTGCGCATCGGCGTTCAGCGCGGCGACGGCATCGTAGGAGGGCACCGGCCCGGGCGACATGCCGCCGGGATGAAACGAGCACGTCCCGGCCACCCCGGCCAGCACGATGCAGGCTAGGACCAGCGGCGCGATCGACCAGAACATGTCGCGGCCGTCCTGCAGCAGGCGTGGTTTGGCGGGTCTCGGCGCCGGCTGGGGCTCTGTGCTCACGGATGCCAGTATCCCAGCTCCGGGCCGTCCATCCTGTTCTGGGACAATCAACAACCATGACCGCACCTCCTCGCCGTGAACCCCCAGACCGCAACCTGGCCTTGGAGCTGGTGCGGGTGACCGAGGCCGGCGCCATGGCCGCCGGCCGGTGGGTCGGCCGCGGCGACAAGGAGGGCGGGGACGGCGCGGCCGTCGACGCGATGCGCGAACTGGTGAACTCGGTGTCGATGCGCGGCGTCGTGGTGATCGGCGAGGGCGAGAAGGACCACGCGCCGATGCTCTACAACGGGGAGGAAGTCGGCAACGGCGACGGACCCGACTGCGACTTCGCCGTCGACCCGATCGACGGCACCACCTTGATGAGCAAGGGCATGCCCAACGCCATCTCCGTGCTGGCGGTGGCCGAACGCGGCGCGATGTTCGACCCGTCGGCGGTGTTCTACATGAACAAGATCGCGGTCGGCCCCGAGGCCGCCGACGTCCTGGACATCACCAAGCCGATCACCGAGAACATCAAGGCGGTCGCCAAGGTCAAGGGCCTGTCGCCGCGCGACATGACGGTGTGCATTCTGGACCGGCCTCGGCACGCGCAGCTCATCCACGACGTGCGGGCCGCCGGCGCGCGCATCCGGCTGATCACCGACGGCGACGTGGCCGGCGCGATCGCGGCGTGCCGGCCCGACTCGGGCACCGACATGTTGGCCGGTATCGGCGGCACCCCGGAGGGCATCATCGCCGCCGCAGCGATCCGCTGCATGGGCGGTGAGATCCAGGCCCAGCTGGCGCCCACCGACGACGCCGAGCGGCAGAAGGCCGTCGACGCCGGCTACGACCTGGACGAGGTGCTGACCACCGAGCACCTGGTCTCCGGCGACAACGTGTTCTTCTGCGCCACCGGCGTCACCGACGGCGACCTGCTCAAGGGTGTGCGCTACTACCCCGGCGGCTGCACCACGCAATCGATCGTGATGCGCTCGAAGTCCGGCACGGTCCGGATGATCGAGGCATATCACCGGCTGTCGAAGCTCAACGAGTATTCGGCGGTCGACTTCACCGGCGACGCACACGCCGCCTACCCCCTGCCCTGACGACGTCAAGCGAGGACCTGAAACCTATGAGCGACACCGAATACCGCATCGAACACGACACCATGGGCGAGGTCCGGGTGCCGGTGAATGCGCTGTGGCGCGCACAGACCCAGCGGGCGGTGGAGAACTTCCCGATCTCCGGTCGCGGCCTGGAGCGCACCCAGATCCGGGCGCTCGGCCTGCTGAAGGGCGCGTGCGCGCAGGTGAACGCCGACCTGGGACTACTGGCGCGCGAGAAGGCCGACGCGATCAAGGCCGCCGCCGCTGAGATCGCCGACGGTAAGCACGACGACCAGTTCCCCATCGACGTGTTCCAGACCGGCTCGGGCACCAGCTCGAACATGAACACAAACGAGGTGATCGCCTCGATCGCGGCCGCCAACGGCGTCACGGTGCACCCCAACGACGACGTGAACATGTCGCAGTCGTCCAACGACACCTTCCCGACCGCCACCCACATCGCGGCCACCGAAGCCGCGGTGCGCCACCTGATTCCGGCACTGCAGGTGCTGCACGACGCGCTGGACGCCAAGGCGACCGAATGGCGCACCGTGGTGAAGTCGGGCCGCACTCACCTGATGGACGCCGTTCCGGTGACGCTGGGCCAGGAGTTCTCCGGCTATGCCCGCCAGATCGCCGCCGGCATCGAGCGGGTGCAGTCGACGCTGCCCCGCCTGGGTGAGCTGGCGATCGGCGGCACCGCCGTCGGTACCGGACTGAACGCTCCGGAAGGCTTCGGCGCCAAGGTGGTCGAGGTACTGGTCGCCGAGACCGGCATCACCGAGCTGCGCACCGCGGCGAACTCGTTCGAAGCCCAGGCGGCGCGTGACGGTCTGGTCGAGGCGTCCGGGGCGCTGCGCACCATCGCGGTGTCGCTGACCAAGATCGCCAACGACATCCGCTGGATGGGCTCGGGCCCGCTGACCGGGCTTGCCGAGATTCAGCTGCCCGACCTGCAGCCGGGCAGCTCGATCATGCCGGGCAAGGTGAATCCCGTTCTGCCCGAGGCAGTCACCCAGGTGGCGGCTCAGGTGATCGGCAACGACGCGGCGATCGCCTGGGGCGGCGGCAACGGTGCCTTCGAGCTCAACGTCTACATCCCGATGATGGCCCGCAACACGCTGGAGTCCTTCAAGCTGCTGACCAACGTCTCGCGGCTGTTCGCCGAGCGCTGCATCGTCGGACTGGTCGCCAATGAGGAGCACCTGCGCGAGCTCGCCGAGTCCAGCCCGTCGATCGTGACGCCGCTGAACTCCGCGATCGGCTACGAGGAGGCCGCCGCGGTGGCCAAGCAGGCTCTCAAGGAGCGCAAGACGATTCGCCAGACGGTGATCGACCGCGGCCTGATCGGCGACAAGCTCTCGGAGGCCGAGCTGGACAAGCGCCTCGACGTGCTGGCGATGGCCAAGGTGAAGGACGCCTAAGCCAGCTGATGACCGCCGATCACGCCGCTCCCGCAGCGGCCAAGTCGGCGACGGCGAAGGTCACCCGTCGACTGATCCCCTTCCTGGGGCTGCTGTACTTCGTCAACTACCTCGACCGTGTCAATATCGGGTTCGCCGGGCCCAATGGCATGAACGACGAACTCGGCATGACCGCGACGATGTTCGGTTTCGCCTCGGGGATCTTCTTCTTCGGCTACTTGTTCCTGGAGATTCCCAGCAACATCGCACTGCATCGGTTCGGCGGCCGGCGTTGGCTGGCCCGGATCATGCTGACCTGGGGAATCGTCAGCACCGCAATCGCTTTCGTGCCCAACGCACCGACGCTTGTGGTGCTGCGGTTCCTGCTGGGAGTGGCCGAGGCCGGATTTTTTCCGGGGATCATCCTCTATCTGACGTTCTGGTTCCCCGAAAAGCAGCGGTCCCGGGCGATCTCGCTGTTCATGGTGGCGGTACCGGTGTCGACGGCGGTCGGCTCCACCTTGTCCTCATTGGTCATCGACTGGGGCCAGGGCATTTTCGGTCTTGCCGGCTGGCGTGTCATGTTCTTGGTCGAGGGACTGCCCGCGATCGTGCTCGCGTTCGCGTGCTGGTTCTACCTGACCGACCGGCCTGCGCAGGCACGCTGGTTGTCCGTCGATGAGAGGCAGTGGCTGGAGGAAACCCTGGCGAGTGAGCGGGCCGCGGCCGAGGCCGGGCGGCCTTGGCCGCTCAAGAAGGCGCTGAGCCATCCCCGGATGCTGGCGCTGGCGTTCGTCTATTTCGGGGTCGTCTACGGGCTCTACGCCGTCGGATTCTTCCTGCCGACCATCGTCACCGGATTTGCCCAGCAGTACGGAACGCACCTGAGCATCATCGGAAGCGGCATCGTGACCGCCATCCCCTGGGCCATCGCAGCCGTGGTGATGGTGCCCTGGGCACGGCACGCTGACCGGACCGGGGAACGCGTCTGGCATGTGGCGATCCCTGCGATCGTCGGGGGTGTGAGCATCCCGGCGGCGCTGTACATGGCCAACCCGTACCTGGCGATGGTCGCGATCACGGTGTCGACGTGCTCGATCATGTGCGCGATGCCGGTGTTCTGGGCGCTGCCGTCGACGTTCCTCACCGGTACGGCGGCGGCCGGCGGGATCGCCTTGATCAATTCCCTGGGCAACCTCAGCGGCTTCGGCGGTCCCTACGTCACGGGCTTTCTGACGGATCTGACCGGCAGCAACAAGGCCGGCCTGTGGGTGGTCGGGGCATTCTCGCTGGTTGCCGCCGGATTGGTCGTCTTCCTGGGTTCTGCTCCGAAGCAGAAGCGGGACAACCTCATTGAAGCGTAGCTTCGGCTAGAACGGTGGAGGAATCGTCGCCGCCGGTGCCGGGTGTTATCTGGGGGAACAGGGCGGCGTGGCGGGCGGTTCGGCGGGCTTCGCGGGCTTTCCGGTTCTGGTTGCGTTCGGTGTTGATGCGGGCCGCCCGGTCAGCAGCGCACTACCCGCGGTGGTGACATAGCTGCGCCCCGCCGGCGCCGTCAAGATCACCGTGCCGTCCAGCAACTGGGCATCGCGTCAGCCCCACAAAGTCTTCACCAGATGATGGCAACGACTGCGTTAAGTACATTTCAGAGCAACGCTCTTGAACAACATAAACGCTGTCGACGCCCGGACCCCGGGACTTAGACTTCCGCAATGTTCTCGGAAACGCGCTATGCGATGAACGGGGATTTGCGCGTTGCCTACCGCACGTCAGGTGAAGGTCCGCGCGACATCGTGTTCGTGCCGACCTGGTGCACAAACTGTGAAATCTTTCCTGAGATCCCGTCGTTGCAAGGGTGGCTCGAGGCGATTACATCGCTCGGTCGGCTCATCTTCTTAGATCAGCCCGGCACAGGAGTCTCCGATCCGGTGATGCCCGGAGCGATGCCGACCTTGGAGCAATGGGCCGACAGCATCACCGCGGTGCTCGACGATTTGGGAATTGGTCAAGCGGTCCTTCTCGCTCACGCTGCCGGGTTCCCGACAGGGGCGCTATTCGCCGCGACTCATCCGTCACGTACAGCCGCGCTACTGGTCCTGGAGGGCCGCGCCCGAAGTCTCGGTGATGACACCGTCGATTACTTCAGGTCCGTTTGGCTTCCGAAGTGGGGCACGGGAAGATTAATGCCCGTCATGAACCCCGACATGCCGTGGAACGAAGAGATCCGAGTGTCGTGGGGCCGCCACGAACGCCTGGCGGCGAGCCCTCGGGACTTTTCACTCATCACGCCCACCCTCGTCGGAGGGGATGTGCGGGCAGTGCTTCCAACAATCCGTGTGCCCACGCTCGTCATCCACCACTCCGAGTGCCAGATCTTTTCCACTGATCAAGTTAAGTACGTCGCCGAGCAGATACCAGGTGCGAAGTACGTCGAACTTCCCGGGCGAAACTTTCTGCACTTCGTGGAACCGTGGCGGCCATCGTTCCAGGAGATCGCCGAGTTTCTCACCGGACACCAGCCCGACGTGCCAGATGATCGGGTGCTTGCGACTGTGTTGTTCACCGACATCGTGGATTCGACCCGCCGGGCCGCCGAGATGGGTGACCGTGACTGGCATGCGCTGCTTGATGCCCACGACGCCGTGGTGCGGTCACAACTCGCTCGTTTCCGCGGCCGTGAGGTGAATACCTCCGGAGACAGTTTCCTGGCGATGTTCGATGGTCCGCAGCGAGGGATTCGCTGCGCCATGGCCATTCGGGATGCGGTGCAGACGTTGGGCATCGCGGTGCGCGCGGGGTTGCACACCGGGGAGTGCGAGGTTCGCGGAGACGACATCGGCGGGATCGGCGTGCACATCGGGGCGCGCGTGGCCGCGCTGGCGGGGGCGAACGAGGTGCTGGTGTCGAGCACGCTGCGTGATCTGGTGATCGGGTCGGGACTCGCGTTCGAGGACCGCGGCGCCCACACGCTCAAGGGCGTGCCCGGCGAATGGCACCTCTTCGCCGTCGCGTCTCCGTAGCGGACTTGGCAGCGATCGCTTCGATGCGATCGACCACCGGTGCCGGCCGGCAACACGAACCTCGAAACCGGCAGTCCGCCTGTCTCTCTTAGGGCTTCGAGGTCCTGGAGGGACCTGATTGATCAGCGCGGCACCGCGCTGCCAGATCCGCGGCTGCACCGTCGCCTCGACTAGCGCGAGTTTGAGTTCCTCGTTCTCTTGCCGAATATTTATGACCCACGCCGCGATCAGGGCAGGACACCGCGGAGTTGGTCACGCCCCGTTGTTCGGGCCCCCGGAATTCGCCCCGGCGATGTCGGTGATCGGGAAGTTCGGCATCGGCGGCGGCGACGGCGTCGCCGGCAGCCCCGGGATGTCGCCGGGCGGGATGTCGTGCAGGTCGCTGACCGGTGGGCCGTTGTCCCGGCTTCCGTACACGCTGCCCGGTGCGCGCGGCCCGAGCAGCTCGCCGACCGTAACCATGTGGTAGCCATTGGCTTTCAGCACCGGCAGGAATTGGTAGACCAGATCGACGGTGGACGAGTAGGTGTCGTGGAACAACACCACCGAGCCTGGCTTGATCTGGGTCATCAGCATGTAGCGGGTGGCGGCGGTGTCGGCGTCGTTGATCCAGTCGAACGGGATGACGTCCCAGAGGATTCCGGCCAAACCGAACGTCGTGGCCTGGGCATTCACCGCGTCATTGGTGAGCCCGCCGGGCGGGCGCCACAGCGTCGGCGTGGAACCGGTCGCCGAGCGGATCGCGTCGTTGGCCCGGCTGAACTGGGCAGGCACGTCCGCCGACGGGATCGTGGTCATGTTCGGGTGTTCCCAGGTGTGGCTGCCGATCTCCATCCCGGCTTCGGCGATCCGCGCGGCGCCGGCCGGGTCGGCCGCCACCTTGTTGCCGATCAGGAAGAACGTCGCGCGGGCGTCGGCGTCGTTCAAGATCCGCAACAGCCGGTCGGTGTAGGGCGACGGCCCGTCGTCGAAGGTCAGCGCCACACACTTGACCACCGCGCAGTCCACCGGACCGGCGGCGGCGTGGTGGGCCGGGGCGGCACACGCAGCTACCACCGCAAGAGCGATCAGACCGGCAAGCACTCGCAGACACTGCACGCGGGCAGCCTACCGGGGACTCAGCGCAGATCGGGGCCGCTGATCTCCTCGAGCATCTCGGTGACCAGCGCGGCGATCGGCGAACGCTCACTGCGCAGCAGCGTGATGTGGGCGAACAGCGGGTGACCCTTGAGCTTCTCGATCACCGCGGCGATACCGTCGTGCCGGCCGACCCGCAGGTTGTCGCGCTGGGCGACGTCGTGGGTGAGCACCACCCGCGACCCGGTGCCCAGCCGCGACAGCACCGTCAGCAGCACGTTGCGCTCCAGCGACTGGGCCTCGTCGACGATCACGAACGAGTCGTGCAGCGACCGGCCCCGGATGTGGGTCAGCGGCAGCACTTCGAGCATGCCGCGGGACAGCACCTCCTCGAGCACCGCCGGGCTGGCCAGACCTTCCAGGGTGTCGAACACCGCTTGGGCCCAGGGGCCCATCTTCTCGTTCTCGGAGCCGGGCAGGTAGCCGAGTTCCTGGCCGCCGACGGCGTACAGCGGGCGGAACACCACCACCTTGCGCTGCGTGCGCCGCTCCAGGACCGCTTCCAGGCCGGCGCACAGTGCTAGCGCGGACTTACCGGTGCCGGCTTTACCGCCGAGTGAGACGATGCCTACCGACTCGTCGAGCAGCAGATCCAGTGCCACCCGCTGCTCGGCGGAGCGACCGCGCAGCCCGAAGGCCTCCCGGTCACCTCGGACCAGCTGCACTCGCTTGGCCGCGTTGACCCGGCCCAGTGCATGCGAGCTACCGCCGAGCAGGCGAACTCCGGTGTGGCACGGCAGATCCCGCGCGGATGCCAGGTCGATCTCGCCCTCGTCGAACAGGGCGTCGATGTCATCGACGGACGCCTCGACCTCGTCCATCCCGGTCCAGCCGGAGACGATGACATCCTGGGCGTGGTATTCGTCGGCCGCCAGACCCACCGCGGCGGCCTTGACCCGCAACGGAATGTCCTTGCTCACCAACGTGACTCGTCGCCCCTCGGCGGCGAGGTTGGCGGCGCAGGTCAAGATCCGCGAGTCGTTGTCCTCGGTGCGAAACCCCGAGGGCAACACCGAAGGGTCGCTGTGGTTGAGCTCGACGTGCAGCCTACCGCCTTGGGTACCAACGGGAATCGGCTGATCCAGACGACCGTGCTCCAATCGCATATCGTCGAAGAGGCGCAGCGCCTGGCGGGCGAACCAGCCGAGCTCGTGATGGTGGCGTTTGGCCTCCAGCTCGCTGATCACCACCAGCGGGACGACGACTTCGTGCTCGGCGAACCGGGTGCAAGCCCACGGGTCCGATAGCAGCACGGAGGTGTCGAGCACGTACGTCCGGATTTCAGGCACTGAGCGCTCCAGCGGGTGAGGGCCCGCGCGACCCCGCGCGAGCAATTCGACGGGGTGATACGGCACCAGGACCAGGGCCGGTCCTGTCGAGTTCATGACCGGTGGTGCCGCCTAGACAGCAGAGCGTGTGGCTAGCCATCGATTGCGACGGTACCCCCGTCGACGGGCGCCCGCCGGGCAGGCGCGCCGGAGCTGATCAGCTGATAGCGAAGGCCTTCAGATCGGGGTGAGCGGCCAAGCCCCAGGCGCTGATCCGGTCGGAGATCACCCGGCGCAAATGGTCGGGCCCGAAGATGCCGGCTTCGGCGATTCCGGCCTGCCGGTCGGCGTAGGCGTCGATGTCGGCGCCGACGATCTTCAGCTCGGCGGCCCGAGCGGCGATGGCGGCCACCGTCTCCTCGGGCACGTAGTCCAGGCAGTGCGCGATCAGGTTGGCGAAGAACTCCTCGTGGCGTTCCTCGTCCCCGGCGATGCGGCCGATCAGACCCTTGAGCACCGGCTCGTCGGTCTCGTCGGCCAGGTTGCGGCAGAACTCGGCGCACGCGCGCTCGTAGAAGGCCATGAACACCAGCGTCTCGACCTGGCTGTAACGGTCGGCCCGATAGCCCTTCTGCACGTGCTCCATGCGAACACGCTCGTTTTCGTTCGGGTCGATCTCCCGGGTCACCATCAGGTACTCGCGCAGTGCGATGGCGTGCAGGTGCTCTTCGGCGGTCCACCGGCCGATCCAGCGTCCCCATTTGTCCTCAAGGATGAAGTGCTCGACCAGTTCGCGGTGGTAGCCGGCCAGGCTGTCCTTCTCGATGAGCAGGATCTCGCAGGCGTCGGTGATCACCGTGGGCAAGCTGACCTGCGACGGGTCCCAGTCCTTGCCGCCGAGGAAGGCGAAGTTCTCACCCTGCTCGAACGGCACGAAGTCGTGCGCGTACCAGGGGTCCACCGTGTCGATGTGACGGACCATGTTCGCGGCGACCACCGGTTCCAGCTCGCGAATCAGCGCATTAGCAACGGGACGTTGAGCCATGAAAGTAACTGTAACCCGAATTCACACTATCTTGTCAACTCGGCGGCGGCGTGTCCTCCACGGGCGATGCGGCCGGTCATCCACGGGCGACCCGCCGCGCCCGGGTCAGGCGAGCTTCCAGTCCTCCAGGCCGTCGTAGAGCGGGAAGTCCTGCGCCAGCTTGGCGACCCGGGCCCGCAGCGCCGGTACGTCGGCGGCCGAGCCGGCCGCCAGCGCGGTGGCGATGACATCGGCGACCTCGGTGAACTCGGCGTCGCCGAAGCCGCGGGCGGCCAACGCAGGGGTGCCCACCCGAAGCCCGGAGGTCACCATCGGCGGCCGCGGGTCGTTGGGTACCGCGTTGCGGTTGACGGTGATGCCCACCTCGTGCAGCAGATCCTCGGCCATCTGGCCGTCCAGCGGCGAGTCCCGCAGGTCGACGAGCACCAGGTGCACGTCGGTGCCGCCACTGACCACCGACACCCCCGCCTTGGCGACGTCGGCGGCCAGCAGGCGTTCGGCGATGATCTTGGCGCCGGAGAGCACCCGCTGCTGCCGCTCGGCGAATTCGGCGGTGCCGGCGATCTTGAGCGCGACGGCCTTGGCGGCGATCACGTGCATCAGCGGTCCGCCCTGCTGACCGGGGAAGACCGCTGAGTTGATCTGCTTGGCGAACTCCTTCTTGCCGACGATCAGCCCGGAGCGCGGGCCGCCGAGGGTCTTGTGCACGGTGGTGGACACCACCTGCGCGTGCGGCACCGGCGACGGGTGCAGGCCGGCGGCCACCAGCCCGGCGAAGTGCGCCATGTCCACCCACAGCGTCGCGTCCACCTCGTCGGCGATCGAGCGGAAGGCTTCGAAGTCGAGGACCCGCGGGTAGGCCGACCAGCCGGCGATGATCACCTTCGGCCTGAAGTCGAGCGCCTGCGCGCGAACCACGTCCATGTCGACGCGATGGGTGACCGGGTCGACGCCGTAGAAGGCGTTGTCGTAGAGCTTGCCGGAGAAGTTCAGCCGCATCCCGTGGGTCAGGTGCCCGCCGTTGGCGAGGTCCAGGCCCAGCAGCCGCTCACCGGGCTCCATCAGCGCCTGCAGCACCGCGGCGTTGGCCTGGGCACCCGAGTGCGGCTGGACGTTGGCGAACTCGGCGCCGAACAGTTCCTTGGCGCGGTCGCGGGCGATGTTCTCCACCACGTCGACGTGCTCACAGCCGCCGTAGTAGCGCCGGCCGGGCAAGCCCTCGGCGTATTTGTTGGTCAGGACGCTGCCGTGGGCCTGCAGCACCGCACGCGGCACGAAGTTCTCCGACGCGATCATCTCCAGGGTGTCGCGCTGGCGCCCCAGCTCCTTACCGAGCAGCTCGGCGATATCGGGGTCGAGCTCGGCCAGCGGGGTCGACATCGTGGAGGCGGGTCGGGTGTGCGGTGCGGCAGTCACGCGGGCCAGTCTATAGAGCCAGCTCGGCCCGTAGCGACGACGGGATCAGCGGCTCGTCGAGCAGCCGACCGAACCGCTCGGTGAGGTCCACCCCGGCCGGGCGGGAGTCCAGCCAGGAGCGCAGCAGCCGGTAGCCCTCCACGTATGTCGAGGTGTAGGCCCGCCACAGCGGCGACGACAGGAACCGCAGGGTTTGGCGGGCGCGATCGTCGGGGACCAGCAGCCAGCGACGCAGGTAGTCGGCCACCTCGTCGGCGTCGCGGTGCTCGTCGTGCAGCATCAGCGCCGCGTCTTGGCGCACATCGGCCAGCGCCGCCGCGGCCTCCGAGACCGCCTCGGCCCGCCCGCCGTCGAACCGCAGCCCCAGGTCGGCGTAGATCTCCGCGGCCCAGCCGCCCCAACCGGGGCCCACCGCGGCGTAGAGCGCCAGGTCGGCCAACCCCTCGGCCATCAGACACTGCGGGGTGTTGACCAGAAAAATGGTCTGCTCGGCCTGGCCCAGTTGCGCGACCAGCCCGGCTTCCTTGCGGCAGTGCTCGGTGTGATGGCCCGGGTAGGACTCGTGGGCCACCAGCCGCGGCAGGTTCGACATCAGCTGCTTGAGATCGGCGTTGACCGCCACCGTGGAGCGGTAGTCACCGTGGTAGTAGTTGAATCCCGACCAGGGCTTGTCGGTGACGACCTCGTAGGTGATGGCCTCGGTCTCCGGCAGCGGGAAGTGGACGCGCACCCGGTCGCGCAGCGCCGAGGAGAACGCGTGGATAGCCGCCTCGAGCCGTTCCGGCGGAATCTCCTCGGCCCGGCGGTGCGCGGCCATCCGGTCAGCTAAGGGGCCGGTCCCGCCCAATGCTTCGTCGAGTCGGGCATGCGCCTGCCGGTAGCGGTCGGTGTCACCCTTGGCGATGTCGACATCGAAGTAGTCGCGCACCTCGTCGACGAAACCGACCTGTTCCCCGGCGAACTTGCGCCCCGCGCACGCCAGCGCCCGCAGGTGCACCCGCAGGTAGTCGGCGCGCGCCTCCGGCAGACCACTCGGCAGCGCCGCGAGCAGCGTCTCGGCCTGGCGGGCCAGCGCGGCCGGCTCAGGCATCGGCTCGTTCTCGACACGTCGTCGCAGCGCCGGATCACCGGTGAAGGCGTCGACATAACCTGACTCGATCCGGTCGAAGCGCAGACCGAGCAGCAGGTATTCACGGGTCAATTCGGCGGGCTCCATACCCGATCAGGCTAACCGCCGGGGTTACTGCAAGACTGTACGGTCATGCGGCGGCTTAGCGAGCCGAGTCCCTATGTGGAGTTCGACCGACGTCAATGGCGGGCGCTGCGTATGTCGACGCCGATGCCGCTCACCGAAGAAGAGGTCGTGGCCCTGCGCGGCCTCGGTGAGCAGGTCGACCTGCTGGAGGTCGAAGAGGTTTATCTGCCGCTCGCGCGTCTGCTGCACCTGCAGGTCGCCGCTCGTCAGCAGCTGTTCGCCGCGACCTCGGAGTTCCTCGGTGAGCACGACCAGAACCCGGACCGGCCGGTGCCGTTCATCATCGGCGTGGCCGGCAGCGTCGCCGTCGGCAAGTCGACGACCGCCCGCGTGCTGCAGGCGCTGCTGGCCCGCTGGGGACACCATCCGCGGGTGGACCTAGTCACCACCGACGGATTCTTGTATCCCAACCACGAGTTGGAACGCCGGCACCTGATGCACCGCAAAGGGTTTCCGGAGAGCTATAACCGTCGTGCGCTGATGCGCTTCGTCACCTCGGTGAAGTCCGGGGCCGATTACGCCTGCGCGCCGGTGTACTCACACCTGAGCTATGACATCGTGCCCGGCGCCAAGCAGGTGGTCCGCCACCCCGACATCCTGATCCTCGAGGGCCTCAACGTCTTACAGACCGGGCCGACGCTGATGATCTCGGACCTGTTCGACTTCTCGCTGTACGTCGACGCCCGGGTGGAGGACATCGAGCACTGGTACGTCTCGCGCTTCCTGGCGATGCGCTCCACCTCGTTCGCCAACCCGGAGTCGCACTTCCACCACTACGCAGCGCTCAACGACCAGCAGGCGGTGACCGCCGCGCGCGACATCTGGCGTTCCATCAACCGGCCCAACCTGGTCGAGAACATCCTGCCCACCCGGCCGCGGGCCACGCTGGTGTTGCGCAAGGACGCCGATCACTCCATCAACCGGCTGCGGCTGCGCAAGCTTTAGACGGTATGGGGGGCTGGGGCCTCACTCACATGTGAACGTGGGTTGCCGACAGGAAATGGGTCCTGGCCGGTAG